>NZ_CP092915.1:2422466-3028082 GCF_022557175.1 Mycolicibacterium sp. YH-1 | reverse complement strand
CTCGGTGGCCTGTATCGACGAACTCGCCGATGCGTACATCGCAGGCGGCACCGATGTCACCTACCACCGCGACATGTTCAGCGAGCACCTGCTGCTACATCCGATGTCCGCGCCGATGACCTTGCGCTGGCTGCGCGACCGGTTCGCTGGACGTCCGTCGTCGGCACATCGACTGCGGACGAAGTGGCCGACGCTGCTCAATCCGTCGACCTACCGGGGCATGCTCCGGCTGGGGTTGATCAGCGCGAAGGTGATGACGGGTCAACGGGTGGAACGTCGGCCTCTGTCGGCACTGGATCAGTGACCTGCACCTGATCGGTGGCCGGAGCGTACGGGTACCGCAGGACAATGGGTTCGGCCGGCGGCCATGCACCGAGGTCATCGCGCGGGGTCGCCAGCGTGCACAGCGCGTAGACCAACGCCGCGATTCCCGCAGGGAACACTATGGTCGCCGCGATCTGCAGTGGCGAGTGCCCGAAGAACACCGAGCCCGCCTCGACCGCGTAGTGCACGCGATGCTCCGGGGACACGGGCGCCGACGCGACGTCGACGACGCCGTACCGCAGCCGCGCCAAACCCGCCCCGACCCCGGCCGCCAAGCCGGCCGCCACCATTGATCCGACGGCGAGGGCGCCTGCCATCAGTGGCCCGCGATGGGCTCGCCACCGCCACACCAGGACGGCCGCGATCACGGCGACGACGGTGAGGAATCCCGGCACCAGGAACGCCGCGAGGAACAGGTGGTCGGCCTCGTTGCCCACGTAGCCGCGAACCCGTTCGCCGCCTCGGGTGAGTCCGACGACCACGCCGATCGGCGGCGCGAGCCAGGCCCACAGTGCGCCGACGAGAACGCCTGCCCCCGCCAGTGAGGCGACCACGATGAGCGCGGCGCGACGGTGTGAGACACGGGGCGGCTCAACCGGTTCCGGTCGTGCCACGGTGTCCTCGGTCACCTGACTCATCGCCGTTCCTCGAAATCGACGGAGTCCAGTTCGCCATGCCGGGAGCACCTGGCCGACCAACCGTCGGGACGCACCTGCACGATCATCCGGCGCCCGCACTCCGCGCAGAACCGGGGCGGTTCGAGCCCGAGCCGCGCCGCGGTGGAAACGGCTTGGGCACCGGGCAAGCCCTCGGGTTCGCCGGTGTAGACGTTGAACTTCTGCGACATCGCTGGGCTGCTGACGGCTAGATGGTGGCGTTGAGCGCCTTGATCGGCATCTGCAGATCGTTGAGCAGCTCCAGGTCCGACTCGGCGGGACGGCCGAGGGTGGTCAGGTAGTTGCCGACGATGACTGCGTTGATGCCGCCGAGGATGCCCTGTTTGGCGCCCAGGTCACCGAGCGTGATCTCGCGGCCGCCTGCGAAGCGGAGCATCGTGCGCGGCAGGGCCAACCGGAACGCGGCCACGGCCTTGAGCGCCTCGGCGGCGGGCAGCACCTCGAGATCGCCGAACGGCGTGCCCGGGCGCGGGTTGAGGAAGTTCAACGGCACCTCATGCGGATCGAGCTTCGCGAGATTAGCCGCGAACTCCGCGCGCTGTTCCAGCGTCTCGCCCATGCCGAGGATGCCGCCACAGCAGACCTCCATGCCCGCCTCGCGGACCATCTCGAGGGTGCCCCAGCGCTCCTCCCACGTATGGGTGGTGACGACGTTGGGGAAGTACGACTCGGCGGTCTCGAGGTTGTGGTTGTAGCGGTGCACGCCCATCGCGGCGAGGCGGTCCACCTGCTCCTGGGTCAGCATGCCCAGCGAGCACGCGATCTGAATGTCGACCTCGTTGCGGATGGCCTCGATACCGGCGGCGACCTGAGCCAGCAGTCGTTCGTCGGGCCCGCGGACGGCGGCGACGATGCAGAACTCGGTGGCACCGGACTTCGCGGTCTGCTTGGCGGCCTCCACCAGGCTGGGAATGTCGAGCCAGGCGCTGCGCACGGGAGACGCGAAGAGTCCCGACTGCGAGCAGAAGTGGCAGTCCTCGGGGCAGCCGCCGGTCTTGAGGCTGATGATGCCCTCGACCTCGACCTCGGGACCGCACCACTTCATCCGGACGTCGTGGGCCAGCGCGAGCAGCTCCTCGAGGCGGTCGTCGGGAAGCTGCAGAATTGCCAGCACCTGCCCCTGGTCGAGACCCTCACCGCGCTCGAGCACCTGTTCGCGAGCCAGGGCCAACACGTCCCCGTCTGCCGAATCCACCGAAACCTCTGTGGCCGTCTGCGTCACCGGCACTCCTCCCGAACATCGAACTTGAACGGTGTTTAGGATACAGGGGTGCAGCTGCACCGAAGCGACGTGGTCACCAAGGCCGCTCATATCCTCGACGAGTTCGGCATCGCCGATCTGACCATGCGCCGGCTGGCGCGCGAACTCAGCGTCACACCCGGCGCCCTGTACTGGCACTTCGCCGACAAGCAGGAACTTCTGGGCGCCGTCGCCGATCGCATTCTCGAACCGGCGGTGCCCGATGTGGCCGCGCTGCCATGGGCCCAGCGGATCTCGACGATCGGCGCTGCCCTGCGCGAGGCACTGCTGTCCTCCACCGACGGCGCGGAACTGGTGTCGGCGACATTCGCCTCGGGCCGCTCGGCGGCGCTGGCCCGCATCCTGGATCTCCTTGCCGCCGCGGCATCTGACGCGGGGTTCGAGACCACCAACGCCGCGCTCGCCGCACGCACCGTCGTGTACTACGTCCTCGGCTTCACCGTCGACGAACAGTCCCGGCTGCAGTGGGACGCCGCGGGCGCACTGCCCGACGGCCAGTCGGTCCTCACATCGAATCCCAACGGCCGCTTCGCCTTCGGCATGCGACTGCTGGTCGACGGCATGTCCGCCCAGCACACGGCCTCACCCGATGACGGCGCCTCACCCGATGAGGGTGTCGACACGGGCGTCACCGTCCCAACGGCGTAGCGCCGCGAACGTGCCGTCGAGGTCGTCGGCACCGATCACCTCGAGCGCGGCAGGCAGATCGCGTGCCGACAGACGTCTGCAGAGCGTGACGTGCGCGGTCCAGTGGCCGGGCTGCGAGTGCGCGAACGGGCCGGGCGTCTGATGGGGCGCGCTGACAACGGCAACCCCAGCGTGCAGGTCCAGCAGCGCCGCCGACGGCACGATGAGGCGCACAAGCGTCAATGTCGCCCGTCCGAACACCATGGCCGCCCCGATCCGGCAGCTCAGCGGCAACCGGTGTGCCAGCTCGGTCAGCTCAGCGTCGACCGCAGGATCGATGTGATTGGACACGGCCAGCGTGACGTGCGGCCGGTTGGTCGGTGAGCGGTGCCGACCCTGGCTCGGCAGGCCCGCCTGCGCCAGTGCCGCCCAGTCCCGCCGAACCGCCGCCTCGGTCGCCTCGTCGAAGAGCAGCTCGATGGAGTGCGCCACGTCAGGCCAGACCGCGGACCCAGGACGTCTCGAAGGCCGCGGTGCTCATCTCGGCGAACGCTGCGGGTGACAGTGCACCGGCACTCGATGGCAGCGCCGCGCGCACGGGGGCGATCAGGGCCAGCGCGTGCAGGTTGGTCTCCTCGGCCACCGTCGGGCTCGCGGGATAGGCACCGACCACGACCCCGGCACACGGAATGTCCCGTGCCGCCAGGGCTTCGGTGGTCAGCGCGGTGTGGTTGAGGGTGCCAAGTCCCGGGGCCGCGACCACCAGAACCGAGGCACGAAGATCCGCGGCGACATCGCGCAGCGTCACACCGTCCGTGCCGATCTCCACCAGCAGGCCTCCCGCACCCTCGACGATCACCAGTCTGCCGGGCCGATCGGCCGAAGCAGCCAACTCCCCCAACTCGGATCGCGTGGGCAGCGCCATGCCGGCTCGCTGCGCCGCGGCGACCGGCGCCAGCGGTTCCGGATAGCGCCACCCCGACACCAGATCGACGACGCCCGACAGCCGCGCCACCTCGCCCAGGTCATCATCGCCGTCGGCCGCACCGGTTTGCACGGGTTTGCACACCGCCACGTCGAGACCGGCGAGTCGCGCGTGGCAGGCCAACGCCGCGGTCGTAATGGTCTTTCCCACGCCGGTGTCGGTGCCGGTGACGATGACGACAGTCATCGGCGCGCCGAGGCGAGGACCTCGGCGAGCACGCTGCGCGCCAATGCCATCTCGCGGTCATCGAGTGAGGCCCGCGCTGTCAGCCGCAGGCGCGATGTCCCCGCGGGCACCGTCGGCGGGCGGAAGCACCCGACGCGGACACCTCGGTCCAGGCAGGCGGTCGCCGCCCCCAGCGCCACCTCGGGCTCGCCGAGAATCACCGAAACGACCGCCGACCCCGGTGTCTCGGGAACACCGCAGACCTCGGCGAGCGTCGCCGCGTGCGCGAGAACGGCATCCGCGCGCCAGGGTTCGGCGATCAGGATCTCCAGGGCGGCCCATGCCGCACCCACCGCGGCCGGGGCCAGACCGGTGTCGAAGATGAACGGTCGCGCGGCGTCAATCAGGTGCTCCCGCACGGCAATCGGGCCGAGCACCACACCGCCCTGGCTGCCCAGCGCCTTGGACAGCGTCGTCGTCATCACGATGTCGGGGGCTCCCGCCAGACCGACCTCGTGCAAAAGCCCGCGCCCGCCGGTGCCACGCACCCCGAGTCCGTGCGCCTCGTCGACGATCAGCAGTGCGCCGTGCTTGCGGCAGACGTCGTGCATCGCGAGCAACGGGGCCATCGCCCCGTCGGCGCTGAACACCGAGTCCGTCAGCACGACGGCGCGCTTCTCGGTGCGCTCGGCCAGGGCCGCGTCGATGGCGTCGACATCGCGGTGCGGCGTCACGAGCACCCGCGAACGAGACAGCCGGCACGCGTCCACCAGCGACGCGTGCGTGAACGCATCGGACACCACCAGCGCGCCGGGACCAGACAGCGCCACGACGGCACCGAGGTTCGCGGTGTACCCCGATGAGAAGACCAGGGCCGATTCAGCGCCGACGAAGTCGGCCAGCGCCGCCTCGAAACCCTCGTGCAGCTCGGTGTTGCCGGTGACCAGACGCGATCCGGTCGCGCCAGCACCCCAGGTGCGTAGCGCCCGGACCGCGCCGTCTATGACGTCGGGGTGCGTGGACAGGCCCAGGTAGTCGTTGGACGCCAGGTCCAGTTCGTCGCCTATTGGGGGCCGAGTTCGCAGTGCGCGGCGCAGTCCAGCGGCCCGGCGCTCCTGCTCGACCTCGGCAAGCCAGGCCAGCGGAGAGAGGTCCACTTGCGGCATCCGGTGCTCCCTTCCGACGATTGAACACGTCGGCGAGCCGACAATTGAACACCGTTCAGGTTAGAGCACGCGCGACGGCGACCATGCCCGCCCCGATCTGAGCCACCTCGTCGGGCGTGCAGACGAAGGGCGGCATGGCGTAGACCAGCTTGCCGAACGGGCGCAACCACAGCCCATGCTCCAGAGCCGCGTGCGTTGCCACCCGCATGTCGACTGGCTGTTCCATCTCGATCACGCCGATGGCGCCGAGCACCCGCACGTCGGCGACGCCAGGCAGAGCCGCGGCCGGAGCCAATCCCACCTTCAGCCCTGCCTCGATATCGCGAACCCGGCTCTGCCAGTCCTGCCCGATCAGCAGTTCGACCGACGCGACGGAGACCGCGCACGCCAGGGCGTTGGCCATGAACGTGGGCCCGTGCATCAGTGCACCCGCGTCGCTGGTGCTGATGGTGCGCGCGATCTCGGCCGTGCACAGCGTGGCAGCCAATGTGATGTAGCCACCGGTCAGCGCCTTGCCGACGCACATCACATCGGGTGTCACACCGGCGTGATCGGCGGCGAACAGCGCGCCGGTCCGGCCGAATCCCGTGGCGATCTCGTCAAATATCAACACCACGTCATGGCGCGTGCACGCCTCCCGCAGATCGACCAGATACCGGGGATCGTGGAAACGCATGCCGCCGGCGCCCTGGACCACCGGCTCGACGATGACCGCGGCGAGTTCGTCGGCGTGCTCCGCCAGTTGACGCGCGAAGGCCTCGGCGTAGGCCGGGTCGTAGGCGGACGGCACCGCCGGGGCGAACACCTGCGGGGTGAGAACAGAACGCCACAGCGAGTGCATGCCCCCATCGGGATCGCACACGCTCATCGGGGTGAAGGTGTCGCCGTGGTATCCCCCACGCCACGTCATCAGTCGGTGTCGGCCTGGTCGTCCCCTGGCCACCTGGTACTGCAGCGCCATCTTGACCGCGACCTCGACTGACACTGAGCCCGAGTCGCTGAAGAACACCGTGTCCAGGCCGTCGGGAGTGATCTGCACCAGCAACTCCGCCAGCCGCGCGGCGGGCTCATGGGTCAGTCCACCGAACATGACGTGATTCATGGTGGCGAGCTGGCGCGTGATCGCGTCATCCAGCGCAGGATGCCCGTGTCCGTGAATCGCCGTCCACCATGAACTCATGGCGTCGATCACCTCGACGGGATGGCCGTCATGAACCACGGTTAGCCACGCCCCCTTGGCGCCGACAGCCACAACCGGCGCCAGCGCCTCGGCGCCGATGGTGCTGTAGGGGTGCCAGACGTGCGCGGTGTCGATTGCACTGATTTCAGAGGGTGTCAACGCAGGCACGAAGTCATACTCTGCTCGCTCAGGCGCTCATCGCAAAGCGCGCACTCACAGCGCCGCACGGTAGATTGTCCGACGACCATGCTGACCCTTGACCCACCCCGGAAGGCCTCGCGCACCGATTCCGGGTCACCCCCGTCTGCCGTCATGGGCACCCGTACCTCGGGCTTCTACCGCCATGACCTGGATGGTTTGCGTGGCATAGCGATCGCACTGGTCGCGGTGTTCCACGTCTGGTTCGGCCGGGTATCAGGTGGCGTCGACGTCTTCCTGGCACTGTCGGGGTTCTTCTTCGGCGGACGGCTGTTGCGTGCGTCACTGTCGTCGACCACCTCGCTGGCGCCGCTGCCCGAGGTGAAGCGGTTGGTACGCCGGCTGCTTCCCGCGCTGGTCGTGGTGCTGGCAGCCTCCGCGGTGCTGACCATCCTGGTGCAGCCCGAGACTCGGTGGGAGGCCTTCGCCGACCAGAGCCTGGCAAGCCTGGGCTACTACCAGAACTGGGAATTGGCAAGCACGGCGGCCGATTACCTACGTGCCGGCGAGGCCGTCAGCCCGCTGCAGCACATCTGGTCAATGTCCGTGCAGGGCCAGTTCTACATCGCGTTCCTGGTGTTGATCTTCGCGTTCGCCTACCTGTTCCGCAGACTGCTGGGACGCCACCTACGCGTCGCGCTGATCGTGCTGCTGTCCGCGCTGACCATCGCGTCGTTCGTGTACGCGATCATCGCCCACAACGCCGACCAGGCCACCGCCTACTACAACAGCTTCGCCCGTGCCTGGGAGCTGCTCCTCGGCGCCCTGGCGGGAGCCCTTGTGCCATTCGTGCGGTGCCCGATGTGGTTGCGCACGGTGGTTTCGGCGGTGGCGCTGGCCGCGATCGTGTCGTGCGGTTTCCTCATCGACGGTGTCAAGGAGTTCCCAGGGCCGTGGGCGCTGGTCCCGGTGGGCGCGACCATCCTGTTCATCCTCAGCGCAGCCAACCGCGCCGCGGACCCGCACCTCACCCGCGCCGACGGCCGGATGCCGCTACCCAACCGCTGGTTGGCCTCCGCGCCGTTCGTGTCGCTCGGCGCGATGGCGTACTCCCTGTACCTGTGGCACTGGCCACTGCTGATCTTCTGGCTGGCCTACTCCGGGCACAGCCGCGCGAACTTCCTCGAGGGCGCGGCGGTCCTTCTGATCTCCGGCGTGCTTGCGTGGTTGACCACAAAGTACGTGGAGGAGCCGCTGCGGTTGCACGCTCCCGTCGCGCAGAAGCCGGCCGTTGCGATACCGCTGCGCATTCGGCTGCGCAGGCCCACCATCGTGCTCGGCTCGATCGTGACGTTGCTCGGCGTCGCACTGACCGCCACATCCTTCACGTGGCGCGAGCACATGACCATCCAGCGCGCCAACGGCAAGGAACTCTCAGGGCTGTCGTCGCGTGACTACCCGGGTGCCCGCGCACTCGTCAACCACGCGCGCGTGCCCAAGCTGCCGATGCGCCCCACGGTGCTGGAGGCCACGGACGACCTACCGCAGAGCACAACCGACAAGTGCATCGGCGACTTCGACAACGTCGACGTCATCACCTGCACCTATGGCGACGTATCGGCGAAGCGCACGATCGCGCTGGCCGGCGGCTCGCACGCCGAGCACTGGCTCACCGCGCTGGACCTGCTTGGCCGGATGCACGACTTCAAGGTCGTGACGTACCTCAAAATGGGCTGCCCGCTGACCACCGAACAGAATCCGCTGGTCATGGGCGACAACAGGCCCTACCCGAAGTGCCGCGTGTGGAATGAGAAGGTGATGCCGCGGCTGATCGCCGACCACCCCGACTACGTGTTCACGACGTCGACGAGACCGTGGAACATCAAGGACGGCGACGTCATGCCGGGCACCTACGTCGGCATCTGGAAGGCGTTCGCCGACGCCGGAATTCCGGTGCTGGCAATGCGCGACACGCCATGGCTGGTCCGTGACGGTGAGCCGTTCTTCCCGGCGGACTGCCTGGCCAGCGGCGGTGACGCCATCTCCTGCGGCATCAAGCGCTCCAAGGTACTGTCCGACCACAACCCCACTCTGGATTTCGTGGAGCGGTTCCCGCTGTTGAAACCGCTCGATATGAGTGAAGCTGTGTGCCGGGATGACTACTGTCGGGCAGTGGAGGGAAATGTGTTGATTTATCACGACTCTCATCACTTCACCACCACCTACATGCGAACCATGACCAATGAGCTGGGTCGCCAGGTCGCCGCAGTCACCGGCTGGTGGTAGGCGTCCGCGCACGCAAGGAGCGTAGATAGCAATGGTCTCCGCGATCTGGCCGGGCACGCCCTACCCGATGGGCGCAACGTATGACGGTGCGGGCACCAACTTCTCGGTGTTCTCCGAGGTCGCCGAGAAGGTCGAACTGTGCCTGATCGCCAAGGACGGCACCGAGGAACGCATCACACTCGACGAGGTCGACGGCTATGTCTGGCACAGCTTCCTGCCCACCGTCACGCCCGGCCAGCGTTACGGATACCGCGTGCACGGGCCGTGGGACCCCGAGGCCGGTCACCGATGCGATCCGAGCAAGCTGCTCCTCGACCCGTACGGAAAGTCATTCCACGGTGACTTCGAGTTCACCCAGGCCCTGTACTCCTACGACCTGAACGCCGAGGACCTCGCCACGGGCGGCACCCCACCGGGGGTGGACTCGTTGGGGCACACCATGACCAGCGTCGTCATCAACCCCTTCTTCAACTGGGCGTCGGACCGCGCCCCCAACACGCCGTACCACGAGACCGTCATCTACGAGGCCCACGTCAAGGGCATGACCGAGACCCACCCCGGCATCCCGGACGAGCTGCGCGGCACCTACGCCGGCCTGGCCCACCCAGTGATCATCGAGCATCTCAAGTCGCTCGGCGTGACGGCCATCGAGTTGATGCCGGTACACCAGTTCATGCACGACCACCGACTGCTGGACCTCGGACTGCGAAACTACTGGGGCTACAACACCTTCGGCTTCTTTGCCCCCCACTACCAGTACGCCGCCAACCAGCACGCCGGCGGCGCGGTGGCCGAGTTCAAGACGATGGTGCGGTCGTTCCACGAGGCGGGTATCGAGGTCATCCTCGATGTGGTGTACAACCACACCGCCGAGGGCAACCACCTCGGCCCCACCATCAACTTCCGAGGCATCGACAACGCCGCGTACTACCGACTGCTGGACGGCGACCCGAAGTTCTACAAGGATTTCACCGGTACGGGTAACAGCCTCAACGCACGCCATCCCCACACGCTGCAGCTGATCATGGACTCGCTGCGCTACTGGGTGCTGGAGATGCGCGTCGACGGGTTCCGGTTCGACCTGGCCTCCACCCTGGCCCGCGAGTTCTACGACGTCGACCGCCTCTCGGCCTTCTTCGATCTGGTCCAACAGGACCCGGTGGTCAGCCAGGTCAAACTCATCGCCGAACCGTGGGATATCGGCGAGGGCGGCTACCAGGTCGGAAACTTCCCCGGTTTGTGGACCGAGTGGAACGGGAAGTATCGCGACACTGTGCGTGACTACTGGCGGGGAGAGCCCGCAACCCTTGGCGAGTTCGCGTCCCGACTGACCGGGTCGTCTGACCTCTACGAGGCGACCGGCCGCCGACCGGGCGCCAGCATCAACTTCGTGACGTGCCACGACGGCTTCACCCTGGCCGACCTCGTCTCCTACAACGAGAAGCACAACGAGGCCAACGGCGAGGACAACCGGGACGGCGAGAGCCATAACCGGTCCTGGAACTGCGGGGTGGAGGGACCCACCGACGACCCCGACATCCTGGAGCTGCGGGCCCGGCAGATGCGCAATGTCTTCGGCACGCTGATGCTGTCTCAGGGCACCCCGATGATCAGCCACGGCGACGAGATCGGCCGCACACAGCGCGGTAACAACAACGTCTACTGCCAGGACTCCGAGCTGTCCTGGATGGACTGGTCGCTGTGCGAGACAAACGCCGACCTGCTCGCGTTCACCCGCAAGGCGGTCGCCCTGCGCAAGGCCCACCCCGTGTTCCGCCGCCGACGGTTCTTCGCGGGCAAGCCGATCCGCACAGGCGGACAGGTTCGCGACATCGCATGGCTGACACCAGCCGGCGAGGAGATGACACCAGAGGACTGGGGCGCGGCATTCGGCAAGAGCATCGCCGTCTTCCTCAACGGCGATGCCATCCCGGAACCGAACGCCCGCGGCGAACGCGTCACCGGTGACTCATTCCTACTGTGTTTCAACGCCTTCAGCGAGAACCTCGACTTCGTCATTCCCGCCGACTGGTACGCCGAGCAGTGGACCGCGGACCTCGACACCGCAGATCCCACCGGGGACACCAACCTCGTGGTGGTGGCCGGCGAGAAGGTCACGCTGCAAGCCCGGTCACTGCTCGTCCTACGCAAGACAGCCTGACCCGTGCCGTCACCAATCCTCTCGACCTACCGGCTTCAGCTGCGCGGGCCGAAGAGCGGGCAACCGTTCACCTTCGCCGACGCCGAGAACCTACTGGACTACCTCGACGACCTCGGTGTCAGTCACCTGTACCTGTCCCCCATCCTGACCGCAGCCGAAGGCTCCTCGCACGGCTACGACGTCACCGATCCCACCACGGTGTCGGCCGAGCTCGGTGGCGCCGAGGGGCTGGCCCGGCTGTCGGCCGCCGCACGTGTGCGTGGCATCGGCCTGATCGTCGACATCGTGCCGAATCACGTCGGCGTCGATGATCCGCGGCAGAACCGGTGGTGGTGGGATCTGCTGACCCACGGCCGCGAATCGCTCTACGCCACGTACTTCGACGTCGACTGGGAACTCGACCCGAATGGTCGAATAGTGCTGCCGGTGCTGGGATCTGATGACGACGTCGATGATCTGGTGGTGGATGGCGATCTGCTCCGTCTCGGCGATCGAGTGTGGCCAATCGCCCCCGGCACCGCCGGTGGCACCGCCGTGGGCACAATTGGCGGCACCGCCGCCGAGGTGCACGGCCGGCAGAACTACAGGCTGATCAGCTGGCGCGCCAACATCTGCGGCTACCGCAGGTTCTTCTCGATAACCTCACTCGCGGCGCTACGCCAGGAGGATCGTGCCGTCTTCGACGCGACCCACGTCGAGGTGAAGCGTTGGTTCGACGAGCGCCTGGTGGATGGGGTACGCATCGACCACCCGGACGGATTATCCGATCCCCCCGGCTATCTCACCTGGCTACGCGAGACAACCGGGCCAGACGCCTGGATCGTGATCGAGAAGATCCTCGCCGGCGATGAGGCATTGGACCTCACCCTGCCGGTCGCGGGTACCACCGGCTACGACGCGTTGCGTGAGATCGGTGGCCTGTTCGTCGATCCGACCGGCACCAAGGCGCTGACCGAACTCGCCGACTCCACCGGTGACGACTCCGGCCAGATCCACGCCGCGGCACGCACTCTCAAGGCCGAGGCGATCACCGGGACGCTGCACAGCGAGGTGAGCCGGTTGCGGCGCGCCGTCGTCCGCGCGACAGGTGATGACCACCCCGATCTCATCGGGGCGATCGCTGAGTTGGTCAGCCGGGTCGGCGTCTACCGGTCGGACTATCCGACGCTGGCCTCGGTGCTTCCCGTGGCGCTGGCGCAGACCGCCGCCCAGGCACCGCATCTGGAGGCACCGCTGGCACTCGTCGCCACCGCCGTCGCGACGAACCCCGAGAGCGCGACACGCCTTCAGCAGTTGTGCGGTGCGGCCACCGCGAAGTCGATGGAGGACTGCCTGTTCTACCGGGATGCACGCTTGGTCTCGCTCAACGAGGTGGGCGGCGAACCGGCGTGGTTCGGGGTGGGCAGCGCCGAGTTCCACGATCGCACCGCGACCCGGGGGCGGCTGTGGCCGGCGGCGATGACGACGCTGTCCACGCACGACACCAAGCGGGGCGAGGATGTCCGCGCCCGCATCGGCGTGCTGTCCCAGGTGCCCTCGTTGTGGACCGAACTGATCGGGAAGTGGACACTGCAGAATCCTCCCCCAGACCCGGCGACCGCACTCTTCCTGTGGCAGAACGTGTTCGGGGTGTGGCCAATCGACGGAGACATCACCGCCGGGCTGCGGGAGCGCCTGCACGCCTACGCGGAGAAGGCGATCCGCGAGGCGGCAGTGCACACCAGCTGGAACGCGCCGAACTCAGAGTTCGAGTCAGCTGTCCACACCTGGCTCGACGGTGTGCTGGCACCTCCGGTGGCCACCGAGATGACAACGCTTGTCGGTCGCCTCGACGAGTACGGCCGCAGTGACGCCTTGGGCCAGAAGCTGATCGCGCTGACCGCGCCCGGTGTGCCCGACGTTTACCAGGGCACCGAACTGTGGGAGGACAGCCTCGTCGACCCCGACAACCGCAGACCCGTCGACTTCCGCACGCGCCGCGCGATGTTGCGTATATCGGAGCATCCCAAGCTGCGTGTGACCGCCGAGGCCCTCCGGTTGCGCCGCGAACGGCCTGACACCTTCCTGTCCGGTGACTACCGGCCGGTGCTCGCCGGCGGCACGCGGCGTGAGCACGTCGTCGCGTTCCAGCGTGGCGACGACGTCCTGGTGGCCGTCAGTCGGTGGACCGCGCGGCTCGCCGAAACCGGTTGGGGTGACACCGCCTTACCGCTGCCCGACGGCGACTGGACCGACCGGCTCACCGGACGCCGGTTCGCAGGCACCGTCGGACTGACCGATCTGTACGCCGACCTTCCCGTCGCACTTCTGGCGAAGACCCTTGGCTGAGCACGAGTTCGCAGTCTGGGCGCCCCGTCCCGAGCGGGTCCGGCTCGATGTCGACGGCGCACTGCATCCGATGGTGCGCTCCGACGATGGGTGGTGGCGGACGACGCTCGCCGTGCCGGCCGACGCCCGGTACGGCTTCGTGGTGGATGACGAGGAGAAGGTGCTGCCCGACCCCCGTTCGCCCCGACAGCCCGACGGTGTGCACGAGCGCTCGCAGCTGTGGGACCCGTCGGCCGCGACGTGGACCGATGCGGGCTGGTCCGGACGATCCGTCGAGGGTGCGGTCATCTACGAGCTTCACATCGGCACCTTCACACCAGAGGGCACCTTCGACTCTGCGGTTGAAAGACTGGATCACCTAGTGGATCTCGGTGTGAATCTGGTCGAGGTCATGCCGGTGAACGCCTTCAGCGGTACGCACGGCTGGGGCTATGACGGCGTGCTCTGGTATGCGGTCCACGAACCCTATGGTGGTCCCGACGGTCTAGTCCGCTTCGTCGACGCCTGCCATGCCCGCGGGCTGGGCGTGCTCATCGACGCCGTCTTCAACCACCTCGGCCCGTCCGGCAACTACCTGCCGCGGTTCGGCCCGTACCTGTCAGCGGGCAGCAACCCCTGGGGTGAGTGCATCAACGTCGCCGATGCCGATTCCGACGAGGTGCGCCGCCACATCATCGAGTGCGCGCTGCGCTGGATGCGGGACTTCCACGCCGACGGCCTGCGCTTGGACGCCGTGCACGCCCTGATGGACACCACCGCCGTGCACATCCTCGAGGAGCTGTCATCCGAGACCGATGAACTGGCAACGCAACTGGGCAGACCGTTGAGCCTGATCGCCGAGAGCGACCTCAACGACCCACGCCTCATCACCCCGCGTGACCGCGGTGGCTACGGTATGACCGCCCAGTGGGACGACGATATCCATCACGCCATCCACACCGCCGTATCGGGCGAACGGCAGGGCTACTACGCCGATTTCGGCACGCTCTCCACGCTGGCCACGACGCTGAAACACGGGTACTTCCACGCAGGCACGTACTCCTCGTTTCGGCACCGCAGGCACGGCCGGCCGCTCGACACCGCGACCATCCCAGCGACCCGACTGCTGGCCTACACACTCACCCACGACCAGGTGGGCAACCGCGCGATCGGCGACCGTCCGTCTCAGAACCTGGATTTCGGGCAGCTGGCGGTGAAGGCGGCGCTCGTCCTTGGATCTCCTTACACCGCAATGCTGTTCATGGGCGAGGAATGGGGGTCATCCAGTCCGTTCCAGTTCTTCAGCAGCCACCCGGAGCCGGAACTCGCGCGGGCCACCGCCGAGGGACGCAAGGCTGAGTTCGCCCAGCACGGCTGGGACGCCGACGAGGTCCCCGACCCTCAGGACCCCGCCACCTTCGCCCGGTCGAAGGTGAACTGGGACGAGGTGGGCATCAGCGAGCACGCCAAGCTGCTCGAGGTGTACCGCGGCCTCATCGCGCTGCGACGCAATGAACCCGACCTCGCCGACCCGTGGCTGGATCACCTGCGGATCGACTTCGACGAGCGACAGCACTGGATCGTGATGCATCGCGGCGCGTTGGCGATTGCCTGCAATCTCGGTGCCACACCTGCTGATGTGCCCATCACCGGTGAGGTGCTGCTGGCCTGGGATCAGCCGATTGTCGGCGAAACCACTGTCCTGCCGGGCCATTCGTTCGCCATTCTGCGAACCGTCAAGTAGTCATCCACAGGCAGCCCCCTGTGGATGGATCGTTTCCCCGGCACGCCGGTCAGGGGACATGCTCGCCGGTATGGCTAATCCGTACCACCCACCCCCGCTCGAGACCGCGACCGATCCGATCCACTCCACGGCCGACCTCGGCCAGCGGTGGCGCGCACTCATGGGTGAGCTCGGGTTTGGGGAGAGACTTCTGCGATTCGTGTTCGTCGGGCCCGACCGACGTCTGCTCAAGGTGCTCCACGACATGCCGGTGCCCGACCGACCGACACCCCGGATAGTCGACGATCTCTTCGGCATGCTGCGCGCAGTGCTCGATGAGATCGGCCCAGACGTCACCGTCGCCCTACTGCTGACCCGGCCGGGCACCGGAGGAATCAGCGGGCGCGACCGGCGGTGGGCGACGCTGCTCGACAGGGGCGCCGCGCGATTCGACGTGCCGATCCATCCGATCTTCCGCGCCAACGACGAGTCGCTCGTACTCGTCGAACCCGAGGGCGCTGCGCGTGCGTCGGCGGTCTAGGTCAGATAGCGATACGCCGGAGAGCCGGGCTCGAGCAGCTCGATATGGCACTCGGAGTCACGCATGCGCGCCATCAGACCGTCGAGGTCGGAGGCGTTGGCCATCTCGACGCCGACCAGCGCCTCCCCCGTCTCGCGGTTGTTTCGCTTGACGTACTCGAACAGCGTGATGTCGTCGTCGGGTCCGAGCACCCCGTCGAGGAAACGGCGCAGGGACCCGGGCTCCTGCGGGAAATCGACCAGGAAGTAGTGCTTGAGGCCGAGATGGACCAGCGAGCGCTCCAGCACCTCGCCGTAGCGAGAAACGTCGTTGTTGCCGCCCGATATCAGGCACACCACGGTCGATCCAGGGGCAATGTCGGCTTCGAGCAATCCGGCAACCGACAGGGCACCCGCGGGCTCGGCGATGATGCCCTCGTTCTGGTACAGATCAAGCATCGCCGTGCACACCGCGCCCTCGTCGACCGCGGTGATCGTGACCATATCCCCGGCCTGTGTGAGCACCGAGAATGGAAGCGCCCCAGCCTTGTTCACCGCGGCACCATCGACGAACTGATCTACGTCGTCGAGGACCACCGGCTCGCCTGCCGACAGGGCAGCCAACATCGACGCGGCACCCGCCGGCTCCACGCCGAGTACCGAGGTCCGGGTGGTGCGCTCGGTGAGATAGCTGGTGACGCCGCTGATACAGCCGCCACCGCCGACCGGAACGATCACCAGATCGGGCTCGGTGTCGAGTTGGTCAAGCAGTTCGACAGCGATCGTGCCCTGCCCCGCCATGGTGCGCAGATCGTCATAGGGCGGTACCAGGGTGGCGCCGGTGCGGGCCACATCCTCGAGCGCCGCCTCAGCGGCCATGTCGTAGGTCTTGCCGCCGACGATCAGCTCAATGAACTCGCCGCCGTGATAGCGAATCCGGTCGCGCTTCTGCTTCGGCGTCTTGGCCGGCACGTACACCCGGCCGTGGATGCCCATCTCACGGCACGCCAGCGCGAATCCCTGCGCGTGGTTACCCGCCGAGGAGCACACCACGCCCGCCGCGATCTCCTCGGCGGTGAGCTGCCTGAGCAGGTTGTACGCACCCCGGACCTTGTAGGACCGGACGACCTGCAGGTCCTCACGCTTGAGGTAGACCAGCGCGCCGGTCAGCTGCGACAGCCGATCGCTGAACTGCAGCGGCGTCGGCGAGACCACCCCGGAAATTCGCTGAGCCGCCGCCTCGATATCAGCCGCGCTCAGCGGCGACATCCGGGAACTCTGACTCAGTTGCGTGGACACCGGTCAATGGTGCCACGTGGCGCGAAGCCGATTGATTTGGCGGCGGGAAATCAGTTCACCGGGCTCAACACGAACACCGGGATCTGCCGATCGGTCTTCTTCTGATACTCGGCGTAGTCGGGCCAGGCGGCGACCGCGCGCTCCCACCAGACGGCCTTCTCGTCGCCGAACACCTCGCGGGCCTCGTAGTCCTTGGTCACCGTGCCGTCCTGCAATTCCACTCGGGGATGCGCGACGATGTTGTGGTACCAGACGGGGTGCTTCGGCGCGCCGCCCAGCGACGCGACCACGGCGTACTCCCCGTCGTGCTCCACCCGCATCAGCGGGGTCTTGCGGATCTTGCCCGACTTGGCCCCGATGGTGGTCAGCAGGATGACGGGCCTGCCCTTGAGCTCGGTGCCCGCGGTCCCGCCTGACGCCATGTACTGCTCGGCGTTCTCTCGGGCCCAATCCGACGTGCTTGGTTCGTAATCTCCGGTCAGTGGCATCCCACAAGCCTAGGGCTCCGCGAAACAGGTCAACCTAGATTCAGAGTTTCGGTTGACCGAAAACTTCGATGCGAGCTATCGTAGAACCCATGACCGCGCCCATCCAGCTGCCGCCCCAGGTGCACATCGCCGGGGTTGCATGGCCGATGTACAAGCTGGTGGCGCTGGCAGTCGGAGCGGTAGTGCTCGCCCTGGTCGGCCTGGTGACGATGTCGCTCGGCCCCGCCGTCATCGCCGCATCGGCGACCGGCACGGCCATCTGGCTCGCCATGGGCCTCCTGCAACACTCCGAGGACTAGCCCCCTCCCCCGCGAGCGTGCGTGTCTGCGGGCGACACGCCGGGCCTAGATACGAGTTTCCGCACGCTCGCCGAATTGGTGAATTCTCTTCTGCCCCTTTGGTTTCACTAGTCACAAATCCGAGATTCCTGTCGGTGTATCGAACTAGTGTTCGAAGTATGTCGGTGGCGGAATTGCATGACTACCAGGGACCGGTCGCCGCGGCCCTTGATGCGCTCGACGCCGCCCTCGACGACCTGGACCAGGCAACCATCGACACGATGAGCCACCCCAGACTCCTCGATGTCATGGACCGCCTGGAACGGGTGAACCGCAGACTGCCCGTCACCGGGAATCGCGTCCTCAACCGGCTGGCTGCTGAGGCCAACCCGCTCGAACTCGGCGACACCACACTGCGAAAGCTGGTGGCGTTCCGGTTGCGGATCAGCACCAACGAGGCCGGCAAGCGCATCGACTGCGCAGCCGACCTGGGCCCGCGGCGCACCCTGACCGGCCAACCGCTGCCACCGGTGCTGGAGCGCACCGCCGCCGCTCAGGCCCGCGGGCAGATCAACACCGAGCACATCGCGATCATCCGCAAGTTCTTCGCCGACCTACCCGAGCACATCGACACCCAGACCCGCACCGACGCCGAGACCGATCTGGTGCGTGTGGCCGCCAAACAGAGCCCCGAGGGGCTGCGCAGTGCCACTGCGCTGCTGCTGGCGCTGCTACACCCCGACGGGGACTACACCGACGCCCAACGCGACCGCCGCCGCGGTGTCTCGATCGGCAACCAGGGCGCTGACGGGCTGAGCCGCATCAGCGGACACCTCACCCCCGAACTGCGCGCCACTCTCGAACCGATCCTCGCCAAATGGGGCAAGCCCGGCATGTGCAACCCCAACGACCTCACACCCACCATCGACGGCGAACCCACCGACGCCGCCATCGACAGCGATGACCGCACCCAATACCAACGCAACCACGACGCCCTACTCGCGATGGGTCGCAACCTGCTGTGCTCGGGACAGCTGGGTCAGCACCACGGGTTACCGACCACCATCATCGTCACCACCACCCTGCAGGAACTGGAATCCGGGACCGGGCACGCCATCACCGCCGGCGGCACCCGCCTGCCCATGCGCGATCTCATCGCGCAGGCATCCCACGCCTTTCACTACCTGGCGGTGTTCGATCAACACACCGAAGCGGCCCTCTACCTCGGGCGGACCCGGCGCTGCGCCACCGGCGCCCAACGCATCGTCCTCTACGCAAAAGACCGTGGCTGCACCCGACCCGGCTGCACAGCCTCGGGCTACAAGTGCCAAGCCCATCACGCCGTCGCGGACTGGAAGAACGGCGGCCAGACCAACATCGACGACCTCACCCTGGCCTGCGGACCCGACAACCGCCTCATCGAGCTAACCGAGTGGAGCACCCGAAAACGCAAAGACGGCCGCACCGAATGGATCCCACCACCACACCTCGACACCGGCCAAACCAGAGTCAACGACCTGCACCACCCCGAACGCATGCTGCACCCACCCGAGAACGACAAATCCGACCAGGACGACGAGGGTCCCTAGCGCAATTTGAAACTGGCGGGAATGCAACCTGCGCGCACGTCCTGTGCAGCGGTGGGACCGTCGTGGGCCTCATGGGGGAAGCAGATCGAGCTCGTACTGTTGAAGGGCGCTCGGTGGATTGAGTTGTCGCGCCCGAGCTACAGCGTCCGCCTCGTCCCCTTCTCCGGGGAAAGTCAGGTTGATGACGATCGATTCTCGCGCGGCGCCCACACCGAAGAAGCCCTCTCGGTCGAGATCAGCCAGTGCGCCCGTCAGTGCATTTGCCAACGCGGTGCGCAGTTCGTCGGAGAACTCATACGGGTCGCCAAGGTCTGCGAACAGACGCTCGACCTGTCCAAAGAACTCGTCATAGCCGAACAGGTCGTACGGTGAATCGGACTCAGACCAACGCAGCTCTCGTTCCGCCGCCCAAGGTCTGGGCTGTGTCGCCGCTTCAGCGACGATGCGCTGGAGTCCCTCGACAGAGCATGCTGTCGGCGCCGGCTGATGGAGCGTGGCGGTCGTCCACAGCCCGTAATAGTAGAAAGTTTCTTCGGGGCATGCGTCGCGCAGCTCGGTCCAAGCTTTGCGACAGGCCTCGCGTACGGTCTCACGGATTGAATGGACAGCGTTAGCAGGGTCCGTCCTCGACGTGGGCACCAATTCCTATCGCGGCTTCCTATCGCGGCGCGTACATGATCAGTCCGACGCCAGCGAGGCAGATCACCGCACCGGTGACATCCCACCGGTCGGGCCGGAAGCCGTCGGCGACCATCCCCCACAGCAGCGATCCCGCGATGAACACGCCGCCATAGGCCGCCAGCACCCTGCCGAAGTGCGCGTCAGGCTGAAAGGCCGCGACGAAGCCGTAGGCGCCGAGTGCAAGCACGCCCGCACCGATCCACAGCCAGCCACGATGGTCGCGGACACCCTGCCAGACGAGCCAGGCGCCCCCGATCTCGAGGATCGCCGCAGCCACGAACAGTGCAATTGACTTGAAAACCATCAGGTTTGGTTGCGATTCCACTCGACCCAGCCGACCCCGGACCGACCGTCGGCGGTGACTACCGTAGCCCAGGCGCGCGGGAAGTGGCTCACCTGACCCTCGGGCGATGTCAACAACACGGGCGCGTGGCCCCGTATGTCGATACTCGCGGAAAGGTCACCTGGTTCGCACTCCAGAACCGTCGCCAGGGGTAAGTCGTTCTCGTCGAACGTCTCTCGCGCCGTCACCCGCTCGAACTCCACCAGTGGCTCGCCCTGGCGCTGTGAGTATCCGAGACCCAGCGGCGGCATTCCAGGGATGCGCATGTCGACACCGTGAATGTGCGTGCCGTCGTCGAGGTGCAGCGCGCTCCACACCCACTCCATGCCCCACCAGTCCCGTGCCGCCCAGGAGTGATCCCGCTGGCCCGCCACGTCGGCGATGTCGAAGGTGCGGCCGTCGACCGTCACCGTGCCTGCGACGGTGCAGGGGATCTCGTATCGCGGCGACACCCGGTACTGGTACGGCGTGCCCACGGTCGTCCAGGTGAGGTCCATAGTCAGCTCGGCGGGCCGACCACCTTCCCCGCGCAGCAGCGCAGCCGGGTCGTCGTGTGCCTCACCCGAACCTCGCAGTGAAACCCGGTACGTGCGCAGCGGTTCGACCACCTCCATGCCCAGATCGATGGTGTCCGTCTGGACGTGAGTGTGCACCTCGGGCAGCGGCGCCTCGAAGTCCAGGACGGCCACCGTCGGCATGGTCTGGCCACACACCAGCGCGTTGATCCACGCCTTCCCCTGATTCGGGAGCAATCCCAGACGGATCCACCCGCCGACGTCCTGACCGGGATCGGCGAAGTCGAAGTACCAGCTCTCGCTCCACAGCGGTTCACCCGACGGGTCGTGAGTCCCCTCGTCATCGGCGTTGGGCTGCAACGGCTCCGGAGTCGACTTCGGTGGAAGCACGGCCAGCGCGTCGGTGTCGATGACGTGTTGACAGTGCCGTTCGATCATCGCCATGAACATCTGGTCACCACGGTCGGTGCGGGCGACGAGCATCGGCGAGACGATCGACATGAGCACGCCGAAGAAGCTCTGGTGCCGCACGCCCTCGCGAACGTCGTCGAAGCTCACGTCGGCATCCGCGCCGAGCGCATCGTGATAGACGTGCAGCAGGGCGTCGTACTGCTCGCGGCGCTGCGGTATCGGTAGTGCGCAGCCGAGGAAGTATGCGACGTCGCTGAACGCCGGGCCCCAGGTCACGGTCTGCCAGTCGACGACCGTGAGCGGCCGGTCCGCGCCCTCCTCACCGAACAGCATGTTGTCCAGCCGAAAGTCACCGTGCACCAACCCACTCACGCGGTCCGACTCGGCCTCCGCCGCCATGTACGCGTCGAACGACTCGACAAATCGTTCACAGACGTTGCGATGCTCGGGGCTGATCTCGTCGTGGTACCGGTCGATGAACCCGGCATACAGCGCCGCGACGAGACCCTGATTGACCGGTGACTCCCGGTTGAGCCATTCGGCGGCCGCCAGCGTGGCGTCGCCGAGCAGGGGACCGTGCACGCGCCCCAGCTGTGTCAGCGCCATCGCCGCCTGTTCGGCTGTGGCACCGCGAATCTCATCACCGACAACCGCGGGCGCGGCATCGCCGAGCAGCAGGTCGAAGGCGCCTGTCTCCGCGTCGTAGGCCGCGTGGTAGCAGGGCGCCACCGGACCGTCGAGCCCCGGCGCGATATCGGTGTAGAAGCAGACCTCCCGCTCGTAGAGTCCCATCGCGAGACCCGTCTGGCGACTACTAGGGTCGGCCGCCGCCACCTTGAGTACCACCGCGGTGGGACCCTCCCCGCCATCGGCATACTCCAGGGTGACGCGATAGCACTCGCTCATCTGTCCGGTGCCGATCCGGTCGTAGCTGAAGTCCGACACGGTGCCTGCCCCGAGGGCGGCAGTCAGCCACTCGGCCGTCAGGTCGGCGGGGCGTTCGAGGAGGGACGCGGAAGGTTGCACCCCGCAAACCTAGGGCACCGGCGTCGTCAGCGGCGACAATTCCGTCGATTCAGTTGACGGGTGTCAAGTATGTGCAGTATGGCACTGCTCGGGTGGTGCCGCGGGCACGTCGAGTGCCGGGTTGCGGTCGAAGAAGCCGAACGGTTTGAGCCAGAACGACACCACGTCAACAGGCATCACCGGCCAGTCCTCGGGACGCGTGATGTGATGCAGGCCGAACACGTACCAGAGCACGACATCGGTGTTCTCAATCGGACGGTTCGCCTTCGTCCACCGCCCCAGACCGGTGTCCGCCACCGACTGGTTGACGAACTCGCCCGCGGGCCACCGTTCGTCGGGGTGGTTCGGTGTCACCCAGAGGGTGTGTCCGATGACGTTGGCGCGCTGCAGTACCGGCGACTTGGGGTCGAACATCGGCGGGATCGCGCTGCCCGGCACGAGTTTGTAGGAGGGATGGGTGCCGAGCCCGTTGGTGACGTTGGGGTTGGCCACCTTCCAGGCCCGTTGCGTGCTGAAGTCGACGTCCTGCTTGCCCTCCTCCTCGTTCCGCAGCGCGACGTTGCGGACGACCACCGACAGTCCGTAGGGGTTGTCGGGACCCATCGGCTCGGCGAACGACTCGCTCGCGTAGACGGTGTTGGACGGACCGTCGATGTCGAGGTCCAGTCGCGCCACCAGGAAGTGCTGGTGGAACGGCGCGTACGTGCGTTCGTCGACCAGTGTGCCGTTGGGGTTCGACTGACCGGGTGCCAGCGGTGTGGTGACCATGATGCCGGTGGCCCGCACCTCGCACTCGATGTTGCCGTCCTGGTAGAGCCGCCAGTAGACCAGGTACTCGTAGTTGGCGACGGTGACGTGGAACGACAGCGTCAGCCGGCGCATCCGCCGCACCTCGGCACCGATGTCATGGTCGACGTGCTTCCACAGCACGGCGTTGTCCTCCTCGTGAATGCAGATCGCATTGGTGATGGTGTGGGGCTCACCCCTGCTGTTGTGCAGCACGGCGTCGAGATAGCGGATCTCCCCCAGGCAGTCACAACCCAATTCCAGGGACTGCGTCATGAAGCCCAGCCCCCACTCGCCGATGTCGAACGCGGTGCGCCGGTAGTGGTCAGCCGACGAGTCCCGGTAGGGCACCACCATTTCGGCGAATGACATCCGGTGCGCAATCGACCGGTTCCGGTCCCCGTCCTGGTAGCGCACGGTGTGCAGCGTCATGCCCTCGCGGTAGTTGAACCCGATGCGCAGCGACCAGTTCTGCCAGCGCAGCAGGTTGCCGTCGAGGCTGAACGACGGACCCTCGGGCTGGGTGATGTGCAGCGGCTTGAGCGGGTCACGCCGGGACGCCGCCCGGATCCGGTCGGGAATGTGTCGGGGCACATACTCCCCCATGACATTTGGCGGTTCAACATCCCCGCCGGCGAACGGGCCAGTGTCCTCGACCCGCAGCACCTCCATGCTGTTCAGATCGATCACACAGTGCAGCCCACTGATCAGGTGCGCGTACGGGTTGGCGCCCGGCCCGTCCTTGCGCCACGTGTCCGACCAGCCCAGCCGCCGCCCACGGAACTCGTCCGGGATGACGGCGTCACCGTAGGTCCAGGTGTCCATGAAGACGTTGTCGAGATCGGTGATGCCGCGCGCGGCCAATGCGGCGATGACGCCGGGATGGGCCCGCAGCACCTGGTCGCACTCGACGAACTCGTCAACGGTGAAGTTCGCCTGCACGCCGGGGATGTGCTCGAAGGACTCGACGCTGTTCTCGCTCAGCGACACCACACTCTTGTAGGTCGCGTTGACGGACCGCTCGAAGCAGACCACCGTTGCCCTGCGTGTCGGCGCCGGGCCGCCGTCGGAGAATGCGGCCAACTCCTCCTTACCGGGTTCGGCCAACTCGATCGACGCGAAGCGCCAGCCCAAGTCCACGCCGCGTTCGCGTCGCAGAATGGCTGCGACGGCGCTGAACTCGTCGGCCGATAGCGGATCCAATGGGTGGCTCACCCGCTCACGCAATCACATCGAGCGGTGCCGCGCAGTCGAAATCACACCTCAGTTCGACGTGAGTGTGAAGCCCTCCCATGCGCGTCGGCGATCGGCGTCGGGGTCCAACTCCACACGCGTCTGCCGGTCGAACACCAGCACCGCCCGGTCCTGGTCGGTGTAGGTCGGCCAGCCCTCACCCGGCACGCCGACACGGCTGAACGCCCGCCATCGGTTCTGCACGTCATTGCTGACCCGGCGGGCGGAGGCTCGGTCCGCTGCCGCGGTGAGCAGCGAGCCGAAACGCGTGCGGTACACGTCGAACACCGCGAACAGCTCGGTGGCGTGGGTGGCGCCCAGTCCAGACCAGTGGAAGGTGCGCGGCGCGTAGTCGTAGCGGTAGACGTAGGTCGGCGAGTGTCGGCCATGGGCCTCGGCGATCTGCCACGCCGCGGTCCCGAACGCGAAGTCCCCGCCCAACCGGACGCATGCCGCTGAGTTCGGATATCCGGGATAGGCGTTGGTGATCCGGTTTCGCACGTCGACATCGGTATCGGCGAACAGCACGTCGATCATGGGCTCGGTGGTCGGCAGCAGTTGGAGGAACCGGGTGAAGAGTCTGCCCTCGTCGGCGTTGGTGCCCACGATGAGCGGCACCTGGTGCGCGGCGCCGTCGCGCATGGCCGCGACCGGATCCCGAGGCAGGTACTCGGTGTCATACGTCGGGCCGACGGGAAACGCGCCGCGCATCTCCTTCATGTTCCGCATCAGCGTGTTGAGTGCCTCGACCAACTGCGACGGGCGCGCGGCCATCACCGCGGCCGCGCCGTCCTGGGGTGTGACGCCGAGGATGCCGGCGAAGTCGTCGGCGAATGCCGCCGCGATGTCCGGGGTGCCGGCCATACCGCTGGCGGGGCTCTCCGAAATCGCCCGGTGGAACAGTCCCTTCGCCGCGGGCACGGCCAGCAGGGTGGCGACGGCGTGCGCACCGGCGCTCTCGCCGAAGATCGTCACATTGTCGGGGTCACCGCCGAACACCGCGGCGTTGTCGCGGACCCACTGCAGTGCGAGCACCAGGTCGCGCAGAAACAGGTTGTCGCCGATCTGATGCTCGGGCGTCGACAGCGACGACAGGTCCAGGCAGCCAAGCGCGCCGAGCCGGTAGTTCACCGACACGAAGACGCAGCCGCGCCTCGCCAGGGCGGCACCGTCATAGATCGGTGTCGCCGAGCTACCGAGGATGTAGCCGCCACCGTGGATGAAGACCATCACAGGCAGCGGACCGTCTGACGCCGACGAGCGCTCGCGCGAGGAGCCGATGGGCACGGACTCCGGCGCGACGACGTTGAGTGTCAGGCAGTCCTCGCTCATCGGCTGGTACTTGCCGACGCGCACCATGGTGTACTTGCGGTCCTGGGGTGCGCAGTAGGTGAACCCGTGGCAGTACCGCACGCCGCGCCACGGCTGCACCGGTTGCGGCGCCCGGTACCGCAGAGCCCCCACCGGCGGCCGTGCGTATGGGACCGATCGCCACCGGTTGACACCATCACGGGTGAACCCCTCGATGGTTCCGCTGTCGATCGTCACGCGAATGGGTCGGTCGTGCATGACATGACGGTAGCGAAGAATGTGGATGGTCTCGATCGAAAATAGTGCAGACGAGGGTTGCCGACCCGCACTCGCGTCGCGGCCCGCTAGCCTGGCAGGTATGCGGATTGCTGTCATGATCGCGGCGTCTGCGCTGGTCGCAGGGTGTTCATCCACCGCAGGCGACGGTGCCGAACGCTCCCAAACAGCGCTGACAGCCCACCCGACGATCTCGAAAACCTCGCCGACCTCGACGGGCAGGTCGACCACCACAACGGCGGCGGCCAAGCCACCGCAGGCGGGCGCCACGATCACCGACGTCATCGGCTGGATTGAGCAGGGCACAGCGGCCGACGTGGCGGCCCACCACACGGCGTCACGGGCGGGTGAGACCACCGAGCTGGGTGAGGACGTCGCGTTCACCGGCCCGTCCGGTACACCGAACTGCATGACCGACGCCAGGGCCGACGGCGCACTGGCCTGCCTTGTGGACCTGACCGATCCCCCGCCGCAGCCGGCAGACGTCTACGGCCAATGGAAGGGGGGTTGGGTCGACTTCAGCGGGCCCAGCGTGGAAGTTGGCTCAGCGCACGGTGATCCGGGCCGTTTCAGCCGAGGCACCGGTGCCGAACTGCCGCCCGGGCAGACGTTGGCGTTCGGTGACTACCGCTGCCGCGCCGACACTGCCAGCGTGTACTGCGTGAACTACGCCCACCAGTCGGCGGTCAAGTTCGACGCCGCGGGCATCGAGACCTTCGGCTGCCTGCGCCCCGCCACACCGCCCGCCGGTATCGGCAAGCAGTTCAGCTGCTGAACGGGCCCAACGGGCAGTTACGCAACACCCTTCGGCCTCGACAACCGGCGGCTCTAAGCACCGACTGGTTCAGTGAACGCTTCGACCATGCCCAGAAAGGCGGTGGCTCGGGCGCTCCAGCCTTCGGAATCGGCGCGTTCGGGCACGTCTGGGTCGGTACGCGACCGTAGGAGGTAGCCGACACTCAGCGCCTCGATCGCCCAGATGAGGTCCTCGATGGTGCGGCCCGGTCTCAGCTGGCGGCGCGCGTAGGCGAGCAGACCGTTCAGCACGCGACCCAGCGACGCGACGTACTGCTCGTTCGCATCCCGTTGAGCATCTCTGACCAGATCGGCAGGCGCCAGCGCTCCGAGACCTATGGCCAGAAAGAGTTCGGGAGACTCGCGGGTCAGGCGGAAGTCCTCATCGGCCAGGCGCCGAAAGATCTCGTCCGAGTCGACCCGTTCGGCAACCAGGTTGAAGACCAGCGCCGTGATCTCCTCGCCCCCGGGTACGGCGATTTGATCCATTATGTGGGTGAGAAGTTCGCGCTGAAACTCGGCCTGGCTCGGCCAAATCTGATAAAACGCACCCGTCGTCAGCTGGGCCGCCTCGCCGGCATTGATCTCGCCAAGAACGTCGGTCACGCGGATGTGAGCCAGCAGGTTCTGATCGCGTGCCGTCGGCTCCGCAGTCCGGTTGATGGCAACCCGGGTGCCGGCCTTCAGGAAGAGCGCCCTGGTTTCCTCGCGCGGTCGGCGACGGCGGGAAGCGTTCCCCGGCGCAGCAGATTCTCGGCCAATCGCGGCTCTAGGCACGCGCCCGATGCTAGCGTACAGTCTGCCCAGATTGCGTAATTAAACTACGTTAAATCGAACACAATTACTGGTCCGTCCATCGCCGCAGCTAGGAGATCAGTTATGGCATCAGAGTCTGGCTCCACTCGAGCAGGGGCGATCGAGACGCATGGCGTCGACACGATTCCCGAGAACGAGCGCACTGGGCGGCCGCGTGACATTCTCGGTGTCTTGCTCGGATCCAACATGTCGCTCGGAACGGTTCTCTTCGGATGGTTGCCGGTCTCGATGGGCCTCGGGTTCTGGGCAAGCGTGTCGGCGATGGCCCTCGGCACCCTCATCGGCGTGGCACTGGTGACCCCGCTGTCTCTCATATCGATGCGGACCGCAACCAACCTGTCGACCAGTAGCGGGGCGACCTTCGGCGTGCGCGGCCGTCTCCTCGGATCGGCGATCGGCCTACTGCTGGCACTCGGCTACACGGCGCTCATCATCTGGACCGGCGGCGGAATCGTCGTAGTCCTGCTTCACCGGATGGTCGGCATCGCCGACAGCGCCGCGACTTACACGATCGTCTACGTCATCATGGCCGCACTGACGATCCTCGTCGCGGTGGTCGGATATCACTGGGTGGTCCGTCTGAACCGATGGATCGTGGTCGGCACCATCGCATTGATGCTCCTCGCCGTCGTCGCGTATGCACACACGTTCACCACCGAGGCGATTGTGAACGAGTACGCCAGCGGCGGGTTCTGGCCAACGTGGGCTCTTGCCGTCGTTGTCGTGGGCATCAGCGGACCGATCAGCTACATCACAGTCCTTGGCGACTACACCCGCTACATGTCGCCGCGCACCACGACGTCGCGCGCAGTGATCACGGCGACGGGCCTGGGCCTGTTCTTCGGCCTCTTCATCCCGCAGATGTTCGGCACGTTCACCGCCTTGGCCACACGGGCGACAGACGACTACGTCACGTCTCTGGTCACGGCCGCGCCGGTGTGGCTGCTCATTCCCCTGGCGCTCAGCGGACTCTTTGGGACACTGGGTAACTCAAGCATGTTGGCATACGACATGGGACTCGACCTCGACGCCATCGTGCCGAGCCTTCGTCGAACGATGGCGACGGCGATCGTCGCCGTACTAGCCACCGTGCTGGTGTTCTTCGGGCACTTCGTCTGGGATGCCCAGGACGCAATCACGGCCTTTGTCTTGATGCTGACGACGCTGGGCACGCCGTGGGCCGTGATCACGCTCATCGGACACGCGCAACGACGCGGTCGTTACGATCTCGACGCGCTGCAGATCTACAACCGACGCGCGCGCGGCGGAATCTACTGGTACCGCGCAGGGTGGAGCATCCAGGCGACCGTCGCCTGGGTGGCGGGCGCCTTCGTCGGCCTGCTCAGCATCGACACGTCGCTCTTCCGCGGACCGCTTCTCGACTACACCGGCGGTGTAGATCTCAGTTTCCTGCTCGCCGCTGTCATCTCAGGGACCGTCTACCTTCTGCTGCCAGCCCAGACACCTGCACTCGACCCCGTGGCCGTCACCGTCGAGGCGCGCCGATGAGAACGCTAATGCGCCCCCGGCGGATCCGCGGTCAGGACCGGTCGTCGACGTCATCGAGGACCACCGGCGCGATTTCTGCGTAACGGTCCCCCGGCCCTGGATTGTGGGCTGACGTCGCACCCCCGAGGTGATGCATGACGCCCCACACCGCATTGAGTGCGGTCTGGACCGCGCCCTCGGCCCATCCCGCAGTCCATGAGATGTCGTCGCCGGCAAGGAAGATGCCGCGGTGGCGCGCATCGAACCCCGCCTGCATGAAGTGGCTGAAGAGCCGCTGCTGGTATCGATAGTGACCAGGCAGGTTCGCCTTGAACGCGCCCATGAAGTTGCGTTCGGTTTCCCAGGACACTGTCACTGGCGTCGAGATGACGTGACGGTGGAAGTCGACGCGCGGATAGATCTCCCTCAGGGACTTGATCATCAGATCCATCCGCTCGGATGCGTCCAGCGTGAGAAGCTTCGCGGAGTCGTCACACCAGGTGTACGACAAGCAGATGACACCGGGGCGGTCTTCCCCGTTGTCGATCAGATAAGTCCCCCTTGGCATCCGATCGGTCAGTGTCATGCTCACGGCGTCGCGGCCGGTCTCCGGATCCCGGTCGCGCCAGAACGGCCGGTCGACGAGGGCGAACACCTTGCTGGATCCCATGTAGTGGGTGCGCTCGATCGCGGTCCAGTGCCCGGCCGGGAACAGGTCATCGGCGCAGCGGATCCGGTTGAGCAGCAACCAACTCTGCGCCGTTACCACGACCGCGGCGTAGCGGCGAATTCCACCGCCGGCGTCGACCACGGTGTACTGACCGGAGTCATTTCGGCGGATCTCGGTGACCCGCGGCCACGGTCGGCCACCGTTGACGGACTCGACCGTGGTACCGGCGGGCCAGTGGGTCAGGCGCTGCGGGCTCCTGTTCCACAATCGGAGCGGAAGCTGTTGACAGCCACCGTCGATGCCGCGGTGGTTGTCATCGGCCTCGGTACTAACCACGCGGAGCACCTCAAGGATGGAGTTCGGAAAATCGGTGTCCCACCCTCCGGTCCCGAATCCGACCTGACCGAACAGCTCTCGATGCTCGAATGACGAGAAGTGACGCGACTGCGCCAGGAACCCATAGAAGGTCTGGTCATCGAGCCCACGTATCAACGGGTTCCAGATCCGCTTGATCTCGGTGACATCGCGCCTTCTTATGGCATCCTTCAAGCTGGCCATCGAGGCCTGCTCTGCCAGCGTGTGCTGCCAGGCCAAGGCCACCTGCCCGAACTTCTCCGGGAGGTCTTCTGCGGTCGTGGCGTAGTGCGACCGGCCCTTGAGGTCGATCACGGTGCTGGCAGTGCAGTCGGCGAGCGGGTTCGGGAAGGGTGTCGTCGTCAGGCCAAGCGCATCCAGGTAGTGGAACAGTGTCGTTGACGACGGAGGGAACCTCATCGCACCCATCTCGGCGATCACACCCGGGTGACCGTCGAACTCGTGGGAGCGCATCCGGCCGCCGATCTCACCCGCCTCGTACACGATCGGCTTGAGCCCCATCGCGAGAAGCTCGTGTGCCGCCACCATGCCAGCCAGTCCGCCACCCACCACGGCCACCTCTCGCCCGTGGTGAGGTTCGGGAACCGTTCCGATCCCGTCCCCGTGGGCGACGTAACCGTCGTATGCAAACGGGAAGTCCGGACCGAACATCGTCAGTGGCGGCTTGTGAGTCGACGAATCATGGTGCACTGCAACGGGAATAGTCACCGTCTAACGCCCGGTCGCCTGCGAGCTGGCTACATAGAGGTTGCGGCGACGGTCGTCGAGGTGAGTGTTGACACGCCTGGACCGGTGCAGCCTCGCACTGTCCAGATCACAGACCAGGAGCCGTTGGGTACGATCGGCCCGCGCCAGTTCGCCACCGTCGGGCGCATAGACGCAACTGCGTCCTGCGTAGACGAGTTCGCGCTCCCGGCCGCATCGGTTGACGTAGCTGACGAACATCTGGTTCTCGTAGGCTCGTGCCGGGATCACCGTGTCGGCGACGAAGCCGTACGGGTCCATCAGACCGGTGGGCACGATGAGCCACTGGGTACCGTTGTCGGCGTGAGCGCGGACCGCTTCCGGGAACTCGACGTCGTAGCAGATGAGTAAGCCGCACAGGAGATCGCCGATCGCGAACTGGACAACGGGAACACTGCCAGCCGCGAACTGAGACCGATCGAGGTCGCCGAACAAGTGGGTTTTGCGGTAGTGGCCGATCCGCCGACCCTCGGCGTCCACGACGGAGACGGCGTTGTAGATCACGTCGTCGACACGCTCCGCAAAACCGTAGACCACCGCAAGCCCGTGCTGCCGAGCCAGTTCGGCAATGGCAACGAAGATCGGCCCGTCGGCACGCTCAGCTCGTTTCGCGACGGCGGCACCAATGTCGTACCCGGTCACCGACATCTCTGGGGTGATCAGTATGCGTGCGCCAGCGGCCGCCGCGTCGCGTGCCGCGGCAGCGATCGAGTTGAGGTGATCGGTTACCTCGCCGCCCGATTCGGGTCCTTGGAAGTGTGCGGCGATCATGCGGTCACCGCCAATGCCTCACCGAGGAGAAATCGAGAAACTCGCTCGGCCACAACTACAGTGGGTAGTGCTGGTGTGGCGCGCGGAATGGTCGGAAAGATCGACGCATCGGCGACGGCGAGCCCGTCCAAACCGATCACGCCACCGTCGTGGCGCACCACACTCATCGGGTCAGCAGATGACCCCATCCGGCAAGAGCCAGCCGGATGCCAGTAATGCGTGTGGTGGCCACGGATCCACGCATCGACGTCCCGGTGCTCGGCAAGATCGTGCAATGGGCGCTCCAGGATCCGACCCGTCATCTTCGCCACGACGTGCGTCATCACCCACTCCAACCCGAACCGCAGCGAGCCGATGTCCGCCCCCTCTGGGTCGGTCAGGAAGCCGGGATCGATCACCGCCCGTACCATCGGGTCAGCGCTCCGCAGCCGCACAGAACCCCGAGAGCGCGGACGCAGCTGACTTATGGGAAACACCACACGCCAGCCACTTTCGATGGTGCGATCAGGTTCGACCCATGGGTAGACGTGGAGGTCGAACGGTCCGTCCGAGAACGGCGACGTCAACTTGGCGATCGTCTGTTCCTCGGGAAGCCATTGCGTCGAGGCGAACTCGGTCAGCGCATCCGCCAGGCCGGCAGTAGCCGCGTACTCAAGCTGCACGGTTGGGTGTTCGTGCAGGTTCGAACCCACGCCAGGCCGGTCCAGCAGCACAGGTATGCCGAGCCCGGACAGATGATCGGCTGGACCGATTCCCGTGCGCAGCAGGATCTCCGGTGACCCGAAGGCACCCGCGCACAGCACCACATGATCCACGCGAATGGTGAGCACGCGCCCTTCTCGAAGGTAGCGGGCGCCTCTGACCGCGCTACCCTCAACGATCAGGGTGTCGACCGTGGCGCGGTCGACGACCGTCAGCCGCGGGTGCGAGCGCAGATCGTCGAGATAGGCGAACGAGGTGTTGAAGCGCACCCCATCCAGGCTGTTGACCGGGGCGCACCCCACGCCCCGTCGTCCGTCGAGTTGATGTAGGTCGTGCCGATACGGCAGACCCGCCTCGACGCATAGGCCAATGAAACCTCGATGAAATGGCTGGATCTCGTCCTCGGAGTACTGGCGCAGCCGCAGCGTCGCACCGGCACGGTCGAAGTCCTCCCGCAGGCTCGCGGCATCCCAACCCGGGCACGAGTCGGCTGCCCATCCGTCGTAATCACCGGCCCACCCAACGGTTTGCGTGCAGCCGTTGTGGGACGAGCAACCGCCCATCACCTTGGCCCGCTCGAAGGCCAGCGGCTGTCCCCCTGCCCCCACGCCGCTATACCCCCAGTCATGGGTCTGCACCGGCAAGGCTGCCGCGTCCAGCAGGTCGGCCGGCCAGTTGCCCGCCGCCAACGTCCCGTGGTCGGGGCCCGCCTCGAGCAGTGTCACCTGATGCCCGGCACTGAGCAAGCGTGCCGCGACGACACAGCCCGCCGTTCCGCCGCCGACAACAAGGAACTCGGCAGATCCGCTGTGGTGCGCAGTCATCACCCTCAGCTCCAGGCCATCAGCACGTGCTTGATCCGGGTGTACGCCTCCAACCCGTAGATCGAGAGGTCCTGTGCACCACCGGTGCTCTTGAAGCCGCCGTGCGGCATCTCGGCTGCGGTTGTGACATGGGTGTTCACCCATGTCACGCCGAAGTCGAGCGCAGTGGTGACTCTGAAAGCGCGCCCAACGTCGCGAGTCCACACGCCCGCGGCCAATCCCTGCCGGACTCCGTTGGCCAACTCGAGCGCTTCGGTCTCGGTGTCGAAGCTCTGGATCGTGAGGACTGGGCCGAAGATCTCCTCCTGCACAATCTCGTCGCCTTGCCTGACTCCGGAGATGACTGTGGGTTCGAAGAAGAAACCCGGACGAGATTCCGCCACACCGCCGGTGAGGATCTCCGCGTGTTCCCCGAGCCTCTGAACGAGTCCGGCGACACGGCCGCACTGAGACTCACTTATCAAGGGGCTGCGGCCGTGGCTCGGGTCGTCGGCGTCACCGGTGAGGAGGGCGCGGGCCTCGCGAACCAGCGCCGCGGTGAGCTTCTCGGCTACTGAGTGGTGAGCGAGGACCCGCGACGGCGCGGTGCAGTCCTGCCCGGCGTTGTAGTAGGCCGCGCCGCTGATTAGTGCCGCACACGCGTCGATGTCAGCATCCTCGAACACCAGGACCGGCGCGTTGCCACCGAGCTCCAGGTGGGTGCTTCGCAGGTCTGCGGCGGCGCTCCTGGCCACCGCGACACCAGCCTCCACCGACCCCGTCAATGCAACCATTGCAGCGTCGGGGTGCGATGCCACCAGTTCACCGGTGACTCGGTCACCGCACACCAGGCGGACAGCTCCGCGCGGCAGGTGTCTGACGCAGATACGTTCCAGGAGTTGGGCACTCGACGGTGTGGCAGCATCCGGTTTGAAGACCACGGTGTTCCCCGCCGCCAGCGCCGGAGCCAACTTCCACACCGCCGTCATGAGTGGGTAATTCCATGGTGCGATAGCTGCGACCACTCCGACGGGCTCGCGCCTGATCATCGAAGTGTGACCTTCGACGTACTCGCCTGCCGCGCGTCCCTCGAGTGTGCGTGCTGCACCGGCGAAGAACCGCATCTGGTCGATGATCGGCGTCAGTTCCTCCGCGCGGAACACCTCGGGCAACTTACCCGTGTCGCGACATTCAGCGGCGACGAACTCGTCGGCCAGTGCCTCCATGTCATCCGCTACGCGCAACAACGCCTCCTGCCGCTGACCGGGCGTCGTGCGACTCCACTGAAGGAACGCCGCCGTGGCGTCGGCGAACGCCGCATCTACCTCGACCCCGCGACCGGGATGGAACTGGTCAATCTGTTCACCCGTGCGCGGGTCGCGCCGGATAACGAGATCTTCAGCAGCCAAAGTGGTTTCGGTCATGCGGTGCCTTTCATAGTGTTGTCCGACCGCGCGCCCCAAAAGGTCGACGACCGCCTCCCCCTCGTTCCCGCTGAGACTGTATCGTAAATTAATTACGCTGAACAAACCAGATGTACGATAGCACCGTCACAGGACACTCCCGGTTCGCTGTGGACCCCGAAAAGTCTGGTAGCCATGACTTCCGTTCGTGGCGACCGGGTCCGCGGTGCATGCGGGCGTAGTACGGGTGGCCGCTCAGACGACCGTTCGTCAGAGTTCGGCCGGTTGGTTCTGCGTTATGCAGTGGATGCCGCCGCCCCGCTCGAACAGCGGTCGCGCGTCGATGCTGACGACCTTGCGCCCCGGGTACTGCTCGGCGAGGATCGCCGCGGCCTCGGCGTCGTTCCGGTCGCCGAAGCTGCATGCGATCACGCCGCCGTTGACCACCAGATGGTTGATATAGCTGTAGTCCACGAATCCCTCGGCGTCGGTGAGGGTCGCCGGTGCCGGCACATCGACGATCTCCCAGCTGCGACCCGCCGCGTCATGGCTGGCCTCGAGGGCTGCGCGAATCTCCCTGCAGATCGCGTGATCCGGATGTGACGCGTCGTGCTGGGTATGCACCAGCAATCGCCCCGGTGAGGTGATCGCCGCGACGATGTCGACGTGACCGCGGGTGCCGTACTGCTCGCTATCGCGTGCGAGCCCGCGAGGCAACCACACCACGTGGGTCGCGCCGATGGTCCGCGCCAGCTCGACCTCGACGTCGGCGCGGGTCAAGCCGGGGTTGCGCCCCGGGTCGAGTTGGACGGTCTGTGTCACCAGCACCGTGCCCTCGCCGTCGACCTGAATGCCTCCGCCCTCGTTCACCAGGGACGACCGCACTGCGTGGACACCCGCGTGCTCCGCGACGGTCAGCGCGATCTTCTCATCGAGATCCCAACGCGCCCAGTCCTGTTGGCCCCAACCGTTGAACTTCCAGTCGACGGCGGCCACCGATCCGTCGTCGGCGTGCACGAAGGTCGGCCCGATATCGCGCATCCACGCATCGTTCAGCGGCGCCTCCACCACGTCGAGATCGGATGACAGGTACCGCCCGGCGGCGGCGCGCTCGGACGGGTCGACGACCACAGTCACCGGCTCGAACTCCGCGATCGCATGCGCGACCGCGGCCCACGTCGAACGCGCCTCATGCGCGGCCTCCTCGGTGTCACCCAGCGAGTAGCCCGTCACCGGGAACGCCATCCACACCCTGTCCTGAGGTGCCGTCTCACTCGGCATCTTGAATCCGGCCGGAGTGCCGTCGTCAGTGGTCACGGGTTCCTTTCACACACGATTCAGTCACGGCAGCGCGGGGTGCGCGGCGGTGAGATCCGCCGCGACCCAGTCGCCTCGAACGCGGCGGCCAGTCGCAGCAACGCGACATCGTCGTACGCCCGGCCGGCGATGGTGAGACCGACGGGCATGCCGATGTCGGACATCGCGTTCATCGGCACGGTGACGGTCGGAATACCCAGGTGTCGGGGTACCAGGTTGCCGTTGGCGACCCACACGCCGTTGCGCCATCCGAGGTCGGCGGACTTCTCGTTGACGTCCATATCGGCCGGGCCGACGTCGGCGACAGCCGGGAACACCACCGCGTCCAGCCCGTGCCGCTCCATCCAGTCCTCCAGATCGATCCTTCGGGTCTCCTCGAGCCCGCGCAGACCCTCCTCCAGATCGGGGATGTCGGCCAGCGACGCAATCGGATTCGACCGGATGAAGTCCGGATACGCGGTGATGTCGTCTCCGAAGCCCTCGGCGCGGTCGGGCAACGCCCCAGACGGGTGCACCCAGATCAGCGTTCCGTCGACGTCGGCGAGCCGATTCAGGTTCGGGTCGTCGTTCGCGCGCAGGAAGTCATCCCACGCCCACGCCGACAGGTCGAGCATCTCGCGGTCAAGGAACGCCTGAGAGACCAGGCCCCGCGTGCGGATCGTCGGGGCACCGGGACGGTCCCCCTCGTAGTTGGACACCACGGGGAAGTCGACCGACACCACCTCTGCACCGGCAACGCGCAGGTCGTTCACCGCGGCCTCGAAGGACTCGATGACCGACACCCGGGTCTCGATGCGCTGGCCCGTGGCGCCACCGATCCCCGGGCGTTCGGCCGTGCCCGCTTCCGGATCGTCGTTGACGTACATCCGCGGCACGCCGAAACGCTTGCCGGACAGGCACTCTTGCGCGGCACCGAGATTGGCTGGCAGCAGCGAGGGGTAGGACTTGGGCCGCAGTGTCGACGCCGTCGGGATCGCCACCCACGGTTGCGTCCGCCAGAAGTCGCCGCGTGACTCGTCGTCGTCGGCGACGATGACGTCGAGAACCTCCAGCATGTCGGCCATCGACCGCGTGTGGGGCACCACGACGTCCATTGTGGGCACGAGCGGCCAGTTGCCCCGGACTGAGATCATGCCACGCGACGGCGTGTAGGCGCACAGGCCGTTGTTGGTCGCCGGGGCTCGACCACTGGACCACGTCTCCTCGCCGAGACCGAATGACGCGAAGCTGGCCGCCGTCGCGGTACCCGATCCGTTTGACGATCCTGAGCCGAAGGCTGACGTCAAATAATCTGCGTTGTAGGGGCTTTCAGCGCGTCCGTAGAGCCCACGCTGCATACCGCCGTTGGCCATTGGCGGCATGTTCGTCAGGCCGAGCATGATCGCTCCACCGGCCCGGAGCCGTTCGATGGTGAACGCGTCGCGCTGCGCGACGAGGTTCTCGAAGGCGTGCGACCCGCAGGCCGCGGTGAGACCCTTCACCAGATAGCTGTCCTTGGCGGTGTACGGGATACCGTCCAGCGGTCCGCGCGCCTGCCCCCGCTTGCGCCGCTCGTCGGAGGCGCGTGCCTCCTCGCGCGCGTCGGGGTTGAGCACAACGACGGCGTTCAACCGGGGACCGTTGCGGTCGTAGGCATCGATGCGCGCGAGGTAGGCATCGACGAGTTCAACACTGGTGACTCGGCCGTCCTCGAGCGCGCTGCGCAAGGTGGCGATATCGGCTTCGACGACGTCGCATCCTGTCATTGCGAACAACCCCTAAGCAGCGTCGCTTCTGACATGTTCCTCCATCCCATGAGGGTACTTAGCCGGCAGGGACTCGGCGGTGGACGATCCGGCCTGACTGCATCACCGCGGTCACCCGGTCACCGATACCGGACAGATCGTCGATATCACCCTCGACCAGCGTCAGATCGGCGACCAGCCCCTCCTTGAGGAAGCCGATCTCGTGGTCGAGTCGAAGCAGTTCGGCCGCGCTGCCGGTTGCGGCGTGCACAACACTCGTTGAGGGCATGCCGGCACGCTGCATCAGGTCGAGTTCTCGCAGATTCTCACCGTGCACGCCGACCCCCATGTCGGTGCCCATCGCGATGCGGACACCGGCGTCATACGCGCGCCGGAGGGCGCTCGCATGAACCTCGGCGACCTCACGAGCCTTGCGGACGGAGTCAGCCGACAGCATGGCTCCCGCACCCACCTGCTCGACTATGGCAACGGGTGCGAGCAGGGTGGGGACCAGCCAGGTTCCGTGGCTGCGCATCAGGTCGATCGTCTCGTCATCGAGATAGACGGCGTGTTCGATCGAGCGGGCCCCGTGTTTGATCGCGGCCTTGATGCCCGCCGCCGCGTGGGCGTGTGCCATGACGTCGACGCGCGCTGCCGCCGCCTCGGCGGCGACCTCGAACAGTTCGTCATCGCGCAGCTGTGTGCAGTGCAGGTCATCCTCGGACAGGACACCACCGGTGGTCGCGATCTTGATCCAGTCGGCGCGCGCTCGGATGAGTTCGCGCACCTTGAACCGCACCGCATCGGGTCCGTCAACGATTCCGTCCGGCGCGCCGGGGTGTGAGTGAAACGGCGGGATATCGCATCCGGAGAGAAGGTGCCCGTCCCCGTGTCCACCGGTCTGACTCAACATGGCGATCGAGATCAGCAGACGCGGACCAGGTATCAGGCCCGTCTCCAGAGCCCGCTTGACGCCGTAGTCCGCTCCCGCCGCGTCTCGCACGGTGGTGACCCCGGCCTCCAGCGTGCGCCGCAGGTTGCGCGCCGCCTCGTAGAACATCAGCGAGAACGGCGCCTGTTGCCACACCCACATGTCAATGCCGGTCATCATCACGTGGACATGGCAGTCGATGAGGCCGGGCAGCAGAGTTTGGCCTGAGACGTCGAGCACGTCGTCGGCGTCGAATCCCTCCCCCACGCCGGCGATCAGTCCACCGACTATGAGAACGTCGGCACGTTGCGGTGGGGCGCCGGTGCCGTCGAACACCGATCCCCCGGTCAAGAGCACGCGACGTCGTTCGACGAGGTCAGTCTGCGACATATCTGGTCATCCATTCCACTAGGGCCTCGTTCTGTGCACGCCGGACGGCGACGGGTCCCGAGATCGACCCGACGTGTGAGGCACCCGGCAGCATCAGCAATTCCGCGACGCAGCCCGCCCGCTTGAGATGCGCGTAGAACTGCAGGCTCTGCTCCGGTGGGCAGCGATGGTCCTCCTCGCCCTGCACGATCAGGGTGGAGGTGACACAGCGGTGTGCGTTCGAGATCGGCGAACTGCGCAGGTAGGAATCCATCGCCGTCTGCGGTGTTCCGCCGAGGATCTCGGCGACGAACACCAGTCCGATGTCACTGGTTCCGTACATGCTCCAGAAGTTCGTGACAGGGTTCTCGACGACTGCGGCCCGAAACCTGTTGGTCTGCGTAACAATCCACGACGTCATGTATCCGCCGTACGACAGCCCGGCGACACCGAGCCGGTCGGGATCGGCCAGGCCCCTCTCGATGGCGAGGTCGACCGCGGCCATCAGGTCTGCGTAGTCGTCACAACCCCAGTTTCCGGTGATGGCAGATGCGAAATCTCGTCCGTACCCTCGGGAACCTCGCGGGTTCACCATGAGCACGCCGAATCCCGCCTCGCACAACAACTGCGCGTCGGCGAAGAAGGACTGTCCGAATGCCGACTTGGGTCCGCCGTGGATCAACAGCACGGTGGGCAGTGGCCCCGAGAGTCCTCGCGGGCGGAGGAGTTTGACGTCGACCGATGGTCTGCCGACTGGCGGCAGGTTCAGCTCCTCGACCTCAACGGCGCGCAGCACGTCCGCGTTCTGTTCAGCGGTGAAACTAACCCTGGTCGCCACGCCGCTCGTCAGATCGCGTACCCAGAGATCGGGAGGGCTGGTCAGAGAGCCGGTGGCATACAGAAGTCGGCCGCTGGCCAATGCCAGTGGATACGCGCACCCATTGGCCACCACGACCTCGACGGTCGACTGCGGTCCGGTCAAGGCGACACGATGGATCTCAAGGCGATCCCCGAACTGCACCCGTACGTACGCCTCGTCACCCGCGATGAGGAGCCGATCATCGGGATCGGCATACGGCACGGGCATGTCCCCGAGCACGTCACCCGTGACGTCCAACTCGAGTTCGTCGGTCCGCTTCTCCACCCGCTCGCCACCGCGCACGACGACCAACTCACCGAGGTCCGGTGTGGCGAATCCCAGTGAGGTGACGGCGACGTCGCCGTTGGGCAACGCGGCAACCGCCTGCACGTCGGACAGGTGCACAACGTCACCAACGGTTCCATCGAGGGAGACGCTGCGCACGACGTACTTCGGATCCCAGTCGTCGGGACCGCTGGTGGCGACGTAGACGAGTTCGGCCGAGTCCGTCCGCCAGCTCGGCGTCCCGTTGATCCAGGCATCGTCGGTGAGCCGTCGCAGCCGACCGCCGTCACATTCGACAACGTAGATGTCAGTCGCGCCATCGTCGACGAGGCCGACGCCATCGAGCCACCCGATCGCCCGGGTGATCCGGTACGGCATACCGGCCTCTCGACCCGCTCCCGACAACGCGGCGAATGCCAGTCTGCTCCCATCGGGACTCCATACCGGTCGCCCCGCCACACCGCGAGGGATATCGGTGAGTCGATCGATGCGCATCGAGTCGAGCGTGAGCACCATGACCTGCGGCACCTCGTCGTGCTCCGAGACAAACGCAATGCGCGTCCCATCCGGCGACCACGTGGGGTCGTAACTCTTCATCCCACAGTCGACTTCGACGAGATCGCGCTCCCCTACCGTCGTTATGCGGAGGGTAATTCGCTCGGCGCCATCGACGATGCGGCTGGCGCACCACGCGACTCGGTGACCATCCGGGGACAGGTCGGCGCCCTGAGCGTAGGTCAACGCCTCAATGGTCCCCACCGGCTCGGAGACCGCAGTCGGCCGGCTCTGTTCTGTCATGTTTCTCTCCTCGTTGACTATTCAATGCGCGTCAGTGCGCGGCGGCGTGAACGCAGGCGGCGCGGTGCGATCGCATGCCGACCAGTGGCGGATCCTCGGTCGCGCATGTCGACACCGCGACGGGGCATCGCGGCCTGAACCTGCAACCCTCGCCGACCGCGAGTGCACTGGCCGGTTCACCGTCCAATGCGGGTTTTCGCGCCGCGGCATCCTCACGCCGCGTGGTGATATCAGGCACCGCAGCGAGCAGAGCCCTCGTGTAGGGGTGCTGTGGGTCCTCGAAGAGTTGCTCGGTGGGCGCGTCCTCGACGACGCGCCCCAGGTACATCACGACGACGCGGTCGCACAGTGCGCGCACCACACCGAGATCGTGCGAGATGAACACCAGCGTGAGACCCAGTTGCTCCCGCAGATCGGACAGCAGGTTGACGACCTTCGCCTGCGCCGACACGTCGAGGGCGGAGACCGCCTCGTCCGCGACGATGACATCGGGTTGGACGGCAAGCGCCCGCGCGATCGCAATGCGTTGACGCTGACCACCTGACAGATCGCGTGGCCGCACGTCGAGGCACCGATCCGGCAGTCCCACCATGTCCATCAACTCGCGCAACGCAGCCGACAGACCAGAGGCCGGAACCAGGTCGTGATAGGTGATCAGCTCTGCGAGTGCCGATCGCACGCGGCGTCGTGGGTTCAGCGACGAACCGGGGTCCTGGAACACCATCTGCAGGCGACGACGTGAACTCGCGCTTCGCCGCGCGGTGAGCAACTCGCCGTCGACATGGACACTCCCGTCGTTCGGCTCGACCAGACCCATCAGGACATTCGCCAATGTCGTCTTACCACAGCCGGATTCGCCAACCACGCCGACGCATTGCGACCGCGTGATGTCGAGGTCGACACCGTCGAGAGCGCGCAGCGTTAGCGCTTTCCCGCCATCTGGATTGCGCACGGGGAAGTTCACGTGAATGTCTCGCATCTGGATGAGCGCGCTCATGTGGGCGTTCCAATCGTGAGCAAGGAGTGGCGGATACATGCCGTGCTGTGATCCCCATCAAGGCGGGCCAACCGCGGAACCTCGGCGCGGCAGAGGTCCTCGGCAAGATCGCACCGGGGTGCGAATCGGCAGCCGGCGGGAAAGTGCCCGGCAGCCGGCGGGTTACCGGGGATCGTCGCCAGCCGGAGGGACGGCCGGTCGGTCCGTGGCACCGATTCGATCAGGGCTCGCGTGTAGGGATGCCGTGGCGCGTCCACAAGCCGGCTGGTCGGACCCTCCTCGATGATTCGCCCCGCGTACATAACCGCGGTCCGATCGGCGACACGGGCTATCACACCGAGATCGTGGCTGACGAATATCACCGCCAGGTCCAACTCGCTGCGGAGGCGCTCGATCAACGCAAGGATCTGGTCCTGGACGGTGACGTCGAGCGCCGTCGTCGGTTCGTCACACAACAACAGCCGCGGTTGCACCGATAGCGCCATCGCGATCATCACGCGTTGGCGCAGACCTCCGGAGAGTTCGTGTGGCCATGCGCGGTAACGCCGCCGCGGATCCGGTATGCCGACCTCGCCGAGCAGTTCCAGCGCCCGTGCCGCTGCTGCCTTGCGCGACAGCCCGTTCGCCCTGGCACCAGCGGCGACGAGATCGCCGACGCGCATCGTGGGATTCAACGAACTCATCGGCTCTTGAAACACCATCGACACGCCACCCCCGCGAAGCTCCTCGGGGCGGCGCGGGCGCAACGTTCCGGTGTCGTCGGCGAATCGAAACGTGCGTGTGGTGTGCTGCAGAGTCGGCGGCAACAAGCCCAATATCGACCGCAGGGTGAGGCTCTTGCCCGAGCCGGATTCCCCCACCAGGCCCAGACACTCCCCGGCATTGACACGAAGTGCGACGTCATCGACGAGAGTCGGTGCGAGCGTGCGACCGACCCCGACCTCGAGGCCGTCGATCTCGAGTACGCAACGGGTCATGACTTGATCCGGTCGTCGATACCGTCACCAATGAGTGCCAGCCCCATCGCCAGGGTCGCGATCGCCACACCCGGGGCGGCCATGAGCCACCAGTTGGTCTGAATCAAGCCGCGACTCGAATTGATCATGGCGCCCCACTCGGGAGTGTTGACGGGGATGCCGACACCAAGGAACGACAACGTCGCAATCGCAACGATCGCCAGCCCGATGTCAACCACCACGTACACGATGGTCTGCCCGATGGCGTTGGGCAGTACGTGATTGAGTACGACGCGACGCCGTGGCAGGCCACCCGTGACGGCGGCGCGCACGTAATCCGTGTCACGCACGCGGCGGATCTCGGTGCGCAGGAGCCGGGAGTAGACGACCCACGAGATCGCGGTGAACCCGATGATGATCGGAAGCTCACCGGGGCCCAGGAAGAGCCAGCCGTCGCCCGGGCCGAGCAGTCCGACCAGTGCGATGAAGAACACCAGAAGCGGGAAGGACACCACGACATCGCATATGCGCATGATGACCGTATCCGCCACCCTCCCACCAAAACTGGCGATGACGGCTATCACACTGCCGATCAATGCCGGAATGACCGCGCCGAGAACCCCGATGCGCAGGTCGATTCGGATCGCGTAGATGAGCCGCGTCCACACATCTCGGCCCAACTGGTCGGTGCCCAGCAGGTGCTGGCTGGATGGGGGCGCCAGACGGTTGAGCAGATCCTGGGCCGCGGGGTCCCCCGTCGTGATGAGCGGGGCGAAAACCGCGGCGAGGACGAACACTCCGACGACGATCCCGCCGCAGAGAAGCTTGCCGCCACCCTGTCGACGCTTCGGGCCGGCGGTGTCGCTGGTCTGCACGGGTTCAACGGATTCGATGACTTCGATCAAGGCTGTGCAACTTTCGGATCGAGGAGTGCAACGGCACTCTCACCGACGAACGTCGCGATGACGACGCCGATCGCGAAAACCAGCGTTACGCCCTGGACCACGTAGACGTCCTGCTTTGCAGATGCGAGAACGAGCGCACTGCCAAGACCGGGAATGTCGAAGGTGGCCTCGAGAACCACGACGCCGAACATGAGGTAGCCGACGTTCAGAGCGAGCAGGGTGATCACAGGGCCTAGCGCGTTGCGCATGACGTGTCGCAGCGCCAGTGTGGGACCAGAGATGCCCAATGATCTTGCCACAGCGACATATTCCGAGTCCAACACGTCGACAAGACTCGACCGCAGGCTTCGCACCAGCACCGGCGCCAACGCAATGGCGCCCGTGATCGACGGCAGGATGAGCGCTCGGAACAGTTCCTGGGGGTTGTCACCGAGACCGGCCACTGGAAACCACCCGGTCGGCATCGCCACGAAGCGGATGAGCAGGAAGCCCACCCAGAACGACGGAAGAAAGAGCACCAACAGCATGCCAAGCCGAAGCGTGTGATCGAGAATCCGATCGCGGTACATCGCCGCCAGCCACGCCAGTGCCAGCGCCGAGAGAACCGACGCCACCACGGTGCCCGTCACCAACCACGCGGTGTCAGCGAACCGCTGCGCCACGATACTCGTCACCTGTTGCCCATCGATCGACACTCCGAGATCTCCTCGGAGGACTCGCAGCAGGTAGCTGAAGTACTGCGCCAGCAGGCTCTGATCGAGGCCGAGTTGGTGCCTCAACTCGTCGACGGCCTCTTGAGAGGCGCGGGGTCCCAGCCGGAGTCGGGCGGCGTCACCGGGTGCAACCTGCGTGAGGATGAACACCACGAGCGTGACCGCCAACAGGACTACCAGCAGTTGACCCGCGCGGCTCAGGAACATCCGAAGGATGCGCACGTGTCAGATCCCTTTCGGGCCGCCGTCGCCACACATCACTGGCCGCATCACTGGCTCACCCAGAACTCGTCGGCCGGGTACAGCCGGTACGGCGCCGGGGCGAAGCCGTGCAGGTCCTTCGAAACCGCGTAGACAACGTTGGGTTGTGCCAACGGAACGGCGGCGACACTGCCGAAGGCCTGCTTCTCGAATGCCTCTGTCGCCGCAGAGACCTGCTCGTCATTCTCGGCCTGCCGCAATGCCTCGATCGCCGTGTCCGCGGAAGCGGTGTCGAACTGTGTGTAGAGGAAGTTGGTCGACGCGATCAGTCCCAGTGGGTCGAGCGGACTTGGCGCGTTCGCGCTGGCGGTCAGCAGGCCCAGCTGGTAGTCAGCCTTCTCCAGTCGATCGATGACAGTGCTGGTCGGCAACGCGTTGACCGAGATCTTGATACCGGCCTCGGCGAGCATCGGTTCGAGCGCCTGGGCAGCGAGGACCTCGCTGGCCGAGGACGACGGGACTATCACCTCAAGTTTCTCGCCGCGGTAGCCGGACTTTTCGACCAGCTTCTTGGCCAAGTCCAGATCGTGTTTCGACCAGTCACACCCCGGGCACGGTTGGATGCCTGGAACGGCCTGTGGCAGAAGAGTCTTCGCCTGCTCTGCCTCACCGGCGTAGCCGCCTGCGATCAACTCGTCGTGCTTGATGGCCAGCGTGATCGCGCGACGGAGGTCTGCATTGTCGAGCGGGGCGGCCTTGGTCTGAGCCATCAGCACGCTAGTGCCCGACGACGGGCTCGACACGGTTGAGCCCGCGGGGTACTGCGCTATCTGCGCGGGATCCACCTCGTTGACGATGTCGATGGCACCGCTCTGGAACTGCAGCAGTTGCTGATTCTGATCGGCGACAACCTTGTAGTCGAGCTTGTCCAGGCGGGGCAGCTCCGCACGGTAGTAGAAGGGGTTGCGCGACAATGAGATCGACTGGCCGGGAATCTCGTCGTCGATCTTGAACGGGCCGGCCGCAATCGGTCGCTTCCAGTACTCGTCGGCGGTCCGGCCGCCAAAGTTGTTCGGGAAGATCGCCGCGTTCGACGTCGCCAATATGTCGACGAGCGTCACGTCGGGCTCTGACATCTCGAACACCACTGTGTGCGGATCCGGGGTCGTGACATCGCGAACCGACTCGAAGTAGCTGCCGAACAGTTCACCTGCCCGCCACACCCCGAATGAGAACTTGACGTCGGCAGAGGTCACCGGTGTGCCGTCGCTGAACTTGGCGGCGGGGTCGAGCGTGAAGGTGAGCGTCTTGGCTGCCGGATCGTATGCGTGTGTGGCGGCGAGCCCCGGTTGGACGGTGGTTCCATCGGCGGGCGTGCGGAGCAGAGAGGCATACACCTGCGGGTACACCTGATAGCTCGACTGGACCAGCGCCAGCTGCGGGTTCCAGGTGTCGATCGGGTCTATGACGGCGATGGTGGCGGCCCCGCCGCGTTGCGGCTCGCCGGAGTCGTCCCGCGCGGTTGAATTCGTCGACGACCCCGAGCAGGCGAGCGTGACGAACATCAGCCCCGGCACAGCGACGGCGATCAGTTTCCGCCGCAATCCCGTAAATGAACTTGGCACGCTTCCTCCACGATTGATCACTAAGTCATCTCCAAGACGGACTTCCGGCAATGGCCGACCCGCGCTTCCAGAGCTCCGCTCGACCGAGGGCTGGGAAGAACGTGCGCTGGCTCACATGAAGTTAGTCATCGAAGGGCGACGGTGTCTTGAGGGGAAACCCCGAAAACCCTCGCGGCGCTTCATGGAAATCAACAAGGTCTCTCGTACTCTCGACGTCGACGCGAGGCTCGACTGATTGCGCTGGATCATTCGCGCGCCCCACTCCGATCACCGAAGTAGGATGCGCTGAACAGCAATAGTTGCGCATCGGCGGCGTGCAGGCTGAGACCAGTGCTGCGTCGTCGTTCGGACTTCGCCTCTCCGGACTAGCCTCTGACTTCGTAGGTATCCACGAAACGCTGACGGCGCCGCCGGCAGACGGTATTCACCATTGAGGAACCACTGATGGACCTGACACCGCGCTCGACCCGTGCTCTCACCCTGCAAGAGGTGGTGGGTGCGATCGAGCAGGATCTCGTTGACATCGCGGCCGCGCCGGGGGGCGTCGACGTCGAGGTTACCGGTGTCGAGTTCTTTGACTCGGCGCGCTCGTTGCCTGCGGAGCGCGGAATCGTCCTGTGCCTGTTGTCGGCGGACGGCTTGCCCCCGGGCGCCTTCACGACGATCGCGACGCGGGCGCGCGACTCCAGGTGCGCCGCCATCGCGGTATCGGCCTCCGGGAACACCGCCGGCTATGTCGACGTGGCGAACGAATCGGGTATCGCGCTGCTGGTGGTGGACAGCGGGCTGTCGTGGCGGCACTTCAACGCTGCAGTGTCCGCGGCAATGACGGTGCACGGACTTGGCGAGAGGCTGCCGTATGCCGATGACAGCGCCGAGTTATCCGCGCTCGCGGACACCATCGCGGGCTCCTTCGGCGGGTCCGTGGCGATCGAGGATTTGGATCGCCGGGTCATTGCCTATTCATCGACCCCCGGTCAACTCATCGATCCGCTACGTACCGCAGGAATCCTGGAGCGGTACGTCCCACCGTCCGACCGCAACGACGAGCAGTACCGGAGGGTCGCCAGATCGCACGAGCCATGCCGCTTCCCACAGGTCGGCGATGAACTCGCCCGAATCGCCATCGCCGTCACCGCGGGCGACATGCAGCTGGGAACCATCTGGGTGATCGATCCCTGCCCGGACGTGCCGCTCACCTCCGCGCAGGTCGAGATGCTGCGCCAGGGCGGCGATCAGGCGGCGTTTCAGCTCATCCAACGGCGAGACAACGACCCCGTGGACCGCCGGCGGCGAGATTCCATGCTGCGAGGACTGCTGCTGGGGATCCAGCCTGGCAGCGAGGGCTTGGCCGACCTGTTCTCCGTCGAGGCAGAGGAATCCACCCTGGTGGGGTTCAGCGTGGGACCGAATCTTCCGTCGTCGGTCGGCACGCACCAGATTCGGAGTGTCGTCGCGCGGCACTTCGCCCCGTACCGCTCGGCCACGACGACGGCGGTCATCGACAACACCGTCTATGCACTCGTTCCCGGAAGCGACATTGTCGAGATGCGTTCTGCCGCTGAACGGGTTCTTCAGTTCATCGGCCAAACCGTCGGTCAACGCGCGTATGCAGGAGTGAGTGCGCCAACCTGCTCGGCAGACCAAGTGCGAGAGCAGAGACTCGAGGTCGACGAGGTGCTCAACTGCATCGCTGGCCCGAACATGCCCTCGACAACCGCGACGGTGTCTGACGTCCGAGCGCAGGTGCTGCTGTCGAAGCTGACGACGGCCATTGCCGGCCATCCACGTCTCGCCGACCCAGCGATCCGGGAGATCCTCGCCAACGATCGCCGGGACAATACGGAATATGCACTGACACTGTCGAGTTGGTTGGACAACTTCACACACATTCCGGCTACGGCGCGACATCTCGGTCTTCACGAGAACACCGTGCGCTATCGCCTGCAACGCGCCCACGAACTGTTCGACATCGCACTCGAGACACCCGAGCGCAGGCTTGCCTTCTGGCTGGAGCTTCGGGGTGCCATCGCCAACCATCGGGCGTTGCTCCTGCAACCCGATTCGATGGCGAGTGGGCAGCAGGAACCGGGCGGACGCTCCGCCTCCTCCTAGCTGGTGATCTCGATGAGGTTCATGCGAGGTGTGTCCGCGCGAGGTCCTCGTAGGTCTCGCGTCGCGTGACCAATCGCGCATCACCATCGCGGCAGAACACGATGGCCGGTTTGAGTGCGCCGTTGTAGTTGTTGGCGAAGGTGTAGCTGTATGCACCGGTGGCCAAGATCGCCAGAATGTCGTCGCGCCGAGGGTTGTTGAGCATTGCGTCGCCCACTAGCAGATCACCGGACTCGCATTGACGCCCGACCACATCCGCCTGCACGTCGAAGCGGTCGAGCATGCGGTTGGCGACGATCGCCTCGTAGCGCTGGTCGGTGAGCGCCGCATCGAGGTGATCGGACATACCGCCGTCCACGGCCACGAAGGTCTTCATCGTGGTCTTGACCGTGGTCACTCGGTACAGCGTGATGCCCGCGCGGGCGACGAGTGCACGGCCCGGCTCGATCAGTAGCTGCGAATCGTGTGGCAGATAGGTCTTGGCAGCATCCACGAGTGTGCGGAGGTAGTCGGAGACGCTGGGCGCGGGTTCGTCGCGTGTGTACTGGACGCCGAGGCCGCCACCGAGGTCGTATACGGGATAGCTGCCGTACGCGGACAGAGCGCCAACCGACTCCGCAAACGGTGCGGTGGACAGGATTTGGGAACCGATGTGCAGATGCACTCCCTGGAAGTTCAGCTTGGGTGAGCGCTCGATTCGTTCGATTGCACGCATCGCCTGATCATGGGGCAGCCCGAACTTCGACCGTGCCCCGCCCGTGGATTGCGACTCGTGGGTGACGGGTGAGACGTCGGGGATGACACGCAACAGCACCCGCTGCTCACGCTCGACCAGACGCTCCAACCGATCGATATCGTCCTGGTTGTCGATGACGATCGTGCCGACACCAGCCCTAAGCGCCATGCCGAGTTCAGCGTCGGTCTTGGCGTTGCCATGCATGTAGATGTGCACGGGATCGACGCCACCTCGCAGTGCCAGGTGCAGTTCGCCCCCGCCGGCAACGTCGACTCTCAGGCCCTCCTCGGCCGCCAGCCGGTACATCGCAACGCACGGAAAGGCCTTCGAGGCGTATGCGACTGCCGAATTGGGCCATAGTTCGGCGAGACCAGTTCGATACGCCCGCGCCTGATCGCGAATCCCCTGCTCGTCGAACACATACAGGGGCGTGCCGAACTCCCGGGCCAGATCGCTGACAGCACACCCTGCGACGAGCAGCTCGCCTTGATCGGAGATCGCCGAGTTCACCGGGAGGACGGGCTCGTATGTGCTGCCCGTGAGCGCCGGCATGCCCTCCTCAAGACGGCCGCCATTTACCGGACCGAGCATCCATTTCTCCCATCCACGTGGTGTCGCACAGTGGCCCGCCTGTCGGCAACACCGTGCAGCAGTGACGGTAGTCAGCCTCGCCACCAGGGTCTTTGGAGAAAGCGTTGAAGATTCTCGTTGCGGCTCGGATATCGCCACGATCGATGCCCGGGTATCGCGCTGCGGTGAAATCGTCAGCCGGCGGAGTCCAACACCGAGGCGTAGCTCTCCTTGACCACCTCGAGGTGCACCCAGCTCTCCAGCGCGCTCACGCCTGGCATGGCGCGCACCGTGTCGAGTAGCTCGACGAGTTGGGCCGCGGAGAAGGCGCGCACGGTCACAAGGACATCGAACCGGCCAAGGGTGCGGGCCACGAAGATCACCGATGGCATGGCGGTCAATGCGGCCACGACATCGTGGTGGTCACCGGTGAGGCGGATGCCGAATCCCATGGCGCTCTGCCGGTCCTGACCCGAATGGCGGACGACGGCGCCGATGCGGACCACCTGCGCGTCGACGAGCCGAACGACGCGTCGCCGCGCACCCGCCGAGGACAGCCCGACGACCCTCGCGAGGTCGACGTAGGAGGCGCGGCCGTCCTCCTGCAATGCCCGAAGGAGCGCGAGGTCGACGTCATCGACGTCGGTGGCGACGTCCCCGACGGGGCCCACCACGTCTCTGACCACCTCGACGTAGGTGAGCGTGTCGACGCCGACGACGCCCTCGAGGCCGCGTAGCTGGCCGACTGCCCTGTCGATATCGCGCATCGAGGCCGCGCGCAGCTCGGCGACCAGGCCGTGCAAACCGCTCGTCAACGACAGAAAGGGAACGTCGTCACGGTCGGCGACCGCGGCGGCGATGCGCATCGCCGGTCCGTCGATCGTCAGCCCGACGTAGGCCAGCACGCCGCGTCCGATCACCGCGGGGTGGACGACACCGCGCACGATCACCTGGCCGCTGGCGATGAGTCGTTGCACGCGCACCGCGGCCGCGGACCGGGACAGCCCGACCGCGCGGGCGATCTCCGGGTGAGTCAAGCGCCCGTCGACCTCCAACAGTTCCACGATCGCCTCGTCGACCTGGTCCATCGCTCTCCATCCTCGAAATCTCGTAGAAGAATTTTCCACCCGCTCGACACGTCATATCGGACATGCCAAGCAGCAATTGACGCCCATCATGCCGGATTCTCCGTCAATCTCCGTCATATCGTGATTATCGACATCGATACGGCGATCGAAGTGATTGCGCGGGTGCGTGAGTCGACTTACAGTGGCCCGGATCACAGCACGACTTCGACACCACACCAAGCCCGCGGAGGCCTTCGCATGACCACCCCCATCGGCCCGATCGACGCATCAGTGACCCCGCGGTTCGCCGGGCCTGCGTCATTCGCCCGCCTGCCGCGCCTCGACGACGTGGGCAAGGCCGACGTCGTGGTGGTCGGTGTGCCGTTCGACTCCGGGGTGTCCTACCGGCCAGGTGCCCGGTTCGGGCCCACCCATGTTCGCGAGTCCTCACGCCTCCTGCGGCCGTACAACCCGGCGCTGGACGTGTCGCCGTTCGAGATCGCCCAGGTGGCCGACGCCGGAGATATCGCGGTGAACCCCTTCAACATTCACGAGGCGATCGAGACCATCGAAGCCGCCGCGATCGATCTGACCCGCGACGACACGAGCCTGGTCACCATCGGCGGCGATCACACCATCGCCCTACCGCTACTTCGGGCCGCCGCCGCGAAGCACGGACCCGTCGCGCTGGTGCACTTCGACGCTCACCTGGACACCTGGGACACCTACTTCGGTGCCGAGTACACCCACGGCACGCCGTTCCGCCGCGCGGTCGAGGAGGGCATCCTCGACACCGAGGCCCTGAGCCACGTTGGCACCCGCGGTCCGCTCTACGGCAAGAAGGACCTCGAGGACGACCGCCGCTTCGGGTTCGGCATCGTCACGTCGGCCGACGTCTACTACCAGGGGGCGCGGGAAGTCATCGACAAGCTGCGTCAGCGCCTCGGTAATCGTCCCGTCTACATATCGGTCGACATCGACGTCCTCGACCCAGCCGCCGCCCCAGGTACCGGGACGCCGGAGCCAGGTGGCATGTCCAGCCGCGAACTACTCGAGATCCTGCGCGGATTCGCCGGCCTCAACCTCGTCGGCGCCGACGTCGTTGAGGTCGCCCCCGCCTACGACCACGCCGAGATCACGGGTGTGGCGGCCGCACACGTCGCCTACGATCTGGTGTCCCTGCTCGCGATGCGCCACAAGGCCGATCAATGAGCCGGCCGAGAAACGGTGGCGACGTCGTCGTCGAAACCCTGACCGCACTGGGTGTTTCGCATGTTTTCGGCATCCCCGGCCAGCACGCCCTTGGCCTATTCGATGCGATCCGGCGCAGTGACCTGACGTTCGTCAGCTCGCGGGTGGAGAACAACTCGGCGTTCGGTGCCGACGGATATGCCAGGGCCACCGGCGAAGTCGGTGTCCTGTTCCTGTCGACGGGACCGGGTGCGCTGACCGCACTCGGCGCCCTGCAGGAGGCGTACGCCACGTGTGTCCCGCTGCTGGTGATCACCAGTCAGGTGCCACGCTCCGGGCTCGGGTTGCGCCGCGGCATGCTGCATCAGCTCGATGACCAGCAGCGCAGCGCCGTCAACGTCACCAAGAGCACCGCCGTGGTTCGGCGGGCCGCCGACATCCCGAGCCTGATCGCTGACGCGTGGGCCACCGCACAGTCCGCGCCGGCAGGGCCGACCTGGGTGGAGATCCCGCAGGACGTGCTCCTCGAGTCGGCCGACGGGGCGAGCGGAGCGACGGGGATTGGGTACGTGCCGCCGGTGACGTCGGTCGCCGCTGCTTCCAGTGACCGGGCGCCGCGCGTCGAGGTGATCGAGGCCGCGGCCCGACTACTCGACGGTGCACACCGGCCCGTCATCCTGGCCGGCGGCGGGGTCCGCAGATCGGCGGGTGGTCACGAGGCTCTGGTGACGCTCGCGGAAAGACTTGACGCACCGGTGGTCTCAACCGTCGGAGGTAAGGGCGCCATCGCGTTCGACCACCCGCTATCGGCCGCGTCGTGGATCGAGGACCGCCACACCACCGACCTGCTGGAGAACGCCGACGTGCTGCTGGCGGTCGGCACGGCGATGGGCGAGGTGACCAGCAACTACTTCACGTTCGCCCCGAAGGGCAGGCTGATCCACGTCGACGCCGAGGCCCGCGTCCTGCAGGCGAACCATCCGGCGCTCGCCGTCCATGCCGATGCAGCGCTGGCACTGCGCGCCATCGCCGAACGCGTGTCACCGCGCGAACCGTCCCACGGCGGGCAGGTCGCCGCCGGATTGCGTGAGGCGGTCGAGGACAGGCTCGCCGGCCAGGACATCGCCGCCGAGTTGACGTTGATGCGCGACCTGCGCGCCGCGGTCCCGTCGACCGCACACACATTCTGGGACATGACCATTGCCGGCTACTGGGCGTGGTCGGCCTGGGATCCCGTCGAGGGCGAGTTCCACTCGGCACAGGGCTCCGGCGGGCTCGGCTTCGCCTTCCCCGCAGCTGTGGCAGCGGCGATCGGATCGGGACGACGGACGTTCGCGGTGTCCGGCGACGGTGGTGCCATGTACTCCATCGCGGAACTTGCCACCGCGCGGCAACACGACGCGGACGTCACGTGGCTGATCGTCGACGACGGCGGCTACGGGATCCTTCGCGAGTACATGACCGACGCATTCGGTCAGGCCACCGCCACCGAGCTCTCCCGACCGGAGTTCGTCTCGCTGGCAGCCAGTTTCGGCATCCCCGCGTATCCCGCATCACTTGCCGACGTCGGCCGCGTCGTGGCTGAGACCTTCACCACGACCGGCCCGGCAGTGGTGGTGCTGCCAGCCCTGCTGAGAATGTTCGACCCCACCCATCTCTAGGAGTTCTCAGCGCTCCCCATCCCCCGTCCCCAAACTCTAAGGCGATACCAGTGACTCATCCGCTCACAACATCTGCTGGCCTCCTCAGTGGACCAGACATTGCACAACGGGTCGGGCGTGACGTCGGACTCATCCCGGTCGGCGCAATCGAGCAGCACGGCCCCCATATGGGTTTGGACACCGACACCTTCCTCGCCATCAAATTCTCGGAGGCCTTGGCCGATCAGATCGGAGGCGTGGTCCTGCCCGGATTCAACTACGGCTACCGCTCGCAGCCGGCCAGTGGTGGCGGCGAACTGTTTCCCGGGACGGTGAGCCTGCGGGGAGCCACTCTCAGCGCCATCGTCTCCGACATCGTCTACGGATGGGCACGCCACGGGTTGTCACGCATCGCGCTGATCAACGGGCACTACGAGAACACGCTGTTCATCGTCGAGGGCGTCAACCTCGCCCTGGAACGCGGCGCGCAGGCCAAGGTGGTTGTCCTGAACTGGTGGGAGCAGATCAGCGCACACCAACTGGACGAGATCTTCGACGGCATGTTTCCCGGCTGGGAGGCGGAGCACGCCGGCGTGGTCGAGACGTCACTCGTGTGGCATCTCGACGCCGAACGAGTCCGGCCGCAGTTGATCTCGCCCGACACCGCCACGGTGTCGGCACCTCCGTACACCGTCCTTCCAGAACCGGCAGGGATGGTGGATCCGTCGGGGGTGCTGCGGACCGCGTCAGGAAGCTCCGCCGAGCTTGGCCGGGCGATGTTCGAGGTTGCCGTGGCCGAGATGTCTGCCGCCCTCCGCAAGGAATTCGGAGGCAATGCCGATGTCTGATCGCCGGGTCGCTCTCGTCACCGGGAGCGCAGGAGGGATCGGCGCCGCGACGACGCGGGAACTTCGCCGCCAGGGCTGGCTTGTGGCCGGCCTGGATCGCTCCCCATCGCCCGATGTCGATCTCGACGTGCGCGTCGACGTCATGGACCTCGACGGTATGCGCGGAGCGTTCACCAAGGTGTGTGACGAGCTGGGACCGGTCGTCGGCTTGGTCAGCGCCGCCGGGTACGTCGAGGAGATCCCGCTGGCCCAGATCAGCAGCGTCGCATTGACTTCGATGCTGCGCACCCACCTGCGCGCGTTCGGTTGGTGGTGCCGGCTGGCGGCCCCTCTGATGCGCGAGCGCGGCGGCGGCCAGATTGTGTCGGTATCGTCCGAGCTGGCCCTCGCCGGCGGGGACGACGCGTTGCACTACGTGGCCGCAAAGGGTGCACTACTTGGCCTCACGCGCGCGCTGGCAGTCGAGTTCGCTCCTGATGGCATCGGCGTGAACAGCGTCGCGCCGGGACCAACGGATACCGCCATGATCGGCGCAGGCACGGTGTGGCGCACCGAGGCCTATCTGTCGACCCTGCCATCACGTGGGTTGGTACGACCCGTTGAGATCGCCCGCACCGTCGCATTTCTGTTGGGCGGCCACGCCGAGGTGTCTGGGCAAGTCATTTCACCGAACGCAGGGAGTGTGCTGTGACCACGACCACCGAAGCCGAGTTGGCCCTTCTACCAGATGATCTGGCCGCATCCGTCAGTGCCGCTCTCACGAATGTGGGGCTGCATTGCTCGTCACAGCCGTTCGGCACTCCTGCACGCATCGCTCCGCGCGTTCTCATCGTCGGCGTGATGCCACCGGCCCAGGAGGCCACGAGGTTTCTCGATACCGACCACTCGGCGTGGTGGGATGCGGTCGAGAGGACTCTGGAGTCGGCATTCGAACGGCTCCAGCGCGTTCACGGCATGGTCGAGAACGGTGGCGGTCGGGTCGTGTTGGTCGCCAATGATGCCGGGGTCTGCGGTGAGGCAGGTCGATCCATCGAGTCCGCGCTCGGAGGCGCGGCCATCGCCATGACGAAATCGCTTGCGAGGGAATTCAGTCCGAGAGGCGTGTCGGTCAACGCGGTCGCCGTCCAGACGGATCTTCTCGCCAGCCTCAACGTCGAGGGATATGGAACCAAGGTCGCCGAACTCGTCGCCTTCCTCGCCGATCCCGAACTTGAACATCTGACCGGTCAGATCGTCGCGTGCAACAACTCGACCGTCCGTGCGCGGATCTGAACGTCTCACCGCAACTGCTCTATCCGGCTCCATCTGCAATCGACCGAACCACCCAAGGAGTACGACCGTGGACAATGCCACAGCACCACCGGAGGGACTGCGCGCGGGCGCCGTCACGCTTCCGGGAGCGATCATGCAGTCGATCACCACGATGTCGCCGGCAGTCAGCGTCATCTTCTCCGTGCCATTCCTGGCCGTCACCTCCGGCTACCTCAGCCCGTTGGCTGTCTTCCTCGCCGCCGTGGTGTCCTACCTGTTGGGCTACTCGCTGGCGCAACTGACACGCCATCTTCGCTCTGCTGGGTCCTACGGATCCTTCACACGCCAACTCATCGGGCCGCGGTCAGCATTCATGGTCAGTTGGGTGTACCTACTGTTCTATCCCGTCGCCACGGCGATGCTGACCACCCTTCTCGGATCCACGATGCATCAGATTCTGTTGGCGAACTACGGGATTGACATCCCCTGGTGGCTACCGATGGTCGTACTGATCGCAGTCGTTGCCCTGCTGGCGATTCGCGGGGTGGAGATGGCAGTGGGGGTCGTGGTGGTCCTCGGCCTCGCCGAGATCCTCATCATGTTGACGCTGTGTGTGTGGTGCCTCTTCGTACCTGGTGACGGCGGGACCAGCATTTCGTGGATATGGGGCGACAACAGCCCGGGGATGGGCGCCTTCTTCCTGGGATTCATCTTCAGCATCTACAACCTCACCGGCTGGGACAACGCGGCGACCCTGGGCGAGGAGACCTCGAACCCGTTGAAGAACGTGCCAAGAGCCGTGCTCGGATCGATCGTCATCATGGGCATCTTCGTCGTCATCACCACATGGGGTGAGATCACCGGGTGGGGTACGAATCAGCTTGCCACGATGGCGGATTCGGATATTCCACCGATCTTTGTGCTGGCCGAACGGCACTGGGGCGCCGCCTGGATCCTGGCCCCCATAGCCATGATCACCGCCATCATCGGCGCATGCCTGGCATGTATGAACGCATCGATTCGCATCTTCTACGAGATGGGACGCACCGGAACTCTGCCCGCAATCCTCGGACGCCTCAACCGCAACCGAACCCCCGGCAACGCTGTCGTGCTGCAAACCGTCCTGAACGTCGTCGTCGGGTTCCTTCTCGTCGGAACGGTTGGTCTGTCAGAGGTGTTCCCGTTCACGGGCCTGATGTTCGTGTTCGCACTCAACTTCGTCTACGTGCTGGCCAATTTCGCGGTGTGGCGGTTGTACCGCACCCGGGCGCTGTCGGAGTTCAACATCGTCAAACACGGCGCCATCCCAATCATCGGCTCCGTGGCGCTCGTCGCGGTCTCCTACATGTCGCTCAATCCGATCCCCGCGGCGCCATTGAACTGGGCACTCCCGGTCGTCATCGCCTGGTTCATCCTGGGCATCGCGATACTCGTCATTCGATCACTGCGCGGTGACACCGAATGGCTCACCCGCAGCGAGGAATTCGAGAAGGTCCAAACCTCAGAGTCAGCCGCACCTCCAGCCATGGAGCCGTCATGACTCGACGGGTGAAGGGCAGGGCGGGCACGGTCAGGATCGATGGAGGGTTAGCGAAGTGAGAGTTGTGGTGACCGGTGGCGCCGGCAGACTGGGCCGGTACGTGTGCTCAGCCGTGATGCGCCGCCACGAGGTGATCGTGGCCGACCGGCCGGCCACGATCGACGACGGCCGCGTCGTCGTCGACGTGCTCGACCCCGAGTCGTTGCGACGTGCATTCGAGGGCGCGGACGCCGTCATCCATTTGGCCGGCGTGGACTACGACTTCCACACGCGCGCCGAGGACACCATCCGGGTTAATGCGCTGGGAACGTGGAATGTCCTCGAAGCCAGTGCGGAAGCCGGCATTCGTCGTGTGGTGATGTGTTCCAGCGTCGCGGCAATGGGCCTGCACGAGATGCGCGACAACTGGAAACCGCTATTCCTGCCCATCTCCGAGGAGCATGCCGTCTCCCCCGTCGAGCCATACAGCGTGAGCAAAGCCGTAGCGGAGACCATGGCCCGCTCATTCGTCGACGGCAACTCACTCGACGTCGTCTGTCTCCGGCCGTGCACCGTCGTGACGGCCGACAACTTGGAGACGCTGCTCGATCCCGACGGCGAGATCTTCCTGGGTGAGTACATCTGCGCCACGGACTGCGGTGAGGCCTTTCTCGCGGCATTGGACGCCGCCTCGCCGGGGTTCGGTCCCTACCTCGTCGCTGCGGACGACACCCTGTCACCGAGGGACACGCTGGAGTTCCTGTCGGAGTCTCTCGGCGAGCTACCGGCCACCGTCGACGCCGAGCGCTACCGTGCCGATCCGCGCGCGAGCGCATTCGACACGACGGCGATACGGCAGGCACTGAACTGGGCGCCGCGCATCACACGCGCGAAACTGCGCACCACCCTGATCGGCGGCGCCTGACGCCCGGGGCGGACCTGCACTCGCGAGGACTATCGCCAGCCGTCGGCATCCTTGGCCGCCTGCAACAGCGCCTCGCACAGCTCGCGCAGTTCGTGGCTCTGCGCTCCCTCTTGTACCGCGGTCGCGACGTCCTCGGCGGCGCATCGCACCTGGAACACACGATCGGACAGCTGCGAGGCCTCGTCGGCCGTGAGCACCACGGCGTCAGGCGGTAGCGATGTGCCCTTCACCAGGGCGCGCTGCTCGTAGGCCCGCTGACGGCACGACTGCCTGCAGTACTGCCTGCGGCGGCCGATTCCGGCGTCGGCGACCTCCCGGCCGCACCATCGGCAGGGCTGCAGGCGATTGCGCCTGCCAGTTCCCGTCCCGGCGCCCATCCCCGTGCCCACTGTCACGGGACATGACTCTAAACCGAGTTCGGCGAGTATCCCGGTATCATGGACAGTTGGGTCGGGAACTTCGCGCAACTGTGTCGCGTTGACTCTTCCGGACGAAAAACGTATGACGAGAGGTGTTGACGATGGCTGATCGTGTATTGAGGGGCAGCCGCCTTGGAGCCGTGAGCTACGAGACGGACCGCAACCACGACTTGGCGCCCCGTCAGGTCGCCCGCTACCGCACCGACAACGGTGAGGAGTTCGAGGTCCCCTTCGCCGACGATGCCGAGATCCCCGGCACCTGGCCGTGCAAGAACGGCTTGGAAGGCACCCTCATCGATGGTGACGTGCCCGAGCAGAAGAAGGTCAAGCCGCCTCGTACGCACTGGGACATGCTGCTCGAGCGTCGTTCGTTGGAGGAACTCGACGAACTGCTCAAGGAGCGCATGGACATCATCAAGACGCGTCGCCGCGGCAGCGGCAGCTGACCCACGCCCTGCACGGCGTCGTGCGCTAGCGCACGACGCCGCGGGCGCGATCGAAGCGCCCGCGAATGCCCCACTGGGCGATCCTGAAGATCGCCTCGCGGATGTTGGACCCACTCATCTTGGACACCCCGAGTTCACGTTCGGTGAACGTGATCGGCACTTCGACGACCACGAAACCGGCGCTGATGGTGCGCCAGGTCAGATCGACCTGGAAGCAGTAGCCCTTGGAGTCGACGGCTGCCAGATCGATCTTCTCGAGGACCTCGCGACGGTACGCGCGGTAACCCGCCGTGATGTCGTGAACATCGACGCCCAGCAGAATCCTCGAGTAGCCGTTGGCCGTGCGCGACAGCAGCATCCGGCGCCGGGGCCAGTTCCGGACTGTGCCGCCGGGAACGTAGCGCGAGCCGATCGCGAGGTCCGCTCCCTTATCAACGGCATCGAGCAGCCGGTACAGCTCCTCGGGCGCGTGTGAGCCGTCTGCGTCCATCTCGACCAGTACGGAGTAGCCGCGGCCGAGACCCCAGCCGAAGCCCGCGACGTAAGCGGCCCCGAGGCCGCCCTTGCCCGCCCGATGCATGACATGGACACGATCCGGATCGGCCAGGGCCAGTTCGTTGGCCAGCTCACCCGTGCCGTCGGGGCTACCGTCATCGACGATGAGGACGTGCACGTCGGGGCGTGCCTTATGTACCCGGCCCAGGATCAACGGCAGATTCTCGCGCTCGTTGTAGGTCGGAATGATGACCAGCGTGCGCTGACTCGGGCGTTCGCCACCCATCGTCATGACACTCCTTCGCCGTTGCCCTTAGCTGCGGTCGCCGGTTGGCGACGACGCACGAAACCTCCATTGTGCAGCATCCCAGCGATGACAGCCCCAACACCGAGACTGACCAGCAGGGCCTGCACCACCGGCGCCCAGCGCGTGGCGGGCGTGATGTTTGATTTCAAACGGATCTGGCTGTCCAGATAGGCCGGCTCGAAGAACGCGGTCCGCGCCAGTTCACGACCGTCCGGCGCGATTATTGCGCTGATTCCGGTGGTGCCGGCGACCACGACGTACCGGTCGTGCTCGACGGCCCGCAGGCGCGCGAAGGCCAACTGCTGTGAACTCATCGCCTCGTTGAACGTCGCGTTGTTGGCCGGCACCGCCAGGAACTGCGCCCCCGCGAGTACCGACTCGCGGGCCGCTCGGTCGAAGATGACCTCCCAGCAGGTGGTGACGCCGATCGGGATGCCCGCCGCGTGCACCACGCCGTTGCCATCGCCGGGCACGAAGTAGCCCGCCCGGTCGGCGAAGGAGGACAGCTTGGAGAAGAAGCTGCGCCACGGCAGGTACTCGCCGAACGGCTGCACGATCTTCTTGTCGTGCCGCTCGCCGGGGCCGTCGACGCCGTCCCAGACGATCGCCGTGTTGAGCGCCGCAGGATCACTCCGGCTGTATCCGGGAGCCGCGATCACCGCGCCGACCAGGATTGGGGCACGGATGGCCTCGGCGGCCATCGAGATCTGCTCGGCGGCGTCCTGGTTGGCCAGGGGGTCGATGTCCGAGGAGTTCTCCGGCCAGATCACCACGGCGGGCGCGGGCGCCCGGCCTGCGCGGACGTCGTCAGCCAGGCGCATGGTCTCGTTGACGTGGTTGTCCAGTACCGCGCGCCGTTGGGCGTTGAACTCCAGACCAAGCCGGGGCACGTTGCCCTGGATCGCGGCCACCGTGACGGGCTGCTCGTCACCGGCGCCGACACCGGACTGACGGACATGCGGCCCGGACAGCGCGACGATCAACAGGACCACCACGATGCACACACCCGGCACGACGACGGCAGGCGGTCCTGCCGAGGTGTCGGTCCGTTGCCACCACTGCACGCACTCCATCACGAGCGCCGCGAGAGCGAAGCCGGTCAGCACCGTCACGAAGGACACCAGCGGCGCACCACCGAAGTGCGCGACGACCAGCAGCGGGCTGTCTGTCTGACTGAACCCGACTGCACCCCAAGGGAATCCACCAAAGGGCACGACAGACTTCAGCCACTCCGCCAGCATCCAGACCCCGGCGAACCAGAGGGGCCAGCCCGGTAGTCGCCGCACGGTCACCGCGAGCAGCCCGAACACTGCGGCGAAGAGCGCCTGCAATACCGCGAGCATCACCCACGGCATTGCGCCGACAAGTCCGCTGATCCACGGCAACAGGGGTAGGTAGAAGGCCAGCCCGAACAGGAAGCCGTATCCGAGGCCCCCGGCCCTGGTGGTCTCCGGCCGGGTCAGCACCCAGGCCAGCAGCGCCATGGCGAGCAACGCCAGATACCACCACCCGAACGGCGGGAAGGCCAGGCACAGGAGCAGGCCCGCCGCGATCGACAGGGTCAGCCGCACCAACCGTGGCTGCAACGCGATCCACACCCGCCTCGATACGCGGGTTGCCAGCGCGCCGACTCGCGACCCCTGATCGTCGGCCCTGTCGGGTTCGGCTGTGCCGGGCTCGGTCTCGACCGGCTCGGTCTTGGGGTGGTCACTCATGGAGGACTCGGCCCCGATGCACCGTCCGCAGGCACCGCGGCAATGGGTCGGACGGGTCGAGCCTTGGCAACGCAGGCACCCGCGAACCCGGCTCGGTGGACCAGCGCTGCACCGTGTCGGTGGGGGCCGCGACCTCGAGACGCTCGGGTCCGCCGGAGATCTCCCACACCGCGTATGAGGCAGGCGCCCCGGGCACCAGGGTGCCGGTGACACCGTCCCGCACCCCCGCCGCCCGCCAGGCTCCCCTGGTCGCTGCCGAGAACGCGGCACGGGCCGAGATGGCGCTGCCCTTGGTCCGGTGATGTATCGCCGCACGCACCGTCCCCCAGGGTTCGATGCTGGTCACGGGCGCATCCGAGCCGAAGGCGAGTGGCACGCCCTTGGCCGCAAGCAACGCGAGTGGATTGAGCCCTGCGGCCCGATCCGCCCCGAGACGCTGCGCGTACATACCGTCCCGACCGCCCCAGAGTGCGTCGAAGTTGGGCTGCATGCTGGCGATGACACCGCACGCGCCGAGCCGGGCGGCCTGATCGGCGTCGACCATCTCGAGATGTTCGAGCCGGTGGCCGCACCGGGCCACCGCGGGCGCGCCGAACTGGGCGACGACACGATCCATGGCGTCCACCACCGTCGCGACGGCGGCGTCGCCGATGACGTGGAACCCGGCGGGCACCCCGGCCGCGGTGCACGCCGCGAGGTGCGCCTCGACCGCCTCGGGCGTGAGATAGGCGTTGCCGCATGTGTCGGACGCGTCCTCGTACGGCGACCTCAGCCAGGCGGTGTGTGAGCCCAGTGCGCCGTCAATGAAGAGATCACCGGCCAGACCCGCCGCCCCGGTGGTCGCGATCAGCTCCCGGGCTGCGTCGGCGGAGGCGACGGCCTCACCCCAATAGCCCACAACGTCGACGCCATGGTCGAGCGCGCGTACCGCGAGCCAGTCGTCGAGCCCACCGATCTCGGGCCCGGCACATTCGTGCACGGCGACAATGCCGGACCGCGCGGCCAGGTCCAGAGCGGATAGGCGGGCGGTGCGCAGTTGATCCGGGGTCAGCAGCGAGCGTGCGACCGCGCGGACCCGGTGGTGTGCCGCGGCGGTCAGCGGCTCCTGGGCCGCCCAGCCCGGCTCCGCCTCGAGGTCGGCGGTCAACCTCCGCAGCGCCGTGGACGCCACAGCGGAGTGCACGTCGACGCGTGCCAGGTATGCGGGCCGGTCACCGAGTAACGCATCGAGATCGGCCGTGGTCGGCGGAACCGGCCGCGGCCATGTCGTCTCATCCCAGCCGTGCCCCCAGATGGGCCCGTCGGGATGACGCCCCGCGTGTTCGGCGACCATCCGCAGCAGGTGGTCGAGTGATGTGGCACCACGTAGATCGAGACCGTCGACGGACAAGCCGGTGGCGGTCACGTGCACGTGGCTGTCGACGAACGCCGGTGCCACGAAGGCGCCATCGAGGTCAATCACCTCGGCGTCGGGAAACTGCGCCCGCCCGACGGTGTCCGTTCCCAACCATCGCACCACTGCGTCCGGTCCGTCGCTGACCGCCATGGCAGTCGCGTCTGGCATGGCCGGGCTGTGGATCCGGCCATTGATCAGTAGCGTCGTCAAATCGGTCGAGGGGGCTGTGGCAAGGTGCTCTGCGCCGAATCCTGCTCCGAATCGGTGACGTCGATCACCTCACCGTCGATGTAGTCCCCGCGGGCCGGCGGGAATCCGTTCGGACCTGCCCTAAACCCGGTCTGGCCCGCGGTGGTGACGATGAGTGGCATGCGGCCCAGACGACGCGCGGCCAGCGCGGCGACCGCCGGACGCGCCAGGACACGAGTCGGCGGCGCAAGCAGTAACAGACCCAACGCCGAGGTGACCAGGCCGGGGATGACCGTCAGGACGGTGCCGATCGCGACGAGGGCGCCATCGGTGACCGCGCCCTGTGGGGACACCAGCCCCGACTGCAGCCGCTGGATCTGCCGCTTCAACTGGGAGCCGGCCAGCGCCAGACCGACGGCGAACGTCCCGACCAGCAGGAGGATCGTCCAGCCGAAGCCGATCGTGGAGGCAAGCCAGACGACCACCGCCAGTTCGACGAGGACGTACACCAGAAAGAGCCTCATAGCCATGTCCTGTTCAACGAATGCTCGGGCGGTCGGGTTCCTAGCCTGTGCCGGGGCGTGATGGCACCGCCTCCACCTCGATCGCAGCATGCACCTTGTCGACACCGCCGCGCAGCCGCGCCTGGGGCACCCACCACCACGCATGCCACCAATAGCGCTTGGTCACCGTGTCGAACACACGGCGAGTCTCGGATGCCGGGAGGTTGCGGGCCACCGCCTCGACGGGTTCCCCCTTGGGCTTGCCGAGGACACCGCACTTCTGGATCGTGACGCGCGGTGTGTTGTTGATGCGCTTGGTCTTCCACGAGCCGGCGTCGGTGCTGATCACCAGCTTGCCGCCGTCGGGCACACCCCACACCGCGGTCGGCTTGGCCCTGCCGTCCTTGGTGAAAGTCGTCAGCAGCAGGTACTTCTCGCGGTAGACGTCCGGGAATTTCGGGGCCATGTTCAGACAGCCGGCTTCAGCTCGATGGTCACATTCTTCTGCATGCCACCGCGCAGCTTCGAGAAGAAGTTGAACGTCTTACCGATGAGCCCGTAGCGCTTGCCGATGGCGTCGTAGGTGGCGCCATTGACCGATTTGTCCAGGACGGCCGCGGTGGCCTCCACCGCCTCACCCTTCGGTTTGCCGGCACGGTCGCACACGGCGATCGTCACCCGCGGGGTGTTGCGGATGCGCTTGACCTTCCACGACTGCTCCTGGGTGATCGCGACCAGCCCGTCGCCCGACGGCACGGCCCAGATGGCCGTCGGCTTCGGCCGGCCGTCCTTGGTGAACGTGGTCAGCAGGATGTACTCGGCCTTGGCGACGTCGGAGAAGGTGACGGTCATGGTGCCCAATCTATCTGCCCGACTCAGCCCGCCGAACCTGGACGTTGCGTCAGATGTCCCCAAACGGCACGGCGTAACGGATGGTGCCCGCGGGAATCTCGCTCCCGTCGAGGGCCAGCACCATGAGCGCGGCATCGGGAACCTCATCGCGCATCCTGACCCCGTGCGTGGAGGCCCGCGTAAATCCAAATCTCGGGTAGTAGTCGGGGTGCCCTAGGACGGTCACGAAGCGTTCATTCCGCTGCCTTGCCGCGTCGAGGGCCGCGCGGATGGCGGCAGATCCCGCTCCAGCTCGCTGATGCTCGGGAGGCACCGCGCACGGCCCCAGGCACAGCGCCGCTACGTCGCCGATATGGCACCGTGTGAGAAGCGCGTAACCAGCGGGCTCACCGACGTCGGTTGTGGACACCATCGAAAGTCCGTCAATCCAAGCGGGATCCGTGCGGAGTGTGTCGACGAGATCGGCTTCCTCGGCCGTCTCGAAGGCCGCGAGATTTATCCGCCGAACAGACGCTATATCGGCGTCGGTCTCCGGACGGGTGAGCCAGTGCGGATGCGTAGTCATCCCTCGAGGTCGCCCTCGGTCTCCAACAGCACCTGGCGCAGCCCGTCGAGAGTCGCCTGCTCCGGTTCGGCCCACATGCCCCGGCCCGCGGCCTCGAGCAACCGCTCGGCCATACCGTGCAGCGCCCACGGGTTGGACTCGTTCATGAACTTGCGGTTCTCATCGTCCAACACGTACTCACCGGCCAGTCGTTCATACATCCAGTCGGCCATCACGCCGGCGGTGGCGTCGTAGCCGAACAGGTAGTCAACCGTGGCGGCCATCTCGAATGCGCCCTTGTAGCCGTGCCTGCGCATGGCGGCCATCCACCGCGGATTGACCACCCTGGCCCGGAACACCCGGGTCGTCTCCTCCGACAGTGTGCGGGTGCGCACCGAGTCCGGTCGGGTGTTGTCCCCGATGTAGGCCGCCGGGTCGCGTCCGGTCAGCGCCCGGACCGTGGCCACCATGCCGCCGTGGTACTGGAAGTAGTCGTCGGAGTCGGCGATGTCGTGCTCGCGGGTGTCGGTGTTCTTGGCCGCGACGGCGATGCGGCGGTACGCGGTCTCCATGTCCTCCGATGCCGGGGCACCGTCGAGGCCGCGGCCGTAGGCGAAACCGCCCCACGCCGTGTACACCTGCGCCAGGTCGGCGTCGTCGCGCCAGTTCCTGCTGTCGATGAGCTGCAGTAGCCCGGCGCCGTAGGTACCGGGCTTCGATCCGAAGATCCGTGTCGTCGCGCGCCGCTGGTCGCCGTGCTCGGCGAGGTCGACCCGGCTGTGGGCGCGCACGTAGTTGTCCTCGTCGGCCTCATCGAGTCCGGCGACGAGGCTGACCGCGTCGTCGAGCATCGTGACGACGTGCGGGAACGCGTCGCGGAAGAAGCCGGAGATCCGGACTGTCACGTCGATGCGCGGCCGGCCCAGCTCCCCGAGATCGATCGGCTCGAGTGAGACGACGCGGCGGGACGCCTCATCCCACACCGGCCGAACACCGAGCAGCGCAAGGACTTCGGCGATGTCATCGCCGGAGGTGCGCATCGCCGAGGTCCCCCACACCGAGAGCCCGACCGATCGGGGCCATTCACCGTGATCGCCGCGGTATCGCTCGAGCAGTGAATCAGCAAGCGCCACACCGGTTTCCCAGGCCAGCCGGGACGGCACCGCCTTGGGGTCCACCGAGTAGAAGTTCCGGCCGGTGGGCAGCACGTTGACCAGGCCGCGCAGCGGCGAGCCGGACGGGCCCGAGGCGATGAACCCACCATCGAGGGCCAGCAGGATCTGGTCGATCTCACGCGACGTGCCCCGCAGCCGCGGCACCACCTCGTCCGCGGCGAAGCGCAGCACACTGGCCACCACCGGATCCGCGGTGATTCCGTCGACCGCCGCTGCATCCCAGCCGCTTTCCTGCAGCGCGGCCACCAGTTCGCGCGCCTTGCCCTCGGCCGCGTCGACCGATGCCCGGTCGTCGTGGCCGTCCTCGGCCAGACCCAGCGCCTCACGCAGGCCCGGCACGTGCTGCTCACCACCGAACAGTTGGCGGGCGCGCAGGATGGCCAGCACCAGGTCGAGTTCGACGTCGTCGGCGGGTGCCTGACCCAGCACGTGCAGGCCGTCCCGGATCTGGACGTCCTTGATCTCGCACAGCCAGCCGTCGACGTGCAGCAGCATGTCGTCGAACGCGTCCTCGTCGGGGCGGTCCGCCAGGCCCAGATCGTGGTCCATCTTCGCGGCACGCATGAGCGTCCAGATCTGCTGACGGATCGCGGGCAGCTTGCCGGGATCCAGCGACGCGATGTTGGAGTGCTCGTCGAGCAGCTGCTCGAGACGTGCGATGTCGCCGTAGCTCTCGGCGCGCGCCATCGGCGGAATCAGGTGGTCCACCAACACGGCGTGCGCACGGCGCTTGGCCTGGGTGCCCTCGCCCGGGTCGTTGACGAGGAACGGGTACACCAGCGGCAGGTCGCCCAGCGCCGCGTCCGTGCCGCAGCCCGCCGACATGCCCAGTGTCTTACCCGGCAGCCACTCGAGGTTGCCGTGCTTGCCCAGGTGCACCATCACGTCGGCGCCGAACTCCGCTGAGATCCAGTGGTAGGCAGCCAGATAGTGGTGACTCGGCGGCAGGTCGGGGTCGTGGTAGATCGCCACCGGGTTCTCGCCGAAGCCGCGCGGCGGCTGGACCAGGATCACGATATTGCCCGATTGCATTGCGGCGATGACGATCTCACCGTCGGGGTCACGGCTGCGGTCGACGAACAGCTCACCCGGGGCCGGACCCCAGTGCTTGGTGACGGCGTCGGTGAAGCCTGTCGGCAGGGTGGCGAACCACGCCCGGTAGTCGGCTGCCGACACCCTGATCGGGTTGCCCGTCAGCTGCTGGTCGGTGAGCCAGGCGGGATCCTGCCCGCCGCGTGCGATCAGCTCGTGCACGAGGGCGTCACCGTCGCCGGCGTCGACACCCGGCACGTCGCCTATCTGGTATCCCACTTCGCGCATGGCCCGCAACAGCGCAACAGCGCTGGCCGGGGTGTCCAATCCGACGGCATTGCCGATCCGGGCGTGCTTGGTGGGGTAGGCCGAGAACACGATGGCGACCCGCTTGTCGGCGGGCGCGATGTGACGCAGCCTGGCGTGCCGCACGGCCAGTCCGGCCACCCGCGCGCACCGTTCGGGATCGGCGACATAGGAGATCAGGCCCTCGTCGTCGATCTCCTTGAACGAGAACGGAACCGTGATGATCCGCCCGTCGAACTCGGGAACCGCCACCTGGGTGGCGACATCCAGCGGGCTCATTCCATCGTCGTTGTCATCCCACTGGGCCCGCGAGCTGGTCAGGCACAGACCCTGAAGGATCGGGATGCCGAGTGCGGCCAGATGCGCGACGTCCCAGCTGTCGTCGGATCCGCCTGCGCCGACGCTGGCAGGCGTGGCGCCTCCCGCGGCAAGCACGGTCGTCACCATCGCGTCGACCGTGCCGAGCAGTTCCAGCAGCGCAGGTTCGGCGGTACGCAGCGACGCGCAGTACACCGGTACCGGGCTACCACCGGCGCCCTCGATGGCCTGGCACAGCGCCTCGACATACTCGGTGTTACCCGCCAGGTGCTGCGCGCGGTAGTAGAGGACGGCGACGCGGGGCCCCGCCACATCGACGCCGGCGGTGCGCTCCAGTACGCCCCACGTCGGGGTCGCCACCGGTGGCGCGAAGCCGAAGCCGGTCATCAGCAGGGTGTCCGACAGGAAGGCGTGCAGCTGGCGGAGGTTCTCCACGCCGCCCTGGGCAAAGTAGACGTGCGTCTGGAGCGCGACGCCCGCGGGCACCGTCGAGTGGCTCATCAGATCCGCGTCGGGCGTCTGCTCGCCGCTGATCACGACAGTGGGCAGCCCCGCGGCGACGACTTGGTCGATACCGTCCTCCCAGGCGCGGTATCCACCGAGGATGCGGATCACGACCGCGTCTGCGCCGTCCAGCAACTCGGCGAGTTCACCGTCGATCAGTCGCGACGGGTTGGCCCAGCGGTAGCCGGCGTCACCGGCCCGGGCCGCGATGAGGTCTGTGTCCGAGGTCGACAGCAGCAGGATGGTCGGAGCGCTAGGCGATTCAGGCACGCACCATTGTTACCCATGTCGCCCGGCGCCTGGGCAGCCACCGATCACGGTGATCCGCCTATCACGCCGGGCGGGCAGGCCTCAGCGGTGGTCGTTGCCCCAGCGGCTGTGCCAGGTGTCCCGGTACGGCAGGCCGAATCCGATGACCATCAGTCCGAGCGCTGCTCCCAAAGCCATGAGTGCGAGCATTGCGATTCCTCTCTGTCATCCGTCCGCCGACTCCACTGTCGCGAATACTGCTGGCAAACGGTGCTTCTCAGAACGTAATACCGCCGGTACCGCATTCCGAACTTTCGTGTGGCACGGAACACACACGGCGATTTGGTGACACAGGTCACACCCCGACTATCGGTGGCCCGCGGTCACCACGGACTATTGCTCGGCCCGGTTGAAATGGTGGTCAGGTCCGCCCCGTTTTGAGGCAATGGCTCCATGACCAACTCCCCCGTCATCGTCAAGTTGGGCGCCCACATCGGGGCCCGAGTCGACGGCGTACGACTGGACGGTGACCTCGACCGTCACACCGTCACGGCGATCAACGATGCACTGCTGACCCACAAGGTCATCTTCTTCCGCGGCCAACACCATGTGGATGACGACACACAGCTGGCCGTTGCCAGGACGCTCGGCACGCCGACGCTCGCGCACCCCACGGTGCTGTCGCGCGGCACCGACGTGCTGCCCATCGACTCCCGGTACGACAAGGCCAACTCCTGGCACACCGACGTCACGTTCGTCGACCGCGTGCCCAAGGCCTCACTCCTGCGCGCCGTCACACTGCCGGAGTACGGGGGCACCACGACGTGGGCGTCGACCGAGGCGGCCTATGACCAACTCCCCGAACCACTTCGGTTGCTGGTCGAGAACCTGCGCGCCATCCACACCAATGACTACGACTACGTGCGGGACGTCGATGAGCGCATCGACCAGAGTGCGGACACCATCCGCGCCTACCGCGACGAGTTCGTCTCCGACGTCTACGAGACGGAGCACCCGGTGGTTCGGATACACCCGGAGACGGGCCGGCGCGTGCTGCTGCTTGGCCACTTCGTGAAGCGCTTCGTCGGGCTCGGGTCGGCGGAGTCGGCGACGCTGCTCGCCCTGCTGCAGGCCCGGGTGACACGGCTGGAGAACACGATCCGGTGGAACTGGCAGCTGGGCGACCTGGCCATCTGGGACAACCGCGCCACACAGCACTATGCGGTGTCGGACTACGACGACCAGTACCGCAGGCTGAGCCGGGTCACGCTGGCCGGTGACATCCCCGTCGACGTGCACGGCGCGCCCAGCCGCGTCATCGCAGGCGACGCGTCGCACTACTCCGAGGTCGTGACCCCTTCCGGATTCACCGCGAGGCTGGCCGCCGTACCGTAGACGGGTGGCCCGAGATCGCGACGACGACGCCTGCCCCGGCGCACTGCAGGTGCACCAGGCCGCGGACGGCGCGTTGGCACGGGTGCGGCTTCCGGGCGGGATGATCGACGCCGGGCAGTTGGCCGCACTGGCCATCGCCGCGCAGCGCTTCGGCTCACCGGCAATGGAACTCACCTCGCGCGGCAACATCCAGATTCGTGCCGTCAGCGATCCACCGGCGCTCGCCGATGCCATCGCCGCCGCCGGGCTCCTCCCCTCGGCCAGCCACGAGCGGGTGCGCAATATCGTCGCCTCACCGCTGTCGGGTCGCCACGGCGGCGAGGGGGACGTCCGCCCCCTGGTGCTGGGTCTGGACGAGGCCATCCAGGGCGATCCCCGACTCGCGCGGCTGCCCGGACGGTTCATGTTCGCCCTCGACGACGGCCGCGGCGACGTGTCGGGCCTGGGTGCCGATGTCGGCGTGCACCTGCTGACACCCGATCACGCGGCACTGCTGGTCGCCGGTGTCGACACCGGCGTGCGCGTGCCGGCGGCTGACGTCATCACCACGCTGACCGCCGTCGCCGCCAGGTTCGTCGATGTGCGCGGAAAGTCCTGGCGCGCGAAGGAACTCGACGATGCCGACGTTCTGCTGACGGGTCTGCCGAGAACCGCCGAGCCGGGCCGGACCTGGCCACCCGTGATGGCTCCGCCGGTCGGGTGGATCGCCCAACGCGATGGCAGGGTCGCACTCGGCGCCGCCGTGCCGTTGGGCGTACTGGAGGCCAGAGCCGCCGCGTTCCTGGCCGCTGTCGACGCGCCGCTGGTGATCACGCCGTGGCGGTCGGTGGTGGTGTGCGATGTCGACGAGGACGTCGCGGATGCCGCGCTGCGGGTTTTGGCGCCCCAGGGCCTGGTGTTCGATGCCACCTCGCCGTGGCTGTCGGTCAGCGCCTGCACTGGCAGCCCGGGATGCGATCACTCGGCCGCTGATGTCCGTCGCGACGCGGCGGACGCCGCCCTGCAGCCCGCCGACACCCACCGGCACTTCGTCGGGTGTGAACGCGCCTGCGGGGCGCCGCCCGTCGGTGAGGTACTGGTGGCGACCGGGGACGGCTACGTGCCACGCCACCCGTAGGGTGATCGCGTGCTGGACTACACCCGCGACGCGGCGGAGATCTACCGGCAGTCGTTCGCAACCATTCGCGCGGAGGCTGACCTGGCGCGCTTCCCCGACGATGTGTCACGCGTCGTGGTGCGCCTGATCCACACCTGCGGGCAGGTCGACGTCACCGAACACGTCGCGTTCACCGACGACGTGGTCACCCGCGCCCATGCCGCGCTGACCTCGGGCGCACCGGTGCTGTGCGACTCGTCGATGGTGGCCGCGGGTATCACCCGGTCACGACTTCCCGCCGACAACGAGGTCGTCTCGCTGGTCGCCGATCCCCGCGCCGCCGATCTTGCCGCCCAGCTCGGCAGCACCCGCTCGGCTGCCGCGGTCGACCTGTGGGCCGATCGCCTCGGCGGCGCGGTAGTGGCCATCGGCAACGCCCCGACGGCTCTGTTCCGGTTGCTCGAACTGCTCGACGAGGGTGCACCGACGCCCGCGGCGGTGCTGGGCGGACCCGTCGGCTTCGTCGGATCGGCCCAGTCCAAACAGGAGCTGATCGAGCGTCCACGCGGTATGTCCTACCTGGTGGTGACCGGCAGACGCGGCGGAAGTGCGATGGCCGCCGCCGCGGTCAACGCGATTGCGAGCGTCCACGAATGAGCCAAGTCGGAACCCTCTGGGGTGTGGGACTGGGCCCCGGCGACCCTGAACTCGTCACCGTCAAGGCGGCCCGTGTGATCGGTGAGGCCGACGTCGTGGCCTATCACAGCGCGCGCCACGGCCGCAGCATCGCTCGCCGCATCGCCGAGCCATACCTGCGCGACGGTCAGATCGAGGAGCACCTCGTCTACCCCGTGACCATCGAGACCACCGACCACCCCGGTGGTTACGCGGGCGCGATGGAGGACTTCTACCGCGAGTCAGCCGACCGCATCGCCGTCCACCTCGAAGCCGGCCGCAATGTCGCGCTGCTGGCCGAGGGCGACCCGCTCTTCTACAGCTCCTACATGCACATGCACACCCGGCTCACCTCGCGATTCCAGGCGGTCATCGTGCCAGGGGTGACCTCGGTGAGCGCAGCATCGGCCGCTACCGGCACGCCGTTGGTACAGGGCGACGAGGTGCTGACGATCCTGCCCGGCACCCTGCCACCCGACGAGCTGCGCAGGCGGCTGCGGGATACCGACGCCGCGGTGGTGCTCAAGCTCGGCCGGTCCTACCCGGCTGTGCGGGAGGCACTCTCGGCGACGGGCCGGATCGACGACGCGTTCTACGTGGAACGGGCCAGCACCACCGAGCAGCGCGTGTTGCCCGCAGCCGACGCCGACGCCGACGCGGTGCCCTACTTCGCCCTGGCGATGCTGCCCGGTATGACACCGCGACCGGCACAGTCCCAGGGCAGTGTCGCGGTGATCGGGCTGGGTCCCGGTGACGCCGACTGGATCACCCCTCAGTCCCGACGTGAACTGGCCGCCGCCACCGACCTGATCGGCTACGGGCCGTATCTGGACCGCATCGGCGCCCGTGACGGTCAGACGCGGCACCCCAGCGATAACACCGACGAACCGGCCCGTGCCCGACTCGCCTGCGAGCTCGCCGAGCAGGGCCGCGCGGTGGCCGTCATCTCCTCGGGTGATCCCGGTGTGTTCGCGATGGCCACCGCCGTGCTCGAGGAGGCCGAGGACTGGCCCGGTGTCGACGTGCGGGTGATACCCGCGATGACGGCGGCCCAGGCCGTCGCCAGCCGGGTCGGGGCGCCACTCGGGCACGACTACGCCGTCATATCGCTGTCCGATCGGCTCAAGCCGTGGGACGTCATCGCCGCGAGGCTCACCGCCGCAGCCACCGCCGACATGGTGCTGGCGATCTACAACCCCGCCTCCAAGACCAGGACATGGCAGGTCGGCGCCATGCGCGACCTGCTGCTCGAGCACCGCGACCCCGCCACCCCGGTGGTGATCGGCCGTGATGTGTCCGGTCCGAAGGAGCACGTCAAGGTCGTGGCGCTGGGCGATCTCGACCCCGCCGACGTCGACATGCGATGCCTGCTCATCATCGGCTCGTCGCAGACCCGGTGGCAGTCCAACGGATCCGGTGACCGCGTCTACACGCTCCGCCGATACCCCGGCTGAACACTGCTGACTCCTGTCGAAGATCGTTGACAGCTGTCAGTACTGCGATTAGCGTCACGCGGCATGACCTCTGGCTCCGGGATGGCCCTCTCAATTCCCCGTAGCCCGGCGGACGTGACGCCGCAATGGCTGCAGACCGTGCTGCAGGCCGAGATCAGTTCGGTCGACGTGACTCCGATCGGGACCGGGCAGACCGGCGCCACCTACCGCATCGCGGTCGGCTACGCATCCGAGCACCCCGAACTGCCCGCCACCTTCGCGATCAAACTGTCATCCCAGGACGACGCCGTACGCGAACGGGTGGCGCTCGGCTACCGGTCGGAACACGCCTTCTATGCCGACGTTGCCGGCCTCGTCCGTATCCCGATCCCGCAGCACTTCTACTGCGACATCTCCTCCGACGGCGGCGATTTCGTTCTGCTGCTCGCCGATATGGCACCCGCCGTGCAGGGCGACCAGATCGGCGGATGCTCGTCGGCCGAGGCGGCCCTGGGAGTCAAGGCGTTGGCCGGACTGCACGGACCCACCTGGTGCGACCCCAGGTGGGTCGACTTCCCTGGCTTGGCCATGTCGTTGACGACCGATGACGCCATCAAGGGTCTCGGTGACATCGCGGTGATGGCCACCCAGATCACACTGGAACGGCTCGGCACACGGATGAGCGCCGAGGACCGCGATACGACGACCGAGGCCATGTCGATGGTCGCGCAGTGGCTGCTGGCCGACCGCGACCGATTCTCACTGATGCACGGTGACTATCGCCTCGACAACATGCTGTTCGACCCCGACCGGACTCGCGTGACCGTCGTGGACTGGCAGACACTGGGTGTCGGTCTGCCCGCGCGGGACCTGGCCTACTTCACCGGAACCAGCCTGCTCCCCGCCGCGCGGGCATCCTCCGACGAGGACCTGGTCTCCACCTACTACGCGGAGCTATTGAGTTACGGCATCGCCGATTACGACCGCGAGACATGCTGGCGCGACTACCGGGTGGGCATGCTGCAGGTGCCGCTGCTGTCGGTACTCGGGTGCGCCTTCGCCATCTCGACCGAGCGCGGCGACGACATGATGCTGGTGATGCTCGAGCGCGGCTGTCAGGCGATCCGCGATCTGGGCAGCCTGGAACTCGTCAGAGCGCTCTAACCCAGTCGACCGCCTCGGCGACGGTCGGCACCGCATGCACACCCTCGGGCAGCGCCGGGCGGTCCACCATGACGACGGGAACCCCGAGCTCGTGTGCGGCGTCCAGCTTGGCCCGCGTCATGGAGCCACCGCTGTTCTTGGTCACCAACGCGTCAATCTGCTTGGCCACCAGCAGATCCCGCTCGCCGTCGAGATGATAGGGGCCCCGCGACAGGAGTAGTTCGTGGCGGGGCGGCAGCTCATGGTCCTGCGGCGGTGTCACCGCCCTGATCAGAAACCACGCATCGACACGGGCGAACGCCGCCGCGCCGCTGCGGCCCGTGGTCAAGAAGACCCGCGAGAAGCCGCTCTCGGCAACGGTGTTGGCAGCAGCCACATCGGATTCGACCACGATGGCGTCACCGGGCGCCCACGCCGGCCGGGCCAGCACCAGGTGCGGCACGCCGGTTTCGCGACACGCCGCGGTCGCGTTCGCGGTGATGGTGGCCGCGAACGGATGGGTTGCGTCGACGACTGCGCCGATGTCGTTGTCCGCCAGCCACCGGGTCAGGCCGGCGACGCCTCCGAAACCGCCGATTCGCACCGGCCCGACGGGTAGCGCCGGGTCGGGCACCCGTCCAGCCAGTGAGCTGACGATATCGGTCTGCGGATGCAATCGTGCGGCCAGCGCACGCGCCTCGGAGGTGCCACCGAGCAGCAGGACACGGGTCATCGGTCAGTGTCGGCTTCCGCGGCGACGGTCGGCCGAGTACAGAAAGCTGTCGGTGAAGCCCTCGGCCGCAAGCACATTGCCGACGATGATGACCGCCGTGCGTGTGACGCCCTCGGCGTGCACGCGCTGCGCGAGTTCACCCAGCGTGCACTTGATCACCGTCTCGCTGGGCCAACTCGCGAACGCCACCACCGCGCAGGGCGTCTCGGGGGTGTAGCCGCCGGCGAGCAGATCCGGCACGATCGTGTCGATCTGCGCCGCCGCGAGGTGCAGCACCAGCGTCGCGCCGGGAGCGCACAACGACTGCAGATCCTCCCCCGGCGGCATCGCCGTCGACAGCGTCGCCACCCGGCTCAGCGTCACCGTCTGCGCCACCCCCGGCACCGTGAGCTCGCGACCCAGCGCGGCCGCCGCGGCCGCGAATGCGGGCACCCCCGGGACGATCTCCCAGTCCACGCCCAATGCGTCTAGCCTGCGGCACTGTTCGGCCAGCGCGCTGTACAGCGACGGGTCACCGGAGTGCAGTCGGGCGACGTCGAGACCGGCGGCGTGTGCGGCCGCGAGCTCGGAGATGATTTGATCGAGGTTCAGCGGCCCGGTGTCGATGACCTTCGCCTCGGGCGGGCACAGCGCCAGCAGGTCCTCGGGCATGATCGACCCGGCGTAGAGGCACACGGGGCAGCGCTGCAGCAGCCGCTGCCCACGCACGGTGATCAGGTCTGCCGCGCCGGGTCCGGCGCCGATGAAGTACACCGTCATGACTTGGTCACCAGCCACTGCGTCACCGGCATCGCGGGCCGCCAGCCGGTGAACGCGCCGACCGCCTCGCCGCGATAGTGCTGAAATCTTCGCAACTCACCACCATGCCTCGAATAGCCCTGCGCGATAGCGGCTTCGGACTCCACCGTCACCGCGTTGGCGACCAGCCGGCCGCCGATCGGAAGCCGCTCCCAGCAGGCGTCCAGCAGACCGGGTTGAGTCAATCCGCCCCCGATGAAGATCACCGCCGGTGCCGCCACGTTGTCGAACGCCGCAGGCGCATCGAAGTGCACGTCGACGCCGACCCCGAAGGCCCTCGCGTTCTCGGTGATCCGTGCGCGGCGTTGCGTATCGCGTTCGAATGCCACGGCGCGACAACCGGTCCCGGCGCGACACCACTCGATGGCGATGCTGCCCGAGCCGGAGCCAACATCCCACAGCAGCTCACCGGGCCGCGGTGCCAGCGCCGCCAGCGTGACGGCGCGCATCGCCTGTTTGGTGAGCTGACCGTCGTGAGCGAAGGCGTCGTCGGGCAGCGTCGCGAACCGCCGGTGATCGGGCAGGTAGCGCACGGCGACGACGTTGAGGTCACCGACGTCGCCCGGCGGCCGCGCAGCCCACTGCGCCGCGGTCGCGGTGCGGCGACGCTCATCCGGCCCGCCGAGTTGCTCGAGCACCGTGAACTCGGAGTCTCCGCGTCCCGTTCCGGCGAGCAGCGCCGCCAGCTCAGCGGGGCTGGATCCGTCCCGGGACAGCACCACGGCCCGGCCGCCGCGGCGCACCGCGGTGTGGGGCTCGGCAGTGACCAGGCTGATCACCTCGGTGTCCTGTACGGGCCACCCGAGCCGCGCGCACGCCAGGGTCACCGACGACACGTGCGGTAGCACTGTCACCCGCTCCGGGCCGAACAGCCGGATCAACGTGGCACCGACACCGTGCATCAGCGGATCGCCACTGGCCACCACGTGTACGTCACCGGCCACCTCGTCCAGCAGGCCCTTCAGTGCGGGCAGCATCGGCGACGGCCACGGCCTGCGCTGCGCCGACACCGACTCGTCGAGGAGGGCCAGCTGGCGATCGGAGCCGAACACGACGGCCGCGCCCTGCAGCTCCCCCGCGGACACCTGCCCCAGGCCCGCCATACCGTCGGCGCCGATCCCGACCACGACGATGCGTCCGCTCATCTGTGCCCTCTGCTCTTCGCGCAAGCGCTCATCGCCGCATCCTGCGCCACACCGACCGCGGTATCAGCCTGAACACGAACGCCAGCGCCCCCAACGACCGGGGCACCCAGATCTCGGCGCGGCCCCTCGCCAGCGCCTTGGCTGCAGCGTCGGCGACGTGTTGCGGCGTGCTGGCCAGCGGCGCGGGCGACATGCCCTCGGTCATGCGTCCTATGACGAAACCCGGCCGTACCAGCAGCACGTCCACGCCGGTGCCGTGCAGCGCGTCGGTCAGGCCGCGGACGAAACCCTCCAGACCGGCCTTGGCCGACCCGTAGACGTAGTTGGCGCGGCGAACCCGGGCCCCCGCCACCGACGAGAAGGCGACGATCCGGCCGGACCCGGCGTCGCGCATGGTGGCCGCCAGCACCGTCAGAAGGCTGACCTGCGCGGTGAAGTCGGTGTGCACGATGGCCGCCGCATGCGTCGCGTCGCGTTCCGCGCGGGCCTGATCGCCGAGGATCCCGAACGCCAACACCGCCGTGCCGATGGGACCGTGCTCGGCGACGATGGAGGTCACCAGGCCGGCGTGCGACACCAGATCGTCGGCGTCGAACTCGGTGACGTGCACCGCGACGGCGCCTGCCGCGGTGAGCGCGGTGACCTGGTCGGCGAGTTGATCGGCGCGGCGCGCGGCGAGCACGAGCCTGCGGCCGCGGGCCAGCCGTTTCGCCAACTCGACGCCGATCTCGCTGCGGCCACCGAATATCACCACCACGCCCGTGTCCGCCGTGTCTTCCATGGCTGAGATTATGTCCTGCGCTAAGTTGGGTACCGATGGCGAAGGCAACTACGCGGCTGACCAACGACGCGATCGCGTTCCTGACCGAACGCCATCTCGCGATGCTGACCACCCTGCGCACAGACAATTCACCGCACGTGGTCGCGGTCGGTTTCACATTCGACCCCAAGACGCACCTGGCTCGCGTCATCACCACAGGCGGCTCGCAGAAGGCTCTCAACGCCGCCGAACGGGGCCTCGCGGTGCTCAGCCAGGTCGATGGTGCCCGCTGGCTGTCGCTCGAGGGCAAGTCGTCGGTCAACACCGATCCCGACGCCATCCGCGACGCCGAGCTGCGGTACGCCCAGCGCTACCGCACCCCGCGGATCAACCCGCGCCGCGTGGTCATCGAGGTGCGCATAGAGCGCGTGCTCGGCTCGTCCGAACTTCTCGACCGCAGCATCGACTGACAGCAGCGTCGCCTAACAGCTAGTCACGAACCGGAACCACAACCAGCTCGTGCGGCTGGTTGTTCACCGGCAGCGCACCGTCCGCGGTGACGATCACGATGTCCTCGATCCGCGCGCCCCACGAGCCCGGGAAGTAGATACCGGGCTCCACGCTGAACGCCATGCCCTCCTCCAGCGGCAGATCGTTGCCCGCGACGATGTAGGGCTCCTCGTGCACCGACAGCCCGATACCGTGCCCGGTGCGGTGCACGAACGCCTCGGCGAGCCCCTCGGCGGCGAGCACGTCGCGCGCGGCGGCGTCGACCTGCTCGGCGGTGACACCCGGCTTAACCGCGGCCACGGCGGCCTGCTGGGCCCGTTGCAGGACGGCATACTGTCGCGCGACGTCCTCCGCCGGTTCACCGATGCTGTAGGTGCGCGTCGAGTCCGAGTTGTAGCCGGGCTCGTACGGCCCGCCGATGTCGACCACCACGATGTCACCCGCCGCGATCTCGCGGTCGGAGCACTCGTGGTGCGGATCGGCGCCGTTGGGGCCCGATCCGACGATGATGAACGCCACCGACGAATGCCCCTCCTCCACAATGGATTGCGCGATGTCAGCGGCCACGTCAGCCTCGGTACGACCCGCCACCAGGAACTCCGGCACCCGGGCGTGCACCCGGTCGATCGCCGCACCCGCCTTGCGCAGCGCATCGATCTCGGCGGCGTCCTTGACCATGCGCAGCCGTCGCAGCACGTCGGTGGCCAGCACCGGCACCACGCCGAGCACATCGGCCAGCGGCAGCAGGTGAAGGGCCGTCATCGAATCCGTGACCGCTGTGGCCACCTGTCCGCCACCGAGGGCGTCGGCGACCATCTGGTAGGGATTCTCGCCATCGACCCAGTCACAAACGGCCAGACCAAGTTCCGGCACCGCCGACTCGCGAAGCGACGCCAGCTCGAGCCGCGGCACCACGATGGTGGGCTGCCCATCAGCGGGCAGGATCAGCGCGGTCAGCCGCTCGAAGGTCTGTGCCCGCGAGCCAAGCAGGTAGCGCAGGTCATAGCCGGGGGTGATGACGAGTCCCGCCAGACCGGCCGCCGCTGTGGCCTGCGCCGCGGTCTCCAAGCGGCGCGCGTACACGTCGGTGCTGAAACGGTCGGTGTGCATGGCAATAGGCTAGCGGCAGGCTACCCACGACACGGAGGACCGATGCTGCGCGACATTCGCGATCTCGCCGACGACCCGCAGGCCTATGCCGCGGAACTCCGGAGTCGCTGGGGAGGCCTGTTGAGCTACCGCTACATCGGGCGCCTGTACTCCTCGATGGACCCGCGCGCCGTGGACGACACCGTCACCGTCCGCCGCGACATGCGCAATCCGACCGGCGGGCTGCTGTTCGCCGTGCTCGGCATCTCCGCACCCGAGAGCGGGCACATGTCCGACCTCGAGGCGGTGCCCAACCCCGTCATTCACTCCTGCCAGATCCTCAATCCAGGCCGCGACGTGCGACGTATCGAGGTGGTGTCCGAGGAGCTGCGGCGCGGCAGGCAGATGGGCTACAGCCGAGCCAAGATCGTCGACGCCGACAGCCCCGAACGCGTGCTGGCCCTCATCGAGGGTCAGGGCGTGAGTATCGGCGTGCCTCCCGACGGGCTGGCGAAGATGGAGGTCGACGCCATCGAGGTGGTCGACTCACCCGATCTGCCACCGCTGTGGCAGGTCTTCGGCGGCAGCCGCAGACTCGACGGGCACTGGTCGCTTCCCGAGCTGTCCGCCGAGGTGGCCTCCCCCGACGCCGCCCTGCACATCGGGCCGCAGTTCGTCATCCTCGAGACCGCCGCGATGGACGCGGCCGCCGAGTTCAGCGAAACCGATGCGCTCCAGGGCGTCTCGGCGCACGTGATGTTCCTGGCCCGCGGCAAGACGGGCCCGTTCCGCGTGGACGCCGAGCCGATGGCAGGCGCGGATGGCCTGATCGCCGTCCGGGTGCTGCTGCACGATGAGGGTGCCGACGACAGGGTCGTCACCTCCGGCGTCTACGTGTTCCGAGTCGAGAACGGAGCACGCGCATGAGCGGCCCGGTCCTTCTGCTCGACGGCGCCAGCATGTGGTTCCGGTCGTTCTTCGGCGTACCGTCCTCGATCACCGCACCCGATGGCAGACCGGTCAACGCGCTGCGCGGCTTCCTCGACACGATCGCCACGCTCGTCGCCCGTGAGCGCCCGTCGCGCCTGGTCGTGTGCCTGGACCTGGACTGGCGGCCGCAGTGGCGCGTCGAGCTGATCCCGTCCTACAAGGCGCACCGCGTCGAGGAGGTCGTCGCGGGTGACGATCCGGACGTCGAGGTGGTGCCCGACGACCTCTCCCCCCAGGTCGACATGATCATGGCGATGCTCGACGCGTTCGGCATCGCCACAGCGGGTGCCGCCGGCTTCGAGGCCGACGACGTCCTGGGCACCCTGGCGACCCGGGAACGGACCGATCCCGTCGTGGTCGTCAGCGGCGATCGCGACCTGCTGCAACTGGTGTCCGACGAGCACGTGCCAGTGCGGGTCTTCTACATCGGCCGCGGACTGTCGAAGGCGACGATGTTCGGACCCGCCGAGGTGGCGCAGACCTACAACGTGCCGATCGACCGGGCCGGCCCGGCCTACGCCGAACTCGCACTGCTGCGCGGTGACCCGTCCGACGGTCTGCCCGGGGTGCCGGGGGTGGGCGAGAAGACTGCGCAGACCCTGCTGGCCCAGCACGGCTCGCTGGCGGCGATCCTGACCGCGGCGAACGACCCGACGTCGAAGATGCCCGCCGCGCAGCGCAAGAAGCTGCTGGCCGCCGACGACTACATCGCCGCGGCGGTGCCTGTGGTGCAGGTGGCACGCGATGCGCCGGTGCGCCTGTCGGGCGACTCGGACACGCTGCCGCTGGTCGCGCGTGACCCCCGCAGGGTCGCCGAGCTGGCGGCCGAGTACGGCGTCACGTCATCGATCGCACGCCTGCAGAAGTCGCTGGACGGCTGCGGACGTGAGGAGCAGATCTAGGAACAGCCCGGACTGACCGGGAGTTACTTGGGCCGACCGACCTCGTAGGTGCCGTCGTCGTCCTGGAACGTCACGGTGACCCGGCGCTTGGTGCCGTCGATGCTGACATCGCAGGTGAAGTTGTCACCCTTCTTCACCGTCGGGTTCTCGCCCTTGTTGCACACCACATCCGAGACGTTCTTGGCGCCGTAGCCGTTGGTCTCGTCGCCGAGCACCTGCGCGACACCGGTCTGCGCCGCGTTCACGTCGAGCTGCTTGCTGACGAACCAACCCGGGGCCACGAAGCCCAGGATGAGGACGACGGCCACGATGAGCAGCGCGATTCCGCCGCCGACGCCGAGCAGCAGGCGCATCGACTTCTTGGAGCTCTCATCGGATCCCGGCTGCGGGTACGGCGAGAACTGTTGACCCGGCTGCTGGCCGTACTGCGGCGGCTGGCCGGGCTGGCCGTACTGCGGCTGGCCGTACTGCGGTTGCTGACCGTACTGGGGCTGGCCGTACTGCGGCTGCTGATAGGACGTGGGGCCGTACGCGGTCGGCTGCTGGCCGTACTGGTCGGGTTGCTGGTACGGCTGCTGCGGCGCCGGGTACTGCGGGTACTGCTGCGGCGAGTAGGCCGGCTGCTGCCACGCAGGATTGTCGCCCGCGGGCTGCTCGGGGGCCGGTGGTTGCTGCCAGGCCGGTGGGTCGCTCTGCGGCGGTTGCTGACCTGGCCACGGCTGGGTCGGATCAGATCCCTGCGGTCCGCTCATCGTCTCTCCTTGGTCCTGACTTCGTCCTTGGCTCGCTGCATCCAAAGCGCTGGCATAACACTACAGTGCATCAACTGCCACGACGCCGCGTCGAATGTCGCCGATCGCGCGTTTCGCCACCGTCCGCAGGGCCGGGTTGGGGGCGGCGTTGCGCACCTGGTCGAGCAGATCGAGAACCTGGCGACACCAGCGCACGAAATCACCGGCGGACAGCGGTGATCCGCTGCCCGAGGCGTCAGACGCGGCGAGTGAGGCCGACAGATCGCCGGTGCTCGCCCACTCGTGGATCGCCGCGACGAAGCCCGGGTCGGGCTCGCGACCGAGTGACAGACGGTGACGTTGTTCGTCCGCCCGAATCTCGGTACTGATCCGACGGGTCTTGGCCAACGACTGACGCAGCCCGGCACTCACCCCATCGACACCCGGTGCGGCCCCCGGCGTGTCGCCCCGCGACTCGTAGAGCACCGAGGACAGCACCGCCGCCAGCTCCGCGGGTTTCAGACCGTCCCAGGCGCCGCGGCGCAGACACTCGGCGACCAGCAGGTCGCTCTCGCTGTAGATGCGCGCGAGCAGACGGCCGTCATCGGTGACCCTGGGGTCGTCCTTGGAGTCACCCCCGCCATCGGCGATGAACCCGCGTTCGGTGAGCAGCAGCACTATTCGGTCGAAGGTGCGCGCCAGCGAGTTGGTCGCTGCCGCAACCTTCTTCTCGATGTCGGCGTTGTCTCGCTCGATGCGCAGATACCGCTCGGCGACGCGTACGAGGGCCTCGCGGTCGGATCGGTGGTGGGCGGGATGCGCACGAAGCTGGGCACGCAGCACCGCCAGTTCCGGATCGACGTCGGGTTCCTCGTCGGGATCGCGCCGGCTGCGCCGCCTCGGCACGTCGATTCCGGCGGCCGCGGACCTCAGGGCCGACGCCATGTCGCGGCGCACCCTCGGCTGGCGGTGCTCGACGCGCTTCGGCAGCGACATCGTCCCCACCTTGGCCGAGCCGCCGGCGTAGTCGGCGGAGGAAATCCTTCCGGCCCAATGATGTTCGGTCAGCACCAGGGGGCGTGGATCGTCGGCGTCGGCTGCGGGTTCGAGCACCACCGCCAGCCCGCTACGGCGGCCCTGCCCGATGGTGATGATGTCACCGCGCCGCAGCCCCGCCAATGCGTCGTTGGTCGCCCGGCGGCGCTGGACGCGCGAAGCGCGCGACTGCGAACGCTCCCGTGCCGAGATGTCCGCCCGCAACCGCGCGTACTCCAGCACGGGCGAGTCCCGGCCGCCGTCGAGTTCGGCGGCGATCTCGTCGAGCATGCGTTCGCCGCGTGCCACACCGCGCACCAGGCCGACGACCGACCGGTCGGCCTGGTACTGGGCGAAGGACCGCTCCAGAAGGCTGCGCGACTGATCCGGCCCCATGTGTTCGAGCAGGTTGATCGTCATGTTGTAGGACGGCGCAAAGGAACTGCGCAGCGGGAAGGTTCGTGTGGAGGCCAGTCCCGCGACGTCGGCCGGTTCCACGCTGGTGTCGTTGGGCTGCCACAGCACGACGGCGTGTCCCTCGACGTCAATCCCGCGCCGACCCGCCCGGCCGGTCAGCTGGGTGTACTCCCCCGGCGTCAGCGGCGCGTGCTGTTCGCCGTTGTACTTGACCAGCCGCTCGAGGACGACCGTGCGGGCGGGCATGTTGATACCCAGAGCCAGTGTCTCCGTAGCGAATACGGCCTTCACCAGACCTGCCGTGAAGAGTTCCTCCACGGTGTGCCGGAACACCGGGAGCATTCCGGCATGGTGCGCGGCCAGACCACGCAGCAGACCCTCGCGCCATTCGTGATAGCCCAGGACCACCAGGTCCACCTCGGCCAGGTCCGCGCAGCGTCGATCGATCACCTCGGAGATGCGGGCACGCTGTTCATCGGTGGTCAGCCGCAACGACGAACGCAGGCACTGCTTGACCGCGGCGTCACAACCCGCTCGGGAGAACACGAACGTGATCGCGGGCAGCAGCCCCGCACCGTCCAGCGTGGCGATCACATCGGGCCGCGATGGTGGACGGTAGAGCGTCGGCCTGCCCCGATGCGCGGATCGTCCCCTGCCACGGGGCTCCCAGTCCGACACCCGGTCGGCTTCCCTGCGCAACCTGATGTGACGAATGAGCTCGGGGTCCACGAGCGTGGACCCCGGGCCCGCCTGGCCACCCTCGAACAGGTCGAACAACCGCTTGCCGACCATCATGTGCTGCCACAGCGGAACCGGCCGGTGCTCGTCGACGACCACGGTGGTGTCACCGCGCACCGTCTGGATCCAGCCTCCGAACTCCTCGGCGTTGGACACCGTCGCCGAGAGGCTGACCAACCGCACGTCCTCGGACAGGTGCAGGATCACCTCCTCCCACACCGCTCCGCGCATCCGGTCGGCCAGGAAGTGCACCTCGTCCATGACCACGTGAGAGAGCCCATGCAATGCCGCGGAGTTGGCGTAGAGCATGTTGCGCAGCACTTCGGTGGTCATCACGACGACGTCGGCGTCACCGTTGATCGACTGGTCGCCGGTCAGCAGCCCGACGCGCTCCGGTCCGTAGCGGCGCACCAGATCGGCGTGCTTCTGATTGCTCAGGGCCTTGATCGGTGTGGTGTAGAAGCACTTTCGGCCTGCGGCCAGCGCGAGGTGGACGGCGAACTCGCCGACCACCGTCTTGCCCGCGCCAGTGGGGGCGCACACCAGGACGCCGTGCCCGCTCTCCAGCGCCTGGCACGCGGTGCGCTGGAAGCCGTCGAGCGCGAACGGGAGTTCGGCGGCGAATCGGCCGAGTTCATCGGCCGGCGCCTCAGGTGGCCTGGTCATCGACTGTCAGCCGAGACGGCGCGGGAACCGCACCGGGCGCCTCAACGGCCTCCGCGCTGCCGATCGGCGCGGCCTGATCGTCGGGCACGTCCTCGATGGCCGCCCGTCGGGCCTTGCGCCGGTCGTTGAAATGCGCCACCTGGATCGCGAACTCGAGCAGCACCACCAACGCCATCGCGAGCGCGAGCATCGAGAACGGGTCGGAGCCCGGCGTCACGAAGGCCGCGAACACGAACAGCCCGAAGATCATGCCGCGCCGCCAGGCGCGCAGCTTCTCATAGCTCACCACGCCGACGAGGTTGAGCATGATGATGAGCAGCGGGAACTCGAAGCTGATGCCGAACACCAGCAGCAGGTTGATCAGGAAGCCGAAGTACTGGTCACCCGATAACGCGGTGATCTGGACGTCGCTGCCGACCGTCAACAGGAAGCTCAAGGCGGTCGAGAGGACCACATAGGCCAGCACGGCACCAGAGATGAACAGCAGCGCCCCGAAGCCGACGAACACCGAGGCGAACCGGCGTTCCTTGTTGTACAGGCCGGGCGTGATGAACGCCCACAGCTGATAGAGCCAGACGGGGCAGGCCAGCACGACACCCGCCGTCAGCGCGACCTTGAGTCGCAACATGAACTGGTCGAACGGCGCGGTGGCGAGAAGCCGACACTGCCCGTCGGGTGCGATGGTGGCCCGCGCGGACTCCGGCAGCGAACAGTACGGCTGACGCAGCCAGTCACCCAGGCTCGGCATGCCGAACACGCCGTGGGTGTACCAGAGGAAGCCAAGGATGGTTGTGAGCACAACCGCGGCCGCCGCGATCAGCAGCCGGTTACGCAGCTCCGCGAGATGGTCGACAAGCGACATCGTGCCGTCGGGATTGACCCGCGACCGTCGACGGCGCGGGTCGAGCTTCTGAAGAACTCCTGGGGGGCGCACGGAATCGTGAGGAGACGGCGATCAGCGACGCGACAAGGCGTCACGCTCGACGAGAGCGGCGATCAGGCCGGGCGCTTGTCGGAGGATTGCTCTGGGGTCGATTGGCCAGTCGACGGCTCGACCCGCTCGGAGGCGATCGGCTTCGCAGGCGGTACGACGCCCTCGGTCGAATCCGACTTGGACTCCGACTGCATCTCCTTGATCTCGGACTTGAAGATGCGCATCGACTTGCCCAGCGAGCGAGCTGCATCGGGCAGCTTCTTGGCACCGAACAGCAGCACAAACACTGCGATCACGATCACCCAATGCCAGGGTTGCAGACCACCCATTCGGTCACCTCCAGACGTCGCGGTTGAGTCTACCCGCCGCTATCGGTACTGCTGACTTCGTAGGCCTGTAGCGCCGCGGCCGCGGATTCCCGCACTCTCTCGACCAGCGGTTGCGGTTCCAGAACACGCACCGAAGCACCGAAACCCATCACGAACCGCGCCATCCACGCGGTCGAGGCGTACGTCATGGTCGCCTCGCACACCCCGTCGGCCAATTCCCGGACGACGTGCAACGGGTAGTAGTCGAACATCCACGAAGCGGACCGGTCGATCAACAGCGTCGCCGAGGGCAGCGACGGATCCGAGTCGAAGAGCGACGTGTCGGGCGCCGCCGCGACGGCGGGCGCGGGCGGCAGCGACGGCTCGTCGAGTTCGCGGGCGTCGACGATGCGGTCGAACCGGAACAACCGCACTCCCTCGGCGGTGCGACACCACGCCTCCAGGTAGCTGTGGTCGCCGACCAGGACCACCCGAATCGGATCGACCGTCCTGGAGGTCAGGGTGTCGTGCGATGCCGAGTAGTAGTCGATGGTCACCGCATGGTCGTTGCGCACCGCGGAACGGACCGCCGTGGCAGCCGAACTCTCGATGGGCGCGGGCTCGTCGCCCGCCGTGGGAGCCCCGCCCACGCTGGCGCTCACCGCACCCGCCGCGGACTCGATCTTGGCGATCGCGCTGCGCGCCGCCGCGGGGTCGAGCATGCCGGGAACGTCCAGCAGCGCACGCAATGCAACCAGGATGCCGGTCGCCTCGGGCGAGGTCAGCCGCAGCGGGTGGTCCATGCCCGCCGAGAACGTGACATCGATGGTCTTGCCCGACATCTCGAAGTCGATGAGGTCACCCGGGCCGTACCCGGGCAGCCCGCACAGGAACAACTGCTGCAGGTCCTCGCGCAGTTGTTTGACCGACACGCCGAGGTCGATCGCCGCCTCCTCGAACGTTATCCGAGGGTTCGCCTTCAGGTAGGGAACCATGTTGAGCAGCCGCACCAGCCGCGTCGACACGCTAGACAACTGCCTCACCTCCGGCCTGTGCCCGCAACCGGGCGATGACATCGTCCCGCAGCGTCGGCGGATCCAACACGATCGCGTCTGCGCCGTATCCGGCGATCTCGCGCGCGAGCCGATCGTGCATCCCGATATCGACCGCCAGCTCGTCTCCGGCACGTCCCCCGATGGTGCGGCTCACGACCTCGCTGGCCGCCCTGCGCAGCGCGGTCGCGCGGCCGTCGGCCACCCACACCCTGGCTTGGGCACCCGGTGGCCACTCCGCCACCGCGCGGTGCACGATATCCCGCAAGTCGATGCCGTCGGGCCTGGTCACCGCGTCACGCGGTCCGATGGCGCTCACCTCGCCGATGCGCGACACCCGGAACGTGCGGGTGTCGTCGCGGTCCCGGTCGTGGCCGACGAGATACCACCGGCCCCGAGAGGTCACCACACCCCAGGGTTCCACTGTGCGGGTGCGGTAGGGCTCGCTGCGGGTGGAGCGGTGACCGAACTCGACCGCCTGGCCGGAGTGGATGGCGGACAACAGGATTCCGAGGACCTCCTCGGACCCTCGAAGTCCGGGCATCGTCGCCGACGAGCTGATCATGACATCGGAGTCGGCGGCGTCGACGTCGACGCCCGCGGCACGCAGCTTGAGCAGCGCGCCCTGGGTGGCGGTGACGAGTTCGGGTGACTCCCACAGCTGCGTGGCGATCGCGACGGCGGCGGCCTCGTCAGCGGTGAGTTCAACCTGCGGCAGCGCATAGGTCTCGCGGTTGATCCGGTAACCCTCGGTCGGGTCCATCGACGACACGCGCCCGGTCTCGAGCGGGATACCGAGATCGCGCAATTCGTTCTTGTCCCGCTCGAACATCCGCGAGAACGCCTCATCGCTGGGACTGTCGCCGTAGCCGTAGACGGTCTTACGGATGCGGTCTGCAGTGATGAAGTTGCGGGTGGACAGGAGTGCGATGACCAGGTTCATCAATCGCTCGACTTTGGAGATCCCCACCCGAGGAGCTTAATCCCCCGGGCGGTTCGCTCCTGCCCGCCGCGCTCAGGCGCTACATGCTCGCGATCAGTCGCTTGACCCGCTCATCGACAGATCGGAACGGGTCCTTGCACAACACCGTTCGCTGCGCCTGGTCGTTGAGCTTGAGGTGCACCCAGTCGACGGTGAAATCGCGACCCGCCGCCTGTGCTGCGCTGATGAACTCGCCGCGCAGCTTGGCCCGCGTGGTCTGGGGCGGCTCGTTGACGGCCGCCTCGATCTCCTCGTCGGTGGTGATGCGGGCGGCCAGCCCCTTGCGCTGCAACAGGTCGAAGACACCGCGACCGCGCTTGATGTCGTGGTAGGCGAGGTCGAGCTGGGCGATCTTGGGATCGGACAGCTCCATGTCGTACCGGTCCTGGTAGCGCTGGAACAGCTTGCGCTTGATCACCCAGTCGACCTCGGTGTCGACCTTGGCGAAGTCCTGGCTCTCGACCGCGTCGAGCTGGCGGCCCCACAGGTCGACAACCTGCTCGATCTGGGCGTTGGGTTCGCGGGTCTGCAGGTGCTCGACGGCACGGCTGTAGTACTCCCGCTGAATGTCGAGCGCGCTGGCCTGCCGCCCACCTGCGAGCCGGACCGGGCGTCGGCCCGTCAGATCGTGGCTGACCTCGCGGATGGCGCGGATCGGATTGTCGAGGGAGAAGTCGCGGAACGGCACGCCGGCCTCGATCATCTCCAGCACCAGCGCGGCCGTACCCACCTTGAGCATGGTGGTGGACTCGCACATGTTCGAGTCGCCGACGATGACATGCAGCCTGCGGTACTTCTCGGCATCGGCGTGCGGCTCGTCGCGCGTGTTGATGATGGGCCTGCTGCGTGTGGTGGCGCTGGAGACGCCCTCCCAGATGTGCTCGGCGCGCTGGCTCAGGCAGAACGTGGCGGCCTTGGGCGTCTGCAGCACCTTGCCCGCACCGCAGATGAGCTGGCGGGTGACCAGGAACGGCAGCAGCACATCGGAGATCCGGGAGAACTCGCCCGCGCGCACGATGAGGTAGTTCTCATGGCAGCCGTAGGAGTTGCCCGCCGAGTCGGTGTTGTTCTTGAACAGGTAGATGTCGCCGCCGATGCCCTCGTCGGCCAGCCGCTGCTCGGCGTCGATGAGCAGATCCTCGAGCACCCGCTCGCCCGCGCGGTCGTGGGTTATCAACTGGATCAGGCTGTCGCACTCGGCGGTGGCGTACTCGGGATGGCTGCCGACGTCGAGGTACAGCCGGGCGCCATTGCGCAGGAACACGTTGGAACTGCGCCCCCACGACACCACTCGTCGGAACAGATAGCGCGCCACTTCATCCGGAGACAGCCGCCGGTGACCGTGGAACGTGCACGTCACACCGAATTCGGTCTCGATGCCCATGATTCGCCGCTGCACGTATTCGAGCTTACGGGTAGCGAGGTCTCCGCGTATGACACCCGTCACTGGTGTCCGCAACGGGTTCCTCGCTCAGGTCGCGCGCAGCCCGTCCAACACGAAGCCGAGATGCCGCCGCCACGGGGTGTCATCACCGGCCGACATGGCGATCACCTTCGACATCGCCGACACCAGCGTCACGAGGTCCTCGGGACCGAAGTCGGACCGCAGCACCCCGGCCTCTCTTGCCCGCTGCGCCACAGCGTCCAGCGCTCCGCCGGCGCGGCCGCAGTCCGCCGCGGCGTCCACACCGCCCACCTGACTACGGGCTATCGCCTCGTTGAGGGCGCGATCTCGGGCCTGCATGGCGAACACACCCTCAAGCAGCGTCACAAACCCGCGCCACGCGTCTGGGTCGCCCATTGCGGCCTCTGCCAGCACATCGAAGGCGGCCAGCCGCTCCGGCAGGACCTCATCGAGCAGTGCCCCGCGATTCGGGAAGTGGTTGTAGAGCGTGCCGATGCTCACCCCTGCGCGCCGTGCCACCTCATCCAGTGGGACATCCAGCCCACGTTCGGTGAACAGCTCCGCGGCCGCCGACACCAGTCGTTCGCGGTTGCGCAGCGCATCGGCACGCATCGACTGGGACATCGCTGCATCCTAATCCGACTCGACCTAAGTTGAGGCCGTCCTCATGTTGTGCTATTAAGTTGAGCATGACCTCAACTTCATCGCGACCCGTTCTTCTCGTCGTCGGTGCCGGTCCAGGACTGGGCATGTCAGTGGCCCACCGATTCGGTTCCGAGGGACACGCAGTGGCACTCGTCTCCCGCTCCAACAGTCGCCACACCGAGTACCTGACGGCGCTCGCCGACGCGGGAATCGAGGCGGCGGCGTTCACCGCGGATGCCTCGGACACCGATGCGCTGCGGGCGGCCATCGACGGCGCCCGCGCCCGCTTCGGCCGTATCGACGTCGGGTACTACGGCCCCGCCGCGGCGTTGGCGATCGCGGACATCACGACACTCGACGCCCCAGGTGCGACCGAGGCCCTACTCGGCGTGGTGCCCGCCGTCGACTTCGCGTCGTCGCTGCTGCCTGACCTCATCGCACGCGGCAGTGGTGGACTGCTCTTCGCCGGCGGGTTGAGCAGTGTGCTGCCAATGCCCGCGCTCGGCGGCCTGGCCCTAGCGGCGGCCGCACTGCGGAACTACGCGCTGACACTGCACGCCGCCCTGGCACCGATGGGCGTCTACTCCGGGACGCTGACCATCGGGGGTTTGATCGAGCGGGGCGACATTCACCGCGCCGTCCTCGATCATCCGGACATGCTCGCGGACATGGCGGCGGCAACACTGAACCCCGACGATCTCGCGGACACACTGTGGCGGATGTACACCAGCCGAACGGATTCCGAGGTGGTCGTCAACGCCCTGGTTCAGTGACGCCGTCAACCCAGCCCAGGCGGCTACTGACAGCGTCGGCGGCTGAGATCGTCACCTTGGCGATCTCCTCGAATCGATCCCCCGACAGCCGGTATGATGGTCCCGAAACACTCAGCGCGGCAACCACTTCGGAATTGGCATCGCGGACCGGTGCGGCGACGGCGTTCAGCCCCACCTCAAGTTCCTCGCTCACGCTGGCCCAGCCGCGCGCCCGCACGGCGCATAGCTCGCGCTCCAGCTCGGCGACTTCGACGACCGTCTTAGGGGTGAAGCCCTGCAGTGGATCGGTGAGCTGGGCGGCGGCGCCCGCCCACGCAAGGAGAACCTTGCCGCTCGATGTCGCATGTGCGGGACAGCTCTGCCCCACCCACGTCCGCAGGGTGATCTCATTGGGGCCGATCGCCTCGACGATATTGACGATGCGCTCGCCATCGAGGATCGCCAGATTCACGGTCTCGGCGACATCGGCGGCCAGACCATCGCAGACAGCTTGACCGAGCCTGCCCAGGTCGGGTTGTCCGCTGCTGGCCCGCGCGAGGCGTGCGATGGCGAACCCGAGCCGGTAGGGGCCGCGATCGGATACCTGTTCGACGAAACCGCGCGCCTCGAGCACTGCGACCAGCCGTGACACCGTCGACTTGTGCACGCCCAGTTCGGCAGCGATCTCGGTGACACCGGCTTGCCCGAGACGCGCCAGAATCTCCAGAACCAGCAGTGCGCGGTCGACCGATTGGACCGCAGCGCTGCGGCCTTCTGATAGGCCCTTAGAAAGGCCCTCCGAACCCGTCTCCATCGCGTCCGACCCTATACGCGCCAATTCGCGGACTGGCGGACTCGCCGCTGCACCGCGGCGATCTCACGAAGCCCGTCGCCCAGCAGGCTTCGGTTCAGGGGTGACAGCTCCGACATCGTGATGACGTCCCCGGGTGTGTGTCCTGCGATCAGCTGTTCGACCTGATGAGCCATCCGGAGCCGCTGCACCATGGCGAACACGTCACCGAGCGTGTTGGCGTCCCGCTCGCTCATCGCACCGGCCTCTGCCGCCGCGCTCAGCCGCACCGGCGTGCTCGCCGATGACACGGCGGCGCTCAGGCCGCCCCACCGGGCCAGGTTGACTATGGGCGTCACGGCGTGAGCCTTGAGGTCGAAGGTCCCGCCCCGCCGGGCCAGCACATCGCGCAGCGATCTGGCCCGCGCGCGCCCCGACAGCGCGTTCAGCAGCTGCAGTCGCAGCGCGTTCGGGTGGTCCACCCGCATCCTGCGATACACCGCAGGAACGATGTTCAATGCCGGATCACCCCAGACCACCCGGCCATCGATCATCAGCGATGACAGCATGAGACCGTGGTCGCGCAGCGGGTCTGCGAGCCAAGCCTCGGCCGCGGTGAGCCACTGCGACCGCGACCGGGAGAAGCTCGGTTTGGACGCGATGGCGCCGTTGCGGTCCGACGGAAGACCACAGCTGTCCAGGATCTCGTGTGTGCGCACCGCGACCGCCCGCAGTTCCGGGCCGGCCGAGTCCAAATCGTCCCGCCACGACAGCGCGCTGTCGACGTCGGACGACGGCATCGCCTCCCGCCGCGCCACACTGCCCAGCGACAGCCACGCGAACCCGTCGACTGTGGTTCGCGCGGACTCAGCGAGTGCGAGCTGCAACGCCTTTCGCACCAGGCTGTCGATGACGACCGACAGAATCGCGCTGGTTGCCGACGCCTTGGTGCCGTTGCGGAACAGGTCCGCCGAGATGTCCGCCACCCTGCGGCCGATCAACGACAGTTCGGCAGCGTCAGTGGCCTGCCCAATCGCGCGTCGCAGTATGAAGCTCTGCCGCGCCGAGGCCGCGAGCAGGTCAGCGTCTTCAAGGACGCCGATCACCTCGCCGCGGGGTGTCACGACCGGCATGTGTCGCCACCCGCACTCGAGCATCTCCATGAGCACGGTCTCGGCCGTGAGATCGGCGGTGACCGTCCGGGCGGGGGCGCTCATCACATCGGCGATCGGCACGTCCACTCCGATGCCCGCGGCCACCACCCGCGTCCGCAGATCGCGGTCGGTGAAGATGCCGAGTTCACCGCCGGGCAACCGGATGAGCGCATAGGAGACCTGGTGGGCGGCCATCTCGATGACAGCGTCGCGCACCGAGGTATCCGGGGATACCAGTAGCACCTCGCCGTGCAGCAGTTCGGAGATCGGCTGGCTGTCGGTGGCGGGCGCGATGGTCGGCTGGTCGGCGCTCCCGACGGTCCACGCCGAGGATGCCAGGTACGCCAACCCGGCGGGCTTGGCGAACTGTGCTCGGACCAACGGGTCGGGCAGACGGACGAGGACGCTGGGAACCGTTGTGCGCGCGGTGAACTCCATCCCGTCACCGGTCAGCAGCGGGGTGTAGCCGAAGAGTCCGCCGGGACCTACGGTGTCGATGATCGACCCCTCGGCAGACTGCAGTGTCACCTGTCCCGAGTGCACCATCCAGACGCCGTCGGGTGCCCGTGCGGCGTAGTCGGCCACCTCGGTGTGCGCCGGGAACTCGACAACGGCCGACTCGGCGGCCAACTCGGCGAGTTCCGCGGCCGACATCGCCTGGAATGGGGTGTACGTGCCCAGGAAGGTGGCGAGTTGCAGCCCGGACGCCACCGGCAGATCAGCCCCTGCGCCCAGCGGCAGCGGAGTGCCGGACCAGATCAGCACACTTCTCGGCCATCGTCATAACGGTGATGTTGGGGTTCACCGCAGGAAGTTTCGGCATCGCCGAAGCGTCCACGACGCGCAGCCCGCTCACCCCCTTGACCCGCAACTCCGGATCGAGCACCGCCGTCGGATCGTCAAGCGCGCCCATCCTGGCGGTCGCCGCCGGGTGATAGACGGTGTTGTGGCATTGGTGGATGTAGTCCAGCAGTTCGTCGTCGGTGACGGCATCGGGCCCCGGCGCCAGTTCGCGCGCAATCCACGGCTTCAGCGCCGTCTGCTCGGCGATGCGGCGGGCCAACTTCACGCCGGTCAGCATGATCCGGTCGTCATAGCCCTCCGGATCGGTGAAGTAGCGCGGGTCAACCCTCGGCCGATCCCGGAAGTCGCGGCTGCGCAGTCGCACAGTTCCGCGGGACCGGCCCTGGGTGACGTTGGGCGTCAAGCAGAATCCGTTATCCGTCGTCGGATAGCCGCGGCGCAGAGTGTTCATGTCGAACGGGACGCTGCCGTAGTGCATCATCAGGTCCGGCTGGCCTCTGGCACCTTCGGGAACGGGGTCGATGGTGGCAAACAGGCCGATCTCCCACCACTGCGTCGACGTCGTCACCATTGGCCGGGATGCCTCCCAGAACACCAGGCCCTCGACATGATCGTCCAGGTTGGACCCCACACCCGGCGAGTCGACCCGCACCGGGATGCCCAGCTCCCGCAGATGCGCGGTCGGACCGATTCCCGAGAGCATCAGCAACTTCGGGGTGTCGATGGCCCCAGCGGTGACGATGACCTCGCGCTGCGCCGTCACCGTGTCGTAGCCAGTGAGGTCCGGGCGCTGGTAGCGAACCCCCGTCGCAGCGGGGCGAGCGAAGCGACGGGATTCGGTCTGGTTCGCGTCATCGAACAGGATCTCCGAGACCCAGCACCCGGTGCGGACCTCGAGGTTGGACCGGGAGTCCAGCACCGGATGCAGGTAGGCGTGCGAACTGGACATCCGGGTGCCGTCGTCGGCGGCGTTGATCTGAAACCACCCAGCCCCATTGCGCACTGTCTCACCGCGGTTGAAGGCCACGGTCGGCATGCCGACGTCGGCGGCCGCAGACAGCACCGCCACCCCGCAGGGATCCACCGGCGGTACGTCGCGCAGCTGCACGATGTCCTTCAATCGCGCTGTGAGCGGCAGGACCTCGGCCGCGCTCCACCCTGTGGCACCCATCTCGACCCACTCGTCAAGACACTCGGCAGGCGGCAGGAACGCAATGCACGAGTTGTGCGACGAACACCCACCGAGCACCTTGGCCCTGGCGTGCCGCATGAACGAGTTGCCGCGTTCCTGCGGTTCAACCGGGTAGTCCCAGTCGTAGCCCGAGTCGAGCAGGTGCATCCACTCCGAGAGCACCAGAATGTTGTCGTCGCCGACGTCCGACGGCCCAGCCTCGAGCACGCACACCGTGACGTCGGGATCCTCGGACAACCTGGCCGCCAGCGCGCAACCCGCGGTCCCCCCGCCGGCGATGACGTAGTCGAACGTGCCGGAGTCAGCCATCCGCCTCCGCCCTCTCCGCCGAGGCATGTGATGCCAGCGTGCCAATGTGCTTGCGGCCCTTCATGACATACCACAGCAGACCCGCGCCGAGTATCACGCCGATGTAGACGAACGCACCCCACGTGTTGTACCAGGGCTCGCCGTAAACAGCGGCGCGCGGCCACGCCAAGTTGAGCGCCATGGCGCCACCCCAGACCACTGCGACGACGTTGACCAGCAGACCCCAGCGGCCCATGGTGAAGTAGCCGCCCTCGGCGAGATCGGCCGGCGGCCACTGCCCCTGCAGCCGCTTCTTCAGCATCGGACCGGTGACCATCAGATACGCCAGGTAGATCATGATGATCGCGATCGAGGTCAGCACGGTGAAGATCTTCGGCTGGCCGATGTTGATCACCAGAATGATCACCGCGATGATGCCGATCGTCACCGCGGGCACGATCGGAGTCTGGGTCTTCGGATTGACGGTGGCCAGCCTCTCCCCGAACGGCAACGCATTGTCGCGAGCCATCGCGAACGTCAGTCGGATCGCCGCGGTGTGGACAGCGAGCGTGCACACCGTGACGGCGATGACGATGCAGACCAGGAAGATAGTGCCCAGCGGGCCCCACATGACTTGCTCGACGATGTACTGCAGGCCACCGGAACTCTCGCCGAGCTTCGGGTCCTCCAGGTTGGGCGCCGCCATGACGGCGAACACCAGGATCGCGCCGCCGATCACGAACGACGCCAGGATCGCCCGGAAGATCGCCTTTGGCGCGGTGCGTCGCGGTTCGACGGTCTCCTCGCCCAACGAGCTGGCGGTGTCGAAGCCGTACATGACGTACCCGGAGGCTAGTGAGGCCACCAGGAAGGCGCCGAGGAAACCTGCGCTCTCCCCTGCCCCGTAACCGTTGGTGGAGAAGAAGATGTCCGGACCGCGTTCGATGTTGATGGCGAGCAGGAAGGCAATCAGGACGGCCGCAATGAGTTCGATGAACACCCCGGCGCTGTTGATCCGGGACATCAGCTTCACGCCGAGGGCGTTGATCAGCGTGGTGAACGCGATCAGCACGGTGCCGAGGAGAACGGCGTTGGCGGCGTAGTCATACTCACCGCTCCCATCGCCGACAATCTGGAATCCGCTCCACAGCCTCGGCAGGTTGAGCTGATAGGCCAGCGCGACCGCCGAGATCGTCACGATCGACGCGGTGAGCATCAACCAGCCCGATATCCATCCGACCAGCCGACTGGCCAGCTTCTTGCTCCAGTTGTAGACCGAGCCCGCCACCGGATACTTGGCCGCGAGTTCCATGAAGCACAGTGCGACGGCCATCTGCCCGACGAACACGATCGGCCACGACCACAGATAGGCGGGTCCCGCGGTGCCGTACCCGAAGTAGAACAGCTGGAACGTGCCCGTCAGGATCGAGATATAGCTGACGCCTGCCGCGAAGCTGGCGAACTTTCCGATACTCCGATCCAGTGACTCTCGGTAGCCGAAGTCCTCCATACCGCTGTCGGCCCGCGAAACATCTTTGCCGAGCACCATGTCCGCCCCCTCAACTCTTGAACCAGCCGGCGGGTGCCGGTGCAGTGTTGTGCCAGATGTGCTTGATCTCTTGGTATTCCGCAAGCCCGGTCGGTCCGAGTTCACGTCCGTTGCCCGACTTCCCGAAGCCGCCCCACTCCGCCGCAGCGGTGTAGTAACCGAAGTCGTTGAGCCAGACCGTGCCGTGCCGCAATGCACGTACCACTCGCTCGCCGCGCGCCGGATCGGATGTCCGAACACCCGCCGCGAGCCCGTACTCCGTGTCGTTGCCCAGCCTTATCGCCTCGGCCTCGTCGGTGAATCGTTCGACTGTGAGGATCGGCCCGAAGGTCTCCTCCTGGACGATCCGCATCGACCGGTCGCAGCCGTCGAATATCGTCGGCAAGTAGAAGCTGCCGTCGGCCAGCGCCCGTTCGGTCGGCCGCGCGCCACCGGTGACCAGCCGCGCCCCTTCCGATATGCCCTGGGCGACATGGGCTTCCACCTTGGCGCGATGCTCTTGCGAGACCAGCGGACCGGTCTCGCTGGTCGGGTCCATTCCTGGCCCGATTCGGATCGCCTCGGCGCGCCGGGCGAGGGCGGCGACGAAGTCGTCGGCGATGGACTCCTCGACGATGAGGCGGGTGCCCGCCGAGCACACCTGACCGGAGTGCAGGAAAACCCCGGTCAGCACGTGGTCGACGGCTGCATCGAAGTCACCCGAGTCGGCGACATCGGCGAACACGATGTGCGGGTTCTTGCCGCCGAGTTCGACCGCGACCTTGGTGACGTTGGCGGCGGCGACCTTCGAGATGATGGTTCCGGTCGCCAGGCCGCCGGTGAACGAGATGAAGTCGACTGCCGGGTCGGCGGTCAGTGCCTCACCGAGCACAGCGCCGCTGCCCTGCACCAGGTTCACCACCGACGGCGGCACACCCGCCTCCTCGAGCAGGTGGACGAAGGCGATCGTCGACAGCGGCGTGACCTCGCTTGGCTTGGCGACCATGGTGCATCCCGCACCGAGTGCGGGCGCGATCTTCCACGACATCTGCAGAAGCGGGTAGTTCCACGGCGCGATCAGTACGCACACGCCGATGGGTTCGTGGACCACCCGGCTGATGACGGCGGGATCACCGACGTCGACGACGCGGTCGGCCTGCACCGCGACGAGACCGGCGTAGTACCGAAACACCGAGGTCACATCGTCGATATCGATTCGGCTTTCGGCCAGTGTCTTTCCGGTGTCCTCGGTCTCCAACCGGGACAACGACTCCTTGTCCCGCTGGAGCAGGTCGGCGATCCGGTTGAGCAGCGCAGCGCGCTCGCCGGCCGATGTGGCGCGCCAGGCCCCGTCGTCGAAGGCGGCACGTGCCGCGGCGACGGCGTCGCGGGCGTCGTCGGGAGTAGCCTCGTCGACGGTCGCGGCGACGGTCCCGTCGGCCGGATTGACGATATCCCTGGTGCCGCGGTCGGACGCGTGACGCCACCGACCGCCGATGTACAGGTCTGGCTCACCGTCCATCCGATTTCCCGTCGCTTCGCTCGCCCAGGTCGTCAGCCCTCACCCACCCAGACGGGACACTACCCACTGCTGGAACTCCGCGATGTGGTGTTCGGTGGGGACGAGCACACCGCCATTGCGGTAGGCCCGCGACGACATCGCCGGTTGGGTTCGCTCACACGCGGCGAAATCCTGCTCGTTGACGCGGTGGAACAGGTCCACCGAGCGAGACACGTCGCGCCCGGACGCCACCAGGTCGGCGGTGTAGAGCCAGTCGCACTCAACGATGGTCCTGTCGGCGGCCACAGGAGACATGCGATGAAAGATGACGTGGTCGGGAACCAGGTTGATGAAGACGGTCGGCTTGACTGTGATCGCGTAGTAACGCCGGTCCTGCTCATCGGTGACACCGGGCAGACGCTCGAAACCCTCGGAACCGTCGATGGTGAATCCGCATACTTCCGAACCGAATTCGGCACCCCGACCGACGTTCGCCTGCGCCGCCGTGCCGCGGACGAACTCCGGGAGCACGCCGACGAGTTCGGGATGGATCGAACTGCAGTGGTAACACTCCATGAAGTTCTCGACGATCAGCTTCCAGTTGGCCGCCACGTCGTAGACGATCCGGCGGCCCACGTCCAGACCGCCGATACCGTACCGGTTGATCGCATCAGCGTCACCGAGCGTCCTCGTGGCCTCGGCGACGACGTCCTCGAACGGCGGCGGTGTATCGGACAGGCAGACCCAGGCGTAGCCGAGCCACTCGGTGAGCGCGACCGGCACCAAACCGTACTGATATCGGTCGATCGGCGCGCCGTCGTCGCCGGTGAGTGACCCGATGTTGGGTGCGGCGACGAGTTTGCCGTCCAGGGCGTAGGTCCAGGAGTGATAGGGGCAGCGCAGGTTGCGTCCCAGCTGTCCCTGCTCCTCGACGCACAGTTGAGCGCCGCGATGTCGGCAGATGTTCAGGAAGGCCCGCAACAGTCCGTCCCTGCCGCGCACCAGCAGAACGCTCTCGCGCCCGACCTGGACCTTCTTGAACTGACCAGCCAGCGCGAGGTCGGCCGTCCGCACCGCACAGAACCACGTCGCCTCGAAGATGCGTTCCTGCTCGGCGGCGAAGACTGCGGGATTGGCGTAGTAGTCACCGCCGAGTGTGGCGCGCAGGTTGCTGGTCATGTGGTCACCAGTCGCTTGGGGTCGAACAACGAGATGGGGTGGCCGGTGGCGCCGTCGATGGCGAGGTCGGCGAGGATCTCCCCGACTACGGGGACGAACTTGAAACCGTGTCCCGAGAAGCCGCACGCCACCGTGACGTTCGCGCTGTCGGGGTGCCGGGCGATGACGAAGTGCTCATCGGGGGTGTTGGAGTACATGCACGTCGCCGAGTGCACGCACGTGCCGTCGAGCGCGGGCAGCAGTTCGGCGGCCCGGCCCCTCATCTCGGCGATCTCCTGGTCACTCACGGTGCGATCGATCGTCTCCGGTGTGCACACGGTGCCCTTGCGGAAGAACGCGACCTTGACGCCGCCGCGCGGACCGTCGATGGCGGGGAAACCGTATATCTGCTCGCCGCGTGCGTTCTCATCGATGAAGATCGGGTGGTCGACGAAGGGGGCGGTCCCACCGACGGGGTCAAGCCAGTACAGCACCTGGCGCTCGATCGTGATGGGGATGCCGAACTCGGCGAGCAGCTGCGGGGCCCAGGCTCCCGGGCAGATCACCAGCTGCCCTGCGGTGTAGCTGCCCCGCTCGGTGCTGACCCGCACGCCGCCGCCCGCCGTCTCGCTCCAGTCGAGTACCGGCTCACCGAAATGCAGCTCCGCACCGGTGAGTTCGGCGAGATCTATATGCGCCTGGACAGTCATCTCGGGGCGGGCGAACCCGGCCTTGTCCTCATACAGCGCGACGTCACCGGCCGCGGGAGTGAAGTTCGGGAAGCGGGCCGCGACGTCGCGGCCGTCGAGCAGCTCGTGCGGCAGGTCCCACTGCCTGCTGGCGCGCAGACTGCCCGCCACGGTGAGACAGTCTGGCGGCCCGATGAACAGACCTCCGGTCAGCCGGTAGACCTCGCGTTCGGAGTCGCGTGCCAACTGCTCCCACAGTTCGTAGGCGCGCAGCAGGAGCGGTACGTAGGCCGGGTCCTCGAAGTAGGACTGCCGGATGATGCGGGACCCGCCGTGGCTGGAACCCAAGGAATGCGCAGGCGTGAACTTCTCCAGCCCGAGGACGCGTTGGTTACGGGAGGCCAGATGGTAGGCGGCGGCGCTGCCCATGCCGCCGAGGCCGATGACGATGACGTCGTAATGCGTTGTCGATGAGGTCATGGGCACTACCGCCTGATCCGGGTCATGTCGGGGTCGACGACGGGTTCGGCGTGCACGACGGCGCTGTGCCGGGTGCCGCGGTAGTCGACGGTGACGGTGTCCCCCACGCCCGTGTCCGCGGGCAGCCACGCGTAGGCGATGGTCCGCCCGACGGTCGGCGAGTACCCTGCGCTGGTGACGTAGCCGACGCACTCGGTGCCGCGTTCGCCCAGATACACCGGCTCCTTGCCCAGCACCACGGCGTCGGGATCGTCAAACACGATGCTGCGCAACGTGGTCGACGGGGGCTTCGCGGATTGCAGTGCGGCCCTTCCGACGAAGTCGTCCTTGGCCATTCGAACGGCGAAGCCCACACCCGCGGCGTCGGGCAGGTGCTCGGCGGTCATGTCGGTTCCCCAGCTGCGGTAGCCCTTCTCGATGCGCAGGCTGTTGAACGCGATCCTGCCCGCTGCGATGACGCCGTGGTCGCGACCGGCGTCGAACAGCAGGTCCCACAGCGCGGTGCCGTACTCGGCGCCGGTGTAGATCTCCCAGCCCAGCTCCCCCACGTAGGAGACCCGCATCATGGTGACCGGTATGGCGTCGAGGTAGGTGTGCATGGCGCGGAAGTACTTGAACGCGTCATGCGAAAGGTCATCGGGGCAGTGGGGTGCGACCAGATCGCGGGCCAGCGGCCCCCACACGCCTACGCAGCACGTTGCGCCGGTGATATCGCGCACCGTCACCGAGCCGTCACCGGGCAGGTGCCTGCTCAGCCAGTCGAAGTCCAGCGGCGAGTTGGCGCCGACCTGGAAAGTGGTCTCGGCGAGGCGGGCAACCGTGAGATCGCTACGCACTCCCCCGGTTTCGTCGAGCAGCAGCGTGTAGGTGACCGATCCGACGCTCTTGTCGACGTTGTTGGTGGTCATCTGTTGCAGGAAGGCCGCCGCACCCGTGCCTGCCACCTCGTAGCGGGTCAGCGGTGTCATGTCGTACATCGCGACCTGATGCCTGGTCCAGTGCGCCTCGGCGATCGAGATCGGCGACCAGAAGCGTGCTGACCAGTCGTCGCGCTCGGGGACGGCCAGACCCTCGGAGTAAAGCCGTTGCGCCAGTTCTGCGTTCGCCTCGTAGTACGCCGGGCGTTCCCAGCCGCCGCCCTCGTAGAAGAACGCACCGAGTTCCTGCTGACGGGCGAAGAAGGGGCTGGTACGCAGGCCGCGTAACGCGGTGCGGAACTGGTGGGGATGGATGATGTCGTAGACCTCGACGAACGCCTGCGAACTGGTCGTCGTGACGAACTTCGGGCTTCTGGCGACGTCCTCGAACCGGTAGAGATCGCACTCGTGCACGTCGACCGAGGGCGCGCCGTCGATGATCCACTCGGCGGTCGCCTTCGCAACGCCCGCGGAATGCGTCACCCAGACCGCTTCGGCAACCCAGAATCCGCTCAGGTCGCGGTGCTCACCCATGATGGAGAAGCCGTCGGGGGTGAACGAGAAGATGCCGTTGAACGCCTCCTCCACCTTGGAATCACTCAGTGCGGGAAGAAGTTTGCATGATTCACGCCACCCGGGTGCGAAGTCCTCCTCCGTGAACGGAAGCATCGACGGCATCGACTCCCCCGCGGTGTCGGCCATCAGTGTCGACATGTCGACCGGCATCGGATCGTGCCCGTAGTAGCCAATGCCGATGCGGTCGAGGTGCTCGCGGAAGTACAGATCCTGGTCCTGGTGACGCAGGATCGGAAGTCCCGCCTCCGACTGTTCGGTGTTGCGTCCGACCAGCGCGGCGATCTGTCCGGTCCTCGCGTACTGGTGGGCCATCGGCACCAGGGGTACGACGAGGCCGACCTTCTTGGCGAACTCGGCACCCCAGAACCCCGCTGCACAGACCACGACGTCGGCGTCGATCACGCCGTCAGCGGTGGCGACGCCGACGACACGGCCCCGCTTCTCGACGATGCCCACCACGTCGGTGTGGGGCAGGAACCGGGCACCGCGGTCCCGTGCCCGCCACGCCTGCGCCTCGGCGGCCCGCACCGCCTTGGCCAGTCCGTCGGCGGGGGTGTGGAACCCGCCGAGCACACCGTCGGCGTCCAGCAGCGGATGCAGGTCGACGCACTCCTCGGCGCTCACCAGGTGGCCCTCGATGCCCCACGCCTGCGCCCAGCCCGCCTTGCGGTGCAGGTCAGCCCAGCGCTGCGGGGTGGTGGCCACCTCGAGCCCACCGACCGGGTTGAAGCACCACCCGTCGGGATGCTCGAGTGTGGAGAGCTTCTCGATGGTGTAGCGAGCGAAGGTGCTCATCGTCTTGGAGGGGTTGGTCGCGAAGACCAGCCCGGGCGCGTGCGATGTCGACCCGCCTGTCGAGAAGAGCGGTCCGCGGTCGACAACGGTCACGTCGGTCCACCCGCGGGCGGTCATCTCGTCGGCGAGTGAGGCGCCGACGATGCCCGCTCCGATGACGACGACTCTTGGCATCGACCACCCCCGCATTTGTTGCGACTATCGCAACGCGTTGTGCGTAACGCAACAAATCGTCCACCAGTGAGCGTGCGCCGTCAACAGGGACACACGTGGGAATCGACTGCGAACCGCAGCGAGGTCGCGCGGCGAGGGGAGAGAGTGGGCGCGGACCTAGTCCGTGGAGGCCTTCTCGTCGGGCTTAGCCGGCGGCTCCGGGAGCAGCGCTTCGAGCGCCGCTCCGGTGATCCGACGGAAGGCACGACGTGGCCGGTTGGCGTCGAGCACCGCGATCTCCAACGTGCTCGGTCCGAGAACACGCGGCTCCGAGCCGTTGCCCCCGGCGCCCGCCGACAGCGCGTCGACGGCGATCTTGACGGCCTCGCCCAGACTCGCGTTCTCGGTGAAGGTGTCATTCAGCGCAGTGATGATCGGCTCGGTGGTGCCGCCCATGGCGACGAAGTGCGGCTCGTCGGCGATCGACCCGTCGTAGGTGATCCGATACAGCTCAGGAGCCTTGGTCTCGCCGAAGTGCGCGACCTCGGCAACGCACAACTCGACCTCGTACGGCTTGGCCTGCTCGGTGAAGATCGTGCCCAGCGCCTGCGCGTACCGATTGGCCAGCTGCCGGCCGGTGACGTCGCGCCGGGAGTAGGCGTAACCCTGTGTGTCGGCGAGCTGGATGCCGCCGCGGCGCAGATTGTCGAACTCGTTGAACCGGCCGACGGCGGCGAAGCCCACCCTGTCGTACAGCTCGCTGACCTTCTGCAGTGACCGCGACGGGTTCTCCGCGACGAAGAGCACACCGCCGGAGTAGGCCAGCGCAACGACGCTGCGACCGCGCGAGATGCCCTTGCGCGCGAGTTCGCTGCGCTCGCGCATCGCCTGTTCGGGCGATATGAAGTAGGGGAAGCTCACAGCTTGTCCTTACCGTCATCGGGGCCGAAGGTGTCGGCACGCGAACGGCTTTGGATGACATCGCGAGCTATGCCGGCGATGCGCTCCTCGGCGATCTCCTGAGCCCCCTCGGCCTCGATCACCACGGCCGTCGGATAGATACCGCGGACCAGGTCGGGCCCGCCGGTTGCCGAGTCGTCGTCGGCAGCGTCGTACAGCGCCTCAACAGCGACCCGCAGCGCGGACTCGGCGTCGGTCACACGCGAGTACAGCTTCTTCATCGAGGACTTAGCGAAGATCGAGCCGGATCCGACGGACTGGTAGCCCTCCTCCTCGACGTTCCAGCCACCGGCTGCGTCGAATGACACGATGCGGCCTGCGCCGTCGCGGTCGGCATCGTCCAGGTCGTAACCGACCAGCAGCGGCAGCGCCACGAAGCCCTGCATCGCCGCGCCAAGGTTTCCGCGCACCATGATCGCCAGCCGGTTGACCTTGCCCGCGAACGTCAGCGCAACACCCTCGAGCTTCTCGTAGTGCTCGAGTTCCACCGCGTAGAGGCGTGCGAACTCGACGGCGATAGCCGCCGTACCCGCGATACCCGTGGCCGTGTAATCGTCGGTGACGTAGACCTTCTGCACGTCGCGGCCGGCGATCATATTGCCCTGGGTGGACCGTCGATCACCCGCGATGAGGACGCCGCCGGGGAACTTGAGCGCGACGATCGTCGTCCCGTGCGGCAGCGCGTTGGTGGGTGCCGCGTTGGTCGGTATCTGGGCGCCATCGGCTCCCATCGAACCGCCCGCGGGCAGCAGGTGGGGTGCCTGCACGCGCAGCATCTCCGAGAAGGACGAGGAGTCCATGGCAGATACTCGGGAAAGGGGGTTGAAGGACTTGTCGCTATGCGGCCAGGTCACTGTCCGCCCTTTTGGACATACGCGCGAACGAAGTCCTCGGCGTTCTCCTCGAGGACGTCGTCGATCTCGTCCAGCAGATCGTCGGTCTCCTCGGTCAGCTTCTCGCGACGCTCCTGGCCTGCGGCCGTGTCGGTGACGTCATCGTCCTCGCCGCCGCCACCGCCGCGCTTGGTCTGCTCCTGAGCCATCGCTGCCTCCTGCATCTCATCGACGGACTCCACAGCTGTCCACCGGTCACTTCACACTACCGTTCGAGGTCGAGATTTCCTGGGCAGACTCAGTTCGTGAGCTGCTCGACAAGTTCTGCGGCACTGTTCACCGAATCGAGCAACGCCCCGACGTGGGCCTTGCTTCCGCGCAGGGGCTCCAATGTGGGGATCCGCACCAGCGAGTCGCCGCCGAGATCGAAGATCACCGAGTCCCAACTGGCCGCGGCGATGTCGGCACCGAACCGGCGCAGGCACTCCCCTCGGAAGTACGCCCGCGTGTCGGTGGGCGGGTTGGCGACCGCACTCAGCACCTGCTGCTCGGTGACCAGGCGTTTCATCGATCCACGTGCCACCAGACGGTTGTACAGACCCTTGTCCAGCCGGACGTCGGAGTACTGCAGGTCCACCAGATGCAGTCGAGGGGCTGACCAACTCAGGTTCTCGCGCCTGCGGAAGCCCTCGAGAAGACGCAGCTTGGCCGGCCAGTCCAGCAGTTCCGCGCACTCCATCGGGTCACGCTCGAGCAGGTCGAGGATCTCCGCCCACGTCTCGACGACGTGGGTGGCCCGCGGATCGGGATCCTTCGCGTCGACGAGTTTGGCCACCCGGTCCAGGTAGATGCGTTGCAACGCAAGTGCTGTGAGTTCCCGGCCGTCGGCGAGAGCCACCGTGGCGCGCAGCGTCGGGTCGCGGCTGACGACGTGCACCGCGTGAACGGGTCGGGCCAGGGCCAGATCGGAGAGGTCCAGACCGTGCTGGTGGCCCTCCTCGATCAGGTCGAGAACCAGCGACGTGGTGCCGACCTTGAGGTATGTCGACGTCTCGGCGAGGTTGGCGTCACCGATGATGACGTGCAGCCTGCGGTACTTGTCGGCGTCGGCGTGCGGCTCGTCGCGCGTGTTGATGATGCCGCGCTTGAGCGTGGTCTCGAGGCCGACCTCAACCTCGATGTAGTCGGCGCGCTGGGTCAGCTGGAAGCCGGGTTCATCACCCGAGGGCCCGATACCGACCCGGCCCGAGCCGGTCACGACCTGGCGTGACACCAGAAACGGCGTGAGCCCGGAGATCACCGCGGAGAACGGCGTCTGCCGGCTCATCAGGTAGTTCTCGTGCGTGCCGTACGAGGCGCCCTTGCCGTCGACGTTGTTCTTGTACAGCTGCAGCTTGGCCGCGCCGGGCACGCTCGCGACGTGACGCGCAGCGGCCTCCATGACGCGCTCACCGGCCTTGTCCCAGATCACCGCGTCCATCGGGTCGGTTACCTCGGGCGCCGAGTACTCAGGATGTGCGTGATCCACGTAGAGGCGGGCGCCGTTGGTGAGGATCATGTTCGCGGCGCCGACCTCGTCGGCGTCCACGATGGGCGGCGGGCCGGACGACCGGCTCAGGTCGAATCCGCGCGCATCACGCAGTGGTGACTCCACCTCGTAGTCCCACCGGGTGCGCTTGGCACGTTGGATCCCGGCGGCGGCGGCGTACGCGAGCACGGCTTGCGTCGACGTCAGGATCGGATTCGCGGTCGGATCGGACGGCGATGAAATCCCGTACTCGACCTCGGTTCCGATGATCCGTTGCATCCGACAACCCTAGGTGACGCCAGGTAGTTGCGGTCAGCGTGGTTACTTGGTGCAGTAGTCCCCAATGAGCGCGACGACGGTTTTCCACAACTGCACATTGATCGACGGCACCGGCGCGGCGGCAGTACCCGACGCCGTCATCGTCATCACTGACGGACGGGTGCAGTCAGCCGGGCCCGCAGACCCGGCCGCCGAACTACCGGCCGACGCCGTCGACCTCGGCGGTAACACCGTGTGCCCGGGCTTCTTCGACTGCCACGTCCACTTCGGGCTCCCCGGCACCGGCGGCCCACCACTCGACAAGGCGCTCAAGCCGCCGTCATACGGTCAATTCCAACTGATCGAGCGGTTGCGCACGACACTGCACAACGGGGTGACCACCGCCCGCGACCTGATGGGCGTCGACACCGGCGTCCGTGAGGCGATCGCCGACGGATTGATCGAGGGCCCCCGGCTGCTGGTGGCCATCAACATGCTCAGCCAGACCTCGGGACACGCTGACTTCCACCTCCCCTCGGGTATCGACCTGACCCCGCTGATCGGCGGGTCGATCGTGGACACCGTCGACGCGGCGCGGACCAGGACCCGAGAACTCATCCGGGCCGGCGCTGACGTCATCAAGATCGCGACAAGCGGCGGTGTCTCCTCACCCAACGACGACCCGACGTGGCTCGGCCTTCGCCGCGAGGCGATCTCGGCCGTGGTCGAGGAGGGACGCAATTACGGCGGCCGACCGGTGGCCGCGCATGCCATCGGATATGCCGGGATCCGCGCGGCGGTCGAGGCGGGTGTGCACAGCATTGAGCACGGCTACGCGCTCGACGACGATCTGCGCCATCAGATGGTCGAGCAGGGCACGTTCCTGGTGCCGACCCTGCTCGAGACCATGCAGCCCGTCACCGCATCACCGCAGGGCGCCGCCAAGAGCGCCAAATGGCATGCGATGGCCCATGATTCGGTGCACGCCTCGGCCGCGGCAGGCATCCGCATCGCCGTCGGCACCGATGCGGGCCTGAGCCCGGCGCACGGAACCAATCTCAAGGAGCTCGGGCTGCTGGTGCAATTCGGTGGGCTGACACCGCTGCAGGCGATCGTGGCGGGCACCTTGACCTCGGCGCAGCTGTGCGGGGTGGACGCGACGCTGGGTTCGGTGGAGCCGGGCAAGATCGCCGATCTTGTCGTGGTGCGCGGAAACCCGTTGTCCGACATCGACTCTGTTGGCGATGCCGCGAACATTCTGCTGGTGCTCAAGGAAGGCGTCGCCGCAAGCAACCGTGGCGGATTCCGGCTGACGTCATGACGAACACCGCCGAGGTGGACGAGCGCGTCGCCGCCGAACAGTGGTTCCTGCGCCACGGCCTCCCCTCGGTACTCACCCCGCGCGCCCGCTGGCGGCGCCTGTGGTGGCGCAGCGCGCCCGCACTTGTCGCGCTGACAACAGTTTTCGTGGCCATCCGGATCATCACCCTGGCTTCCGGCGGCGGGGATATCAACATCGACGCCCACCCGACGCCGGCCGAGTGGGTGATCCTCACGGTTCTGCTTGGCGTTGCACCGGTGGCCCTCGGAGCGGCGATGCTGGCATCGCGAGTGGTCAGCCAACGCGGGCGACGCCTGATCGTGGCGGTGTCGTTGATCGTGTGTGCCCTTGTGGATGTCGTGTCGAGCGAGCCCCTGTCCATCCTTGGAGACCTGGTGTCCACCGCGGTCGCGGTGGTGCTGGTCCTCGCGGTCATCGGTCTGGGGGTCGGATCCGTGGTGGGCTGGTCGATTCGGTTGACACTGGCGCATCTGAAGTCGGTGGGAGTGTTGTTCACTCGGGCCCTGCCGGTGCTGCTGTTGACGGTCCTGGTGTTCTTCAACGGTCCCGTGTGGTCCATGGCCACCACGATCAGCCGCGGCAGGATGTGGCTGCTCATCGGGTTCATGCTTGCCATCGCCGGGGCATTCCTGTTCACCGGAGTCGTGGAGCGAGTGCGCCCGACGTTGACATCCGCGGTCGTGCGCGACGAGGACATCAAGCAACTTCAGGACACGCCATTTGGCTCGATGCCCGACCCCGACAACGGCGATCACCTCACCATTCCGCTGTCACGCGGCGAACGCGCCAATGTGACGTTCGTCGTCGCGGTGTCCCAGTTCGTTCAGATCGCTGTCGTGGCACTGGTCACCTCGGTCATCTTCCTCATCATGGGCATGGTGGCGCTGACGCCTCAACTGCTGACACGCTTGACGGTGGACGGCGACCCGCAGGGCACCTGGCTCGGCATGATGCTGCCCATCCCCCAGGCTCTCATCCACGTGGCGATGTTCCTGGGCGCGCTGACCTTCATGTACGTCAGCGCCCGCTCGGTGGGCGACGGCGAGTATCGTTCCCGGTTCCTCGACCCCCTGGTCGACGACGTCCGAGTGGTTCTGCTCGCGCGGGGTCGATACCGCGCGTACGTCACGCGCTCCCACCGGACCTGACGACATCCCTCGATGGAAGAATCAACCACGCAATGAAAGTCCTAGTAGTCGAAGACGAGCCACTGCTCGCCTCGACCCTGGCCATCGGCCTCCGCGCCGAGGGTTGTGTTGTGGTCGAGGCGTCCAACGGAGTCGACGGCCTGTGGCATGCGGTCGAGGACGAGTTCGACGCCATCGTGCTCGACATCATGCTGCCCGGTCTCAACGGCTACGAGGTGCTCCGTCGAATGCGCAGCCGCGACGTCTGGACACCTGTGCTGATGCTGACCGCCAAGGACGGCGAGTACGACCAGACCGACGCGTTCGACCTTGGCGCCGACGACTACATGACCAAACCGTTCTCGTTCATCGTCCTGGTGGCCCGGCTGCGCGCGCTCGTTCGGCGTTCGGCGCCGCACCCGCCCGCTGTGCTCACGGCAGGCACGCTGACGTTGGATCCGTCGCGGCGCATGGTGCAACGCGATGCGACGCAGATCTCCCTGACACCCCGCGAGTACGGCCTACTCGAGTTCTTGATCCGCAACAAGGACACCGTGGTGACGAAGACCGAGATCCTGCAGAACGTCTGGGACGCGCACTATGAGGGCGCCGATAACGTCGTCGAGGTGTACATCGGCTACGTGCGCCGCAAGATCGATGCGCCCTTCGGCACCAGCACCATTGAGACCGTGCGGGGTGTGGGCTATCGCCTGGTGTCCGGTAGCGGTGCCAAGGGCAACTGAAGCCTGACCACCGTGCCGGGAAGATGCCCGGACTCGATCGCCACGGTGCCGCCGTGGGCCATGACGATCTCCCGAACGATGGCCAGCCCGAGGCCTGTCCCGCCTGCGCTGCGCGACCGATCCGAATCGAGCCTCACGAAGCGATCGAACACGCGAACCCGCTCGGCGAGCGGGATTCCGGGGCCGTCGTCGGCAACCCTGACCACGACCTCTCCATCGCCCGGCACGACCTCGACGTCGATCCGTGACGCTGCGTGTCTTGCCGCATTGTCAAGCAGGTTGCGCAACACCCTCGACAGCGCTGCGGCATCGCCCCTCATCCGGGCGGGGGCGAGGTCGGCACGAACCTCCAGCGACGAGGTGCGGCGCAACTGCTCGACCTCGGCGGCCGTGAGGTCATCGAGGTCGACGTCGTCGAGTGCCACGGACAGGCCACGCTCGTCGGCACGGGCGAGTAGTAGGAGATCATCAATCAGCGCCTTCATCCGCTGCGCCTCCGGAATCAGGGTTCCCGCCGCGAGAGTGGCGTCGAAGACCTCGGGATGGGCGGCGGCGACCTCGAGTGCGGAGATGATGGACGTCAACGGACTCCGAAGTTCGTGGGACGCGTCTCCGACGAAGCGTTGCTGCGCAGCGTGACCCGACTCGATGCGTGCGAGCATCTCGTTCATCGTCACGGCAAGGGCGGCGATCTCGTCCCGGCTTGCGGGTACCGGCACCCGGCCGGACAGATCCGAGGTGGTGATTTCGGCGACGCGGGAACGGATCTCGTCGACCGAGCGCATTGAGCGCCGGACCAGCAGGTAGGTGGCGAGGCCCGCCACCCCGATGACGATAGGTGCCGCGACGGCCAGCGCGATGGCGATGTTGCGCACCGTCGCGGTGACCGCGGCGCTGCCCTCGCCCACGAGAATCGTGTATCGCCCATCTGGGCCGTCGAGCGTCTGCGCGCTGAAGCGGATGCTGCCGTAGGGGGCTGAGCGACCGCGAATCCCGATCCGCAGACCGGTGCCGACGTCCTCGATCGGAATGAGGGCGGTGGTCGGTGCCGACGCCGAGCGCAGGACGACGGTCCCCTCGGCATCGATCACCTGGATGGCGACGATGGATTCGTCGGTGTCCAACAGCACCGCATCGACCGCAGCGGGCCCACCCGACCGCACGTCCTCGGCCACGGCCGCCACCCGGGCGGCCGCCTTGCTGTCGACACCGAACAGCATCGCCTCGTACTGGACGAGAACCAGACCCGCGCCCGAGATGGCCAATGCGATGAACACCACGGTGGCCGCGACGAACGCCGATCGGGCCGACACACCCCAGTTCGACGTCAGTCCCCTCGCCATAGTGGCACCAGTCCATCACAATGTCAGCCGTGTCCGACATGCAGCAGGTGCACGAGTGGTTCCTCCATCGCGGCCTGCCACTGGTGCTCACCCGCCGGGTGCGCTCACGCGACCTGATCAAGCGCTCCGCACCGATGGTCAGCGGTGTCGGCGCGCTGACCGCCACGACGATGCTCCTGGCCGAACTCACCAGCGAGGGCCCCGACTACGGATACGCGCTGCGGCTGGGCGTCATCGGCGCGGCCCTGCTGGCCGCCCCGTTCGCGCTTCATCTGTTGCACAGGACGGGGACCAGACTCGGCGAGGCGGGCAGGCGCAGCGCCGCCGCGCTCGTCATCGCCATCTTCGTGATCGTCATGCCCATCACGGTGAGCGGGTGGTCCAGCGCGGCAGCCGCCGAAGCGCCGATCTTCGTCGCCATCACGCTGCTGGCGATCTGGTTGACCTACTTGGGGTTCGGATCGATCGCCGGTTGGGCCTTCCGGTTCGCATGGGTGCAACTGGGCGCACTGGGCACACTCATGAGCCGGGCGCTGCCCCTTCTCATGCTGACCGTGGTGGTCTTCTTCACCGGCGAACTCTGGCAGCTCGCGGCACGGATGACGCGCCAAAGGCTCTGGCAGGTCATCGGTTTCCTGGCCCTGGTCGCCCTGCTGTTCGTCATCGCCACGATCCGCGACGAGGTACGTGCGCTGCGCGACGATAGGGCCGGGCCGCGCGATCCCCGGGAGCTGCTGGCGGGGACTCCACTGGCCGACGGCATCGACCACGACCCGGCGCGGACCCCGCTGTCGCGAGCCGAGCAGTTCAACGTCGTGGCCGTGATGGTGGTGTCGCAGGCCATCCAGGTGGCGTTCTTCACCGCGGGGCTCTTCGCGTTCTTTCTCGCACTGGGCGTCATCGCGATCCCCGACGACGTGGCCGTGCTGTGGTCCTCGGAGGAGACCTGCGCGGTCGGTCAACCACCTTGTGCCGGAACGTGGTTCGGCATCCACATCCCGATCCCGCAGACCATCGTGCACACGTCACTATTCGTGGCCGTGCTGTCCGGCCTGTACTTCACTGTCAGCACCAGCGTCGACCCGCTGTACCGGCAGCGGTTCTTCGAGCCGCTGATCGCCGACGTGGCGGTGAGCCTCGCTGGCCGGGACGCCTATCTGGAGATGGAGTGCGAGCCCGACCCCGGACATGACCTCACTCGCCAGCCCCGACATCAATGACCACCTTGCCCACCACCCCACCCTGTTCAACGGCGGCATGCGCCTCTGCCACCTGATGGAGGGGGTAGTGGACGAGCGGCAGCCCATGGACGTCACCGACTCGAAAGCCACCGTCGGCGACGGCCTGATTGACGTCGGCAATCGCGTTCAGCTTTGCCTGGCGCGGCGTGTGATAGGTGTAGACACAGCACAACGACACACTCTTGGCCAGCAGCGGAGCTGATGGAATCGGGAGCAACTCTCCACTGCCGTAAGTGCAAAGACTGATAACGCCGTTCGTGGCGATTGCCGCGATGTCAGTGCTCAGATTGGCAGCGAGGTCCACTTCCGCGATGATCGCCACGCCTTCCGGTGCCACCGACAGAACACGCTCCGCGACGTTGTCCTGGCGATAGTTCACAACGTGCTGTGCACCGGCATGGCGCGCCAACTCCTCTTTTCGCGCGTTGCTCACGGTGGCGATGACCGTGGCGCCAGCCCACACCGCCAACTGCACCGCCGCATTACCGACCGCGCCCGCACCACCGTGAACCAGTACAGATGTGCCGCTCAGCGCCCCCGGCGCGAGCCGGTTCGGGGCCTCCGGCCCGACCGTCAGCATCCGGTGCGCAGTCAATGCTGGAATTCCGAGCGCGGCACCCAGTTCGAAGCTCGCATTCGGCGGCAACGGCACAGCATGTCGGGCCGGAATGACGACGAACTCTTGAGCCGTACCCGTCGGTCGTCCAAATGCCGTCTCCCACAGCCATACTCGATCACCGGCCCGAAGTTCGGTGACGTCGTCGGCAACTTCGTCCACGACCCCGGCGCCGTCTTGGTGAGGCACCTGCTCGGCGAATCTCAGTGCGGACGACTGTCCGGAACGCCACCGCCAATCGGTCGGATTGACGCCCGAGACCACGACGCGGACCCGCACATGGCCGGGTGGCACCTCGGGCACTTGGCGATCCACCAGCTGCAGTACCTCCGGTCCACCCGTACGCGTGTAGACAACCGACTTCACAATTCTCCCTCGCCATGCATTCGCATTGGAACCGCGGTCAGATGGTCGCTATTCCCATGCCGTGCACCCCGGACACAGCAATCAGGCCAACAGCTATGCGCTGTTGGCCTGGTCGCTGTTCGGTTTCGGGTGGCTCTACAGGTACTGCCCCAGGTTCGACTCGGTGTCGATAGCCCGGCTGGCGCTCGAGCTCTTGCCCGTGACGAGCGTGCGGATGTAGACGATCCGCTCACCCTTCTTGCCCGAGATCCGGGCCCAGTCATCCGGATTGGTGGTGTTGGGCAGATCCTCGTTCTCAGCGAACTCATCGACTATCGAGTCCAGCAGGTGCTGGATTCGCAGGCCGTGCTGACCCGACTCGAGGACCGACTTGATCGCGTACTTCTTGGCGCGGTCGACGACGTTCTGGATCATGGCACCGGAGTTGAAGTCCTTGAAGTACATGACTTCCTTGTCACCGTTGGCATAGGTGACCTCCAGGAACCGGTTGTCGTCGATCTCGGCGTACATCCGTTCGACGATCTTCTCGATCATCGTCTTGATCGTCAGCGCACGGTCACCGCCAAACTCGGCGAGATCGTCCTCGTTGACCGGCAGGTTCTCGGTCAGGTACTTGGAGAAGATGTCCTGCGCGGCCTCGGCGTCCGGGCGCTCGATCTTGATCTTGACGTCCAAGCGGCCGGGCCGCAGGATCGCCGGATCGATCATGTCCTCACGGTTGGAGGCGCCGATGACGATGACGTTCTCCAAGCCCTCGACTCCGTCGATCTCCGACAGCAGCTGCGGGACGACGGTGGTCTCGACATCGGAGCTGACACCTGTGCCTCGGGTCCGGAAGATCGAGTCCATCTCGTCGAAGAACACGATCACCGGGGTGCCCTCGGACGCCTTCTCCCTCGCCCGCTGGAAGATCAGGCGGATGTGCCGCTCAGTCTCGCCGACGAACTTGTTGAGCAGCTCCGGGCCCTTGATGTTGAGGAAGTACGACTTCGCCTCGCGGGAGTCCTCGCCGCGCAGCTCGGCCATCTTCTTGGCCAGCGAGTTGGCGACGGCCTTGGCGATGAGGGTCTTGCCGCATCCGGGCGGGCCGTACAGCAGCACGCCCTTGGGCGGCCGCAGCGAGTACTCGCGGTAGAGGTCCTTGTGCAGGAACGGCAGCTCCACGGCGTCGCGGATCTGCTCGATCTGTCGGGTCAGGCCGCCGATGTCGCCGTAGCTGACGTCGGGGACCTCCTCGAGGACCAGATCCTCGACCTCGGCCTTGGGGATGCGCTCGAACGCGTAACCCGCCTTGGTGTCCACCAACAGTGAGTCGCCCGGCCGCAGCTTGCGGGGCCGCAGGTCGTCATCCAGTTCACCGTCCGGGACGGCGTCGGGGAGAAGCCCGGCGGCGACCAACGGCTCGGCGAGCCACACGATGCGCTCCTCATCGGCGTGGCCGACCACGAGGGCACGGTGGCCGTCATCAAGCACCTCACGCAGCGTGCTGATCTCACCGACCGACTCGAAGTTACCGGCCTCGACGACCGTCAACGCCTCGTTCAGGCGAACGGTCTGGCCCTGCTTGAGCGTTTCGACCTCAATGTTCGGTGAGCAGGTCAGGCGCATCTTGCGACCCGAGGTGAACACGTCGACGGTGTCATCGGGGTGCGCTGTGAGCAAGACGCCGTAGCCGCTCGGGGGCTGGCCGAGCCGATCGACTTCCTCGCGCAGCGCCAGCAACTGCTGCCTGGCCTCCTTGAGGGTGTCCATCAGCTTGGCGTTCCGCGCTGCGAGCGAGTCGATCCGGGCCTCCAGCTGGTGGATGTCCCGGCCGCTGCGCACACCCCCCGAAGCGCCGGCGACATCCGCGATCTGCTCACGCAGGATCGCGGCCTCGCGCCGAAGTTCTTCCAGTTCGGCAGCGTCGTCACTTGACATGCCGTTGCTTGATGTGGGAGTTCCGAGGCCTTCAGAACGCTCTGACTCACTCATATTGCGCTCCTCCCCGCACCGAAAGTTGGTGCAGTAACACCTTCAACGCTACCGGCGATTCAGTCTTTGTGTGCGGTGTAGGAATTCGACACACCCATATCACTGTTAGCCTTTGAGTTCAGATGGGCCGATCGAAAGGACCGCCGTGACCCTGAAAACCCTCGTTACCGGCTTCGTGACCACAGCTGCCGGAGTTGCTGTGGTAGCCGCTGCAGCGGGTGGTGTGACGTCGATTGCATCGGGCGCGCCGTCGCAGGCACCGGCCATCCAACCCGTCGTCTGGGACATTCCGCTTCCGCAGGCCCCCGCACCCGACCTTCAGGCACCCCTGGTTCAGACGCTCAGCGGTCTGGCCGGCCCCGGTTCGTTCTCCGGCAAGCAGGTCTACATCGAGGGTGGCCTCGGCCGCATCGAGACCGTGGGCGCTGACCGCAAGTTCAGGCAGAAGCAGGCCGAGGGTTACTTCCCGCTGTCCTTCGTGGTCTCCGACGTTGACCAGAACGGGCCGCTCGCCACCGCGAACGTCACCGCCACGGCCGCCACCGGCGCCACCGCAACGCAGCCCATGACCTTCGTCGCAGGCCCCAGCCCCACCGGCTGGCAGGTCTCGAAGGCATCCGCGCTCGCACTCCTGTCGTCGGTCGGCTAACTCGACGCTGGTGCGCCGCACCCCCGCACGAGTCCTGAGCGCCGTCACCTTGGTGGCGGCGTTCGGGCTGTCCGGGTGCGGCGACGACGCACGCACTGCCCAGCCAGGGCCACCACCCACCAGCACCATCGAGGTGGCACCGCCCGTGGCGCCCCTGCCCGCCCCGGAAGTGCTGGCCGACGTCGTCTACCGGCTCGCCGACCCATCGATTCCCGTTGAGCAGAAGGTGGGACTGCTGCAGTACGGCACCGTCGACGACGAGCCCGCGCTGAAGAACTTCGGCGAGGCACTCGCCGCCAACGGGTTCGCCCCGCTGTCCGTCACGGCGACCGACCTGGCATGGGCGGGACAGCCCGGTGACGTCACCGCCAATGTCACCATCGGGTCGAGCGCCCCGGCCGCCAGGCCTTTCAGCTACCCCATGCAGTTCAACCCCCTGCGCGACGGCTGGCAGCTGACCCGGCGCAGCGCCGACCAACTGCTGCCACTCGTCAGCGCCGCCAGCCCGAGCCCGACACCCACGGGCTGACACCGCGGTGTGGATCGGCTGGCTGGAGTTCGACCTACTCCTCGGTGACGTGCACTCGCTGAAGGAGAAGCGCTCAGTCGTGCGTCCGGTGCTCGCCGAACTGCGTCGCAGGTGTGCGGTCACGGCGGCCGAGACCGGCGATCTGGACCTGCACAGGCGGGCCGGGATCGGCGTCGCCGTCGTCGCCGCCGAGCGGGGCCACGTGGTTGATGTGCTCGACGCGGCCGAACGACTCGTCGCGGCCCGGCCCGAGCTGGAGCTGCTGTCGGTCCGGCGGGGTTTCCGTCGCAGCAGCGACGATTAGGCAGCTGCCGCAGCAGCGACGAGGACTAGATGGTGCGCTTGCGCCGCAGCGGTGTCGGCGTCACTGCACCCGGTGCCAGCTTGCGCGCGCTGATCAGGAATGCGGTGTGTCCGCGCATGGAGTGCTGCGGCCGCACCGCCAGCCCCACCACGTCCCAGCCCCGCTGCAGGCTCTCCCACGAACGCGGCTCGGTCCAGCACTGCTGCTCGCGCAGCGCCTCGACGGTCTTCGACAGCTGCGTCACCGTCGCGACGTAGACGATCAGCACGCCACCGGGGATCAGTGCCTTGCTGACGGCGTCCAGGACCTCCCAGGGGGCCAGCATGTCGAGCACGGCTCGGTCCACCTGCGGGCCGTCGTAGTCGGCAACATCGGCGACGTGCAGGTTCCAGTTGGGCGGATGCTCACCGAAGAATGTTTCGACGTTGCGCACCGCCGTCGGGGCGTGATCGTCGCGCACCTCGTAGGACGTGACCGTGCCCGTCGGGCCGACCGCCCGCAGCAGCGAACACGTCAGCGCCCCCGAGCCCGCCCCGGCTTCGAGCACGTTGGCACCCGGGAACATGTCGCCCTCGTGCACGATCTGCGCTGCGTCCTTGGGATAGATGACCTGCGCACCGCGCGGCATCGACAGCACGTAGTCCATCAGCAGGGGGCGCAACACCAGGAAGCGGTCACCGTTCGTCGACTTGACCACGCTGCCCTCGGGCTCACCGATCACCGAGTCGTGCGTGATGGCACCCCGGTGCGTGTGGAATTCCTCGCCCGGGGCGAGCACCATCGTGTAATGCCGCCCCTTGGCGTCGGTCAGTTGTACTCGATCGCCGACAACGAACGGACCGGTGCGCTTCACATCGGGTCAGCCTGCCAGCAGACGCGCCGGACCCGGAGCCCGGGGCTGTCATACGTGCGCCATAGGCTGATCCCATGAGTGTCGAACCGGCCGCGCCAGTACGGCGCCCGGCGCTGTCACCGTCGCGCGCCAGCGACTTCAAGCAGTGTCCCCTGCTGTACAGGTTCCGCGCGATCGATCGGCTGCCCGAGCCCGCCTCGACGGCCCAGGTCCGAGGTTCGGTGGTGCATGCCGCCCTCGAACAGCTCTACTCACTGCCCGCCGCCGACCGCGGACCAGCGACCGCGATGACGCTCGTCGACCCGGCCTGGGACCGGGTCGCCGGTGAGCGGCCCGACTTCGCCGCCGAGTTCGCCCCGGAGCTGCGGGCCGAACTTCTGGAACAGGCCCGCCAGCTGCTGTCGGGGTACTACCGGCTGGAGGATCCGACGCGATTCGATCCGCAGAGCTGCGAGCAACGCGTTGAGGTCGAGCTGTCCGACGGAACCCTGCTGCGCGGCTTTGTCGACAGGATCGACGTGGCCCCCACCGGTGAGCTCCGCGTCGTCGACTACAAGACGGGCCGGGCACCGTCGGCGGCGCGCGAACTCGCTGAGGCCAAGGCGATGTTCCAGATGAAGTTCTATGCCGTCGCACTGCTGCGGTCGCGCGATGTACTGCCCGCCCGGCTGCGCCTGCTGTACCTGGCCGACGGCCAGGTACTGGACTACACACCGGATCTCGACGAGCTGCTGCGGTTTGAGAAGACCTTGATGGCGATGTGGAGCGCGATCCAAACTGCAGGCGTGACAGGCGATTTCCGGCCGAACCCGTCCCGGCTGTGCGACTGGTGCGCGCACCACCAACACTGTCCCGTGTTCGGTGGCACCCCACCGCCCTATCCGGGATGGCCCGAGGTGACGGAGCCCGCCGCGTGATCGCTCACTACTACCACCGGCTCCCCGCCGATGGCGATGCCCAGTCCTTCGAGTCGACACAGGGCACGGCAAGCAACTGGGACGAGACCATCCAGCACGGATCGCCGCCGCTTGCCCTGATGACGAAGGCCGTCGAGGAACTCTCCGCAGGGTCGGGGCTGCGCGTCGGCCGCCTCACCATGGACATCCTCGGCGCCATTCCCGTTGCGCCCGTCAAGGTTCGAGCCTGGGTGGAGCGCCCCGGTTCGCGTATCTCCCTGATGGCCGCGGAAATGACTGCCACCCGCACAGACGGCACCGACCGAGCGGTGGCCCGACTGCATGCCTGGCTACTGGCCACTAGCGATACCGCCGACGCCGCCACCGACAGGCACTCGCCGCTGGTGGAGGGCGAGGCGCTGTCCAACCCGCACGCCTGGGCTGGCGCGCCCGGCTACCTGGAGACGGTCAGTTGGCGCAAGCAGGCCGATACCGACGGCGACGCCCCGGTGGTGTGGATGAGTCCGCTCATCCCCCTCGTTGACGACGAACCGCTCACCGATCTGCAGCGGCTGGCAATGGTGGTCGACTCGGCCAATGGCGTCGGTGCCGCGATCGACCCGAATGAGTTCCTGTTCATGAACACCGACACCACCGTTCACCTCCACCGCGCACCGATCGGTGGTGACTTCGGACTGCGCGCCAGGGGGTCGATCGGCCCCGACGGCATCGGTGTGACCACCGCCGAGATCTTCGACCGGCGCGGCTTCATCGGCACCTCCGCTCAGGCGCTGCTGGTCCAGCGTCGATGACACCGGAAGTCCTGCTCGACCAGTTCGACCTGGTGTGGGCACTTGCCGATCTGCATCTCACCGCGCTGACCGAGGACGACTTCCTCTGGGCGCCAACGCCGTTGACCTGGACCGTGCGGCCGGACGCGGCCGGCGACTGGCGGCCCGACTGGGCCGATACCGAACCCGACCCCATCCCTGTGCCGAACATCGCCTGGCTCACCTGGCAGATCCAGTGGTACTGGTCGGTGACACTCGATCACCTGCAGCGTCGGACACCCCAGGACCGAGAGTCCGTGCTGTGGCCGGGATCCGGTGCCGCGGTGGTGGCAGAACTGCGTGAGTTGTCGGCGCAGTGGCGGACCATGCTCGTCGGACTGACCGCCGACGACCTGCTCGCACCCTCGGCATGCCCGTGGCCGGACAACGCCGATCGCACAGTCGGCCACACGGTGGCGTGGTGCACCGTCGAACTCACGAAGAACGTCGCCGAGATCGGCCAACTCCGCATGATCCGCGCCACCTCCACTTAATATTCGCTTGCATCTATATAGATGTAGTGCCATATTAGGGGTGTGGACGTCTTTGAAGCCGTGGCCGACCCGAGTCGGCGCGCACTCCTCGACGCACTGACCGAACGCCAGCACACCGCAGGCGAACTGGTCGAGATGCTGCCCGGACTCACCCAACCCACAGTGTCGCGACACCTGCGCGTGCTCCGCGAGGTCGGGCTCGTCGAGGTGCGCCCCGACGCCCAGCGGCGCATCTACGCGTTGCGCGCCGACGGGCTGTCCGAGATGGACCAGTGGATCGACCGGCACCGCCGGTACTGGGCGGACCATCTGGATGCCCTGGAACACCACCTCGATGCCACGTTCGGAGACTCCGAGTGAGCGCGCGCGAGGGACGCCTGACCGTCGATGGCGATCGCGCCGTGCTGCACTTCGAGCGCAGACTCCCCTACCCGATTGAGACGGTGTGGTCGGCGATCACCGAGCCGGCGCACCGGGACCGCTGGATGGGCAAGACGTCCATCGACCCCCGCCGGGGCGGCGCCATCGAGACGGTGGCCTCGGGTCCCCCACTGTCGCCCGACCAGAAGCGCATGACTGGCCGAATCCTGGTGTGGGATCCCCCACGGGTTTTCGAGCACGAGTGGCATCAGCCGATCGTCGAGCCCGGGGTCGTGCGCTACGAGCTGGAAGCCGACGGCGACGCAACACTGCTGCGTTTCACCCACCGCGGACTCGGAGTGCCCAATGCCTCGGGATTCCAGCCGGGCACGCAGGCCTACCTCGACCGGCTCGAGGCCCATCTCGCCGGGGTGCCACTGCCCAACTGGGTCGACCGCTATCGCGACATCGCCGGCGTCTCACCGCTGGCCCACCTCAAGGAGACACCGTGACCGCCCCCGAGAACCCCAATACCCTCCAGCCCAGCATCGCCGTCTGCCATCACTCCGGCTTCGGCCACACCACGGTGCTCGCGGACGCGGTGGCCGCGGGCGCGGAGTCCGGTGGCGCCCGGGTGGCGGTGATCGCCGTGGACGCCATCGCCGAGTCGGACTGGGACGTCCTCGACGCAGCCGACGCGATCGTCTTCGGCAGCGCCACCTACATGGGCAACGTCTCGGCGGCGTTTCAGGCCTTCGCCGAGAAGACCGGACGCCGTTGCATGAACGGGACGTGGCGCGACAAAATCGCGGCCGGCTTCACCAACTCGGGAGCCAAGAGCGGCGACAAGCTCTCTGCGCTGATCTCGTTGGCGGTGTTCGCCGCTCAACACCACATGCACTGGGTGAACCTGGGCCTGCCACCCGGGTGGAACAGCAGCTCGGGAAGCGAGCACGACCTGAACCGACTCGGGTTCTGGCTGGGCGCAGGGACGCAGACCGACGTCGACGCGAGCCCCGATCAGCTGCACCCCGCCGACGTCGCGACGTGCGAGCACCTCGGCCGCAGGGTGGCGCTGGTGACACGCCAGATGATGACGGGACGTACTGTGGCGCCGCCTAACTCAACGGCGACAACTCCTGAAGCATGGTCGGCACCAGCTCGCTGACCGTCGGGTGGATGTGCATGGTCCGCGAGATGGCGGTGTAGGGAAGCTTCGCGGTCATCACGTCCAGGATGTCCTGCACCACCTCGTCACCGCCGACCCCGAGGATTGCCGCACCGAGGATCTCCTCGGTCTCGGCGTCGACGAGCACCTTCATGAATCCCTGCGTCTCGCCCTTCTCGACGGCGCGACCGACGCGCGTCATCGGGCGCTTGCCGACCAATGCCCTTCGCCCCGAGGCTCGTACCTCGGCGACCGACATACCCGCCCGACCCAACGGCGGATCGATGTAGAGGGCGTAGGTGGTGATCCGATCGCTCACCCGGCGCGGATCGTCATCGAGCAGGTTGGCCGCAACGATCTCGAAGTCGTTGTATGACGTGTGGGTGAAGGCGCCCTTGCCGTTGCAGTCCCCCATCGCCCAGATGCCGTCGACGTTGGTGCGCAACTGATCGTCGGTCGCGATGTAGCCGCGCGCGTCCAGTGCCACTCCCGCAACAGACAGGCCGAGATCGTCGGTGTTGGGCCGCCGCCCCGTCGCGACGAGTAGGTGCGTACCGCTGATCGGATCGGCACCGTCGCGGGGGTACAGGTCAAATCCCCCAGAATCACTGTCGTGCTTGATGATCCGCATGGCGGTCGCGTCGAGATGGACGTCGATGCCCTCGGCCTCGAGGATGTCCTTGATGGCGGCCGACACGTCCTCGTCCTCACGGGCGGTGAGCCGCGGGCCCCGCTCCACGACGCTGACCCTCGCACCGAATCTGCGGTACATCTGGGCGAACTCGAGTGCGATGTAACTGCCACCGACCACAACGAGATGGGATGGCAGTTCGTCGAGGTCGAGGATTCCGACGTTGGTGAGGTAGTCGATATCGGCCAGCCCCGGAATGTCGGGCACCGTCGCGCGGCCACCGACGTTGAGGAAGATCTGGCTGGCCGTCAGCACCTCGTCGTCGACCCGGATGGTGTGCGGGCCCTCGAATCGGGCGTGGCCGCGGATGAGGGTGCAACCCGTCATGCCCTCCAGCCACGACTCCACGCCGTGACGGTCACCGAGCATGATCTGGTCCTTGCGGGCCTTGACCCTCGCCATATCGACCGTGACATCGCCGGTGGCGATCCCGAAGTCCGCGCCGCGACGGGCGACGTGGGCGGCGTGCGCGCTGGCCACCAGCGTCTTGGTGGGAATGCAGCCGTAGTTGACGCATGTGCCCCCAACGAGTTTGCGCTCGATGACGGCGACAGTCTGCCCGGCCTCGGTCAGCCGGCCGGCCAGTGGCGGACCCGCCTGGCCGGCGCCGACGATGATGGCGTCGAACTCGCGAGGCACGGCGGTATCAGAGCGTCGAGACGAGTGCCACGACGGCGAGGCCACCCAGCACGGCGATGACGTCCTCGGTCAGGGCGACCGGAAGGTCACGCCCGCCGTTGGCCTCGACCAGACGGCGGCGCGCCTGATAGCCGCCGAGGGTGCCGAGGACGGCGCCGATGACACCGGCACCGATCGAGCTGAACGTGTAGTGAAACCCCGCCCCGATGACGGCTCCTGCGAAGGCGCCGGTCAGGATGCGCGCCGCAAACTGCGGGGTCACCGTGCGGGGCGGTGTGGACGGCAACTGATCGGTGACCAGTTCCACCACCAGAAGGATGGTCAGGACCGTGACCGTGATGGGATGGCCCACCCACTGCGCCCAGGTACCGTCCACGGGAAGCCAATTCAGAGCCGCGCCCCAGGCGACGACCGCGGGCGGCGTCAGTGCCCGGAGGCCCGCGACGACACCGATCAACAGAGCCAGAAGCAGCACGAGCACTTGCGTCATGGCTGGACGCTAACAGATCAAAAGCGACAAAACCGGATGTCGGAAGCCAATATTGCCTTGGCTCCGATCGCCGCGATCTCGTCCATGATGGCGTTGACGTCACGCCGCGGCACCAGGGCGCGCACGGCCACCCACGCCTCGTCGGCCAGCGGCGCGATCGTGGGTGACTCAAGACCGGGCGTGACGGCGGTCGCGCGATCCAGGACAGAACGCGGGCAGTCGTAGTCCAACATCAGGTACTGCTGCCCGAACACGACGCCCTGCACTCGCTTGGTGAGCTGCTCGCGCGCGGCGGCGTGGGCCGGGTCGGCGTCGACCCGCTCGATGAGGACGGCCTCTGAATCGCACAGCGGCTCACCGAAGGCCACCAGATCGTGCAGGCTCAACGTGCGGCCCGAGCCGACCACATCGGCGATCACGTCCGCCACCCCCAGCTGCACGGAGATCTCCACGGCACCGTCGAGCCGAATCACCGTGGCTTCGATGCCGTTGTCCGCGAGATTGTTCCGGACCAGATTCGGGAAGGCCGTGGCGATGCGCTTTCCGGCGAGATCCGCCACCGTCCAGTCCCGACCGACAGGCCCGGCATAGCGGAAGGTGGAATTGCCGAATCCCAGCGCCAGCCGCTCGCTGACCGGGGCGGCGGAGTCCGCGGCCAGATCGCGGCCGGTGATGCCCAGATCCAACTCGCCGGATCCGACGTAGATCGCGATGTCCTTGGGACGCAGGAAGAAGAACTCGACGTTGTTGACGGGGTCGACAACCGTCAGGTCCTTCGGGTCCCGGCGGCGGCGGTATCCGGCCTCGGACAGGATCTCGGCGGCCGCCTCGCTCAGCGCACCCTTGTTGGGGACCGCAACGCGCAACATGTCGCTCATAGCTTGGCGTAGACGTCGTCGAGGGTCAGCCCACGGGCGACCATCAGAACCTGCGTCCAGTAGAGGAGCTGGCTGATCTCCTCGGCCAGGGCCTCATCGCCCTCGTGTTCGGCGGCCAGCCACACCTCGCCGGCCTCCTCGATGATCTTCTTGCCCAGCGCGTGGACGCCGCCGTCGAGCGCGGCGACCGTGCCGCTGCCCGCGGGCCGGGTGCGCGCTCGCTCGGTGAGTTCGGCGAACAGGGTGTCGAAGGTCTTCACGGGTCGCGATTGTTTCACGTCGTGGGCACCGTCAGCGAATGGATATGGCCCGCGGGGGGCTTATGGCCCTCCAGAGTCAGATGTTGGCCCTCGGTTTGTCCTTGCCGAGGATCTCGCCGTGCATGTCCTCCAGGGTCACGCCCTTTGTCTCCATCACCCACCGCCACACGAACACGCCGGACAGGATGGCACAGAGGCCGTAGAAGCCGTAGGCCAGACCGAGGTACTCGCGCAGGCCCGGGAACGTCACCGTGATCAGCCAGTTGGCCGCCCACTGACCTGCCGCGGCGATGCCCAGCGCCGCAGCGCGGATGCGGTTGGGGAACATCTCGCCCAACAGCACCCACACCACCGGGCCCCAGGACATGCCGAACGCGACCACGAAGAGGTTCGCCGCGATCAGTGCGATGACCCCGGACGCGCCGGGAAGGCTGGGATTGCCATCGGGACCCACGGTGGCGTTGGCGAAGATGATGGACATCGTGATCAGGGTCACCGCCATGCCGGTCGAGCCGATCAGCAGGAGCGGCTTGCGACCGATCTTGTCGATCAACGCGATCGCGATCAGCGTGGTCAGCACGTTGATCACCGACGTGATCACGGTGTAGATGGCCGACTCGTCGGCACTGAATCCCACCGCCTGCCACAGCACGTTGGAGTAGTAGAAGATGACGTTGATACCGACGAACTGCTGGAATATCGACAGCCCGAGGCCAACCCAGACGATGCCGTAGATGCCGCCCGTCGGCTTTCGCAGGTCCCGCAAGGACGGCTTGTCCTCACGCTCCAGCGTCTCCCGGATTCGGGTGATGGTGATTTCCAGGTTCTTCTGTCCGAGCAGCATGGTGAGCACCCGGCGGGCTTCCGGAATCTTGTGACTGGCAACGAGATACCGCGGTGACTCGGGAATGGTGAACGCCAGTCCGCCGTACAGGACCGCAGGCACCGCCATCGCCAGGAACATCCAGCGCCAGGCGTCCAGCCCCAGCCACAGCGGTTCGTTGGGGCCACCCGCCGCCCATTGGAGCAGCCAGTTGACGACGAATGACAGGAAGATGCCCGACACGATGGCGAGCTGCTGCAGCGACCCGAGCCGGCCACGAATGCTCGGTGGCGAGGTCTCGGCGATGTAGGCGGGTGCGATCACCGACGCCACGCCGACGCCGATACCGCCGACAATCCGGAACAGCACGACGGTCCACACGTCATGGGCGAATCCCGTGCCGAAAGCGCTGATCAGGAAGAGCACAGCGGCGATCTTCATCACCGAGATGCGACCGATCCTGTCCGCGATGCGGCCCGCGGTCATGGCACCCGCGGCAGCTCCGAGAAGTGCCGATGCCACGGCGAAGCCCAGTTCGGCGTTGCCGATCCCGAAGTCCTCCTGAATCGAGTCGACCGCACCGTTGATGACGGCACTGTCGTAGCCGAACAAAAGGCCGCCCAGCGCCGCGACCGAGGCGATCCGGATGGCCGTGTGCCCGGACGCGAAGTTCTCATCAGTGATGGCCGACGACGAGTCGTCAACCGGAGGACCCTGACCAGCCATGTGACCGCCCCTTCTCGCAGCATCATCCCGTGATGGGAGTCACACCACGATGGCACAGTCGAGGCGGCGACAGGGGCATATCCCGCGTCGCGATGTGGAGGCTATGCCGGGCGACGGTCCAGGTCGGCGTGCACGGCCCGCAGATCGTCGACCGACACATCGAGAAGCGAGCTGATGTGCCTGCGCCGAGGGCTGGCGGGGACCTCGATGTCATTGGGCACCACCACGACCGCGCATCCGGCGACTTCGGCCGCCGTGGTCCCGGCAACCGAGTCCTCGATCGCGACACAGTCGAAGGCATCGAACCCCATCAGCTCCGCCGCGCGCAGATAGGCGTCTGGCGCGGGCTTTCCCCGCGCCACTTCGTCACCGCAGACCGTGACGGAGAAGTAGTGCCGCCCAATGCTCTTGAGCGCCTGCTCGGTGAGGTCACGGCGGGTATTGGTGACCAATGCCATCGGAACGCCCTCAGCGGTCAGCGCGTCGAGCAGTTCCCTGGCCCCGGGCTGCCAGGGCAGCCCAGCCTCGAAGAGTTCACCGGTGTAAACGTGCAGCCAGTCGATTTCGCGCGTCACCGACTCGGCATCGGGCGCCAGACCCAGGTCCGCGTAGACGATCGCCATCACATCGTCCGCCGAACCGCCGACCGTGCTCTCGCGCACCTCCGCCGACAGCACCGCTCCCCTGCGCCGGTACAACTCCTGCAACGCGAGATCCCACAGTTTCTCGGAGTCCACCAACGTGCCATCCATGTCCCAGAGCACCGCACGCATGTGCTCCATCGTCTCATTGTCGGAGGGTCTCACTAGCTTGGTGTCATGACGATTCTGGTGACCGGGGCAACAGGAAACATCGGCAGGCGCGTGGTGGATCATCTGATCACGCTGGGCGCCAAGGACATCCGCGCACTCACCGCCAACCCGACCAAGGCCCAGCTGCCCGATTCTGTGACTGCGATCACCGGCTACCTGGGCAGACCAGATTCCCTGCGGGCGGCGCTGGACGGTGTCGAGCGCGTCTACCTGGCTCCCTACACGGAGACCCTGACGGCCACGCTGGCACTGATGAAGGAAGCCGGCGTGCAGTACGTCGTGGCGTTGTCGGGCGGCGCACACTGGTCTGAGCACGCCGACGCCGTGACGGCATCGGGGTTACCCCACACGCAACTGGGGCCCGGCGAATTCTGCGAGAACTTCGCGATGTGGGCCGATCAGATCCGGACCACGCAGACCGTGGCCGAGCCGTATCCGGACGCCGTCGAGGCACCGGTCTCGATGGACGATATCGCCCGGGTGGCGGCGCACCTGCTCACCGGGCCGCAGGACCCTCACCTGTCGAGGATGTATGACCTCACCGGCCCGAAGGCGCTGAGCCGCGGCCAGATCGCCGAACAGATCGGCGTGGGCATCGGCGTGCCGGTGACGGTGCAGCACTGCAACCGCACCGAGGCCGAGGAGTTGTTGCGACCCGTCATGGGCGACGGCGTGCAGTGGTATTTCGACCTGTTCAGTGCAGGTTCCGAGCCACAGGTCGCCAATGACGCGGTCGAACAGCTGACGGGCACACCGGCGATGTCGATGGCTCAGTGGGCGGCCGCCAACGCCGACCAGTTCCGCTGATCAGGCTCAGTCCTCCGGGTTGTAGCCGAGGTTGGGGGCGAGCCAGCGTTCGGCTTCCTTCAGGGTCCAGCCCTTGCGCTTCGCGTAGTCGGCCACCTGGTCCTGGGCGATCCGGCCGACCACGAAGTACTGCGACTGCGGGTGCGAGTAATACCAGCCGCTGACGGCGGCACCGGGCCACATCGCCATCGACTCGGTCAGCTCAATGCCGGCGCGCTCCTTGACATCCATCAACTCCCAGAGCGTCGCCTTCTCGGTGTGTTCCGGGCAGGCCGGGTAGCCCGGCGCTGGGCGGATTCCCCTGTACTTCTCACCGATCAGCGCCTCGTTGTCCAGCTGCTCGTCCGGTTGGAATCCCCAGAACTCCTTGCGGACCCGTTGGTGCATCCGTTCGGCGAACGCCTCTGCCAGCCGGTCGGCGAGTGACTCAAGCAGGATCGCGTTGTAGTCGTCGTTGGCGGCCTTGAACTCGACGATCTTGTCTTGGCTGCCGAGCCCCGCCGTGACGGCGAAGGAGCCGACGTAGTCAGCCAGGCCGGTGTCCTTGGGCGCGATGTAGTCGCCGAGGCTCCGGTTCGGGATGCCGTCCCGGTGCTCGCCCTGCTGGCGCAGATTGCACAACGTGGTCAGCACCTCGGTACGAGTGTCGTCGGTGTAGACCTCGATATCGTCGCCGACCGCGTTCGCGGGGAAGAACCCGATGACGCCGTTGGCGGTCAGCCACTTCTCCTTGATCAGGGTGTCGAGCATCTCCTGGGCGTCGTCGTACAGCTTGCGGGCGGTCTCACCCGAGACCGGGTTGTTGAGGATGTCGGGGAATCTGCCCTTCATCTCCCAGGCGTTGAAGAACGGCTGCCAGTCGATGTACTCGCGCAGCTCGGCGAGGTCATAGTCGAGGAACTCGCGCACGCCGATGCCCTGAGCGGGCACCGGTGGCGTGTAGTCGTCCCATGCGATCGGCGTCCGGTTCGCGCGCGCCTTCTCCAGCGTCAGCATCGGCCGCTCGTTCTTCTGGGCGTGCCGTTCGCGCAGGGCTGCATAGTCGGTCTCGGTGGCCTCCAGCAGGGCTGGACGCTGCTTGTCGTCGAGCAGCGCAGCGGCGACCGGCACCGACCGGGAGGCGTCCTTGACCCAGACCACCGGACCGCTGCGACGCGGCGACACCTTCACCGCCGTGTGAGCGCGCGAGGTGGTCGCGCCGCCGATCAGCAGCGGGATCTCCAGACCCTGGCGCTCCATCTCGACGGCGAAGTTGACCATCTCGTCCAGCGACGGGGTGATCAGGCCGGACAGCCCGATGATGTCGGCGTTGTGCTCCTTCGCCGCGTCCAGGATCTTCTGGGCGGGCACCATCACACCGAGGTCGATCACCTCGTAGTTGTTGCACTGCAGGACGACGCCGACGATGTTCTTGCCGATGTCGTGGACGTCCCCCTTGACCGTCGCCATGATGATCGTGCCGTTGGTGTCCTTACTCGCGGCGGCACCGGACTGCTCCTTCTCCGCCTCGATGAACGGCAGCAGGTACGCAACGGCCTTCTTCATGACCCGGGCCGACTTCACGACCTGGGGAAGGAACATCTTCCCCGCGCCGAAGAGGTCACCGACGACGTTCATGCCGTCCATCAGCGGGCCCTCGATCACCTCGATCGGGCGGCCACCCGCGCCAGCGATCTCGGCCCGCAGTTCCTCGGTGTCGGACTCGACGTCGGCGTCGATGCCCTTGACCAGGGCGTGTGTGATCCGCTCGCGGACCGGGAGGGTGCGCCACTCGGCTGCCACCGGGTCCTCGGCTTTGTCCTTGCTATTGAACCGTTCGGCGATCTCCAGGAGCCTCTCGGCCGCGTCCTCGCGACGGTTCAGGACGACGTCCTCGATGCGGTCCCGCAGCTCGGGGTCGATCGAGTCGTAGGGCACCAGCGCGCCAGCGTTGACGATGCCCATGTCCAAACCGGCCTTGATGGCGTGGAACAGGAACACCGCGTGGATCGCCTCGCGGACGGGGTTGTTGCCCCGGAACGAGAACGACACGTTCGAGATACCGCCGGAGATGTGCACCCCGGGAAGGTTCTCCTTGATCCAGGCGCAGGCCTGAATGAAGTCGATCCCGTACGTCGCGTGCTCCTCGATACCTGTCGCCAGCGCGAAGCAGTTCGGGTCGAAGATGATGTCCTCGGCCGGGAAGCCGACCTCTTCGGTCAGGATCCGGTAGGCGCGCCCGCAGATCTCCTTGCGGCGCTCCAGGTTGTCGGCCTGGCCCTGCTCGTCGAAGGCCATCACGACGACGGCGGCGCCGTACTTGCGGCACAGCCGTGCCTCGCGGATGAACTTCTCCTCGCCCTCCTTCATGGAGATCGAGTTGACGATCGGCTTGCCCTGCACGTTCTTCAGGCCCGCCTCGATGACCTCCCACTTGGAGGAGTCGATCATCACCGGGACGCGGCTGATATCCGGCTCGGCCGCGATCAGCTTGGTGAACCGGTCCATCGCGGCGACGCCGTCGATCATGCCCTCGTCCATGTTGATGTCGATGACCTGCGCACCGACCTCAACCTGTTGCAGGGCGACCGACAGCGCGGTGTCGTAGTCCTCGGCCTTGATCAGGTTGCGGAACCGGGCGGAGCCGGTGATGTTGGTGCGCTCACCGATGTTCACGAACAGGGAGTCGTCGGTGATGTTGAGCGGCTCCAGGCCTGAGAGCCGGGTGGCCACTTCGATCTCCGGCAGCTCGCGGGGCGGTTTACCCTCGACGACCTTGGCGATCTCGGCGATGTGCGGCGGCGCCGTTCCGCAGCAACCACCGACCAGGTTGACCAGGCCGGCCTCGGCGAACTCCTTGATGTAGCTGGCCTGAGCCTCCGGGGACTCGTCGTACTCACCGAAGGCGTTGGGGAGGCCGGCGTTCGGGTAGCAGGAGACGAAGGTGTCGGCGATCCGCGCCACCTCGGCGATGTAGGGCCTCATCTCCGGCGCGCCAAGGGCGCAGTTGAGGCCGACCGCGAGCGGCTTCGCGTGCCTGATCGCGTTCCAGAATGCCTCGGTGACCTGGCCGGACAGTGTCCGTCCTGAAGCATCCGTGATGGTGCCCGAGATGATGACCGGCCAGCGGCGTCCGCGCTCCTCGAACAGCGTCTCGATGGCGAACACCGCCGCCTTGGAGTTCAGCGAATCGAAGATCGTCTCGACGATGATGAGGTCGGCACCCCCGTCGACGAGGCCGTTGGCGGCTTCGAGGTAGGCGGCGACCAGCTGGTCGTAGGAGACGTTGCGGGCTCCGGGATCGTTGACGTCCGGGGAGATCGACGCGGTCCGCGTCGTCGGCCCCAGCGCCCCTGCCACGTAGCGGGGCTTGTCTGGGGTACTGAACTCGTCGGCGGCCGCCCGCGCCAGGGCAGCGCCGGCGTAGTTCAGCTCATAGCTCAGGTCCGCCATGTCGTAGTCGGAGAGCGAGACCGCGTTCGCATTGAACGTGTTGGTCTCCAGGATGTCGGCGCCCGCCTCGAGGTATTCGCGGTGGATCGACTCGATGATCTGCGGCTGTGTCAGGGTCAGCAGGTCGTTATTGCCCTGAAGGGCGGTCGGCCATTCCGTGAACCGGTCGCCGCGGTAGCCGGCCTCGTCCGGCCGATCGCGCTGGATCGCCGTGCCCATCGCGCCGTCGATCACCATGATCCGCTGGTGCAGAGCAGCCGTGAGTTCGTCGGTGCAGTCGGGGCGGATGTTCGGCTCAAAAGCGTCCGGCTGAACGGCGTTCACGTGCACTCCTTCCGTAGCGGAAGGCGTCCTTAACTCTGCCGAGCGTGGCGGATACCGAAAGGGGACGGTGCCCCCCCAATAACCGTTGCAACGCCTCTCGACCAGAAAAGTCTACGTCGTCACTCGATCGACGTCTGGACACCCATCTCGTCGCCCGCGATCGACCCCGACCCGCTTGGCGATGCGGTGCCCACGAACGACAGCTCGCGGATCCTGTCGGAAGGTCGTCATCAAGGTTAACGAGATTGCAGCGTCGTCGCTTCCGCCAAACCGCGATGTACCCCAACCCGCCGGTTGATGCTCCTCGCACGGCGTCGGGCAGGGCTTACGCTTGGCTGGTGACAGACCTGCCCAACTTGCAGGCCCCCATCGTCGTCGCCGCCTTCGAGGGCTGGAATGACGCCGGTGACGCGGCCAGTGACGCGCTCGAACACCTCGACGCCATCTGGGAGGCCGAGACCATCGTCGAGATCGACGACGAGTCGTTCTACGACTATCAGGTGAATCGCCCCGTGATCCGCCAGATCGACGGCGTGACGCGCGAGCTGGTGTGGCCGTCGATGCGGATCTCGCACTGCCGGCCGCCTGGCAGCGACCGCGACATTGTGCTGATGCACGGGGTGGAGCCCAACATGAGGTGGCGCACGTTCTGCGCCGAACTGCTCGCCATCGCCGACAAGCTCAACGTCGAGACCGTCGTCATCCTCGGCGCGCTGCTCGCCGACACACCCCACACCCGCCCGGTTCCCGTGTCCGGCGCGGCGTACTCCCCCGAATCGGCGAAGTTCTTCGGGTTGGAGGAGACTCGCTACGAGGGGCCCACGGGTATCGCCGGGGTGTTCCAGGACGCGTGCGTGGCCGCGGGCATCCCGGCCGTGACGTTCTGGGCCGCCGTCCCGCACTACGTGTCCCAGCCGCCCTGTCCGAAGGCGACGGTGGCCCTGTTGCGCCGGGTCGAGGACGTCCTCGACATCGAGGTCCCGCTGGCAGATCTGCCCGCGGCCGCCGAGGAGTGGGAGCAGGCCGTCACCGAGATGACCGCCGAGGACGACGAGATCGCCGACTACGTGCACTCCCTCGAGGAACGCGGTGACGCCGAGGTCGACATGAGCGAGGCCATCGGAAAGATCGACGGTGACGCGTTGGCCGCCGAGTTCGAGCGCTATCTGCGTAGGCGCGGGCCCGGCTTCCGGGGCTGAGCCGTCGGCGCTACGTCTTAACCGGCTTAGGCGCCTGCCACTGCCCGTTGAGCGCATCCGGCTTCGGCCAGTACAGCCGCAGGACCACCTGGAACGGACCCTTCGGGGCGGGCAGCCAGTTGGCCTCCCGGTCCAATCCCGGCGACTCGTTCTGGACATACAGCGTGATCCCGCCGTCGGGATCCTTGGCCAGGCTCGACAGCATCGGCGAGTTGATGAGGTACCGGTTCATCGGATTGGCCACCAGCTGGCTCTTTGGCAGCTCGTACATCGTCAGTGACCAGAACGCGTTGACCGGCGGCAGCTGGCCGGAGGCGAACCGGTAGGTGTAGGTGTTGGCGCCGTTGAGCGGTGCCCCGGCGGAGTCCAGCGCCGTCCCCGGATAGATGGCCTCGTCCTTGCTGTTGCCGTAGATTCCCAGCACCGCACCGGCCATCCGGTAGAGGTAGTTGCCGTTGAGGTACTGCGCGGTGCCGAACATCTCCGCAGCCCCGACCCGACCGGTGTCGATCTCGTCGGACTTCAACTTCTCGAACTCGGCCCAGGCATCGGCCATACCGCCCTCGATAGCCGTGCGCATCTGTGGGTCCAGGTCATCGGCGTCGAACGCGCCGTCGGCAGCGATGCCGATGCTGGCGAACCGCTCCCGCATGGCCTTCTCCTGCGGCAGCGTCGGCGCGAACCGCAGCGCGAAGTCCAGGATCTCGAAGAACTGCGGTGACGTCCGCTGCGCCTCAGGGGTGAGCGGTGGGACGAAGTCGATCGCCGGCGCGGGTGGCGGCGGCGGCTGGTTGAGGTACGCCGACAGCGGCACGGCCTGGTAGCCGTCCTGGATCTTCTTGACGTTGTCGAGGTCGGACGGGCCGAACAGTTGGGTGCGGTACATCACCAGGGCCAGCTCGGTGTCGCTGCGGATGACCTTGTCGACTCCCTCGGGGGCCTCGCCGGTGAAGTTCGGACCCGCCAGCAGGTACTTGCCGCCACCGTTGCCGGTGGTCCGGCTGCCGACGTAATCGAAGTCGTAGGTGTACCCGTCGATGAACTGCAGCGAGTAGTAGCGGTCCTGCTCGATCGGCGGGACAGTCAGCACCAGCGGCTCGGCCCGCAGATCGGCGCCGACCGCGGAGTAGGGGGTGTCCGAGTTCGGCGTCTGAATGGCGGTGTCCTCGGGTGTGTAAACCCTTGGCGTGTTGTGGATCTGGTTCCAGTCGCCCTTGTACTCGGGGTTCTGCTTGTCAACGAAGTAGGAGTACAAGACGCGGTAGTTGTCGACCATCGGGAAGCCATAGATGTAGGCCTCCTTCGCGATCGCGCGGGCCTGGGCCGGCGTGACGGCCCCGGCCTGCGGGGGCGGCGGCGGCGCGGAACTGACCGACTCGGGTTCCTGCGGTTTGGTGCAGCCGACCACCACGACCAGCAGCGCCAGCACGACGCCGATGCGCCGCATCAGTCCTGCTCCAGCTCTTCGTTGTGCGCACTCGTTGACCGCCCCAGAGCGGCGACCTCGGCGTCCATCCGGGGCAGGATGTCGGGCACGATCGCCCGCACCGGCATCTCGCCCACTCGGGTGGACAGGATCGGCCGCAGCCAGCGGACCAGGCCAACCCAGCCCGGGCAGTTAACCCTGGTGCGGCGCCGCTCGATGCCCTTGACGAAGGCCTCGCCGCACCGCGCCACGGACGTGGTGGTCTTCAGCGGTCCCGGCAGCCTCGACAGCATCTCGCCGAATGTGGACATATCGGCCTTGCTGTCGCGGACCAGTGCGGTGTCGATCCACGACATGTGCGCCGAACCCACGTCGACGCCACGATGCGCGACCTCCAGACGCAGGGCGTTCGCGAAGTGCTCGACGGCCGCCTTGGAGGCGTTGTAGGGCGCCAGACCGGGGGCAGCGGCGTACGCGGCCAGCGATGACACGATCAGCACGTATCCGCGGCGCTCGATCACCGAGGGCAGCGTTGCGCGCACGGTGTGGAACACCCCGAGCACGTTGATGTCGAGCACCCGCTTGAACGCCTCCGGATCGACCTGCAGCACCGAGCCGTAACTGGCGATACCCGCGTTGGCCAGCACGATGTCAATACCGCCGAACCTCTCGACGGCCGCCGCGGCGGCACCCTGCATCGCCGGGAGATCACGCACGTCGGCGACGATCGTGAGAACGCGATCGGTGCCGAGTTCGTCCCGCTGCCGGGTCAGTAGATCCTCGTCGATATCGGTGAGCACCAGCTTGGCGCCCTTGGCGTGTAGCCGGTGTGCCACCTCAGCACCGACTCCTGCTGCCCCGCCGGTGATGAATACGACCTTTCCGCGCACAGAAGACATGACGCGAAACGTACTCCAACCACCGATCGGACGGGCGGGGTCGGTGCCTTCGCGCTAGGTCAGCTCGATGCCGAACAACGCGTCGACGGCGGTGCGGACGGCGTTCGGTGCTGATACGTCATGCCCGCCGTACTCGAGCGCATCGGTACACCAACCATCGAGCGCGGCAATCGCTTTGGGCGTGTCGAGGTCGTCGGCGAGGTATCTGCGCACGCGAGCGATCACGTCGGTGGCGTCGGGAGCCGTCGATAGCGCGGTCGCGGCGCGCCACCTGCTGAGCCGCGCCCGGGCCTCGTCGAGCACTGCATCGCTCCACGACCGGTCGGCACGGTAGTGCCCGGCGAACAATCCCAGGCGGATGGCCGCGGGCTCAACGCCTTGGGCGCGCAGCCTTGACACCAGCACCAGGTTGCCGCGGCTCTTGCTCATCTTGTGGCCGTCCCAGCCGATCATCCCGGCGTGGACGTAGTGGCGGGCGAATCTGCGCTCCCCCGTTGCCGATTCGGCGTGCGCGGCGGAGTACTCGTGGTGCGGGAAGACCAGATCGCTGCCACCGCCCTGAATGTCGAGGCCAGTGCCGATGCGAGTCAGCGCGATGGCGGAGCACTCGACGTGCCAGCCCGGGCGTCCGGGACCGAACGGTGACGGCCAGCTGGGCTCGCCGAGACGCTCGGCACGCCACAGCAGGGCGTCGAGCTGATCGGTCTTACCGGGCCGGTCGGGGTCGCCGCCGCGTTCGCCGAAGAGTCGGAGCATGGTGTCACGGTCATACCCCGACTCGTAGCCGAACTGGTCGGTGGCGTCCGCGCGGTAGTACACGTCCGGGAACTCGGCGTCGTCGACGACATAGGCCGCTCCCGCCGCGAGGAGTTTCTCGACCAGTTCGATGACCTCGGCGATGGCATCGGTGGCGGCGACGTAGTCATGCGGCGGCAGCACGCGAAGGGCCGCCATATCGTCGCGGAACAGCTGGGTCTGGTCGGCGCCGAGATCACGCCAGTCGACACCGTCGCGCAGCGCCCGCTCGAACAGCGGGTCGTCAACATCGGTGACGTTCTGCACGTAGTGCACACGGTGGCCCGAGTCGAGCCACACCCGGTACACCAGGTCGAACGTCAGATAGGTGGCGGCGTGGCCGAGGTGCGTCGCGTCGTACGGCGTGATGCCACACACGTACATGGTCGCGGTCTCACCGGCGGCCACCGGACGAATCTGACGATCGGCGCTGTCGTACAGACGCAACTGCGGACCCTGCCCCGGCAGGGCCGGAACGGAGGACGCCGGCCAGGATTGCATGGCTCCGACTCTAGGGTGTGCGCTCAGAACGTCCTCCGATGGTGTGCGTGTCTGTCCGTCTTGGACGCCCGATTGGCTCGATCCATTCCCGATGGGCACCGACGGGGATCAGAGAATGGACCGGATGCCCTCGAGCAGCGTGTCGGCGAGTTCAGGCCTGCACATCAGAAAGTCGGGCAGGTAGGGGTCGGGACGGTTGTAGACCAGGGGCGATCCGTCGATGCGCGTCGCGTGCAGGCCTGCGGCCCAGACCACGCCCGCCGGTGCGGCCGAGTCCCACTCCCACTGGCCGCCCGCGTGGATGTAGGCGTCGACATCACCGCGCACCAGTGCCATCGCCTTGGCGCCCGCCGACCCCATCCCGACCAACTCGATGTCAAGGATGTCGCGCAGCCACCACAGCACCGTCGGCGGCCGGTTGCGGCTGGTGGCCACCCGGATCGGGCCCGGCTCGCGCGGCGGCGGACCGGTCACGGTGTCGGTGCGGTACACCGTGTCGACGGCGGGAAGCCCGACCACGGCGTCGGTGATGCGGCCGCCCGGACCACCGTCGTTGCGCTGCCACAGGGCGATGTGCACCGCCCAGTCGACCCGGCCCGGCATGGAGAACTCGCGGGTGCCATCCACCGGGTCGACGATCCACACCCGGTCGGCGCGGAGCCTGGCCAGGTTGTCGGGCGATTCCTCGGACAACACGGCGTCGTCGGGGCGCGCCTCACGCAGGAGTCTCAGGATGAGGTCGTTGGCGCGCCGGTCGCCTGCGTCGCCGAGGCCGTAGGGGTCACCGAAACCGACCTCGTCGCGCACCGCCAGCAGGTACTCGCCGGCCTCCTGCGCCACCCGCGCGGCCAGTGCGGCGTCATTCACGTCGTCGGCGGCGCCGACATCGCTCACTTGGGAGTCGCGCCGGGCGCCCGAACCACCATGGGTACCGCCGGGAAGTAGGCCGCCATCTCTGAGCGGCAACGCCGCAGGGCCGCGGTGCCGAAGCCTCGGTGACGGTGGTCGGGATGAATCCAGATCCGCACGTTCACCTCGCCACCGACGAGTTCACCGAACACCATGCCGACCTTCTCGGTGGCCTCCTCGGCGACGAACCACACCGCCTCCTCGGCCGACACCCGGCCGACGGCGGCACTGATCTCATCGTCAAGGCTGCCCGCGGGCCCGCCGGAACCGTCACCGGTGGCCCCGACGTCATCGGTGCGCGCGGCGAAGATGTCGCGGTCTACGGCGTCCGAGAACGGTCGCAGCACCAGACCCTCACCGGAACTGGCCGGGCGGTCTGCGAACGTGAACGTGAGCTGCTTGTTGAGATCCTCGAGTTCCTCGGCGATCCGCCGTCGCGAGTCCCGGGTCAGACGGTCGAATGACATCCCCATGACAGCCTCGGCTCCCAGGTGCGAGGTGTCGAGCAGTTTCGCGATCGTCTCCACGGCAGACGCCTTGTCACTGGCCTCGACGATCGCATCGAGCACCTCGTGCCTGCGGTCGAGCGCCTTCTGCAGCGCGTCGGTGATCTCGCGGCGGGCGGCAGCCCGGTCATGATCGGTCATGATCGCCAGCGTAGAACACTGCTCCGCGCGGTGAGCGACGTTGCACCACCTACGGCGGCTCAGAAGGCGGGCCACGGGATCGGGCGGTGCCGATCCGGCGTCGGCATCACCGGATCGTTCAGCAATGCAACGGTTCTCGCCAGCAGGGCCTCGATCTCGCGGCCGGTGACATGCTCACCGAGGGCCTCGCCAAGACCGGACCGGATGTCGTCGCGCAGGATCGCGACCTGTGCCAGGGTCTCGTCGTCGACGGGTTTGCCCGCCCACCCCCACAGCACGGTGCGCAGCTTGTCCTCGCTGTGCAGGCTCACGCCGTGGTCGACGCCGTGGACCCGGCCGTCCACACCCGACAGGATGTGCCCGCCCTTGCGGTCGGCGTTGTTGATCAGCACGTCGAAGACCGCCATCCGGCGCAGGCGGATATCGTCGGCGTGCACGAGCGTGACCTCGTCACCGGCGTAGTCGTAGGCCTGCAGGATCGGCAGATACCCCGGCGGCACCTTTCCCGCGGGCACCAGATCCACCAGATCCGGCCCGGCATCGGGATCGTCATCGAGTGCGTCACCGGGCTGATCGACCCACAGCTGCACCATGCCCGAACCCGCGGGTCCGTCGCGAATGATGGTGTAGGGCACGATGTCCCAGCCGAGCGCAGCCGAGACCAGGTAGGCGGCGTACTCGCGACCGGCCAGCGTGCCGTCGGGGAAGTCCCACAGTGGCGCCTCCCCCGCGACCGGCTTGTAGACGCAGTGCGTCTCGTGGTCGTCGAGGTGGGCCTCGCACAGGAACGTGGCGTTGCTCGCGGAGCGGATCCGCCCGAGGACGGTCAGCTCACCGCGGCGCAGTACCTCACCGTCGATCCCGCCCGGCTGCCCCTCAGAAATCATCGGCGGACTCGCCGGGCTCGCCGGACTCGCCCAGTGCGCCGCGCAGGTACCCATTGGTTCGAACGCAGATGTGGCCCGCCGGATCGAGAGGTTCGTCACACAGTGGACACGGCGGTCGTCCCGCCGAGATCACCCGATTGGATCGTGTCGCGAACTCACGCGCCGACTCCGGGGACAGAAACACGCGAACGGCGTCGGGTCCGTCCTCGGCGTCATCGAGCACCACCGACGCGTCGAACTCGGTGTCGGACACGGCGAGCAGCTCCACCACCACTGTCTCGGCCTCGGAGTCCCAGCCCAGGCCCATCGTGCCGACCCGGAACTCCGCGTCCACCGGCATGACCAGCGGGCTCAGGTCCTCAACCTCACCGGTGTCGGGCGGGATGGGCGTGCCGAACCGGCGGTTGATCTCCAACAGCAGTGCGGCGATGCGTTCGGCGAGGACGGCTACCTGCTGCTTCTCCAGCATCACCGACACCACCCTGGTGTCGTGCACGGCCTGGAGGTAGAACGTCCGGTTTCCCGGTTGCCCGACCGTCCCGGCCACGAAGCGGTCGGGTGAGCGGAAGACGTGAATCGAGCGGGTCATGGCCTTTCCAAAATACCGGTATGGGCGGTGCCTCTGTCATTCCGAGGATCGCCTGTCAGTCGGTGGAACCGCCCACGACGGCGTCCGTACTCGCCACCTGGTCCGAGTCCGGACCCTGTTCGGGCTTCGGCGTCAGTGCCGTTGTGAGGTCGGCCCCGGTGTGGTTGACGTGCAACACGAACGGTCGGACCGCGGTGTAGCGGATCACGCTCATCGATGCGGGATCGGCGGTGATGCGCTGAAAACCGTCGAGGTGGACGCCAAGCGCATCGGCCAGCACCGCCTTGATCACATCACCGTGTGTGCACGCGACCCACAGCACGTCACCGTCGGCGCCCTCGGCGAGGCGGCGGTCGTGTTCGCGCACCGCGGCCACGGCGCGGGCCTGCACCTGCGCCAACCCCTCACCCTCGGGAAACACCGCGGCGCTTGGCTGCTGCTGCACCACGGTCCACAGCGGCTCTTTGAACAGCTCGGCGATCTTGCGACCGGTCCACTGTCCGTAGTCGACCTCAACCAGGCGTTCGTCGATGACCGGTTCGACGCCGAGCGCGGCGGCCAGCGGGTCGACGGTGCGCGCGCACCGCAGCAGCGGCGAACGCACGATCGCCTTGATCGGTAGCGCACCGATCCGGTCGACGATCCCCGCGGCCTGGGCCATGCCCTTGTCGTCGAGATCGACACCCTCGGACCGGCCGGCCAGGGTGTGGGCGGTGTTGGACGTCGAGCGGCCGTGCCGCAGCAGGATGACGGTCACTGGCCCACCAGCACTCCTGTGCCGAGCAGAATCAGCACGACGACGCCCAGGACCACCCGGTACCCGACGAACCAGTACATGCCGTGGCGCACCAGGAACTTCAGGAACCACGCGACCGCCGCGTAGCCGACCACGAACGCGATCACGATGGACACCACCAGCTGGGGTCCCGTCGCACTCATGCCCTCCGTGACCGGGGCGAAGGCGTCGGGCAGCGAGAAGAGACCCGATGCCAGGACTGCCGGAATGGCCAACAGGAACCCGAATCTGGCCGCGACCTCGCGGCTCTGACCCAGGAACAGGCCGGCGCTGATGGTCGCACCGGAGCGCGAGACACCGGGCACCAGGGCGAGGCACTGAGCCAGGCCCACGATGACGGCGTCCTTCCACGTCAGCTGCTCCACCTGGCGGGTCTGCTTGCCGAAGTACTCGGCGGCGGCGATCACCACGGAGAACACGATCAGGGCGATCGCGACGATCCACAGGTTGCGGACGCCGCCGCGGATCTGATCCTTGAACAGCAGGCCCAGCACGCAGATCGGGATTGTGCCGATGATCACCCACCAGCCCAGCCAGTAATCGGAGTCGCGACGTGCCGCGTTGCGCAGGCCGGCGAACCAGGACACCAGGATGCGACGGATGTCCTTGGCAAAGTAGACGAGCACCGCGAGTTCGGTGCCGAGCTGGGTGACCGCGGTGAACGAGGCACCCGCATCATCGGCGAAGAACAGCTGCGAGGCGATGGCGAGATGACCGGATGAGGACACCGGCAGAAACTCCGTGAGGCCCTGCACCACCGCCAGCACGGCTACCTGTAGCCATGACATGGCCGCGACGTCGATCACGCCGACGACCGTACCGTGAGCTGGGGTCAGCGACCCGGACGCGGCACCGGTTGAGCCTGCGCGACGGCATCGCGCACCGCGGCGCCGAGGCTGCGCTCATCGGTGGTGTCGACGTGGACCAGACTGCGGGTGGAGGTCGCGACCACATCCTCGACCTGGGGCACCGGGCCGAGGATCCGCGGTCGATAGACCTCAAGGCGCAATGTGCCGCGATCGACCTGGAAGGAGAAAGTCCTACCGTCGCCGACCCTGCCAAAGCCACTCGCGAACAGACCCGTTGAAATGTCCTCGAGGGCGAACTCGTCGCTCTTCGCTTCCCTATCGGTCGCAAGGGTCATGTTCGGAACCGTACCGTTGCATCCACCGCGTGGCGACGCGGATGCGAATAAGCGGTGAACACGAGCTTGCCTAGACTTGCCCAAACCTGCCCATCAGTACGCACATATCGAGAGCTACCCTTTGCCACATCTTCGAAAACTCGCGAATCGTCTCGCTCACAGTGCACTGCTGACTGTGATCGTGGTTGCCGGGGCGGCGTGCTCCCAGAAGCCGGGCGACGCGCCGCCGCCGACCATCATCCCCGCTTCGGCCGCGGCGTCCCCTGCCGTCACACAAGCCCCAGCCGGAACCGTGCGCCCGCTGGGGCCGGGCCTGACCAGCGTCTTCGATGAGGGCACGCGAACTCTGGCGGTATTGAGCAGCGATTCCGCCGGCCAATCCGTCCTGACGGCCTTCGGACCCGCCGGGCCACCCCGGACCGTGCCACTGCCGGGTGCCGCGACGGCACTGGCGGGCGACGGGGAAGGCACCGTGTACGCGTCGACGCGGGGTGGCTACGTGCGCATCAACCTCGCCGACGGTGCTGTGGCGCAGTTCGGAGTCGATGACGCCGCCGACGTCGACTTCACGGCGATCACCCGGCGCGGCGATGGCACCGTGGTCCTCGGCAGTGCCGATGGAGCGGTGTACACGCTGGGCGACGACACCGCGGTGAAAGCGCGGCTTCAGATCTTCGCGCGAGTGGACGCGCTTGCCGCACAAGGCGACACGGTCATCGTGCTGGATCGCGGCCAGACCTCGGTGACGTCGGTCGACGCCGCGGGCACCAAGGCCGAGCACGCACTGCGCGCCGGCGAGGGCGCCACGACCATCGCCACGGACACCGCGGGCCGGGTGCTGGTCGCCGACACCCGCGGCGAGGCGCTGCTGGTGTTCGGCACCGACCCGCTCATGCTGCGGCAGCGCTACCCGGTGAGCGGCGCGCCCTACGGGCTGGCGGGATCCTCAGGGCTGGCCTGGGTGTCGCAGACCGCGACGAACAGCGTCGTTGGTTACGATCTGGCCACCGGAATACCCGTCGAAAAGGTGCGCTATCCAACCGTGCAGCAACCGAACTCCCTGGCCTTCGATGACGATTCCGACACCCTGTACGTGGTGTCGGGGTCGGGAGCGGGCGTGCAGGTGATCACGGGGGCCTCGCGGTGACGGCACTTGGGCGGGGCCGGATGCCCGCGGCATGGGAGTCCGAGCTGTCCGACGACTTCGACTGGATTCCGCTGCGCCTTCCGCCCGACGTGACCCGCGTTTCCGCCTCCACCCGACTGTCGATCGAGGCCGAGTACCGCGGTTGGGAACTCACGCGCGTGCGGCTCTACACCGACGGAAGCCGACGGGTTCTGCTGCGGCGTAGAAAGACCGCTGCAGACCGCCTCCTCGTCGGCGATCTGCCGGGCACCTGATGTACGCACTGCTGCGCCGAATCCTGTTCCTGGTCGATCCCGAGCGGATTCACACCGCGATATTCGCCCTGTTTCGGGCGCTCACCGGCACCCGGCCGCTGCGTCGCGGCCTGAACAGATACCTGGGTGCGGGCGACCCGATCCTGGCGTCCACCGTGTTGGGCGTGCGCTTCCCCGGCCCGCTGGGGCTGGCGGCCGGATTCGACAAGGACGGCACCGGCCTCAATTCCTGGGGCGCCCTGGGTTTCGGCTACGCCGAGATCGGCACGGTGACCGCACAGGCACAGCCGGGTAACCCGAAGCCACGTTTGTTCCGGCTGCCCGACGACCGCGGGCTGCTCAACCGGATGGGGTTCAACAACCACGGCGCAGGCGAACTGGCCCTGCGACTGAGCCGCAACACCGCCGACGTGCCGATCGGGGTGAACATCGGCAAGACCAAGACCACCCCGCCCGAGGACGCCGTCGCCGACTACGCCGAGAGTGCCCGCCTGGTGGGCCCGTTGGCGGCATACCTGGTGGTGAACGTCTCGTCCCCGAACACGCCGGGGCTGCGCGATCTGCAGGCCGTGGAGTCACTGCGCCCGATCCTGTCCGCGGTGCGGGCAGAGACCACCACACCCGTCCTGGTCAAGATCGCGCCGGACCTGTCCGACGCCGACATCGACGAAATCGCCGATCTGGCGGTAGAACTCGGGCTCGCGGGCATCGTCGCGACCAACACCACGATATCGCGCGACGGCCTGCTGACCCCGGGTGTGGCCGAACTGGGCGCAGGCGGGGTGTCCGGCGCGCCAGTCGCCCAGCGGTCCGCGGAGGTGCTGCGCAGGCTGTACCGCCGCGTCGGTGACCGTCTCGTCCTGATCAGCGTCGGCGGCATCGAGACGGCCGACGACGCGTGGGAGCGCATCGTGTCGGGGGCATCACTGGTGCAGGGCTACACGGGCTTCATCTACGGTGGCGGCCTGTGGCCCAAGCACATTCACGACGGCATCGCCCAGCGGCTCCGCCAGGGTGGCTTCGCGACGCTGGCCGACGCCGTCGGATCGGCAATCGACTAGCCGTTTAATCGCTCAGGCTCAGCCCTTGCGCTTCCGGACGAGTTCACCCGCCTCGGCGCCGCGTTCACGCTTCTCTGCGCGGCGTTCCTTGATCGACTGCGCGGGCTTCTTCAGATTCTTACCGGGCTTCTTGTCAGCCATTGTCGCTCCTGTTTTCGAAGTGGCAATCACTCAGCCGCGACCATACGTCAGTTTCCAGAAAAAGCCAGTCGCCCAGTCAATTCGAGCTGTCCTACCGCGCCGAACGTGAAGGTCTTTGCGAGTTTTGAGCGGCGTTTCGCAATCTTCTTCACGTTGGGCGGGCTAGGGCCGGGCTACTTCTGCTCGTACGTGCCGTGGATGACCGCGCGTGCGATGGCGTGGCCGAACAGGTTGAACCCCAGGTATGCCGGTGTGGCGCCCTCAGGCAGATCCAGCTTCTCCACGTCGACGGCGTGCACGGCGATGAAGTAGCGGTGCGGCCCGTGCCCTGCGGGCGGTGCGGCGCCGATGAAGCGCTTCAGGCCCGCGTCGTTCGCCAGCGTGACGGCATCGCCCGGGAAGCCGCTGTGGCTGCCGTCGCCGACGCCTGCGGGGAGGTGAGTGACCGTGGCGGGCAGATTGGCCACCGCCCAGTGCCAGAAGCCCGATCCGGTCGGCGCGTCGGGGTCATAGACGGTGACGGCGAAGCTGCGGGTCTCCTCGGGGAATCCCGACCAGCTCAGGTCCGGCGACACATCCGATCCCCCGGCCCCCATGATTCCGCTGACCTGATCGTTGGCGAGTGGCTGACCGTCGGTGACGTCCTTGCTGGTGAGCGTGAACGTGGGCAGCTGCGGAAGATTGTCGTACGGGGTGCTCATGTGTTTCCTCTCGGTGGTGACTGCGGGGGGTGATGCGTGATGAATGGTCAGCAGTTGCGCAGGAAGTGCTCGAGAACCCTGGTGCCGAACTCGAGTGCATCGACGGGTACCCGTTCGTCGACGCCGTGGAACAACGACGCGAAGTCCAGGTCCGGCGGCAGGCGCAGTGGCGCGAACCCGAAGCAGCGAATCCCCAAGCGCACGAACGCCTTCGCGTCGGTTCCCCCGGACAGCATGTAGGGCACGGTGCGCGCCTCGGGGTCGATCGCGAGCAGCGCGGCGTTCATGGCGTCGACCAGATCACCGTCGAAGGTCGTCTCCACTGACGGCAGGTCGCGCTCCCACGTCTTGGTGACGTGTGGGCCGATCAGCTCGTCGACCTCGCGTTCGAAGGCCTCCCGGCGGCCCGGCAGCACGCGGCAGTCGATGACGGCCTCGGCGGTCGCCGGAATGACGTTGGCCTTGTAGCCGGCCTTGAGCATGGTCGGGTTGGCCGTGTCGCGCAGTGTCGCGCTGACGATGCGGGCGATGTCGCCGAGCTTGGCGATGGCGCCTTCGAGATCGGGTGAGTTGACGTCGAACTCGTAGCCGGTCTCCTCCCCGACGGCGGTGAGGAACTGCGCGACAGGCTCAGTGAGCACCAGCGGGAACTGGTGGCGCCCGAGCCGGGCCACCGCCTCGGCGACCGCGGTGACCGCGTTGTCGTCGTGCACCATCGAGCCGTGGCCGGCGCGACCGCGCGCGGACAGCCGCATCCACGCGATGCCCTTCTCCGCGGTCTCGATGAGGTAGAGCCTGCGCTCACCGCCGTCACGGGTGGGCACTGTCAGTGAGAAGCCACCGACCTCGCCGATCGCCTCGGTGACGCCCTCGAACAGGTCCGGCCGATTGTCCACCAGCCATTGGCCGCCGTACTTGCCGCCGTGCTCCTCATCGGACAGGAACGCGAACACGAGGTCACGCGGCGGGGTGATACCTGCCCGCTTGAAGCGCCGGGCCACGGCGATCGTCATGCCGACCATGTCCTTCATGTCGACCGCGCCGCGGCCCCACACGTAGCCGTCCGCCACGGCCCCGGAGAACGGGTGCACGCTCCAGTCCGCGGGTTCGGCGGGGACGACGTCGAGGTGGCCGTGGATCATCAGCGCGCCACGCTCGGGGTCGGCACCGCGAAGCCTCGCGAACACGTTGCCTCGGCCGGGAGCCCCCGCCTCGATGTACTCGGTCTCGAAGCCGGCCTCCTCGAGTTTCGCGGCCACCCAGCGCGCGCACTCGGCCTCGCCCTTGGTGGTCTCGGGGTCGCCGGTGTTGGAGGTGTCGAACCGGATCAACTCGCTGACGAGGTCGACCACCTCGTCAATTGCCTCCGGATATGCAGTCACAGTCACCATTCGTACCACTGGTGCACCCACCGGGTTTGGGTCCGGGGTATCCGATCCGTTAGCCTTAGGCGCTCGCTTGTCCGAGTGGCGGAATGGCAGACGCGCTAGCTTGAGGTGCTAGTGCCCTATTAACGGGCGTGGGGGTTCAAGTCCCCCCTCGGACACTCATCATTGAAGTACGGCGGCCCGGCTCACACCGGCCGCGAAGGCCGTCACATCTGCCAGCGCCCGCTCGAACAGCTCGGGCAGCGCGGCGGCGGCCAGTAGCTCTCCCGCATGACTGACACCGTTGTAGGTGTGGCCTGTCGCGGTGACGTTGGCCCGCTGCAGCGCACGCAGGTACGCCAGCCCCTCGTCGCGCAACGGATCCAGTTCGTCGGTGGTGATGACGTGCGGAGGCAGGCCCTCCAGGTCGGCAGTAGTGGCGTAGTACGGCCACGCCAGCGGGTCGCAGGCGTGCTCACCCGTCGGGTCGTAAACCGCGGCCATCACCGTCATGACACTGGCACCCAGAAAGTAGCCGTCGTTCTCGATCAACGACGGCAGCGCCGGATCGGGTGTGTCGTAGCCGCCGAAGATGAACGGCACCTGGGCGTAGACGCCGTCGATCCGGTCCAGTCGTCCCTCCCGCTTGGCCTTCAGCGTTGTGGCGAGCGACAGATTGCCGCCGCCGGACTCACCGGTCACCACGATCGATGACAGCCCGAGATCGTCGCGGTGGGCGTGCATCCAGTCAAGCGCGCTGGCGCAGTCGTTGAGCCCGGCCGGGTAGGGATGCGGACCGAGTGCGCCTGCGGAGTTGCGGAACTCGACCCCCACCACGACGCAGCCGCGTTCGGCCAACCTGGTCCGCCAGACGGCGGCGGTGCCGGCCGCCAGGATCGCCATACCGCCGCCGTGCAGGTGCAGCAGACCGGGTAGCAGCCCCGACGCGCCGACGGGCCGGTCGATGTACAGCGTGATGTCGTTGCCGTCGACACCCGAGATGGTCTCGACCCTGGACTCGACTCCCTCAGCCTTGCGCACGTCGGCGAGCAATGCGGCGAACACACCGTCGAAGGCCTGCTCGCTGGCAGCGGCGACGGCCAGCAGCTCCTCGACCGGCGACTGCCTGTCGACCGGGAGTGGTGGCGCGGTCACGTCGAGACCGAACGGCGCGAACAGGGCGACCATCCTGGGATCCGATCGTGGATCGGTGCGGAGTCCGAGCGTCGGATCACCAAGGCGGCCAGGCAGTTTCACGTCGATGGGGGGTTCAGTCATGGTCGCGACCGTACCCCGGCGAGCGGTGCTACGTCTGCGACATCACCACTTCGTCGTCACCGTCGGCGCAGATCAACACGATCGGCCTGACGTCGGCGGGGGCGGTGTAGCAGTCGAAGCGGCCAATGAACTGAACCCTCTCGCCGGCCCAGTCGTAGCCGTCGACGGCCGCCGACGCCTCCACACAGGTCGCGGCTCCCCCCACCTCGACCAGATGCCCCTCCGGTGCGGGACACGCCTGGTAGCCGGGCAGGGCTGACGCGGTCGGGGCGACGGTGATAGCCGCTGCCGCACACAGCACCGGCAGGGCCAGCCCAAAGATCCTCATCGGCAAATGGTGACACCCGGGCGGCCATCACGGCGCCGAACCCGTGGAGTCCGCCAGGATGGTCCGCATGACGTCGCTGCCAGATGATCGAGCAGATCCCGTTGTTCCGGCCCGCGCGAACGACTACGACGCCTTCGCCGAGGCGTACTCAGCCGAGAACGAGGCCAGCCTCTACAACGCCTATTACGAACGGCCCGCGATGCTGGAACTCGCCGGGGACGTGGCCGGCAGGCGGATCCTCGACGCGGGCTGCGGCTCGGGCCCCCTGTCCGTGGCGTTGCGCGATCGCGGGGCCGTGGTGACCGGCATCGACGCGAGCGCCGGGATGCTGGGGCTCGCCCGGCGGCGCCTCGGCGCCGACGTGGACCTGCAGATCGCCGACCTGGCCGACCCGCTGCCCTTCCCCGATGGCGTGTTCGACGACGTCGTCGCGTCCCTGGTGTTGCACTATCTGGAGGACTGGGGGCCGACACTTGCCGAGCTGCGGCGCGTGCTCACAGCGGGCGGCCGACTGCTCGTCTCGGTCGACCATCCCTTCGTGGCCTACGGCATCCAACGCCTGGCTGGGCACAGTGCCGATTACTTCCAGACCTACACATGGGACTTTGACTGGACCATGGGCGGCCAGACCGTCCCGATGCGCTTCTGGGCCCGGCCGCTGCATGCGATGACCGACGCCTTCACCGCCGCGGGCTTTCGCATCTCCGTCATCAGCGAGCCGCAGCCCGCGCCGGCCGCCCGCGAGCTGTTCCCCGAGGAGTACCGAGCCCTCACTACCGGCCCGAGCTTCCTCTTCTTCGTGCTGCAGCGCGGCTGACTGCCGTCGGGCGGCACGTCACCACAGCGGAATGTCCTGGCCGTGTTCGGTTTCCGGCCGTGGACCGAAGTGGCGACGCTCTGATTCGTCAATTCGGAGATCGTTGATGCTCGCCTCCCGTCTCGACATCAGACCGGCCGGAGTGAACTCCCACAGCTCGTTGCCGTAGCTGCGATACCACTGCCCGGCTGCGTCGCGGCATTCGTACTGGAACCGCACACTGATCCGATTGCCGTGAAAGTCCCACAGGCTCTTTCGCAACGCATACTCGAGTTCGCGCTCCCACTTCTGCGTCAGGAACGCCACGATCTGCTGACGACCAACGATGTGCTTGTCACGGTTGCGCCACTGCGAGTCGGGTGTGTACGCCAGGCTCACCCGGTGCGGGTCGCAGGTGTTCCATGCGTCCTCCGCAGCCTGCACCTTCTGTGTGGCGGTCTCAAGGGTGAATGGCGGGAACGGCTGACGACCTTCGTCCATGGTCTCAGTCTCACACCGCACGGAGGAGGTTGCGCATCAACGCGGCGATCTCGTCACCGTGGGTCTCCAGGGCGAAGTGTCCGGCGTCGAGCAGATGGATCTCGGCGTTGGGCAGGTCGCGGTGGAACGCCTCCGCGCCAGCGGGGCCGAAGATCTCGTCGTTGCGGCCCCATGCCACCAGGGTCGGCGGCTGGTGGGTGCGGAAGTACTCCTGGAACGCGGGGTAGGCGTCGAGGTTGAACTGATAGTCCCAGAACAGTTGCAGCTGGATCGCAGCGTTTCCGGGTCGATCCAGGCCGGCCTGATCCAGTTGCCAGGCCTCCGGCGCGATGCGCTCCAATCGGTCGGCCGGCACGCCGTGCGTGTACTGCCAGCGAGTCGCATTGGCACCCAACAGCTCGCGCGTCGCCGCCTCGTTGGCGGCGCGATCCTTGGCGTGGGCGAACAGGGTGTCCCAGAACGGGGTGAAACCCTCCACATACGCGTTGCCACTCTGGCTTATCAGCGCGCTCACCCGCTCGGGTGACCGGCTGGCGATGCGCAGCCCGATGGGCGCCCCGTAGTCCTGGATGTAGAGGGCGAAGCGCTGAAGACCCAGTTGATCGAGCAGGCCCTCCACGACGCGGGTGAGGCTGTCGAAGCTGTAATCGAACTCGTCGACTGAGGGCGCCGCGGAGTTGCCGAAGCCGATGTAGTCCGGCGCGATCAGGTGGTATTCGTCGGACAGCTCCGCCATCAGCGTGCGAAACATGTGCGAGCTGGTCGGAAACCCATGCAGGAGAACCACTGTCGGATTCGTGGGATCGCCGGCCTCACGGTAGAACACCTCCCAACCCTCAACCGTCGTCGTCCTGAATCGAGTGGCAAAGGCAGTCATCACAGCATCCCTCGGTGTCGGTAGGCCGGAGAACCAACGTTCTCCCACGGACGAGCATAGGAGAACGTACGTTCTCTGGCAAGGCCGCCGTGGTTAGTCGGCGCGCTGCGCGGCTGCGAGCACCGCAGTCGCCGCACTGCGAGCCGAGTCCGCAGCCTCGGCACCACTGTCATAGATGGCGGCGGCGACCATCGCCCCGTTGGCGAGGATCGCGAGTTGGTCGGCGACATCGCGCGCGAGACCGCACGCTTCGGCGAGTTCGGCCAGGTAGTCCCGCAGTGCGAGTTTGTGGCACCGCGCGATCCGCTGGACCTCGTCGGACGTACCGCCTAGCTCGCCGACCGAGTTGATGAACATGCAGCCGCGGAAGCTGGGTTGGGCGAACCACTCGGCCAGGTAGTCGAAGACCGCGAGGACCCGATCTGTCGGGTCATCGGCCCGGCCCTCCACGAAGGCGGCCATGGCCCGACGCACATCGCCGTCGCGCTGCTCGAGTACCGCCGAAACCAGCTCGCTCTTGGATGGGAAGTGCTGGTAGAGCCGCTTCAGGGAGACGCCGGCGGCATCGCGAATGGCGTCCATTCCGACGGCCTGTATCCCACGTTCGTTGAACAACCGATCCGCGGCGGCGAGCACCTGGTCCCTGTCCGACCCGTCCGGCACGGCATCCCCTAACGCTGAGAATTGTCGTTCTCCATGCTAGCGGTGCGGCGCACGACCTCAGTAGACGTCGCGGACGTAGCGTTTCGTCGCGACGAGTTCACGCTTGTAGTCACGTGCGGCGGTGTCCGACAGACGGCCGTGGGTGCGGATGATCGCCGTCAACGTGTCGTCGACGTCCTTGGCCATCCGACTCGCGTCGCCGCACACGTAGAGGTGCGCACCGTCCTCGAGCCAACGCCACACGTCGGCGCCGTAGTCGGACATCTTGTGCTGCACGTAGACCCGGCGCGCCTGATCCCGGGAGAAGGCCAGGTCCAGACGGTTCAACAGGCCGTCGCGCACCATGTCCTCGAGATCGTCGCGGTAGTAGTAGTTCTCGGCGCGGTGCTGTTCGCCGAAGAACAGCCAGTTCGGCCCTCGATGGCCGAGCGCGCGACGCTCCTGCAGGAAACCGCGGAACGGGGCGACGCCCGTGCCCGGGCCGACCATGATCATCGGCGTCGCGCCGTCCTCGGGAGGGCGGAAGTGCGGCGACGGCTGCAGGAACACCTCGGCGTGCGTGGCCCTGTCCGCCAGGAGGGTCGACGCCGCTCCCCCGCGCTGGACGCCCCGGGGGTTGCGGTAGCGGACCACCGACACCGTCAGCTGCACCTCGTGGGGACTCACCAGTGGACTCGACGCTATCGAGTACGAGCGGGGGGTGAGCCGGACGAGGACGTCCTGCCACTCGACGGGGTCCGCCCGCACGGCGAACTCCTCGAGCACGTCGATGCCGTTGCGATTGTGCAGCCAGGCATCTCGGCTGGCCGATGATCTCGCCAGCATCCGTGCGGCCTTGCGGTCCCGGCACCGCTCGGCGACGAAGGTCAGCAGGTTGGGTGTCACCCGGCACAGATCGTAGGAGGACGTCAACGCGTCCCGCAGGGCGACATCCGTCCCGTCCAGGTGCACCGGTTCACTGCCGGACAGACCGGCGGCCGCCAGCCAGGCATCGACGACGGCGGGCGCATTGGTGACGTGGACGCCGAGTGCATCGCCGACGGAGTAGGTGACGTCGTGCTCGGAGATGTCGAAGCCGAACTGCCGCACCTCCTTGGCCGATCGCGGCGACGTCAGGAGGACGTTGCGGCTCAGAGGCACTCGCAGTGGCGCGGCTCGGGTGAACGGTTGTGGTCCGGCTGCGCGCGTGCTGCCAACGGCAGCGCTTGGCGCGGCGCCGGCGACATCGGTGGTCCCCAGAACCTGGACCACCCGGTCGGCCCACAGTGCCATGGGCTCGTCGTCGTAGACCTCGCACTCGGTGCGCTCGACAACGCTGCTGGCGCCGAGGTCGGTCAGCCTGCGGTCCAGCGACTTCGCGTGCCCACAGAAGTTGTCATACGACCTGTCACCGAGGCCGAACACCGCGTAGCGCACCCCTGCCAGGGTGGGCGCGTCGGGTGCCTCGAGCCGATCCCAGAAGTCGGCTCCGTTGTCGGGTGGTCCCCCGTCGCCGAACGTGCTCGTCACGATCACGACGTCGCGCCGGTCGGCGAGGTCACCGAGGCTGGCGTCGTTCATCGCCAGCAGACGCGAGCCGTGCAGGCGCCCTGCCACGGTGGTCGCGAACTCCTCGGCATTGCCGGTCTGCGATGCCCACAGCACCAGCGGACCGTCCTGGGCGAGCTCACCGTCGCCGGCGGGCGCGGCGGCGACCCACAACCGCGCCGAGGTCGCCTCGATCGGCACCGGCACGAGCCGTACGGCGCACGCCTTGAACTCGGGTTGCAGCGACACCGGATCGACGGCGTCGTTCGTCAATGCGTTGATGGTGAGGTCGGTGCCGTGCTCGTCGTTCCAGTGAAACGGAGCGAAGCAGGTGCCGGTCAGCACCCGGTCGGTGACCACCGCGGGCAGCACGGCGCGGCCCCGTCGCGAGGTCACCTCGACACGCGCACCGTCGGCGATCCCGAAACGAGCGGCGTCGTCGGGGTGTATCTCGACGAACGGTCCGTTGTCGAGCCTATTGAGCTTGTCGACCCGGCCGGTCTTGGTCATGGTGTGCCATTGGTGTTGCAGGCGACCGGTGTTCAGCACCATCGGGTAGTCGTCGTCGGGTAGTTCGCGGGCCTCCATGTGCGGGCGCGGGTGGAACACGGCGCGGCGCGAGGGCGTCGGGAACGCGAGCCGCGGTGTGCGACCCGACTCGTCGGTGAACAGGTCCTGGCTCACGCCGTCGTTGAGATAGCGGATGGGGTTGCGGCCGGAGGCTGATCCACCCGGTGCGACGGGCCACTGCAGCGGTGTCTCCCGCAGGCGGTCATAGCTCGCGCCGCGAAGGTCGTATCCGGTACGCGGATTGGACAACCGGCGGATCTCGTCGAAGATATCCTCGCTGGACTTGTACGCGAAGTCGGCGCCGAAGCCCATGTGCTCGGCGACACCGCAGATCAGCTCCCAGTCGGGTCTGGCCTGCCCCGGCGCGGGGAGCGACTGCGCCAACAGGGTGAGGTTGCGCTCGGAGTTCACCATCACCGCGTCGGCCTCGGCCCACAGCGCTGCGGGCAGCACGATGTCGGCGTACCGGTTGGTGGCGGTGTCGGCGTAGGCGTCCTGGGTGATGACGAGGTCGGCGGCCTCCAGTCCTTCGATGACCGTGCTCCGATTGGCGACCGTGGCAACGGGATTCGTGCAGATGATCCAGCAGGCCTTGATATCGCCACCGCGCATCATGTCGAACATCTCGATGGTGCCCGGTCCCACATCGGTGCGGATCGTGTCGGGCGCCAGGCCCCACTGCTCCTCGACGAACGCGCGATCCTGGGCGGAGGTGACGGCCCGTTGCCCTGGCAGCCCTGGGCCCATGTAGCCCATCTCGCGGCCGCCCATGGCGTTCGGCTGTCCGGTCAGAGACATTGGCCCGCTGCCGGTCCGGCAGATCGCTCCGGTCGCGAGGTGCAGGTTGCAGATCGCGTTGGTGTTCCACGTGCCGTGCGTGCTCTGGTTGAGCCCCATGGTCCAGCAGGTCATCCACTCCCCTGCATCGGCGATCATCGTTGCGGCCGTGCGGATATCGTCCTCGTCAAGCCCCGTGATATCGGCAACGACGCTGGGCGGGTAATCGGCAAGGAACTCCGGCATCGCCTGCCAGCCCTCGGTGTGCTCGACGATGAAATCCTGATCAATGTCGCCGCGTTCAACCAACAGGTGCAGCAGTCCGTTGAGAAGCGCCAGATCGGTACCGGGCCTGATCGGCAGGTAGAGATCGGCGCGCTCAGCGGTGGTGGTACGCCGGGGATCCACGACGATCAATTTGGCACCCGCCTTGAGCCGGTCGGCCATGCGCAAGAAGAGAATCGGGTGGCAGTCGGCCATGTTCGAGCCGGTCACGAAGAATAGATCGCTAGTGTCGAAGTCGGCGTAGGAGCCGGGCGGTCCGTCCGCACCCAGCGACTGCTTGTAACCCGTTCCCGCGCTTGCCATGCACAGCCGCGAGTTCGACTCGATGTGCACGGTGCGGATGAAACCCTTGGCCAGCTTGTTGGCCAGGTACTGGGCCTCGATCGACATCTGGCCCGACACGTAGAGCGCGATCGCGTCGGGGCCGTGCTCATCGCGGATCTCCCGCAGCCGGCGCCCCGCCTCGGCCACGGCCGTCTCGACGTCGACGGGTGCCGTCGCCTCCCCCCGTGCCGGCCGGACCAGCGCAGTACTCAGTCGACCGTCCGTGGCCGCCATCATCTCGGCGTGGGTCGCCCCCTTGGTGCACAGCCGACCGAAGTTACTGGGGTGCAGGCGGTCTCCAGACACCCGCGCGATGACGGGCAGACCCGACTGGGGGTCGGTCCGGGTCTCCACCGAGATCCCGCAACCGACCCCGCAGTACGAGCATGCGGTTCGCGTCGTCTGGGTCACGTGATTCCGATTAGCCCGCCGCGACCGGTGCGGGTGCCCGACCCACGGGCTCCTCGCTGACGGCACGGACCGACTGCATCCGCTGGAAGACGAACCAGGTCACCACCGCGCAGATCACATAGAACGCCAGGAACACCCAGAAGGCGTTCGTTGCCGACTTCGCCGAACCCACATATGACAGCCGCAGCGCCACATTGATGAACACCCCGCCGAGCGCCCCCACCGCACCGGCGAACCCGATCAGCGCACCGGACATGCTTCGTGACCAGGTGGCCTTGTCGTCCGGGGTCCAGCCGTCCTTGTCGGCGGCCTTCGCCTCGAAGATCGACGGGATCATCTTGTAGGTCGAGCCATTGCCGATGCCCGACAGGACGAACAACACGATGAAACCGACCACATAGCCCGTCATCTGGCTGTTGGTCACCGCACCGGTCATACCATCGTCGATCATTCCGGTGACGACCAGGATGCCCGCGGCGAAGATCATCGCGACGAATGTGTAGAGCGTGATCTTGCCGCCACCGATCCGGTCGGCGAGCTTGCCGCCGAACGGCCGGGAGATCGAACCAAGCAGCGGCCCGATGAAGGAGATCGACGCCGCGTGCAGCGCGGCCTGCGCTGGGGTGTCGCCACCGGCGAGGAAGTTGATCTGAAGAACCTGGCCGAACGCGAACGAGAAGCCGATGAACGAACCGAACGTGCCGATGTAGAGGAAGCTCATCACCCAGGAGTGCTTGTAGCGCAAAGCTTCGACGAGGGCGCCGAGGTTGGACCTCTGGTTCTGCAGGTTGTCCATGAACAGTGCGGCGCCCAACGCGGCCACCCCGATCAGCACCAGGTAGATCGCGCAGACCAGTTCGGCTGCGGTGTTGCCCACCGTCGCGATCACCAGCAGACCGACGAGCTGGATCACCGGGACACCGATATTGCCGCCGCCTGCGTTGAGACCCAATGCCCAGCCCTTGAGCCGCTGCGGGTAGAACGCGTTGATGTTCGTCATCGACGAGGCGAAGTTGCCCCCGCCGAACCCCGCGAAGGCCGCCACGACCATGAACGTGGTGTAGGTCGTGCCCGGCGTCGTCATGGCCCACAGCGCCAGCACCGTCGGGATGAGCAACAGCAGCGCGCTGACGATCGTCCAGTTTCGGCCGCCGAACTTGGCAGGCGCCACCGTGTAGGGGATGCGCATGAACGCACCGACCAGCGTCGGCACGGCGACGAGGTAGAACTTGCCCGCCGCGTCGACGCCATAGACGTCCTGCGGCATGAACAGCACCATGACCGACCAGATCGACCACACCGAGAATCCGACGTGCTCGGCGACGATCGACCAGATCAGGTTTCGCTTGGCGACCTTGTCGCCACCCGCGTCCCAGGCCGCCACATCCTCGGCATCCCAGTGCTCGATATCGCGGCTCCGCCGCGGGTGCTCGATATCGCGGCTCCGCCGCGGTTGCTCGATATCGCGGTTACGGGTCAGTCTCGACATTGTTGGCCTTTCAGCAGAGACGCGGTCTGCTCAAAGGTTTACGGGTTTGCGATGTTGGGTCCGTTGCGCAGCCGTGTCCGAGATGTCAACACCAACTCACGCAGTTCTGCGCGTGGAGTGCGCAATGGTATTCATCGCAGAAGCGTGTACGAAACGACGCCGAAACATACTGCGAGGTCGCGCGGCTTCGGTTCTACATGTCCGCGTAGCGACTGCGAACGAAGCCGTAGACCCCGTACGCGGCGAGGCCCACCGCGGCGAGGATCAGCAGGAACTTGCCGAACGGTGCAGCACCAATCGTCTTGACCGCCGCGTCGATGCCGGTGGCCTTCGATGGGTCCGATGTCATCGTGGCAACAATCACCAGCAGTCCTGCGCCAACGAGCACCACTCCCTTGGCGACGTATCCCGCGATGCCCAGCACAGTGATCACCGAGCCGCCCGACACCTCAAGGTCCTTCAGGAATCGCCTGGTGACGCCCTTGTACACGTGATAACCGCCGACTCCGATCACCACGAGTGCAATGAACACGAGCACACCGCTCCCCCACTCGGTCTGCATCATCCGGGCGCTCAGTCCGGCGTTCTGTTCACCGCTGGATTTTCCACTGCCCATAGCGAACTTGGCCGCGGAGAACGCCAGTGCTACGTGCACCGCCCCGATGGCACCTGCCTTGGCTCGATCCTTGACCTTGGTTTCGACGGCTGCCTCGACGATATGCCAGAGCCCCAGGGCGGCAAACACTGCAGCAGCCAGCCACAACATGACGGCGCCACCGGTTTGCGCGGAAAGTGCTGCGAGCGCGCCGGACTGGTCAGCACTTCCCGGGTCACCCAGCGCCAGGCGGAGCACGATCCAGGCCACCAGGAGATGCAGTATCCCGCTTGCGGCGAAGCCACTGCGCGCGGCCGACTCGAACCAGGCGTTGTCGTGAGCACCGGCAGCCGCCGCGCGAGTATCGACCATGTGCAGCGGACTACCCGGCCCGATCCACACGCCAAACCCCTAATTGACGCCAGTCGATGCAGCGCTATAGGAGATGGGTTGGCTTCGCGACACGACGATGGGCCCCCTTACCAGGGGGCCCATCACCGTTCTACGTGTTCCTAGGCGTCAGACCCGCCACCGTCGGATCCACCCGCCGAACCACCCGAGCCGCCTGACTCACTGCCGGTGGAGGCGCTCGTCGCACCCGCCGACTGCGTGTCATCGGCTGCCGACGTGGCACCGCTGCCACCCCCGGCGTTGTTCGAGCTCGGCGCCTTGGTCTTGGGCTTGACCTTGCCGCCGTCCTTGCTCGCGGTGCTTCCCGCCGTAGACCCCTTGGTGCTCGAAACCTTGGTACCCGAAGCCTCGTCGTCGGTGTCCTTGGTGGTCGTGTCCTTGGCATCGGTGTCCGCGGTGTCCTTCGGAGCCGGATCAGTGGTGGCCCCCTTCTCGTCGGTCACCTTCTCGTCGGTCACCTTCACGTCGGTCACTGACGTGTCGGTCACCGTCTCCTCGGCGGGGGCCAACGCAACCCGGGCGACGGTCGGCGACTCCTCGACAACCTCGATGGTCGACGGGTCCTCGACAACCGGCGCCGGGGAAGACGGACCGGTGATGACTCCGACGGCGTCACCGACCGCGTTCTCCAACGTGTTACCGACATCGCCGACGGTCTTCACAATCCCGTTGCCAGCCGCGCCCAGACCCGCGATGGCCTGGTTGCCTGCGTCGCCGAAGCCGTTGACGGCGATGTTGCCCGTGTTGCCGATACCAGCGACGAGGTTCGTCCCCGCGAGTCCAAGACCCTTGACTCCCAGGTTCGCCGCATTCGAGATGCCGGCCACCACAGCCGAGACAGCCGCGACGTAGCTCGCCGGGTTCAGCGGATTGTTCATGACGGCGCCAAGAGCGGCCCCTGCGCCTGCGATCAGCGAGTTGCCGATCGCACCCAGGGTCTGAATCACCGTGTTACCAAGTGCCCCAACGGTTGCGAGGGCAGAAATACCAATCGCGCCGATCGTGGCGACGGTGGTGATGCCTGCCGCGCCGAGACCGGTGATGGCAGACAGACCTGCGCCGCCGAATCCGACGATGCCCTGCGTGAGCGCCGTTCCGACACCGCTGAGGAGCACCGTCACCGCGGTCCCGATATCCCCCGGTGTCACGGCGGTCGCGGACACGGCATTCGTCTCCGCGCCGCGAGCCAAGGGCGCCAACGGAGCCGGTGGTGAGGTGATCAGACCCAGCGCCGTGCCGATGGCGGTGGTGATGGTGCCCACGATGCCGCCGAGCGTCGCCACGGCGGTGTTACCGGCGCCTCCGATCGCCGAACCGAGCAGGTTTCCAACCGCTCCCGTGGTGCCGATGATCGCGGCGCCCGCAGCGCCGAGAGTCTGCACCAGCGTGCTGCCCGCCAGTCCGAGGTTGCTCACCAGCGAGTCGCCGACCGCACCAAGTCCCTGCACGGCGATGTTGCCCGCCGCACCCGCGCCCTGTACGGCCAGATTCAGCGCGGACCCGGCCCCTGTGACCAGGGTGCTCAGCGCCGTCGCATAACTCCCCGGATTCAGTGGGTTCGACAGAATGGTGCTGAGCGCGCCCAGGACAGTGTCTGCCACGGCGCCACCGGTGTTTCCGATGGCGCTAATTGCCGCGTTGCCGAAGTCTCCGACCGCCGAAATCAGCGCATTGCCAGTAACACCAACGCCATTCAGCGCCTGATTGACCGTTGTGCCGAGACCGCCGATGAGACCAACACCGGCAGCGCCGAAGCCGGCGAGTGCCGCGTTGCCCGCGCCACCGATACCAGCGACGAGTTGCGTGCCGACACTGCCAGCCCCAAGGAAGGCGTCATTGAGTGCGGTCGCGGCACCCGCGGCCAGCACACCGATGGCAGCGAGGATGTCTCCCGGCGCCAGAGCCGAAAGGGCGGCGACCGCTGCGCCGGCACCCAGGCTGTTGGCGATGGCACCAATGGTTGCCAGCGTCGTATTGCCGATATTGCCGATCGTGGCGATGGCCTGCTCACCGATGGAACCGAGACCCGCCAGCCCCGTGCCCAATGCCGTGCCCGAACCCGTCAGGAGCAGCGCGAGTGCCGCTGGGTACGCCCCCGGATTCAACGGGTTGGACGCGATGGCCGCCAGCGCGCCGCCGCCAGTGGCACCGAGCACGTTGCCCACTCCGCCAACCGTGGCGAGCACCGTGTTGCCGATCCCGCCGATACCGGCGATGGCCTGCTGCCCGGCGAGACCCACGCCACCGACGAGGTCGGAGATCGCCGTCGCCAGGCTGGTCGGCGTGTAGTCCGCGTACACCGACGCGACGCTGTCGGCCTTGATACTCAGATCAGGCGCCGGTGCAGATATCGGACTGAGTGCGATCGCTGTTGCTCCGACGAGCGCAATGCCTGCCGAAAGAGGTGAACGGAGAGCTAGTTGCATGGCAACCCCCTAGATAGGAACCAAGTCGATCAGCAAAAGTTACATGACCGCAACCTTGATCACCATTCATTTGCAATGAGACCTTTTGCACGGTTATTTGATCTTGAATTTCGTTTGCCAGGCCCCCAAGGCGGTGAATTCGCCTCTAGCTCCGATTGCGCACTTTCAGCAAATTCAGGGGAACTCCCGAATGCACCGAATTCACAGATTCAGCACAGATTCATGCGAGACGGCGCGGCCACTACCAGCGAATAGTTCGCAGATCGCATGCTGCAGCAATGCTTCGATGCTTGATCAACCTGCAGCATGTGGGCGCAATGGCATATCACCGGGCACCACCAACCGGCTTCGCTACCCCTAACCCGTGTCAGCTACAGGCACGCGGCCAGCCACGCCGCCCCTGAGGCAGTGCGCTACGCGGCATAGTGGGTGGTCAATGAACTTCGAGACCATCGGCATCACTTCGAGGTCAAATTCGGCCCAACGGCATCATTTTGACGTTCGGCAGCACTCCCGCCGATCAACCTGGGCTTTAGACCGATCCCGACGCGTACTCAAGCCCGCCGCCGTTACACCGTTTGCGCACCCGTCAATTCTGCGATTCAGTCACAGTGTGCTGCACAGTGCCATTGATCAATGTCGAGATCTCCATGGCAAACAATTCAGGAGCGGTGTGTGTGACCGTCGGAACGGCTCCGGCGGGTGCCCATCACGTCGATGACTCGTAGGCCCGGCGCGTTGCTCCGCCCTCGTCCATCACTCGGCTGGTTTGACCGCGAGTACGGGTTTGGCGCACTCCAGCAGCACCCGCTGCGACACGCTGCCGAGCAGCAGCTTGCCGACCGGATTGCGGTGTTTCACCCCGATAACCAGTAACTCGGAATCAGCCTGCTCCATCGCCGTCAACAGCTCCGTCGCGGCGTCCACGCCGACGGGTTGCGACCACTGCGACGGCACACCACACGTCGCGAGACGGGCCTGGACCTCGCGCACCCGATCGGGTTGGGCGAAAGCCGGATCGGCATAGGCGTCACCCGCTGTCGAGTTGATCACCAACACGTCGGTGTCGCGCAATCTGGCCTCGGCGATGCCGTGATCCAACGCGGCCTGGCCGAAGGCGTCCGCGGTGTAGCCGATAACGATCATGCCTGGGCCTTCTCTCGTTGGTCCCTGTCGTCCTCGACGACGAGCAGGGTCTCCTCATCGCGGTGCAGCAGGCGCAGTATCAGCGGGACGATCAGGAGCACCGCCATCAGGACGTAGGTGACGATCGCGACCGGCTCGGTGAACAGGCTGCTCCAGTCGCCTCCGCCGAGCTGCAGGCTTTGGCGCAGTTGGCGTTCAATACGCGGTCCGAGTATGACGCCGATGATCAACGGCAGCACCGGAAGTCCGAAGCGACGCATCATCAAGCCGAGCAGACCGAACAGGAGCAGCAGCGCCAGATCCAGCGGTTGCACGTTGACCGCGAACGCGCCCAGCGTGGCGAAGAAGAGGATGCCCGCGTACAGGTACGGCCGGGGGGTCCGCAACAGCTTGGCCCACAGCGGCGCCAGGGGCAGGTTCAGCAGCAGGAGCAGCAGGTTGCCGATGAACAGGCTGGCGATGAGCGTCCAGATGAGCAGCGGCTCCTTCTCGAACAGCGTTGGGCCGGGCTGGATTCCGTACGAGACGAAGGCCGTCAGCATCACCGCGGCGGTGGCGTTGGTCGGCAGACCCAGCGACAGCATCGGCACCAGCGTGCCCGCCGCCGACGCGTTGTTCGCGGCCTCCGGACCGGCGACACCCTCGATGGCACCCTTGCCGAACTCCTCGGGATGCTTCGACAGCTTCTTCTCGGTGATGTAGCTCAGGAATGTCGGCAGCTCAGCACCGCCTGCCGGCAGCGCGCCGAACGGGAAACCGTATGCGGTACCGCGCAGCCATGGCTTCCACGACCGCTTCCAGTCATCGCGGCCCATCCACGGCCGACCCACCGGAATGACGTCAGACGGCCGTCGGCGCAGGTGCGCCGCGACCCACAACGCCTCGCCGAGAGCGAAGATCGCCACCGCGATCACCACGATGTCGATACCGTCGGACAGCTGCGGAATCCCGAACGTGGCTCGCGGCTGCCCGGTGAGGAAGTCGATGCCGACGATGCCGATGGCCAGCCCGAGAACCAGCGAGATCGCCCCGCGCAGCTTGGACGACCCGAGGACCGCTGTGACCGCCACCAGCGCGAAGAGCATGATCGCGAGATAGGACGGCGCGCCGAGGGTGACGGCGAACCGAGAGATGGCCGGCGCGAACGCAGCGAGTAGGACGGTACCGATGGTGCCCGCCACGAACGAGCCGATCGCCGCGGTGGCCAACGCCTGCGCGGCACGGCCCGCCTTGGCCATCTTGTTGCCCTCTATCGCCGTGATCACCGACGACGACTCCCCCGGCGTGTTCAGCAGGATCGAGGTTGTCGAGCCGCCGTACATGCCGCCGTAGAAGATGCCGGCGAACATGATGAACGCAGCGCTTGGGCTGACGTTGTAGGTGATCGGCAGCAGCAGCGCCACCGTCATCGCGGGCCCGATGCCCGGAAGGACGCCGACCGCCGTCCCGAGTAGTACACCGATCACCGCGTACAGCAGGTTCATTGGGGTTGCGGCCTCGGCGAAGCCCTGCATGAGCCAGTCGAAGTTGTCCATTACAGAATCCCGTCCAAGATGCCTGCGGGCAGCGGGATTCCGAGCCCGGAGTAGAACGCATAGAAGCTGGCCAGCGCCAGGACCACCCCGATCACGATGTTGCGGACATAGTGCTTACTGCCGAGAATCGTTGCTGCGCAGGCGAAGAAGATCGAACTCATGACGACCCATCCCAGCGGGTTCACCAGCAGGATCATCGCGATGAACAGCGCCACCAGCAGGCTGACGGTGCGCCAGTCGCTCGGCATGTCCGGATCGATGTCCTCACCGGCGTCGGCCTCGCCCTTGGAACCGCGTGGAATCGCGACGGCCAGGATCAGTGCCAGCACGAGAGCCGTGACACCGATGACCATCGGGAAGAACTTGGGCCCAACGGGATCCACCTTGGCGAAGCCCTCCTGCAGCGTCAGTGCGCTGTAGACCAGGAACCCGCCGACGACCGCCAGCACGGCGACGACGATGTATTGCGCATAGTCGGGCCTGCGCTCCTCGCGCGAGCGTTCGTCGGTCGCGCTCATAGCAGGCCCAATTCGGTCAACGTTGACGACACCCGGTTGTCCTGGTCTTTCAGGAACTGTTCGAATTCCGCACCCGTCATGAATGCGTCGGTCCAGCCGTTCTTCACCAGGGCGTCCTTCCACTGCTGTGTGCCATGCATCTCCTCGAGCACCTTGACCATCGACTGTTTGGCGTTATCCGGGATCTCCGGCGGCGCAAGCACTCCACGCCAGTTGGCGAACGTCAGGTCGATACCCGACTCCTTCAGCGTCGGCGCGTCGATGCCCTCGACACGCTCCTCACTGGAGACGCCGAGCACCCGAAGCTGACCCGCCTCGATTTGGTCGATGAGTTCGCCGGGGCTCGACGTGCCCACCGTGATCTTCTTGCCGAGTAGCGCGGTCAAGAGGTCACCACCACCGTCATAGGTGACGAAGTTGACGCTCTTGGGTTCGACGCCCACCGCCTTGGCCAATTCCATCGGGAACAGGTGATCGGGGCCCCCGGGTGACGATCCGCCGCCGATGGTGACCTTGGACGGGTCGGCCTTCCACGCCGTGACGAAGTCGGTCACCGTCTGGAACGGCGAGTCGGCGGGAACGAAGATGGCCCCCGGATCCTCGATCAACTTCGCAATGGCAGTCGCGTCCGACGCCTTGATATGCGACCCGTTGGTGTAGGTGGCGCCGACCACGCCGAGACCCATGGTCATCATGAGGTCGCCATTGCCGCGCTCGTTCATCAACCGGGCCATCGCCACGGTGCCGCCCGCGCCGAGCACGTTGAACACCTCGACGCGACCGGTGATGTCCTCGTCCTCCATGATCTTCACCGCGGTGCGGGCGGTGAGGTCGTAGCCACCGCCCGGGCTGTTCGGCACCATCATCCGCAGCCGATGCAGGCCGGCGGGATCATCGCCGCGGGTGACCCCGCAGGCCGTTGCGGTGACCACGACCAGGAGCAGGGCGGCCAGACCCGCCCCCCACCCGGTCGCCCACCGTGGAAGTCTCGACACCATCGTCCCCGTTCGCCGAATTGTGAAGTTCATCGATACTGTTCCCCCAAGTGACCCACGTCACCCTTTCGGACGCAAAGGACGTTTTGGTCTTTGAGTAAATGGGCCGGGAGTACATGGACCGGGCGACGGCTGACGGCGCGAAGCCTGGCCGGCCAGTTTCTGGTGTTTCAGTTGCTGGTGGTGGCCGTGGTGCTCGGCGCGGTGGCGGCGGTGTCAGTGGCACAGTCCTCGCGCGAGTTCCGCGACGTGCGAGGTCAGCGGATGATCGCGGTCGCCGAGAACCTCGCCTCGACACCGATCGTGCGGGATCGCTACGCGGATCCGTTCGCTGCGCAACTGCTGGCACCGGAGGTCGATCGCGCCGTCGCCCTGTCGGGCGCACGGCTGGTCGAGATCCAGGCACCCGACGGGCTGGTGCGCGCGTCGTCGGAGCCCTCCCGCGTGGGCCAACGCGACGGCTTCGAACACAGCCGGGTGATCGAGGGCCGGGCGTGGTCGGGCGATCTCGACGTCGACGGTTCGCACTCGCTGGTCGGCCAGGTGCCAATCCTGTCCACCGACGGCGACGTTTTGGCCGTGGTCTCGGTCAGCGAGCCCTATCCGTCAGTGTGGCAACTGCTCAGCGGAGCCGGTGAGCGGCTGCTGGTGTATCTGGGGCTCGGCGCCGCCCTCGGGCTGGCCGCCTCGTGGCTGTTGTCCCGGCGTATCAAGCGCCACACGCGGGGTCTGGAAGTCGCCGAGATCGCCGGGTTGGCCGATCACCGGGAAGCGTTGCTGCACAGCATCCGAGAGGGTGTCGTGGCGGTGAACACCGATGGCGTCATCACACTGCTCAACGACAGCGCACAGGGACTTCTTGGTGTCACGGGCGACGCTGTGGGACGCCACGTTGACGCGAGCGGGATGGACCCCGCTGTCGTCGAGTTCCTATTGTCCGGTGACGACGGCCGCGACGTCGTGATAACGACGCGGACAAGGGTTCTCGCGCTCAATCGGCGGGCGGCCAGCACCGGCGGCGAGCGGATCGGTACCGTCACAACGATGCGCGACAGCACCGAGTTGGCCTCGATGCAGGCCCAGCTGTCATCACACAAGAGCGTTACCGACACCCTTCGCGCGCAGACCCACGAATTCGCCAACCAGTTGCACACCATCTCGGGGCTCGTTCAACTCGGCGAGTACGACGCTGTGCGCGATCTGGTCGGAACGCTGACCCGGCGCCGTGCCGAGATCAGTGACGCCGTGACACGCCACGTCGCCGACCCCGCGGTGGCAGCGCTGTTGATCGCCAAGTCCTCACTGGCGGCAGAGAGTGGAGTCGCCCTCGTGCTCGACGATGACAGCCACCTCACCGCACTGGATCCCGCTCTGGCGACCGACGTCATCACGGTCCTAGGGAATCTGATCGACAACGCGGTTGACGTGTCGGAGGGATCAGAGCGCGCAGTGGTCACCGTCGCCCTCGACGACGCAGGCGAACTGACCATCTCGGTCGCCGACTCCGGACCCGGTGTGCCCGAGCACCTACGCGAGGCCATATTCGCCCGCGGCGTCACCTCCAAACCCGATGTGCCCGGTGGCAGAGGCATCGGGCTCGCGCTGGTCCGCCTTGTCAGCGCACAACTGGGCGGCACGGTCGATGTGTCGGACGGACCACACGGCGGCGCAGTCTTCGACGTGCGATTGCCACTGGACCGTCCCGATGGGAGTAGCGGCAATGCGTGAGGTCCTCGTGGTCGATGACGACTTCATGGTCGCCGAGATCCACCGCCGTTTCGTGGACCGGGTCGACGGATTTCATGCCTCCGCTGTCGCCCGCACCGGCACCGAGGCTCTCACCCATGCCGCGGAGTCCAGCCTCGATCTGATCCTGCTCGACGTCCATCTGCCCGATATGACGGGACTGGAGGTGTTGCAACGCTTGCGTTCTCGCGGCGACCGTGTCGGGGTGATCATGATAACCGCGGCCAGGGAACTCGACACCGTGTCCGGCGCACTGGACGGCGGCGCCGCCGACTATCTGATCAAGCCGTTCGAATTCGACCAGTTCAAGGCGAAACTCGAGGCGTTCGCTGCCCGCGACGACGCGTTGCGGTCAGCTGCAGGCGTCGATCAATCCCTGATCGACTCGCTCTTCGGTGGCTCGGCGCCCGCGCGCGGCGGTGAGTCGCTGCCCAAGGGCCTGGGCACCGAGACGGGCCAGCTGGTGCTCGAGGCCGTCAGGTCGGCCGGTGAGGTGTCCGCAGCCGAATGCGCCGAGCTGGTGGGGATCTCGCGTGTCAGCGCGCGCCGCTACCTCGAGCACTACCTCGGCGTGGGTGCGCTGGAGCTACGTCTGCAGTACGGCGTGGGCCGGCCCGAGCGCCGCTACCGCACGTCCTGATTGCGGCGGGCGCCTCGTCGGCCTGTGACCCGCGGACCGGTTACGGCTACGCCGCGTCGGGTTGGGGTGGGTCGGAGCTGGATTGTGCGCCAGTGTCTTCGGCGGTGTTGTCCGCCGGTTCGTCGTTGTCGTTGTCGGCGGGCGGGTGGAGGCGTTCGGGGCGGTGGTAGTCGTTGATGCGGGCTTGGCCGGTGTCGAGGTGTTGCGGTGGGATCCATTCGACGTCGTTGCATGCGTTGATGCGGGTGCTCCAGCCGTCGGGGCCGACCATGCGATTGTCGGGCCCGCAGGCCAGGCCGAGCTCGTCGACGTTGGTCTGGCCGTTATCGGCCCAGTCGCGGGCCGCGTGATGGACCTGGGTGCCGTAGGCCGGTACCGGGCAGCCGGGTTTGGTGCAGCCCCCGTCGCGGGCAATCAGCATGATCCGCTGCGCCGGGGAGGCGACCCGGCGGGTGCGGAACAGGTCAAGTGCCGAGCCGGTGACCCCGTCGAACACCGCCAGATTGTGGTGAGCGTGCGCACCGAGGCGGATCACGTCGCGGATCGGCATCACGGTGTCCCCACCGGTGATACCGACCCCCGCGCGGCTCTCGAGGTCTTGCAGGGTGGTGCGGATGATGATCGAGGTGGGCAGGCCGTTGTGCTGGCCCAGCACACCGCTTTCGAGCACATTGCGCCCGACCGCGATCAGCGCGTCGTGCTGGCGCTGGGCCAGGCTGCGGTGATCGCTGTCGATCTGCTCCTGTGACGGGGTGCCGGCGATACACGGAAGGTCGTCGTCGGGATTGCACATCCCGGGGCCGGCCCACTTCGCGAAGATCGCCTCGTAGATCGCCCACGCCTCAGGGGTGAGGTTGCCTCTGATCGCGGTCATTCCGTCGGACTGCTGGGGGCCGACCGACAGCCCGCGGCGCCGGGTGCGTTCGGTGTCGTCGGGTTCGGGGCCGTCCTGGTCGAGCAGGAAGATGGTGCGCTCGGCATTGTCCTTGAGTTGTTTGGGTCCGACTCCGGTGGCGGTGCGGACCAGGTCGACCTCGATTTGGCCGCGCGTGAGGGGGTCGACCGTGGGTGGGATGGCGGCCATCGCGTCGCGGATCACCTGCACGTGTTCGCTGGTGATCGATCCGTGCGCGCCCGCCAGGGCGGTGGCGGGCAGCACCGGATCCAGCGGCGCCCCGGTCACCGTGCGACGTGGGCCCAGTACGGCCGCTTCATCGAGTCGGCGTTTGGCCTCGCGGGTGGAGATGCGCCACCGGATCGCGAGCACGTCGCGCCAGGACTTCGCGCCCATCGCCTGGGGCGTGGTCTCGGTCTGCAGGTGGGCCAGCAGCCGGTGGCTCTGGGTGGGCAGCTGGCAGGCCAGGGTCTCGAGATCGTCGAGTACCTCCAGCAGTTCGGGCCCGGTGAGCGCGTCGATGGGCAGTGCGGCCAGATCGTCGTGGGCCGCACGTATCGCGGCAACCACCTCGCGAACCGAACCCCCACCCACGATTCGAACATATGTGCGAACTCTAAGGACTTGACGGCGGTGTTCCGAAGAGAACTCTGAGAATCAGCACCCGAATGAGAGGCAGTGAAACGCAAGTGACAGTTGAGCTTTCACCACACGCCCTTGATCCGATCGCGATACGACCGTCCATCGGGGTCGTAGATCATGCGGTACGCGGGTCCGGCCCACAGTCGCGTGAGCACGCCCAGCCTCTCCGGCTGGTGCACACGCAGACGCCCGGGCGGTCGCGGGCCCACACGGCCACCCGCGTGCCATTCGTCGAGCGCCCGCGCGGTCTCATCGAGCACCTGCACCACCGTGTCAGGATCGACCAACCCGTCGTCATCGCTGCCGTCCGCCGCGCGGTCCAGGTGCTCACGGAGGAGGCGCAATCGCAGGTCACGCGCGAACACCCGCGCACCGTCACCGCGTCCCGACGGATCCCTCGGCGACCGCTCGTCTCGGGTGTCGTCGAGCACGGCACAGGACAGCTCACTGTCATGGCTCCACGACCGCCGATTGAAGTTGTCACTGCCGACACAGGCCCACACATCGTCGACGACGCATGCCTTCGCGTGCACGTACACCGGAGTTCCGACGTGGTTCTCGACGTCGAAGACGTGTACCCGGTCGGCGCTGACCCGACGGCACGCCTCGACGGCCTTGTGGCGACCAATCTGGTTGGGCGGCAAGGCGAACCGCCCGTCGACGTCCGGAAAGCGTGGCACCACCGCCACCAGGTGCAGCTGCGGGTTGTCCCGTAGCGCCTCCGCGAACATGTGGGCGACCTGTCTGGACCACAGATACTGGTCCTCCAGGTAGATCAGCCGTTTCGCGCGCTTGACCGCCTTTGTGTAACCACGGGCGATGCTGCGCTCACCGTTCGGTGCGAAGGAGTACGCGAAGTGGGCGTCAGGATAGGTCCGCAAGGGCTGCACCGCGTGCGGTCCGCAGACCGGCGGCACCGACGGCCGGTCGGGCAGCGGATCCGGGTGCATGTCCGCGCCGCTGAACTTGTCCCTCACCCAGGCGACGGGCGACAGCACGTCCAACGGAGCGGGGTCACTCCAGCGCTCGCGGAACGTGGCGTCGAGGGCGTCGACGATCGGCCCTCTGAGCCGCAGTTGGATGTCATGCCATGGCGGGTGATCCCCGTACCGCGGTGACATCCGCACTGCCTGCGGGTCTCCGAGATGGCGCTCGTCGTCCCGGCGGGAGTGGCACAGATCGATGCCGCCCGCAAACGCGACGTCACGCTCGGGAGCCGCCGGATGCCGGATCACCACCAGCTTCTGATGATGCGATCCGCCGAATCTGACCCGCTGATCGAGCAGCACCTCACCGCCCGCGCGCTCGACATCCTCCCCGAGGTGGCGGTTCTCCTCCTCGCTGTACTGCAGTTTGTCGAGATGCGAACGCCACATCAGCCCCTTGACGATGGCGCCGCGTTCGGCTGCCGCGCAAAGAGATTCGGCGACCGTCGGGCCGCTCTCGCGCAGATTCTCGTCGGGATCGCCGCGCCAGTCGGTGAAGAACACGTGGTCGCCGGGACCACACGCCGCAATCTCGGCGGCGAGCGCGTCGAAGTAGGCCGCGCCGTGCACCAGCGGTTCAATCAGATTGCCCTCACACCATGCGGCGATATCGGTGTGCGGGTTACCCCGTTCGGCTGAGGTCAGGAACCAGTCGGTCGTATCCAAGGCACCTCCCCCTCACCGCGGCCATCAGCCACAGTCATGCCCCGCTCAGATGGCCACCAAACGCACGCCGCATCAGCGCATCGCCTCAAGATCAAACCGTGACATGATCCGGGCATGCTCACCCGCCTGCTCGCTGCGCTCAGCACTGTCGCACTCATCGCGTCCTGTGCACCCGCCGCGAATCGCTCGGAATCGCCCACGCCCAGCGCCGACACGTCGCGGTCCGACGCGGTGATGCGCATCGTCGATGACGTCATGAAGCAGGAGCACCTCAAGGCCGTGATCATTCGGGTGACCGAGAACGGCCGCGAGGTGCTCACCCGCGCCTCCGGTGAGTCGATGACCGGCGTGCCCGCCACTCCGGCCATGCACTTCCGCAACGGTGCCGTTGCCATCTCCTATGTGTCGACGCTGCTGCTGCGACTGGTCGATCAGGGCAAGGTCAGCCTCGACGACAAGCTCTCCACGTGGCTGCCGGACGTCCCGCACTCCGATCAGGTGACGCTGGGCCAGCTCGCGCAGATGACATCCGGCTACCACGACTACGTCATCGGCAACACCGAGTTCATCGACGCGTCGTACCAGGATCCGTTCCGCCAGTGGGAACCCGAGCAGCTGCTCGGGTTCGCGACGTCCAAACCGCTGCTGTATGAGCCCGGAACCAACTGGAACTACGCACACACCAACTACGTCCTGCTCGGCAGGGCGTTGGAGAAGGCGACTGGCGAGCAGATGCCCAAGCTGCTCGACGACGAGGTACTCGAGCCGCTCGGGCTGACCAACACCGCGAACTCCTTCACACCGGAGATCCCCGCGCCCGCCCTGCACGCCTACACCAGCGAACGTCGCGAGACGCTTCAGATCCCCAGCGGCACACCGTTCTACGAGGAGTCCACCTTCTGGAACCCCTCATGGACCATCACGGACGGCGCGATCCAGACCACGAATATCTACGATATGGAGGCCAGTGCGGCGGGCATCGGGTCCGGCAAACTGCTGTCGAAGAAGTCCCATGAGCTGATGGTGTCGCGCGACCTGCTTGGCAAGACGCATGCACAACCAGGCTGCGCGACGTGTGGTCCGATGACCGATTTCTACACCTACGGTATGGGCATCGTGACATCTGGCGACTGGCTGCTGCAGAATCCATTGTTCTCGGGCGAGGCCGGGGTCATGGCCTACCTCCCGTCGAAGAAGATCGCCATCGCCATCGCCGTGACGTATCTGCCCGAGGCTTTCGACGAACAGGGCAACTACGTCAACGCCGCCGACACGCTGTTCCGCAGGGTCGGCGCCGAACTCGCGCCCGATGACGCCCCACCGACCCCACCCCGGTGAGGCGCATACGGAACAATTGGTCACCATGACCCGCACCGTTCTCTTCATTCGCAACGAACACCTGGCCACCGAGGCGATGCTGGGCGAGGCGTTCGACGAATGCGGTTATGAGATAGCCACATTCGATGTCGTCCCGAGCGATCGGGTCGACTCCCCCGACGTCGAGGTCACATTTCCCGACCCCCGCAACTACGACGTCATCGTCCCCCTCGGTGCGCGGTGGCCGGTCTATGACGAGACGCTGCGCCGCGGGTGGGTCGGCGCGGAGATGGCGATGCTGCGCGATGCGGCCACGGCGGGCGTCGCCACGCTGGGCGTCTGCTTCGGCGGACAGCTGCTCGCGCAGGCGTTCGGTGGCTCCGTGGCACGGTCCGATGTCCCCGAGATCGGCTGGTACGACGTGCAGACCGACGATGACGAGCTGATTCCCGCCGGTCAGTGGTTCCAGTGGCACTTCGACCGGTGGACGGTGCCGCCCGGTGCGACCGAGATCGCCAGGACCGCGAACTCGTCGCAGGCGTTCGTCCTCGGGCGGGCACTTGCCCTGCAGTTCCATCCCGAACTCGACGAGGCGCTGCTCGACCTGTGGCTCGACGTCGATCGTGACGGCGACGTCGAGTCCCTCGGGCTTACCGCGGATCGGCTACGCGAAGCCACCCGCGACCTGCGGCCCGACGTGGCACCCCGTATCCGACGCCTGGTGCGCGCATTCTCCGAGAGGATCGTCGCTCAGCCCTGCCCCAGCTGATGAGCCAGCGCGTCGCTGACCTCGGGCTGACGGAACCGATGGCCCAGCGCCGCGAGCTTGTCAGGGATCACGCGCTGACTGGCCTCGGCGAGTTCGCGGGCGCCCTGCGCGCCAAGCAGTAGCCGCGGCCCGAGGGCTGGGACCGGGATCAGCGCAGGCCGGTGCATCACCCCGGCCAGCGCCTTGGTGTACTCGGTGTTGCGCACCGGGTTCGGCGACACGGCGTTGACCGGCCCGACGAGCCGCTCGTCGTACACGGCGCGGTAGTACACGTCGAGCAGGTCGTCCAGCCCGATCCAGGACGTCCACTGCCGACCGCTGCCCAGTCGCCCACCGAGACCGGCCGCGAACAGGGGGCGCAAGAGCTTAAGCGTGCCGCCGTCGGCAGCCTGCACGATCCCGGTCCGGACGGTGACGACGCGCAGACCAGCGGCGGAGGCCGGGGCGGTCGCCTCCTCCCAGTCAGCGACCACATCGGCGAGGAATCCCTGGCCGCGCGAGCCATCCTCGGTCAGCGGCTCGTCACCGCGGTCGAAGCCGTAATAGCCGATGGCTGAGGCGCTCACGAAGACCCGCGGGCCGTCGGGTGTGCGGGCCGCGCACTGCGCCAGCCTGCGGGTCGGGTCAACGCGGCTGTCGCGGATCGCCGCTCGGTGCGCCGCGGTGAACCGTCCCGCGATCGACTCGCCCGCCAGGTGCACAACGGCGTCCACCCCGGCCAGCAGATCCGGTGTGGGCGAGCGCGGATCCCAGCGTCGCTCTCCGGCACCGGTCGGGTCGTGACGCACCAGCCGGATGACCCGGTGGCCGCCGGTGCTCAACAGTGCCGACAGAGCGGTGCCGACCAGACCCGTGGCCCCCGTCATCGCGACAGTCAGCGGACCGGTACCCATCGCGGCGGCGTCACGGTGCGCGGCCAGATCATCGGCCAACTGACGATGGCGATAGACGAAGGTCGAGCGCAGGGCCGCACCCGGCACCGTGGTGTCGACGGTGTCGTGCACCCGGGTGGTGCCGGCGGCGGGACCGTCGGTGAAGTCATGCGTGTGCCGCCATCGACCGATCACCCGTGGCGGTAGCGACCGCACACCCGACGAGGTGAGCACGTCAACGAACCGCCGTGGCGGGTCGAACTCAGCGGGCTCGTGCTGGGCCACCCACCGCAATCCGCCGGGCAGAGCGAGAACCGCGCGTCCGTCGGCCAGCGAGTCGGTTTCACTGACCACCCGCATCGGCTGCCAGGGCGGGACCAGACGCCGCATCGCGCCGGGTCGCGTGTGCCACGCGAACACGTCGTCGCGCGGATGATCGACGATGCTGTCGTACTCGATTCCCACATCTCTCGATTCGTCGCCGCGGCCAGTTCGGATTGCCGAGCAACCCAACCTAGCGCTGGGCGCGGGCCTAAGCTTCTGGTATTCCGATGTCAGCCACCCGGAGAACGTTCCGGGACCGCGGGGAAGCCGGCCGGGCGCTGGCCGCACTTCTCACGGCCTATCGCGGCCGCGATGACGTGGTGGTGCTGGGGCTCGCGCGCGGCGGGGTTCCTGTCGGATGGGAGGTCGCGGCCGACCTGCATGCCCCACTCGACGTCTTTCTGGTGCGCAAGCTGGGCGTTCCCAATTGGGCCGAACTCGCGATGGGTGCCATCGCCAGCGGCGGCGAGGTAGTTCTCAATGACGACGTGATACGCCGTCTGCGGATCTCTGCGGCCGAGCTGGAGGACATCATCGACCGGGAGACTCAGGAGTTGCATCGACGGGAGTCGGCCTACCGGGGCGATCGGGGCCAGCGGAGTCTGCCCGGCAAGATGGTGATCGTGGTCGATGACGGGATCGCCACCGGCGCGAGTATGAAGGTGGCGGTGCGTGCGATCCGCTCGGCAGGGCCGGCGGGCATCGTGGTCGCGGTGCCGGTGGCACCTCATTCGGTGTGCCGTGAACTCGCCGCCGAGGTCGACGACGTGTTCTGCGCGACGTCTCCCGCCTCATTCGACGCCGTCGGGCAGGTCTACGACGACTTCCACCAGGTCTCCGACGACGAGGTCAGAGACGCACTGGAGCGTCCGACGAGCGACGTGCGCTAATCGCGCTTGGTGGAGTTCTCCACGTCGGACTGCTCGTCCGCCGGCAGGTCATCGTCGACGGCGACCGCGGTGGTATCCGCCTCCGCAGACGCACCTGAGGTCTCGAAGACCTCGGTCTCGTCGGAACCGACTGCTTCGTTCGGGTAGGCCGTGTCATCCGGGTAGGCCGTGTCATCCGGGTACGTCGCGTCGTCGGTGGTCACCGGAAACTGCGAGGTCTCCTCGTCCGGGTAGTCCTCTGCCGGCTCGGACGCCGCCAAGGCGGCCGTCTGCTCGTCTGCGTCATCGGAGTCCGAGCCGCCGGCGCCCCTCGAGCGCTCGCGAAGGGCATCGACGATCAGCAGCAGCACGCCGATCACGCTGGCGGCGATGCACACCCACGCGATCACCTCGTTGCTGGTGACGACCGCGGTGACGAGGGAGGCCAGACCGATAACGGCAAGGACTAGCGCGATGATTAGCACAGGTGAACCGATCGGTTAGTTGTTGCCCCGGTTGAACTGGTTGAAGCCACCGTCATTGTTGGCGGTCGAGTCGACCGGTGCCGCCGAGCCACGCTGACCCAGCTCCTCGAGCTGCGACTCGAGGTAGGTCTTGAGCCGGGTGCGGTATTCGCGCTCGAATGTCCGCAACTGCTCGAGACGACCCTCGAGGACCGTCCGCTGCTGGTTGATGGTGCCCATGATCTCGGAGTGCTTGCGCTCGGCGTCCGCCTGAAGGGCGTCGGCCTTCTCCTGTGCCTGCCGGAGTTGGGCCTCCGACCGCGTCTGCGCGTCGAGCAGCATCGCGTCCGCACGCTGCTTCGCCTCGGAGACGGTGGTCTCGGCGGTCTGCCGGGCCTCGGTGACCATGGCGTCGGCCTGCGCGCGGGCGTCCGACAGCATCTTGTCCGACTCGGCCTTGGCCGTTCCGGTCAAGCGGTCCGCGGTGTCCTGTGCCAGGCCGAGGATCTTGGCCGCCTTGATGTGCGACTCCTCGCTGACCGGCGCGGGTGCCACGAAGGCAGGCTGTGCGGGCGCGACCGGCTCCGGCTCAGGCTCGGGTTCGGGCTGCTGGTAGGACGGGATCGTCTGCGTGGCCTGCACGCCACCGCCTGCGCGCGCAGCCGCCACCTCCTGATCCAGTTCGCTGACTCGCTGGCGAAGATCGGCGTTCTCCTCAATCAGCCGGCTGAGTTCGTTCTCAACGAGATCGAGGAATGCATCGACTTCGTCCTCGTTGTAGCCACGTTTGCCGATCGGTGGCTTGCTGAACGCGACATTATGAACGTCGGCGGGTGTGAGCGGCATTGTCTGCCCCCTTGGAGTCTGGACCGTCAACCGGTCGCAAGTGTCGAGCCATTGTTAGGAGTAACTGGAGTCCATCCTGTCACAGGCGACCCTGGGGTTGCAGGAGAGGTCGCGAATTAAGAATGAAATTCAATCTTGAGCGATCGCCTAGCCGCTCCCGGCAAAGCGCGACCCTGCTGCGTCAGGCCGCAGCGCCGAAGGCCATCTGCATGCCGATGAACGCCAACAGCAACAGCACCATGATCGACAGGTCGAATCGCACCGCACCTATCGTGAGCTGCGGAATCAGTCGACGCAGCAATTTCACCGGCGGGTCGGTCAACGACAGGATGATCTCGAGGACAACGACCGTGAAGCCCGTCGGCTGCCAGTCCCTACTGAAGGACCGGATGAACTCGACCACGACTCGAGCGATGAGCAACAACCAGAAGAGAAACAGCGCGAAGCCCAGAATCTCGAAGAACAGCGCCAACTGGGCGACCTCACTCATGAGAATGCGTGACCGCAGGGCCACACGGAATACGGGTAGACGAAGGGATTGCCGTCAGCCTACCCGGCCAGCATCGACCTACTGATAGGCGTAGAAGCCGGCCTCGGCGATCCGCTTGCGCTCCTCAGCGCTGACGTCGGTGCCCGATGGCGACAGCAGAAACACCTTGGTGGCGACCTTGTCGAAAGATCCCCGCAGGGCGAATGCCAGCCCGGCGGCAAAGTCGACGAGCCGCTTGGCGTCGGCGTTGTCCATCGACACCAGATCCATGATCACCGGAGTGCCGTCACGGAAGCGCTCGCCAATGGTGCGGGCCTCGCTGTAATCCTTCGGACGCAACGTGGTGATCTTGGCCAGCGGGCTGCCCGCCTCGAACAGTTCGGCCATCCGGCGCGGCTCCATGGCGACCGCTCCACGGGTGGCACCGCGCAGCGTGTTGAAGCGGGGCCGCTCGAACTCGCGACGGCCGCGGAACGACTCGTCTTCGCCGTAGCCGCCGCGGTAGCCAGCTGGCGCGGGCTCCATGTCGCGGCCGAACTCTCGCTCGAACTCGCGTCCGCCCATACGGTCGTCATAACCCCTAGCGTCCATACGACCGTACGAGTCGTCTTCGAAGCGCTCGTCGCGCGGCCGGCGCGGGTATGCCCCGCGCGACGAACGCTCGTCGTCCTCGTAGTACTCGTCGTCATAGTCGTCCATGGGCGCCATACCGAAGTAGGCCTTGACCTTGTGAAGTGTGCTCATCTCAGAACCCTTCTGGAGACTGTGGTTTGTGTTGTCTGTGATGAAGATGTGACTGGAGTGACTACTCAGGGTGACGTTAGCGGCCGTTGCCCCATAAGCGAGGTTCCGACACGCACACACGTGGACCCGTGTTTGACCGCCGTCTCGAGGTCGCCTGACATACCCGCCGACAGACCGAGCCGTTGCTGGTAGCTGGTCTGTACCCGCTCCCGCTCGGCAGCCAAACGCCCGAACTCCTCATCGGCGTCGGAATCCAGCGGTGGAATGGCCATCAATCCGACGAACGTCAGACCGTCGGTCGAGTCGGCGACGGCGCACACCTCGTCGACCTCGTCACGGTTTCGGGCGTCAACGCCGCCCCGTTGAACATCTCCGTCGAGGCTCAATTGGACGTACACCCGCAGCGCTTCCTCGCGCCGCCCGTCGGCCAACGCCTCGACCGACGCGCGACCCAGCGCACGGAGCAAGGCAATGCTGTCGACCGAGTGCGCGGTGTGGGCCCAGCCTGCGACCGCCTTCGCCTTGTTGCGCTGTATGCGGCCGACCATGTGCCAGCGAATCGGGCGCTCGGTCAATTCGCCACCCAATTGGGTCGCGACTTCGGCGGCCTTATTCGACGCTTCCTGCTCTCGGGATTCGCCGAATGCGTCGCATCCAAGACGCCGAAGGAAAATGACATCGGCTGCCGGAAAGAATTTCGTCACAGGCAGCAATTCAATGTCATTCACGTCACGTCCGGCGGCATCCGCCGCATCGCGCAATCTGGTCCGCAGCCCGGTCAACGCCGCACCGAGTTCGGCTTCGCGTGGTGATGTCATTCCTCGTGCACCGTCATTCCATCCACACCAACGACGCCAGTCGGCCGGTGGGCGCATCGCGCCGATGACTGAACAGGTTCGGGTCGTCGACCGTGCACCGCGGATCAACCGATATCGCCGAGATACCCAAACCCGTGAGCTGTCTTGCGATCCCGGCCCGCAGATCCAGGCCAGGGGTGCCGCGACCGGTGACGGTGCGACTGCCCGGCAACGCAGCCTCGACCTCAGCTGCCATGGCCTCGGGCACCTCATAGTTGGTCCCGCTGACCGCGGGCCCGAGCAGCACCGAGATGTCCTCGGCGTGCGCTCCCCTGTCGACCATCGTCTCGACGGCGCGAAGCACCACGCCGTTCTGCGCGCCGACCCGGCCCGCGTGCACGGCGGCGATGACGCCGGCGCGAGCATCGGACAACAGCAGCGGAACACAGTCGGCGGTCACGACGGCCAATGCCAGACCCCGAGTGGTGGTCACCAAACCGTCGGCGTCGCCGTCGACCGCACCGGGACCGTCCACGACGACGACACGGTCGGAGTGCACCTGGTTCATCCACACCACGCGATCAGGACCGAGCCCGGTGGCCTTCGCCAGCCGAAGTCGATTGGCGGCCACGGCCGCGGGATCGTCGCCGACGTGATCACCGAGATTGAAGGATGCGAATGGGGCCACCGAGACCCCGCCCGCGCGGGTCGTGGTTACCCGACGAATGCGTACGGTCACGGTTCCAAGTATTCGCGTAGCGACGCTGCCAGCTCTCAGTGCCGCATGAAGGGCGGGACGTCGACATCGTCGTCGTCATCGCCACCGCCGCCGATGCTCACCGTGGCGCCGTTGGTGTGCAGCGGCACACTCGCCGGATCGGCGGATTCGACGAACGGTGAGGTGACCTTGCCCGCGCGGCCGGGCACAATGCCCTGCCCCGTACCACCGACAACCGGGTTGCGGTTCGGTCCGCTGGCCTCGAACCCGGCCGCGATCACTGTGACCCGGACCTCGTCGCCCAACGAGTCGTCGATGACCGTGCCGAAGATGATGTTCGCGTCTTGGTGGGCGGCGTCCTGCACAAGCGATGCCGCTTCATTGATCTCGAACAGTCCGAGATCGCTGCCACCGGCGACCGACAGCAGCACACCCTGTGCGCCCTCCATCGAGGCCTCGAGCAGCGGCGAGTTGATCGCGATCTCCGCGGCCTTGAGCGCCCGACCGTCGCCTCGCGCCGAACCGATGCCCATCAGCGCGGTGCCCGCGCCGCTCATCACACCCTTGACGTCGGCGAAGTCGACGTTGATCAGTCCGGGCGTGGTGATCAGGTCGGTGATGCCCTGAACACCGTTGAGCAGCACCTCGTCAGCGCTGCGGAACGCGTCCATCAAGGACACTGCCGCGTCGCCCATCTGGAGCAGACGGTCGTTGGGGATGACGATCAGCGTGTCGCAGCTCTCGCGGAGCGCGGTGATACCGGCCTCGGCCTGATTACTCCGCCGCTTGCCCTCAAAGGAGAACGGCCGAGTGACCACGCCGACGGTGAGCGCACCGAGCTTGCGCGCGATGGTCGCGACGACGGGCGCGCCACCCGTTCCGGTGCCACCACCCTCGCCTGCGGTGACGAACACCATGTCGGCACCGCGGAGCAGTTCCTCGATGTCGTCCTTGGCGTCGTCTGCGGCCTTGCGCCCGACCTCCGGGTCGGCGCCTGCACCCAGACCTCGGGTGGAGTCGCGCCCGACATCGAGCTTGACGTCGGCATCACTCATCAACAGCGCCTGCGCGTCTGTGTTGATGGCGATGAACTCAACGCCCTTCAGACCCTGTTCGATCATCCGGTTGACGGCATTCACGCCGCCGCCACCGATGCCGACGACCTTGATGACGGCGAGATAGTTGTGCGGGGGCGTCATGGGTCCCGTTCCTCCCTGGGTTGCCTTTCGTGGTGCCGGAACCCTCGATCAAAACCCTCAACCTGAACCATAGGCTTAGAGTTATGTCAAGTAGTTCCGCGCAAACAGAACGGTAGGGCGAGTTCGGAGTACATCTGCGCAGGCGCGCCGAAGGTTTTCGAGCATTTTCGCCTCAGACGCGTGTACGGCGTCACCTGACCGTCGGCAGGTCCGGGCTGGAGACGTCGTAGGTCTGACCCGGCTGAGTCAGGAGCGCGCCGAGTTTGAGCGCCTTCTCCTCCGTGCGATCCGTGGTGCCCCAGATGACCTCTCGGCCATCGAACAGCGTCAGCGTTATCGACGCGACCGACGGAGCGGCGACGCGACTCACCTGTCCAGCCACCTCAGGCCGCAGTGCGAGCAGGACCTCCAGCGCCGCCCTCGTCGGCGGATCGCTGGGGCCGGGATTGTCGGCATCGAGATAGGCCAGGCCCAGCGGCGGTGTCGCCGTGGCGAAGTCGACACCGTCCCTGTCGAACAGATGCGGACCGTCGGGATAGTCCTTGACCACGACGGGGACGCGTTCGACGATGGTGATGCGCAATGTGGACGGGTACTCGCGCTGCACCCTGGCGCTGGCCACCCGCCGGATCGTCGCGACCCGTTCGGCGACCGCATCCGTGTCGATCTGCAGCAGCGGTGTGTCGGGCGCGACGGCGGCGGCCTGCTCGACCTCCTCCTGGCTGATCGTCACCAGACCGGTGATCACCGTGGACCGCGCCGCCATGATCGGCGTGAAGTACAGCAGCAGACCAAGGCTCACCGCCAGCACGCTGATCAGTGCGGACCACAGCAGCGCCTTCAAGCCCCGGATCAGGCCGCGGGCAGGGCGTTTCGGCTCCGCGACGGTGCGGCCGTCGACCTTGCGCTTGGCCTCCCGCCGGGCTTCCTCAATGGCCGTCGCCCGCGCCTGTGCGGCACGCCGCTCCTCCCGCTCCCGTCGTGCCCGTCGACGCGGGCCCTCGTGGTCCGGTTCCGGTTCGGGTTCCTCGGCTGCACCGCCGGGGCCAGCGGCGGGATCCTCGGGCGTGTCAGCTGCGGGTTCCGGGGCCTCGGCGGTGTCGTCCGGATCCGGTTCGGCGTCAGTCGATCCCGGTACCTCTGATTCCACGACATCGTCTGACTCCAGTACGCCGCCTGGTTCCAGTAGGTCGTCGGCCTCCGCGGGATCCCGTGGCTCGGTCATGGATTCCGAGCCCGTGCGTCGAGCGCCACCAGGATCTCCTGTCCGAGCAGCGTCACGTCACCGGCCCCCATCGTCACGACGACGTCACCGGGTCGGGCCGCGGCCGCGACGCGAGTGGCGACCGCGGAGAAGTCGGGCACGTAGTGCGTGTTCACCGTGGTGTGCTCGGCGACACTCGCACCGCTCACGCCGGCCAGGGGCTGCTCTCGCGCGGCGTACACATCGAGAACGAAGACCTCGTCGGCCAGATCGAGCGCGTGGCCGAACTCGCGGGCGAAGGTCTGTGTCCGCGAGTACAGGTGCGGCTGGAACACGACGAGCGAGCGCCCGTCGCCCGCGACGGCCCGCACCGCCTCCAGCGTCGCGCGCACCTCGGTGGGGTGATGCGCGTAGTCATCGAAGACCCGCACACCCGCGGCGGTGCCCACCGCCTCGAAGCGGCGGCGCACCCCCTCGAAACCGGCGAGCCCATCGAGAACGGCCGCAACGTCGGCGCCCGCTGCACGGGCAGCCAACAGTGCGCCCAAAGCGTTGAGCGCCATGTGCCTGCCGGGTACCGCCAACCGCATACCGCGCGGGCCGGACTCGCCTGCGAGTTCGATCTCCGCGACGCCACCGGTGCCCTGCTGAGTCCAAATCACCAGCTTCGCTTCGAGATTCGGGTCATCGGCCCTATCACTGCCGTAGGCCAGTACTCGCACGCCCAGTTCACGGGACCGCGCGGCCAGCGCTGCGCCGCCAGCGTCGTCGGTGCACACCACCAGCGACCCGCCGGGCCGCAGCCGCGCGACGAACTGGTCGAACACCGCGTTGTAGGCCTCGACGCTTCCGAAGTGGTCCAGGTGATCTGCGTCGACATTGGTCACGACGGCGACGTCGGGGGTGTACTCGAGCAGCGAGCCGTCACTCTCGTCGGCCTCGGCCACGAAACAGTCGCCGCTGCCGTGGTGCGCGTTGGTGCCCGCCTCCCCGAGATCACCACCGACGGCGAACGACGGGTCGAAACCGCTGTGCTGCAACGCGACGATGACCATGGACGTCGTCGTGGTCTTGCCGTGAGTGCCGGTCACCATGACCGTGGTGTAGCCGTCCATCAGGCTGGCGAGCACCGCGGGCCGCAGCACGACCGGGATGCCCCGGCGGTGCGCCTCAACGAGTTCGGGGTTTGTCTTCGGGATGGCGGCGTGCGTACTGACGACGGCGGTTGGCCCACCCGGCAGCATGTCGAGCGACGAGGCGTCGTGGCCGACTCGGATCAACGCTCCCCGAGCGCGCAACGCAACCAGCCCGCGCGACTCCTTGGCGTCGGATCCCGACACCTGACCGCCACGGTCCAAGAGGATGCGCGCAATGCCCGACATGCCCGCACCCCCGATGCCGATCATGTGCACACGCTGTAACTCAGCGGGCAGGTCACGGGCGCTCATCGGATCCGACTCCGACGCTCGCCAGCCACGGCAAGTGCCACCTCGGCCACTCGCCGTGCCGCATCGGGATGGCCGGCCGACACCGCCGCTGACGTCATCTCAGACAACCTCTGCTCATCGGACAACAGACCTCCCACGGTCTCGGCGATGAATGACGGTGTCAGGTCGGCATCGTCGACCAGCACCCCACCCCCTGCATTGACCACGGGTAACGCATTCAGGCGCTGCTCGCCATTGCCGATCGGCAGCGGCACGTAGATGGCGGGAAGGCCGACGGCGCTGACCTCTGCCACCGTCATGGCGCCGGACCGGCAGACCGCCAGGTCGGCGGCCGCGTAGGCCAGATCCATCCGGGACAGGTAGGGCACCGCGACGTATGGCGGATCACCGGGCCGCGGTTCGGGAAGGTCAAGGACGTTCTTCGGCCCATGCGCGTGCAGCACCGAGATCCCGGCCGCGGCAAGGGCATCGGCGGCACCGGCGACCGCGCGGTTGATCGACTGCGCACCCTGGGACCCACCGAACACGAACAGCACCCTGGCATCTGCGTCGAAGCCGAAGTGCGCGCGGGCCTGCGCCCGCAGCGCGCCGCGGTCCAGATCCGTGATGGCCTGACGGACCGGCACTCCCACCACTTCGACATGTCGCAGGCCGGGGTCGGGCACCGCCGACAGAACGCGTTGCGCCGTGCGTGCGCCCACCCGGTTGGCCCACCCGGCGGCGGCGTTGGCCTCGTGCACGACGACCGGAATGGGCCGCCGTCGCAGCACGCCGCCGCGGGCGGCCAGGTAGGCCGGCAGCGCCACGTACCCGCCGAACCCGATCACGACGTCGGCTTGCACGTCGTCGAGGACGTCACGGGTCTGGCGCACAGATGATCGCACCCGCAACGGCAGGCGCAGCAGTTCACCGGTCAGCTTGCGAGGCAGTGGCACGGGCGGAATCAACCGCAGGTCGTAGCCACGTTCGGGCACCAGCCTGGTCTCCAGACCACGCTCGGTGCCCAGAGCCGTTATTCGGATACCGGGATGCAGTGCTACCAGGGCATCGGCGACTGCCATCGCCGGCTCCACGTGTCCCGCGGTGCCTCCACCGGCGAGGACCACGGAAATCGCGGGGTCGTTCACCCGTAACGCTGGCCTTCCAGTGAGCGAGCTCGCCGGCCCTGTTGGCTCTGTTGGCTCTGACGGCCTCCATGATGCCCTGCGCCCCCCACCCGCCGGTCGGCCGCATGGCCGGTACGCCTGCGCTCGTCGCGCCCCGGCTGCGGCTTGCGCGCCGGATCGGCCTTGGCTCGAGCCCTGCCCGGAGACTTGGGTGCCGCCGCCCTCTTGCTGTTCTTGGCGGTCTTCGCCGTCTTGACGGTCTTCGCGGTCTTCGCGGTCTTCGCGTCGGCGGTGCTCTTCGGTCGCGAACGCAGCCGGTCCTTGGCGGCCTCCAACCGAGTCGGCACATAGGGCTCGGGCAACGGCAGACGCAATAGCCGGTTCATCCGGTCGTCGCGGCCAGAACGAAGCGCCGCCACGGCCTCGGGTTCGTGTCGCGCCGCGTTGGTGATGATGCCCATCATCAGGAGCGTTGTCGCCGTTGATGTTCCCCCGGCTGAGATCAGCGGCAGCTGCAGACCGGTAACAGGTAGCAGGCCAACCACGTAGCCGACGTTGATGAACACCTGGCCGAGGATCCACAAGGTGGTGGTCGCGGTCAGCAGGCGCAGGAATGGATCGGCGGAACGTCGCGCGATGCGCATACCGGTGTAGGTGAACACGCCGAACAGCAACAGCAGACCCATCGCGCCGACGAACCCCAGTTCCTCGCCGATGATCGCGAAGATGAAGTCGTTGTGCGCGTTCGGCAGGTAGTTCCACTTGGCCGTGCCCTGTCCAAGGCCATCGCCGAAGACACCGCCGTTGGCCAGTGCGTAGCGCGCCTGACGGGCCTGGTAGCCCGCCCCCTGCGCGTCAGCGCCCGGGTTCAGCCACGACTGCACGCGAGTCGAACGGTAGCCCGCCGACATCGCCAGCACCGCCGCCGACACCATGACCGCCACCAGTGAGCTTACAAAGACCCGCAACGGCAGACCTGCGAACCAGAGCAGGCCGAGCAGGATGATGCCCAGCGACACCGTCTGGCCGAGGTCGGGCTGCAACACGATGAGAAACAGCGCGATGACCGCGGCGGGAACCAGTGGGAAGAGCATCTCCTTCGGTGATGCGCGTTCCATGCGGCGCGAGGCCAGCAAATGTGCTCCCCATATCGCGAAGGCGATCTTCGCCAGCTCCGATGGCTGCATCGAGAGCCCACCGAAAACGAACCAGCCGCGGGAGCCGTTGGCAATCTTGCCGATTCCGGGGATGAGCACCAGGACGAGCAGCACGATCGTCAGGGCGAAGCCGGGAAATGCGAGGCGCCGCATGAGGCTGACCGGCATGCGGAGCGCGATGTAGAACGCGACCAGCCCGACGAGCGTCCACAGCACCTGTTTGCCGAAGACTGCCCATGGGCTGCCGTCAAAGTCGTAGGAGTACACGCCAGATGCCGACAGCACCATGGTCAGGCCGAGTGTGGTGAGCAATGCGGCCACGGCGATGATCAGGTGGAATGACGTCATCGGGCGGCTCAGCCAGGCGCCGACGCGGGTGCGCGGGACGACGGGCGCGGTGGCGGGGGCGGCGCCATCGGCGGCGGGTTCGGGTTGCCGGCCGAACGGCATGCGCAGTCGTAACCGGGACAGCAATGCGGGCATCGTCACCTACCCGGCCACGTCAATCACATGAGTCACAAGAACATCACAAGACTCAGCTGTCCCCTGCACCCCAAAATCCTCCCCCGTCACACGCAGGATCGGCCGGACATCCGGCGCGTGTCGCCCAAAGTGAAGGTCTCGTTCAGAGCACGGCCAGACCGGGTCACGCTCCGACGGTGGATATCCACTCGCTGTAGAAGAGAGCGACGCCCAATCCACAGGCGATCGCTGTCAGCAACCAGAATCTGATGATGACCGTGGTCTCGGCCCACCCGACCAACTCGAAGTGGTGGTGAAACGGAGCCATTCGGAACACGCGGCGACCGGTGGTCCGGAACGCCAGGATCTGAACCACGACCGAGGTGACCTCGGCGACGAACAACGCGCCAAGCACGATCGCCAACGTCTCGGTCCGGCTGGTCACCGACAACCCGGCGATGATGCCGCCAAGTGCCAACGATCCGGTGTCCCCCATGAAGATCTTGGCCGGCGCGGCGTTCCACCACAGGAAGCCGATACAGGCACCCGCGGTCGCGGCGGCGACCAGCGCGAGGTCGAGTGGGTCGCGCACGTTGTAACAGCCCAGCCCCGGACTCGTCGCACACGCGTTGCGGAACTGCCAGAACGTGATGAGCACATAGGCGGCCGTGACCATTGCCATCGCGCCCGCGGCAAGACCGTCGAGACCGTCGGTGAAGTTCACCGCGTTGGACCACGCACTCACCAGCACGACGACGAACAGGACGAACACCGCAGGAGCCAGCGTCACCGTGGCGATCTCGCGGACATAGGACAGTTCGGGGCTGCCCGGCGTCAAACCGTCGGCGTTGCGGAATTGAAGTGCCAGCACGCCGAACAGCACCGCCGCCACCAGTTGACCGACGGTCTTGGCGGTCTTGTTCAGCCCGAGGTTGCGGGACCGGCGGATCTTGATCAGGTCGTCGATGAACCCGACGGCGCCCAGAGCGGTCGCCAGCCCCAGCACCAGCAGACCCGATGCCGACGGCCCCTTACCGTCGAGCGCGAGGCCGACCAGGTGGGTGCCGAGGTAGCCGGCCCAGATGCCCGCCAGGATCGCGACGCCACCCATCGAGGGCGTGCCACGCTTCTTCTGGTGGCTCGGCGGCCCGTCCTCGCGGATCTCGTGGCCGAACCCCTGTCGGGTGAACACCCGGATCAGTGCCGGTGTCAGGAGTATCGACACCGCCAGCGCGATGCCGACGGCGATGAGTATCTGTCTCATGCCGTGTCGATCCCCCGGTCGTCAGCGAGCGCCTCCGCCAGAGCCGACAGTCCCGCGGAGTTGGATGCCTTCACCAGCACCACGTCGTCATCGCGCAGCTCGGACCGCAACAGGGCCAGCGCCGCGTCCGCGTCGGGCACCATCATGGATTCACTGCCCCACGATCCCTCCATGACAGCTCCGTGATGCATCGCGCTCATCGACCTCCCAGTTCCAACCACGACGAGTCGTGACACATCTAAACGCACCGCCAGTCGACCGATGTTGTCATGCTCCGTGATCGCGTCGTCGCCGAGTTCGGCCATCTCGCCAAGAACTGCCCAGCTTCTGCGCGGCGCCCCGTCCGGTCCCCCGGACTTCGCCATCCACGCCAGCGCCTTCAGACCAGCCCGCATCGAGTCGGGGTTGGCGTTGTAGGCGTCGTTGACGATCGTCACACCGTCGGCCCTCGTGCTGACCTGCATCCGGTGCCGCGACACCGGACCCGCACCCGCAAGTGACGTGGCCACCTGCTCGAGGCTCGCGCCGCACTCGAGGGCTACGGCAGCGGCACACAAAGCGTTTGAGACCTGATGGTCACCGTGCACGGCGAGTTCGACGGCCACCGCGCCCGACGCGGTGTGCATCGTGAACCGTGGGCGGGCGAGTTCGTCGAGCATGACGTCCTGCGCCCAGATATCGGCTCGCTGGGCGCCGTCGCGCGCCACCCGCACCACACGTGCCGCGGTCTTGTCCGCCATCGCGGCCACAGCAGCGTCATCGGCATTGAGGATCACCACACCAGAGGCCGGGACGGCCTGCGGCAACTCGGCCTTCGTCGCGGCGATGACCTCGCGGGAGCCGAACTCACCGAGATGCGCCGTGCCCACGTTGAGCACCACCGCGATCGCGGGCGGTGCGATGGCAGCCAGCGCCGCGATATTGCCCGGGTGGCGAGCCGACATCTCGAGGATGAGGTAGTCGGTGTCGGTGGTGGCGCGCAGCACCGTCCACGGGTGGCCCAGTTCGTTGTTGAAGGATCCAGGTGGTGCGATCACCTCGCCCAGCGGGTCCAGTACGGCGGCCAGCAGATCCTTGGTGGATGTCTTACCCGACGACCCGGTCACGCCGATGATCGTGAGACCGCCTGCCACGAGCTCGGCCGCGACGGCGGCCGCCAGTCTGGCCAGTGCCGCGAGTACTGCGGCCCCGGAGCCATCGGTGTCGTACTCCAACACCCCCGCGGCAGGACCCGATGCCGCCGGTGCGGGCTTCACGACGATGGCGGGTACTCCGACGGGCCGCGCAGCGAGCACCGCGACGGCGCCGGCGGCCACCGCGCCTGCGGCGAAGTCGTGGCCGTCCGATCTCGCGCCGGGCAGCGCCAGGAACAGTCCGCCGGCGCTCACTGCGCGAGAGTCGAACTCGACGGTTCCCGTCACCCGTGTGAGGGCGGCCTCCTGCGGCGAGATGTCGGACAGCTCGCCGCCCACGATCTCGGCGATGCGGGCCAGGGTCAGGTCGATCACGCGTGGTCCCTCCGTGTCTCAAGGGCGAGCGCGAGTTCCTCACGGTCGTCAAACGGCCGGGTCTGCCCACCCGCGGTCTGGCCTGCCTCGTGTCCCTTGCCCGCCACCAGCACGACATCGCCGTCACGGGCCCAGCGCACCGCGTGTTCGATCGCCGAGCGCCTGTCCCCCACCTCGACCACCTCAGCAGACGTACCGGCGGCCCGTGCTGCGGCCACGATGGACGCACGGATCTCGGCGGGATCCTCGTCGCGAGGGTTGTCGTCGGTCACCACGACGAGGTCGGCCAGTTCGGCCGCGACCCTGCCCATGGGTTCGCGCTTGCCCCGATCTCGGTTGCCGCCCGCGCCGAAGACCACAGCCACCCGGCCTTCAGTCTCGCGACGCAACGTCTCGAGCACGGCGTTCAACGCTCCTGGCTTGTGCGCGTAGTCGACGACGGCCAGGAATCCCTGTCCCCTGTCGACGGGTTCGAGGCGACCCGGGACTCGCGCCGTCCGCAGTCCGGGTGCGGCCTGATCCGGGGACACGCCGACGGCGTCGAGCATCGCCGCGGCCAGCAGGCAGTTCGCCACGTTGTAGCGGCCCGGCAGTGCGACACGCAGCGGATGGTGCACACCGGCGGGGTCGCGCGCCACGAAGTCCTGGCCGGCCTGGCCTGCCGCGCGCACATCCTGCGCCTGCCAGCCGTCACCCCGGCCCTCGATGCTCACCGTCACCGGGTCGTGCGCCCTCTCCGCGATGCTCTGGCCCGCATCGTCATCGATGCACACCACCGAGATGTCGGCGTGTGTCGCGGACTCGGGTTCGAAGAGACGCGCCTTGGCGTCCAGGTAATCGGCCATCGTCGGATGGAAGTCCAGGTGATCGCGGGACAGATTGGTGAAGCCGCCGACGGCGAAGTGCACGGCGTCCACCCTGCCCAGGGTCAGCGCGTGGCTCGATACCTCCATCACAACGGTGTCGACGCCCCGCTCGGCCATGACGGCGAGCAGCGCCTGAAGGTCGGGCGCCTCGGGTGTGGTGAGCGAGCTGGGCTCGTCGCGTCCGTCGATACGGATGCCGACAGTCCCGATCAGCCCGGCCACCCGCCCGGCGGCCCGCAGCCCGGCCTCCACCAGATAGGTGGTGGTGGTCTTGCCGGACGTGCCGGTCACGCCGATGACGCGAACACGGTCCGAGGGGTTCCCGTAGACGGTGCTGGCCAACTCGCCGAGCACCGCACGCGGCGTCGGGTGCACCAGAACCGCGGCCCCCAGATCTGCACCGAGCAGGGCGGCGCCGTCGGGATCGGTCAGCACGGCCAATGCCCCCTGTGCGACGGCGTCGGCAGCGAAGGCGGCGCCGTGCGAGGACGACCCGGGCAGCGCGGCGAACAGATCGCCGGGGATCGCGTCCTGGCTGCGCAGCGTGACACCGGTGACCGTGACACCCGCGGTGACCGCCCCGAATGCGGGTGTGGCGGCGATATGTTCCGCGAGGTGCGCGAGATCGGCACCGACTGGGTGCGAGGGACGCAGCTTCATGGCGTTGACACAGTACCGGCCCGACGATGTCGGCCGTCCATGCTCAGCCCTGGAGGACCAGCGGGGGTCCGGGATCGGGCGACAGCGGCACGTTCTCCCGCTGCAGCAGCCATGCGGCGATGTTGTGGAACAACGGCGCCGCCGTTGTTCCCGGCTGTCCGTCGGCCGTGCGGTGCGGGTTGTCCATCATCACGCCGACCACATACCTCGGGTCATCGGCAGGCACCATACCGGCGAACGTGATCCAGTAGACGTCCTGGTAGTAGCAGCCGCAGCCCGGGTCGATCTGCTGGGCCGTTCCGGTCTTGCCTGCGATCTGATACCCCTCGACGGCGGCCTGCCAGCCGGTGCCCTGCTGTTCACCGCGCGGATCGCGCTGGATCGTGGCCCGCAGCATGTGCCGCACCGTGCGCGCAGTCTCGGGTGACACCACCCGCACTCCCTCGGGCCGCGGCTCGTCGGAGCGGCTACCGTCGTCGGCGATTATGGACTTGATGATGCGCGGGGGCACGCGGACACCGTCGTTGGCGATCGCCTGGTACATGCCGGTCATCTGCAGCAGGGTCATCGAGAGCCCCTGTCCGATAGGCAGGTTGGCGAACGAACTGCCCGACCACTGATCGATGGGCGGCACTAGACCCGCGCTCTCACCGGGCAGGCCCACGCCGGTGCGCTGGCCGAGCCCGAACTTGTCGAGCATCTCGGCGTAGCGCTGCTCGCCGACTCGCTGCGCGAGCATCAGCGTTCCGACGTTGGAGGACTTTCCGAACACGCCCGTGGTGGTGTACGGCATCACGCCGTGCACCCAGGCGTCTTTCACGGTGACGCCACCCATATCGATCGAGCCGGGTACCGACAGCATCTCGTCGGGGTTGGTCAGCCCGAACTCGATCGCAGACGCGGCGGTGATGATCTTGTTCACCGAGCCCGGTTCGAACGGTGAGGACACCGAGAGGTTGCCGAGTTCGCGGTCTGACTGCCTACCGATGTCCTGACTGGGGTCGAACGTGTTGTCGTTCGACATGGCAAGGACCTCACCAGTTTTCGAGTCGAGCACCACCGCCGACACGTTCTTTGCCCCGGACAGGCTCTTGGCCTGCGCGACCTGTTGCTGGACGTAGAACTGGATATCGTCGTCGATGGTCAGCTGGACCGTCGACCCGTCGACGGCGTCATGCCGGTTGCGGTAGCTGCCCGGGATCACGACGCCGTCGGAGCCACGGTCGTAGGTGACCGAACCATCGGTGCCCGCGAGCTTGGCGTCGAGTGAGTCCTCAAGACCCAGCAGGCCGTGGCCATCCCAGTCAATGCCGCCGACGATATTGGCGGCCAGCGACCCACCCGGGTACTGGCGGATGTCCTGACGCTCGGAGCCGACCTCGGGGTACTTCGAGGTGATCGCATCAGTGATCGACGGATCCACGGAGCGCGCCAGGTAGACGAACGAGTCCTTGCCGGTGAGCTTCTTGAGCAGAGTCTTGGTGTCGGGCTTGTTGTTCAGCAGACCCGAGACTCCTGCCGCGATGGCGGCGAGGCGCTTGGCCGGTTCGGGCGCAGTGGGATCGGCTGTGTGTGCGTCGGCCAGCTGCTTCTGGATCTTGGCCGGCTGGAAGGTGAGTGCCCGGGCCTCGATGGTGAAAGCCAACTTGTCGTTATTGCGGTCGACGATGCTGCCGCGCACCGCCGGGTTGATGTCGGTCACCTTGAGCTGACCGGCAGCCTCGGCGCGCAGCCCGGCGGCCTTTGGCACCTGCAGATTGAAGAGTTGCGCACCCGCGATCAACAGCAGCAGTGCAATGACCGCGTTACCCACCCGATGCCGGAAGACGAACGACGCGCTGCGCAGGCCGCCCTCGGTGGCCGGCTTCCTTGTGCGTCGAGCACGGGCCGAATGCGGTTGACCAGCAGTGGACTTCGCTGGTTGGGGGGTGCGGCGGATCCGACTCATTCAGGCACACCGGGACCGGGTGGGGTGACCAAGACGGGCTGCTCGCTGGACGGACCCGGCAGCGTGGGCGTCTGTGGCGAGGCGATGTGCCCCGCCTCAGGCGCCAACGGCGCAGCCAGCGGGGCAGCCAGCGGGGCGAAGTCGGTGGCCGGCATCTCGGCACCGGGAACCGCGGGACCGGGGAGCGTGGGCACACCGTGTTCCGGCACGGCGGGCGCGGGCGGCGGAGGTGGTGCGGCCGGCACGTCAGGCGCGGCGGGCGCCGCGGGCATGTCCGGTGCCGCGAGAGCCGCTCCGGGCACGGGGGGTAGCGCGGGTGCCGCGAGAACCCCTCCTGGCACGGGGACCTCGGGGTTCTGCTGGGCCGGTCGACCCGGGAGGCGCACCACCTGCTCGCGCGGCTCGACGACGCGCGGCCCGGGAGCCGCAGGCGGCGCCGGTGGGGCCGCCTCGGGCAGTGGGGAGTTCAGCGGTGGCGGCGAGACGCCCTCGGCGGGTTTGGGCGTGCCGACGACGACCCAAGCTCCCGCCGGGTCCTGCACCAGGTGGGCGGTGTCCCGTGAGGGGATCATCCCGAGCTGGCGCGCGGACTCCGCCAGGGCAGGTGCCGCCTGCGCTTCGAGCACATCGCGCTCGAGAGCTTCCTTCTGCTGCAGCAGAGCCTGATTCGTCTGGCGGGCATGGCCGAGTTGGTAGGAGCGCTCAGCTGCGTCGGTGGACAGCCACAGCGTGACCGCCAGTCCGATGCCAAGCGCACCGATCACCAGGACCACGAACGGCACCCTGCTGACGAGTTCGCGGGGGTTCAGCTCGATGGTCGAGAGCTTGACCAGAATCCGTTCCCGAAGCCGAACCCGCAGTGGCGGCCGAACGACCTTGGGCGCCTTGGCCTTGCGCGCCTTGGACCGAGCCTTGGCCTGGGCCGCGTTCTTCGGCCGACCCGGCGCCTCGTTGGGCCGCGGGATCGGAGAGGTCGCCGGCGCGCTGCCCTTGGCCCGCTGTGGACGCTGTTCGCGCGTGGACCGGCGGCCGCGCGGCGCAGCCTCACCCGAGCGCCGCGAAGTCGGGGTGTCCCGCCCTGGTCGTTTCCGCTCGCCGCTGCGGCGTACGGGTTCTGTCCGTTTGGCCATCACGAGCCCTCCCTACTGATGACTTTCTCGAGTGCCCGCAGCCGAACCGATGCGCTACGCGGGTTGAATTCGATCTCCGTGGCGTCGGCCTTCTCCGCACCACGGGTCAGCGCCGTGAAATGCGGTTCGTAGCCGGGTAGTTCGACTGGCAGCCCCGATGGGCTGCGAGATGCGGTGGCCGCGCTGAACAAGCCCTTGACGATCTTGTCCTCGAGCGACTGGTAGGCCATGACGACGATCCGGCCGCCGGCCGGGAGCGCGTCGAGCGCCGCGGGCAGCGCATCCCGAAGCGAGTCCAGTTCACCGTTGACCGCCGTGCGCAGCGCCTGGAACGTTCGCTTACCCGGGTGCCCGCCGGTGCGTCGAGCGGGTATCGGGATGGCGGCGTAGAGCACCTCGACGAGTTCACCGGTGGTGGTGAACGGCTTTCGAGCCCGACGCCTGCCGATTTCGGCGGCGATCTTGGAGGCGAAGCGTTCCTCGCCGAACTCCCGCAGGATCCGCGCGATCTCCTTCTCGCTGAAGGTGTTCACGATATCGGCGGCAGTCAGCGGTCCGTCCGGATCCATCCGCATGTCCAGCGGGGCGTCATGGGAGTAGGAGAAGCCGCGTTGGGTCTGGTCCAGCTGCATCGACGACACACCGAGGTCGAAGAGCACGCCGTCCACCGTGGGTTCGGCGCGGTCCGCCCAGTAGCCGTCGTAGGCGGTGCGGACGAAACGGACGCGGTCGCCGAAGGGGGCCAGGCGGTCGGCGGCGATCGCCAGCGCGGTGGGGTCACGGTCGAGGCCGACCAGGCGCAGACCGGGAAGGTCGGTGAGGAATCGTTCGGAGTGCCCACCGGCCCCCAGAGTGGCGTCGACGAGAACCGCGCCGGTGCCGTCGGCGCTGTGCCGGGTGAGCGCGGGCATCAGCAGTTCGACGCAGCGGTCGAGCATGACGGGTACGTGCGGTGCTTCGCGTGGTGTGTCGTCGCGGGGTGTGTTGGAGCGCTCGTCGTTGTCGGTGTTGTCATCGGACATCGCGAACCTCCTCGCCTCAGTCATCCGCAGGAGAAGCGACACCCCTACATCGAGGTCCCTGCCCGAGGTCGCGAACCTGGCGTCGGGGAAGTACGCCAGGGTCGGTTCGGGCAGAGGCCACGATGCACGGGCACCGTGCAGGCCGGCTTCCGGATCAAATGATGTCGCGCAGAGTTTCATCGCTGGCCGCGGAGAAGTTCTCTTCGTGGGCAGCCTGGTATTCCTGCCAGGCCTGCGCGTCCCAGATCTCCAGATACGTGATCGAGCCGGTGACCACGCATTCCTTGGTCAGGTCCGCGTATCGCCGGTGGTCAGCTGTCAGCGTGATCCGGCCCTGCGCATCCGGATGCTGCTCGTCGGTGGCGGCGGCCAGGTTGCGCAGGTAGGCCCGGGCCTCCGGATTGCTCCGCGATGCCTGCGTGAGCCTTTCCGCGAGCGCTTCGAACTCGGCACGCGGGTAGACGGCGAGGCTGTGATCTTGGCTCTTGGTGACCATCAACCCCCCTGCCAGTGCGTCGCGGAACTTGGCGGGCAGCGTGAGCCGCCCCTTGTCGTCGAGCTTTGGCGTGTAGGTGCCGAGAAACATCCCGCCACCTCCCACCACCTCAGAACCCCGGTCGTTCCGATGTCCGCCACCTTACCCCACATTCCCCCACTTTGTGCCACACGTAGGCAAAAGTTCCCCCACTTCCCCCACCTTCTGCCACGTCTGCCCATCTCGGAGTGCCCGCGGACCCGCGTCGTTCCAGCGGCGGTCCCCAAAGTCGCAGCTAGGCGCCCTTTAGCTGTGCGGTGGGGCGTGGTGGGGCGTCATAACCGCCGCCCGCCCCGTGCCGACCGAAAGCGGCGTGTCGCAACAGGTGGCAAGGCGAAGCCCCGCGGCCCCCACCAGGGGCACGCCAGATGGGCATGAAAAAGGGGCGGCCCCCTACGGGGCCACCCCTGTGTCGACTACCGAGCGTCTACTCGTCGAACCGGCGGCGGAACCTGTCCTCCATGCGGCTGGTGAATGAGCCGCTGCCGCCCTTGGCCTTCCGTGCGCGCTGCGCACCACCCTCGGGCGCTTGCGCATCGCGACCACCCACCACGCGCGGACCCGTGATCGCGAAGACCACACCGCCGAACATGATGATGAAGCCGACAACCGAGAGCGCCGGCAGGCTTGAGATCCAGGTGGCCTTGATGGCGATGCCGGCGACGAGCATCGCCAGACCGATCACGAACAGCACTCCGCCCTGCAGGCGGCGACGGGCTGAGGGGGCGCGGAGATTTCCACCGCGGACACTCGAGGCGAATTTTGGGTCCTCGGCGTAGAGAGCGCTCTCGATCTGGTCGAGCATGCGCTGCTCATGATCGGAGAGTGGCATCCGTGCCTCCCATGCTGCCGCGGCCGTGGCGACCGTCCAAAGTCGTCTAGCGTTGTCTGCGCCCACAGTCGCGGGCACTCAACAATCATGATACGAGGTCAATCTCACGCGTACCACCTTGTTCGATGGTCGATTGTAGGGCCTTGGTCACTGCGACCCGGGTACCGCGTCGCCCGCCGAACGCCGAGCCCGATAATGGCGTGAATCAGTGGGCATCATTCCCAGACCGCGAAGGGCATCAAAGGTTGGCGACGTACGTGATCGAACTGTCGCCCGGCGACATGCAACGGCGCCTGGGCGAGGCCCTCGCCGTCTACGTCGACGCGATGCACTACCCGAGGGGAACCGAGGAGCAACGCGCGTCGATGTGGCTGGAGCACACCCGCCGCGACGGTTGGAAAGCCGTGGCCGTCGTCGATGCGCCGTCCGACACCCAGGACCCCGACCGACTCGCGGACGCACCCCTACTCGGGGTGGCGTACGGCTACTGCGGCGCCCCCGATCAGTGGTGGCAGCAACAAGTCGTCGCGGGTCTGCAGCGCTGTGGCGCCGATGAGGCACACATCGCCGACCTGATGACCAGCTACTTCGAGCTCACCGAGCTGCACATCCACACCCGGGGCCAGGGTCACGGGCTGGGCGAGGCTCTGGCGCGACGCCTGCTCGCCGGTCGAGCCGAGTCACACGTCCTGCTGTCGACCCCGGAGATCAACGGCGAGTCCAACCGGGCCTGGCGGCTCTACCGCAGGCTCGGGTTCACCGACGTCATCCGCGGCTACCACTTCGCAGGCGATCCCCGGCCGTTCGCCATCCTCGGCCGTCGTCTTCCCCTATGAGCGCGCTCTGAACTGTCGGGTCTGGCACGATGACCGGGTGCCCGACCGACCGCGCCGCACCCCAGGCCGCACCCGCAGCCGTCGCCGGAGCCAACGGCTCTTGGCCCTGCTTCTTCTCCTCGTGATCGTTCCGGCCGCCGCCGGCTGTGTCCGGGTGCGGGCCACGATCACCGTCTCCCCCGACGACCGGGTGTCCGGACAGATCATCGCGGCAGCCATCCCTCGCGACGGTGACGACAAGGGACCCCAGCTCCTCAACAGCCTGCCCTTCAGCAATAAGGTGTCCGTCTCGCCGTACAAGCGCGACGACTACGTCGGCTCGCAGGCCGTGTTCTCCGACCTGACATTCGCCGAACTCCCCCAGCTCGCGGGCATGAATCGCGATGCGGCAGGGGTGGACATCTCGCTGCGACGCGCAGGCGACCTGGTGATCCTGGAGGGCCGCGCCGACCTGACGTCACTGAGCGACCCAGAAGCCGACGTCACCCTCAGTGTGGCGTTCCCCGGCGAGGTGACCTCGACCAACGGCGACCAGGTGTCCGGGGACGTTGTGGAGTGGAAACTGCGACCGGGTGTCGTCAGCACCATGAACGCCCAGGCCCGCTACACCGACCCCAGCGCGCGCTCGTTCACCGGCGCCGCGATATGGCTCACCGTCGGCGCGTTCGTGGTGGCCGGCATCATCGGCTACATCGCATGGCTGAGCCGCGACCGCCGCCCGGTGCTGGCGAACCCCCACGACCCCACACGCTGATGCCGCAAGCTCTAGTCTGATGTCACTCCGGGGTAATGAAAGGGGCGTCCGCTGAGCGTGGATGCAGCCGCACCGTCGACCGCCCAACTCGTGGCGGCCGTCACCGACCAACTGCGGGACTATCTCCGCCGTCGACGAAGCGACGCCGCCTACATCGGCGAGGACTTCGCTGAACTGACGGCGGCTCTCGACGAATTCGTCCTGCGCGGCGGTAAGCGGGTGCGGCCCGCGTTCGCCTACTGGGGCTGGCGTGCCGTGGCCGAACCCGACGCGGATCTGGCCGACACCGACCTGATGCTGCTGTTCTCCGCGCTGGAACTCCTGCATGCCTGCGCGCTCGCCCACGACGATCTGATCGACGCGTCCGCCACACGCCGTGGCCTCGCCACCGTGCACCACCTGTTCGCCGACGTGCACCGCGACCGCGACTGGCACGGATCACCACAACAGTTCGGCATGTCGGCGGCCATCCTGCTCGGCGACCTGTCGCTGGTGTGGGCCGATGACATCGTGGCGACCGTCGATCTGGCCCCCGCTGCCTACCGTCGCGTCCGCCGCGTCTGGGCCGACATCCGGACCGAGGTCCTCGGTGGCCAATACCTCGACATCGCCGCGGAGGCCGGTCGCGCCGAGTCGGTGGCCTCGGCGTTGAACGTCAACACCTTCAAGACGGCCTCCTACACGATCGCGCGCCCGCTGCAGTTCGGCGCGGCCGCCGCGGCGGACCGACCCGACGTACAGGAGATCTTCCATGAGGTGGGCACCGATCTCGGCGTCGCGTTCCAGCTCCGCGACGACGTCCTCGGCGTTTTCGGCGACCCGGTCGTGACAGGCAAGCCCTCTGGCGACGATCTGCGTTCGGGCAAGCGCACCGTGCTGCTCGCCGAGGCACTCGAGCGGGCCGACCGCTCGGACCCCGTCGCCGCCAAACTCCTGCGCACGTCTATCGGCACCGAGCTGTCCGACGGCGAGGTCGGTGAACTGTGCTCGGCAATCGAGTCCGTCGGCGCACTGGCCGCGGTCGAGGAGCGCATCGCCGAGCTCACTCACCGCGGGCTCGACATCCTGGCCGCCGCGCCGATCGATGATCGCGCCAAGGTCGGTCTCGCCGAGCTCGCCAGATTGGCGTCGAACCGGACCGCTTGACATCAATGCCTACTACGACATCGACACATGATCCGAAATCTGGCCTTGGGGCTGGCATTTCGCGGCTGATCGCGTTCACCGCGTCGCCAGAGGCCCGACCCGCGCTGATGGGATTTCTGGGCGCCTGCCTCATAACCCTCGGCGGCCTCGGTGCAGGCAGCACTCAACTCCACGACCCGCTGCTCGAGTCGCTGCACGTGTCCTGGCTGCGGTTCGGTCACGGGCTGGTGGTGTCGTCGATACTGCTCTGGAGCGGCGTCGCGGTGATGTTGGCGTCGTGGCTGTGGCTGGGCCGACGGGTCGTCGACCGCACCGCGTCCGAATACACCATGGTCGCCACGACGGGGTTCTGGCTCGCGCCACTGCTGCTGAGCGTGCCGGTGTTCAGCCGCGACACGTACTCCTATCTGGCGCAGGGTGCGCTGCTGCGCGATGGGTTCGACCCCTACATCGTGGGGCCGATCGAGAACCCGAATTCCCTGCTCGACGATGTCAGCCCGATCTGGACGACGACGACCGCACCGTACGGTCCGGCGTTCATCCTGGTCGCGAAGTTTGTCACGATGATGGTCGGCGATCACGTCATCGCCGGGACCATGCTGCTGCGCCTGTGCATGCTGCCCGGACTGGTGATGCTGATCTGGGCGGCCCCCCGAGTGGCTCGCCACATCGGCGCCAACGGCGCTGCGGCACTGTGGATCTGTGTGCTGAATCCCCTTGTGATCATCCATCTGATGGGTGGTGTGCACAACGAGATGCTGATGGTGGGCCTGATGATGGCTGCCATCGCGCTGACGCTGCGCAACCATCCGGGCTGGGGGGTGAGCCTCATAGCGATCGCCGTCGCGGTCAAGGCCACCGCGGGCATCGCGTTGCCGTTCATGGTCTGGATGTGGGTGCACCGACTCCGGGCCAAGCGGGATCTCGGGCCGATCCGCGCGTTCGCCACGGCGACAGCGGCGTCTGCGGCGATATTCGTTGTGGTGTTCGCCGTGGTGTCCTGGCTCGCAGGTGTGGGACTGGGCTGGCTCACAGCGCTGGCGGGCTCGGTGAAGATCATCAACTGGCTGACCCTGCCGACCGCTGCGGCCAACCTGGTCAACGCCGTCGGCGGGCTATTCCTGCCGGTGAACTTCTACGCCGTGCTCGAGGTCACCCGCATCATCGGCATCGCGGTCATCGCCATCGCGCTTCCGTTGCTCTGGTGGCGATTCCGCCACGACGACCGTGAGGCGCTGACCGGCATCGCGCTGGCCATGCTGGTTGTGGTGTTGTTCGTTCCCGCGGCGCTGCCCTGGTACTACACATGGCCGCTGGCAGTGCTGTCGGTGCTGATGCAGAACCGCGCAGGGATCGCCGCCATCGCCGGCTTCTCGACCTGGATCATGGTGATCTTCAAACCCGATGGCTCACACGGCATGTACTCCTGGCTGCACGTGCTGTTGGCCACCGCCTGCGCCGCCGGGGCGTGGTACTACCTGGCCAAGGCGCCCGAGCCGACGGGTGTCGAGCCAGACCCGCTGACCGCTGACCGTCAGTAGGTCAGTACGCCATCGCCTGGGCCCGGCGCAGCACCTCACGGGCCTGATGGGAGTGCAATGCGTCGACGGGCCTGGCATTGGGCTTCGCCTCATTCGTACCGTCGCGGCTGATCGTCAGCGAGGAGTCGGGCGTGAACAGCCAACGCACGATCTCGGTCTCCTCGAAACCACCGTCGTGCAGCACGACCAGCAGACCGGGAAGGCTCTTGGCGATGCGCCCCGAATCGTCGAAGAACGCCGTCGGCACCACCACACTGCCAGCTCGACGCACCGCCAACAGGTGACGCTCACGCAGGTGTTGATGAACCCTGGTGATAGGAACTCGTAGGAGGGACGCGACAGTGGGAAGGTCGTACACGGCCTCGTCGGGTTCGAGTACGTCTTCGGCGGCCGGAATGATGCTCACGGTGCCGAGTCTAGGATGTGGATGCGTGGAGAGCAGCCAACGTCACGACCCGCTCATCGGTGTCGTCTTGGACGGGCGCTACCGAGTCGACACCCCCATCGCCACCGGAGGCATGTCCACCGTCTACCGCGGACTGGACATGCGACTGGACCGACCCGTGGCACTGAAGGTGATGGATTCGCGGTATGCGAGCGATCAGCAGTTCCTGACTCGGTTTCAGCGGGAGGCACGCGCGGTCGCCCGGTTGAAGGATCACGGTGTTGTCGCCGTCTACGACCAGGGCTTTGACGGCAGACATCCTTTCCTTGTCATGGAACTCGTCGAGGGCGGAACACTGCGGGAGTTGCTGCGCGAGCGCGGTCCGATGCCTCCGCACGCCGTGGCAGCCGTGCTCGCCCCGGTGTTGAGTGGGCTGGCGGTCGCGCACCGCGCCGGCCTGGTGCACCGTGACGTGAAACCCGAGAACGTGCTCATCTCCGATGACGGTGAGGTCAAGATCGCCGACTTCGGTCTGGTGCGCGCCGTCGCTGAGGCGAAGATCACGTCGACCAGCGTCATCCTGGGCACCGCGGCCTACCTGTCACCCGAACAGGTGAGCAGTGGTGACGCAGGCCCGCGCAGCGACGTGTATGCCGTCGGCATTCTGGCCTATGAACTGCTCACCGGCCAGACCCCGTTCACCGGTGACAACGCGCTGGCCGTGGCCTATCAGCGGATGGACCACGACGTGCCGCCGCCCAGCGCCGCCATCGCTGGCGTGCCAACACAATTCGACGATCTGGTGGGTTGCGCAACGGCACGCGACCCCGCCGACCGGTTCGCCGACGCCGAGGACATGGGCGCCGAACTCGCCGATATCGTCGACGAACTCGGCCTACCCGACTTCCGCGTGCCCGCGCCGGCGAACTCGGCGCAGCACGCGGCGGCCACGGCGCACATTGGCCCTGTCGATCCCGAGCGGACCACCGAACACAGCGGCAGACCGGCGCGCCAGCACACCCGGGAGTTGACCCGCGGCCCCGATGACTGGCAACCGGCCGAGTCGACGATCGACGTCGCTCTCCAAACTCGTTCGGCGCCAGGAAGATTCGCTGGAATCGAGATCGACGAGTTCGAGTGGGCCAGGCAGCGCAACAAGCGCGCCCAGTTGTTCTGGGTAGTCGCCATACTCACGCTTACCGGGCTGATCGCCGCGGGTGCATGGACTCTGGGCAGCAACCTGCCCGGACTGTTGTAAGGAACATCTACATCACCCCACGACGGCGTCCTCGGGCGGCTGTTGATCTTTGCACTGTACAAGGTTTCAAAATCAAACGTGGCGATCGCGAGTAAGACAACCGATCCGGGTCGATAATCAACACGGCGGCGAACGGTCTGACTGATCGAGGAGCCGCGCCGTGCGACTCCCCCGACCGGCCACGCCCCCGCGGCCGAAATATTCGATGCGATGAAACGGGGAGCGAAATGTCATCACAGGAGAACAAAGACCTCATCCAGCGGGGCTATGAAGCCTTCTCCGCCGGTGACCTGGAATCGGTGATGGGCCTGTTCGACGATGACGTCGAGTGGGTGCAACCGGGCGAGAGCGCGATCAGCGGCACCTTCCACGGCAAGACCGAAGTCATGGAGCACTTCGGGCGAATGGCCGAGAAGGACCTGACGGTGAAGCTCAACCGCCTTATCGCCGAGGGCGATACGGTCGTCGCGCTCACTGAGGTCACAGCGGGAGGCGAGACAGGCCAGGACGCCGACGTGTTCACCATCCGCGACGGCAAGACCACCCACGTTCTAGTGCACGGTGACACGGCGCTGGTTGAGCGCGTGTACGGAAAGAAGCAGCTCGCGTCTGGTTAACAACCGACGAATACGAGCTAGTCGCGCAGCATCTCCGCGACCAGGAACGCCAGCTCCAGTGACTGCTGGGTGTTCAGCCGGGGATCGCACGCCGTCTCGTAGCGGCCGCCCAGATCTGAGTCCGAGATGTCCTGCGCGCCACCGAGACACTCGGTGACGTTCTCGCCGGTGATCTCGACGTGGATGCCGCCGGGATGGGTGCCCAGCGCCCGGTGCACCTCGAAGAAGCCCTGGACCTCGTCGACGATGCGGTCGAAGTGGCGCGTCTTGTATCCGGTGGACGACTCGTGGGTGTTGCCGTGCATGGGGTCGCACTGCCAGATCACCTGATGGCCCGAGGCCTGCACCTTCTCGATGATCGCGGGCAGCACATCGCGCACCTTGCCGTTGCCCATCCGGCTGACGAATGTCAGACGGCCCGCCTCGTTGCGCGGGTCGAGCCGCTCGACGTACTCAACGGCCATCTCGGGTGTGGTCGTTGGACCGATCTTCACGCCGATCGGGTTGGCGATCACCTCGGCGAACGCGATGTGGGCACCGTCGAGCTGACGGGTGCGCTCACCGATCCAGACGTAATGCGCCGACAGGTCATACAGTTTCGGGCCACCCTCAGCCTCAGCGTCCATCCTCAGCATCGCGCGCTCGTAATCCAGCACCAGGGCCTCGTGGCTGGCGAAGATCTCGGCGGTCTGCAGGTTGCGGTCGTCGACACCGCACGCGCCCATGAAGCGCAGGCCGCGGTCGATCTCCCCTGCCAGCGCCTCGTAACGGGCACCTGCGGGCGACGTGCGCACGAACTCACGGTTCCAGTCGTGCACCTTCTGCAGCGACGCCATGCCCGACGATGTCAGCGCCCGCACCAGGTTCATCGCGGCGCTCGCGTTGGCGTAGGCCCGGACCAGACGCGACGCGTCGTGCTCGCGCACCGACGCATCCGGCGCGAAGCCGTTGACCATGTCGCCGCGGTAGGACCGCAGGCCCAGCGCATCGATATCCGACGAGCGCGGTTTCGCGTACTGCCCGGCGATGCGAGCCACCTTGACCACCGGCATGCTCGCGCCGTAGGTGAGCACGACTGCCATCTGCAACAGCGTGCGGATGTTGGCCCGAATGTGCGGCTCGGTGTTGTCGACGAAGGTCTCGGCGCAGTCCCCGCCCTGCAGCAGGAAGGCCTCACCCCGCGCGACGTCGGCCAGGTTGGCCTTGAGTCGCTCGATCTCTGACGGCACGGTGACGGGCGGGACACTCTCGAGAACGGTCCGCATCGCCTTCGCCTGGTCTGCGGGCCAGCTCGGCTGCTGCAGAGCGGGCTTGGCCAACGCGGCGTCGAGCCGATGGCGCAGATCCTCGGGCAGCGGTGGCAGATCCGGCAGCTGGTCGATGGGCACGTCGACGGTCCAGTTCACCCGTCTATGGTAACCGCGCCCCCGAGCGCAAGTTACCAGGCATACCCGCAGATCAGGCCCGTGTGGCCCAGGCGCCATCCGCGTCGTCGGTCATCAGCGTGAAGCGCAGCAGGTTGTGTTTGGCGTCGACCAGAGCATCGTGGGCGTCGCGCGGGCGCGGTGGCATACGCGGCGATCCCCGCTCCTCCCAGAACTGTCGCAGTTCCCGGGTGAACCGCGGTATGGCGGGCGGCAGGTCGGTCATGGGACCCCACAGCTGGCACAGCACCACGTGGTCGTAGGCGCCGACCCAGGCCCACAGCTCGATGGGCTCGTCACCGTCGATGTCGAAGAAGTCCTCGAGTTCCGACCGGATCTGGCGCCGCGAACGCCACAGCTTCGACGACGGCGACGGCAGCTTCGGCAGCACGTGCTTGCGCACCCAGGAGCCCGCTCGGTCGGGATCGAACTCCGTCGAGATCGCGTAGTACTCGCGACCATCCTCTGCGGCCACGCCGATCGAGATCAGCTCGATGGTCCGACCGTCATCGATGAACTCGGTGTCATAGAAGAATCGCATCGCCGCTCAGGCCACCACTTCTCGCTCTGCGGATGCCGCAGCCGGGGCCGGGGCGGCATGAATCTCGCGATCCAACTCCTCATCCACCTTCGCGTCGTCGGGGAACTGCGGCTCGCCGGCGATGACGTGCTGCAGCCAGAGCTTCGCCTGAACCACCGGCCGACGCAACCGCCGCTCGCGCTCCAGGGCCTTGTGCATCTTGCGCGGGCGGGTGGTGTAGCGCCAGCGCGCCCACGGTGCGTGCGGCCGGGACAACCGAATCGCACCGACGATCAACAGCGGCGTGATGAACATACCGACCAGCCCGGTCCACACCTTGCCCTTGAACAGCACGACGACGGCGAGCAGCAGGGTCAGCACGGCGATCACGATCACGCTGATCCGCGCCACCATCGAGTGGTCGTCGCGCCAGATCCCGACGTCGAAGAACGACAGCGGGTTGAAACCGAGCACCAGCAGCCCCGCGACGGCGACGGCGGCGAACACCGCGTCGACCGATGTGCGGCCGTCCTCTGCCCAGTACACGTCCTCGAGGTGCAGGATCAGAGCGAACTCGTCGAGCACTAGCGCCGCACCGATGCCGAAGAAGATTGCCGCGGCTGTGAATTCGGCCACTCCGCCGTTCACCGCGAGCGTCACCATGGTCACCCCGGACACCATCACCAGGACCACGCCGATCACCACGTGGTGGATGTGCAGTCCGCCGCCGCCCATCGAGATGTTGCGCGGCTGCCACCACTTGCGCGGGGCGTCACTGCCGGCCTGGCTGCGGATGTATCGAACGATGGTTCGGGTCACGAAGAACGTCAGGATGAAGGCCACCAGACAGCTCAGCAGCGGCAGTCGATCGTGCGTGATGAAGTCCAGCTGGACGGTGAGGTGCACGGTCGAAAACTTACGCTGGACTGCCGGCGGCGCAGGGTGGACACCCGGTGACGCGCCGAGACGCACGGATAGTCTGTTGTCCGATATGAGTAGACGGCGAACGCTCGGTGGGGCTAGGTGGTGGCCGCGAGGATGGCCAACCGTGGCGTGGCGGTTGTTCCAGCTCCTCACCCTCGCCGCCGTCGGATGGGCGGGGTGGCGCCTGCTCGGCCATATGCCCTACCGCATCGACATCGACGTGTACCGGATGGGCGGTCGCGCCTGGCTGGACGGCACGCCGCTGTACAGCGACAGCACAATCTTCGAGACGCAGGCCGGCCTGGACCTGCCCTTCACCTATCCCCCGCTCGCCGCGATCGTGTTCGCCCCATTCGCCTGGCTCACGCTCCCGGCCGCCAGCGCGCTCATCACCGTGATCACCTTCCTGCTGCTCATCGCGTCCACCTGGATTGTGCTGACCCGGTTGCGGATCGCCGAGCACACCACAGTCATCCCCGGATCCGCCTGGGCGCGGCGGGTTTGGCTCGCCGCGGCCATCGTCGCGCCGGCGGTGATCTACTTCGAACCCCTGCGGGCGAACTTCGAGTTCGGTCAGATCAACGTCGTACTCATGACTTTGGTCATCGCGGACTGTGTGCCCCGCAAGACTCCGTGGCCGCGCGGACTTCTGCTGGGCATCGGAATCGCGTTGAAGCTGACGCCCGCGGTGTTCCTGCTCTACCTACTCGTGCGACGCGACACCCGCGCCATCCTGGTCACCGCGGCCTCGGCGGCCGGCGCGACGGTGGTCGGCTTCATCCTGGCCTGGCGCGACTCGTTCGAGTACTGGACTCACACCGTGCATGACACCGACCGGATCGGCACGGCAACGCTGAACACCAACCAGAACATCGCTGGCACGCTGGCACGCCTTGGCCTGGGTGAGACACCCCGGTTCGTGCTGTGGGTCGTGGCCTGCTTCGCGGTGCTGGGCCTCACGGTGTGGGCGGCGCGGCGCGTGCTGCGCGGGCGGCCCGCCGAGTCCGTGCGCGCATTCGATGAGGCGCCGGTGCTGGCGCTGATCTGCGTGGCGATGTTCGGGCTGGTGGTCTCGCCGGTGTCCTGGTCGCACCACTGGGTGTGGGTGCTGCCGACGGTGCTGACCACGACGGTGCTGGCCTACCGGTACCGCGATATCGCGCTGGCGTTGATCAGCGTGAGCGGTTTCGCGCTGATGGTGTGGACGCCGATCACGCTGATGACACCGCACGAGGAGACATCAGCGTCACTGTGGCGGCAACTGGCGGGAGGTTCCTATCTGTGGTGGGCGCTGGCCGTCATCGCCGTGGCGGGTGCCGTCGGCGGCAAATTGGCCTCTGCCGCCCACCGACGGGAATCGGGTAACCCCTCACCGACTGGCGCGCCGCCGATACCGGCGACCAACTAGCCGGCCGCAGCCGCCGGGATACGGCTGGGCGGTTGTCCCCCGCCGTCGCCCTTGCCGTCCTGTGCGGTCTTGACGTCAGCGGCGTAGAGGTCGACGTACTCCTGGCCCGACAGTTGCATCAGCTCGTAGACGATCTCGTCGATGACGGCGCGTTCGATGAACCGGTTACCCGCCAGACCCTCGAACCGGGAGAAGTCCATGGGCTTTCCGAAGCGCACCTCGACACGGCCGAACCGCCACATCTTGCTTCCTGGCGGGTTCACCACGTCGGTTCCGATCATTGCGACCGGAATGACGGGGACACCTGTCTCGAGCGCCAACCGGGCCAGTCCGGTCTTGCCCTTGTAGAGGCGTCCGTCGGGTGAACGGGTGCCCTCGGGGTACATGCCGAGCAGTTTGCCCGCGTCGAGGATCCTCTGCGCGGTGCTCAGGGCGGCCTGCGCCGAGTCGGCGTCGGTGCGATCGATGGGGACCTGTCCGGCGACTGTGTAGAACCATCGGCTGAACCAGCCCTTGATCCCCGTGCCCGTGAAGTACTCGGACTTGGCAAGGAACGTGATCCGCCGCTTGACCACCAGCGGCAGATAGAAGCTATCGGCGACCGCGAGGTGATTGCTGGCCAGGATTACCGCGCCGGAGTCCGGAACATATTCCAGCCCTTGCACTTTCGGCCGACCCAGCAGCGAGAGCAGTGGTCCCATGAAGACGTATTTGAACAGCCAGTACCACATCAAACCTCCCGCGGCGGGCGCCCCGGTCGGTGCCCACCGACAACTTTACCCACGTGTCGGTGTACCGACCACATGGCCACGATGAGATAAGTGCGGCTACGGCGCTCAGTCGTCGATGGTGACCGGGATGTGCTGATATCGGCCAGGCCCCGGGGGCGGCTGATCATCATCCGGCGGCGGCTCAGGCGGACCCGACGGCGAGGTCGGCGGTTCGGGGAATCCGGGGCCCGACGAGTCCGGCAGGTTGTCGACCATGGCCCGCACGACCGCCAGGAGGGCGACGCTGTGTTCGGAGATCACCGTCAGCAGCGGATGCTGCTCACCAGCGACAAGAGCCGCCAATGCGCACACCGGGCACCACACCTGCTCGCAGTTGCTCGCACCGCCCTGCCCTGCCCGCGCCGCGGCTAGCCGGACAGCCGGGTCAAGCCGGTCCAGGAGCGCCTGCGCGAGCTGACGCAACTCAGGACCCAAGTCGGGGTGAGAGCCACTCATTGGGGCCACACCTCCGGATTCGGTCGGAAACGGACTGTCAGCTCAGTGCCGCGAAGCTGGGCATCCGTCACGATGCATCGCCGCAGCACAGACGCCAATCGAACCCGGCGCCGCATGCCACCCGCACCGATGATCAGATCGTCGTCGACCCGGCCCAGGGTCAACGCCGTCGGGTCGACCTGCGGCAACTCTAACCGCAGGCGATACACGGCATCGAGCCCGGACCCGGACTCACGGTCCACCACGGGCTGCACCGGTCCCGGCGGCGGTGAACCGTCCCTGCGGCGCGCACCCTCGAGCAGTTCGGCCAGCGCCTTGGGCCCGATCGGTTCACCCGCCACGTGCGGAACAAGCACCAGCAGGACATCGCCGATCGCCGTGTCGAGTTCCTCGAGGACGGCCTTCTGCTCGGCGATTCGCTCGGTGTACCAGTCGAAGGCCGGGTGCTCCGGCAGGTTGCGGTACTCGAACGACTCGTCTTGTACGAGAACCTGATTGACGATCAACTCGTTGACCGACACCCCCATCAGCGCCAGCGCGCCCAGGGTGCGAGCCGCCTCGGCGGCCACGACGCGTTCCGGGGTGAGAACCAGATTGGCGCCGACCCGCGAGCCGTCGACCAGCAATCCGCTCAGCCGATCGGTCCCCGCCATGATCTGTTCAACCAGTGCGACGACGCCGGCCGACCGCGCCTCGGCAGCGGCCAGCGACAGACGGCGGTGGCGTGGCCAGGCGCGCTCCAGGTACAGCCCGAACGTCGATGGCAGGGTCAGCATTCGCATGGCGTCCGCGGTCGAGGCGCAGTCCACCACCACGTGATCCCAGTCGCCGCAGGCTGCGAGTTCGCCGACCTCGTGCAGACCGAGTACCTCCTGAACTCCCGGCAGGGCCGAGAGCTCCTCGGGGGCGAAGTCACCCAGGTCGGATTCCGGGAAGCGGACCGCGAGAACGCCCGCGACCTGCCGCCAGCGCGCCTCGAGCAGCGCCAGGGTGTCCAGTGCCAGCGCGTCGAGGAAGCCACCGTCGGCGTCGGCACGCCCGGTGCCGAGATCCGCCAGTATCCGGGTCGGGCGCCGCTCGCCGGTCGGGGTGATCGTCACCCCGAGCACGTCGCCGGTGGAATGCGCCTGGTCGGTCGACACGATGAGCACACGCTGCCCGGCCTGGGCATCGCGCACCGCGGTGGCGGTCGCCAACGTGGACTTGCCTACTCCGCCCTTACCGACGAAGAGGCTGATCCGGCTACCGGCCTGCGCCTGGACACCACTGGCCGTCACTCAGCCTCGACTCGCTTCTTGAGGTCCTTGAGCGCGGTGTCGGTCAGTCGTCGCTCGGCCTTGCGTTTGAGCAGACCGATCATCGGGATGACGAGATCCACTGCGAGTTCATAGGTGACATCGGTGCCAGATCCGTTGGGCTTCAACCGATATGCGCCGTCGAGCGCCTTGAGCAGCGAGCTAGACACCAGCGACCACGTCACCGAGGTGTGATCGGCAGGCCACACGTAGGACAGCACCATGGTGTCCTTGAGGACAGCGGCGTCCAACACCAGCCGTGCGGTGCGCGGGTATCCGTCGTCATCGACCTCGAGGACCTCGGTCTCCTTGTACTCCGCCACCCAGTCCGGATACGAGCCGATGTCGGCGATCACGTCCATCACGGTCGCCGGATCGGCGTCGATGAAGATCGTCTGCGCAGTCTTATCAGCCACGTGTTCCCTTCCCGGGGTCACCCTTCAGCACAGAAATGTACCCTCATCGGCTCTTCTGGGTCGCCGGAGCGCTCCGCAGACGCTGTCCCCTCAGGCCAGCCGCGAGACCCCGACCGGCCGCGATTCCTCGAGGATCCGCTTCACCTCGAAGGCCATCTCCTTGCCCGCCACCCGGCGCTGATGATTGCATTTCGCCAGATTCATCCGCGCCAGCTCCCGCGCGGAGACGCCAGAAGGCTCGGCGTGCAGGAAGTAGTGCAGGATGACGCCGTCGAGCGCGGCCTCCAGCCACACCTCCATGGTGCCGGTGAGGGCGCCGGTGACCGTCCAGCGGTGACCCACGGGCCCGCGGTCCTCGACGACGGCCAACCGCAGGTCCGGCCACCACCGGGCCCACGAAGCGGGGTTCGCGACGGCGGCACCGACGTCCTCGGGGTCGGCGCACACGAACGTCTCGTCCGCGATCTGGATGCTGTTCATCGTGGTCGAGTTTCGCATACGCCTCTTCGCACGTGTGGGTCCGCGACCTGCAGGTGGCCGACTAGGCTGGGGTTCGGCAAATGCGGTCTGATCCCCTGCCGCCTCATCCCGTCCGAAAGGCCTCGATCGTGCGTGAGTTCAGCGTTCCCGCATCGTTTACCGTCGGCGAGCATGACAGCGTCGTGAGCGCCGTCTTCGCCAATGAGCGCGACGACCCCGACCACGTCATCATCCAGCGTCTCGTAGACGGATCGTGGACGGACGTGACCTGCGCGCAGGTCGCGGCCGAGGTCCGCGCCGTGGCACAGGGCCTGATCGCCGAGGGCGTCAAGCCCGGCGACCGTGTCGCCATCCTCTCCTCGACCAGGTACGAATGGCCGATCATCGACTTCGGGATCCTCGCCGCGGGCGCGGTCACCGTGCCGATCTACGAGACCTCATCGGCCGAACAGGTGCGATTCGTGCTCGCCGACTCGGGCGCGGTGGCGGTTTTCGCCGAGTCCGACACGCACGCGCGCACGATCTCGGCGCTCACCGCCGAGCTGCCGGAGCTGCGCAAGGTGTATGTGATCGAGGGGTCCGACAACGACTCCGATCAATCAACTCTCGAGGCCCTGGCCCGGACCGGAGGCGACGCTGACGGTGCCGACCTGGAGGCGGGCATCGCCGCCGTCAAGTCGTCGGATCCCGCAACGCTGATCTACACATCGGGTACCACGGGGCGACCGAAGGGCTGCCAGCTGACCCACTCGAACCTGCTCCACGAGATTCGCGGCGCGAAGGCCTGCTTCCCCGACCAGCTCGCCAAGGGCGAGAAGCTGCTGGTGTTCCTGCCGCTGGCCCACGTGCTGGCCCGCGCCATCACCGTTGCCGCGTTCACCAACAAGGTGACGCTCGGCTTCACCAACGACATCAAGAATCTGGTACCCACCCTGGCGGTGTTCCGACCCACCCTGGTGGTGTCGGTGCCGCGAGTGTTCGAGAAGGTCTACAACACCGCCGAGCAGAACGCCCGAAATGACGGCAAGGGCCGCATCTTCGAGATCGCCGCCGACACCGCGATCGAGTGGAGTCAGGCTCAGGACACCGGTGGTCCCGGCCTGCTGCTGAAGCTCAAGCACGCGGTGTTCGACAAGCTCGTCTACGGCAAGTTGCGCGCCGCGCTCGGCGGCAGGTGCCACTCGGCCATCTCGGGTGGCGCTCCCCTTGGCGCCCGGCTCGGGCACTTCTACCGCGGTGTCGGCCTGTCCATCTACGAGGGCTACGGGCTCACCGAGACCAGTGCGGCGATCACCGTGAACCGGACAGACGATCTGAAGGTCGGTTCGGTCGGAAAGCTGGTGCCGGGCAACAGTATGCGCATCAACGACGACGGCGAACTGTTGGTCAAGGGCGGTGTGGTCTTCGGCGGCTACTGGCGCAATGAGGACGAGACGAAGGCAGTGTTCTCCGACGGCTGGTTCCACACCGGCGACCTCGGTGCGATCGACGATGCCGGATTCCTGACCATCGTCGGGCGCAAGAAGGAGATCATCGTGACCGCGGGCGGCAAGAACGTCGCCCCCGCCCTGCTCGAGGATCGGTTGCGTGCCCACCCGTTGATCAGCCAGGCGATGGCAGTCGGTGACGCACAGCCATTCATCGCGGCACTGGTGACCATCGATCCCGAGGCCTTCCCCGGCTGGAAGGAACGCAACGGCAAGGACGCGGGTGCCTCGGTCGGCGACCTGGCCGATGATCCGGACCTCGTCGCCGAGATCGACCTGGCCGTCAAGGAGGCCAATCAGGCAGTGTCCAAGGCCGAGGCCATTCGCAAGTTCCGCATCCTGCTCGTCGACTTCACCGAGGCCACCGGCGAGTTGACGCCGACGCTCAAGGTGAAGCGCAAGGTCGTGGCCGAGAAGTTCGCAGGCGATATCGAGGCGCTCTACGCGAAGACGGGCGACTAGCGCCGCACTCGTCGAGATGGGCGGCCGATTCATCCCGGGCCGCTTGGGGTTTCGCCGCGATATTCGGATGACTCGCATCAGCGCCTCGGGTACACATGGGTGTGTGCCCGAGCTGAAGCTGCGAACCATCGCCGATGAAGATGACTACGAGTCATTCATGTCCGCGGCGTACACGGTGTTCCTGCAGGACGTGCAGAAGGACGAGATCGACCTAACCCGCAAGTTCACCGATCTCGACCGGATGTTCGGTTTTCACGACGGAACGCGGTGGGCGTCCACCGGCGGGGCGTTCGCCAAGGAAGTGGTGCTGCCTGGGGGTGTCATCACCCCGGTCGCCGCCGTCACCGCGATCACGGTGTCGCCCAGCCATCGGCGCCGCGGCCTGCTCACCGCGATGATGCGGTACCAACTCGACGACATCAGGGCCCGCGGAACCGAGGCAATCGCGATGCTGTACGCATCGGAGGCCTTGATCTACGGGCGTTTTGGCTACGGGATGGCCAGTGCCGATGCCCTACTGTCCGGGCAGGTGCGCGATCTCGGATTCCGCCCAGACGTCGATCTGGGCGACGGCTCGGTGACCGAGACCGACGCCGAGACGCTGCTGGCCTGCGCACCGGCGATCCACGACCGGGCGATCGCGCAGCTGCCCGGGCAGATGCCCAGATCCCGTCCGTGGTGGGACACCTGGATTCACGACAGCGACGAACGGCGCAAGGAGACCGGCCGGATCCGCTTCGCCCTTCACCACGAGGCCGACGGCACCGCAAGCGGCTACGCCATTTACCGGCCCAAGGCGCAGTGGGGCGACGGCGGCCAGCCGACGAGCGAGATTCACCTCCAGGAGGTGCGGGCCACCAACCACCGGGCATACGCCCGGATCTGCCGCTACCTCCTCGACATTGACCTGATCAGGAGCGTCAAGTACCACGGCGCCGCTGTCGACGAGCCGCTGCGCTATCTGGTCGCCAACCAGCGGGCACTGCAGTGTGCGGTGGGCGACGGCATCTATGTACGGCTTGTCGACGTCGCGCGCGCACTGACGTTGCGCTCCTATGCCACTCCCATCGACGTGGTGCTCGACGTGACAGATGAGTTCTGCCCGTGGAACACCGGACGTTTCCGCCTGCGCGGCGCGCCCGATGGTGCCGAGTGTGAGATCACCACTGCACCGGCCGATATCGCCATCTCCGCCCGTGATCTCGGCGCGATCTACCTGGGCGGTGTCAACCTGGCGGCATTGGCCGGCGCGGGGTTGGCGGTCGAACTCAGCGCAGGTTCCCTGCAACGGACGGCGATCGCCTTCGACTGGCCGGTCGCGCCGAGCGTGCCCGACGACTTCTAGCGCTACTGCGATCGCAGCAGCTCCGCGAGGCGCGCGGCCTTGGTGCGCCACTGCCAGTTCTGCACGACCCAATCACGGCCGGCCGCGCCCATGGCTGCGGCGCGGTCAGGGTCGGCGAGCAGGTCACCGACCGCTGCCGCGATCGCCGCGACGTCACCGCCGTCCACCACCAGACCGGTCTCGCCGTCACGCACCGATTCCGGCGCACCTCCGGAGCGGCCGGCCACGACGGGCACACCGGTGGCCGACGCCTCCAGGTAGACGATGCCGAGCCCTTCCACGTCGAGCCCCGCTCCACGGGTGCGGCATGGCATCGCGAACACATCGGCCATCGCATGGTGTGCGGGTAACTCCTCGCCTGGCACACCGTCGGTGAACACGACGTGATCGTCGACGCCGGAGTCGCGGGCGAGATCGTGCAGCGACTCCCGATACGGTCCGCCCCCGACGATGACCAACACGGCGTCGTCCACCCGCTTCCGGATCGTGGGTAGCGAACGGATCAGCATGTCCTGACCCTTGCGGGGAACCAGGCGTGACAGGCACAGCACAACGGGGCGGTCGCCGAGCCCGTACCGCGCACGCAGTTCGGCGCGGGCCACCGGGTCGGGCACGAAGCGACCCGTGTCCACCCCCGGGGCGAGGTGTTCGAGCGCCGCCCGTGGGCCGAACGCCGAGGCGAACCGGTCTCGCGTGTAATGACTGATGAACGTGATGACGTCGGCATCGTTGCCTATGCGCCGCAGGGCCGTTCTGGCCAACGGCAGCATCGACCATCCCACTTCGTGGCCGTGCGTGCTGGCGACGATGCGGCGCGCTCCCGCCGCGCGAGCCACCGGCGACATGAGCGCCAACGGGGCTGCGGCACCGAACCAGACCGTCTCGATGTCGTGTCTTCTGATGAGCTGACGCATCCGCAGTGCCACCGCGGGTTCGGGCAGCATCAACGTGGTCGGGTGGCGCACCACCTGGTAGCCGGTGGCGGCGGCCGCGACGTCATAGTCCTCGGCGCCCTTCCACTTCGGCGCGTAGACGGTCAGCTGGTGGTCACCACTCGCGACCAGCTCCCCCACCAGGTTCTCCAGGTAGGACTGGATGCCGCCACGGCGCGGCGGAAAATCGTTGGTTACCAGCAGCACCCTTGACATCGCAGTCAGGCTAGCCGTTGAGCCACTGCCGCCACGCGATCAGCACCTCATCCAGCTGTACGCCCAACACATCGCGCACCCCGTCGGCAATGTCGGTGTGCCCCATACCGCAGGTCGCCAGGTACAGCCTGCGCAAGCCGTCAGGGCCATAACGGTCGGCGATGAACCGGCTGAACCACCACGCCCGGTCGTACGCCAGCGACCGGGCAGCGCCGGGCGTGTCCAGGTCGACGTCGGTCGGCAGCCGAGCCAGATCGGCGGCGGTCGCGGGGCCGGGCAGCGGGATCGGCGGCCGCCCGACATAGTCGGCCACACCCTCGGTGAGCCAGCGCGGCGCATCGGCGGCGGTGACGTCCCGTGCCGCATGGTGGAAGAGTTCGTGGCGCAACACGATTCGCAACGATGCGTCGCTCATGCCTGCCGCGCCGGGGGCGAACACGATGCGCTCCGAGGTCGTCGCCGCGGCGATATCGGAACCCCCGCCACCCATGGCGGCGAACTGCTCGTCCGTGCCGGTGACGACCACGGCGATGTCACGTCGCCAGTCGTCGCCCCAGAACGCGGTGACCGCGTCGGCCGCATCGTCGAGGTCTCCTCGGATGCGGTCGGCCAGGCCGACCGTCCCCGGGCCGGGAAGGACAAGGATCTCCGCGGTGCGGCCGTCGCGCAGCACGACGTGCTGAGTGGAGGCCGCAGGTGGGTTCGGCGCCACGACGGCAGCGGGCGGTGCCGGTGTCGCGGTTATCGCAGGTGTCGCCCGGGTGAGCAGGACGACAGCAGCGACCAACTCGACGAGCAGGACCAGAGCCAGTAAGGGACGCCTTGTGCCAGTGAACTCAGTACCGCTGGACTCAGTACCGGCGAACGTTGTGGATCGGCGCATTGTTGACCGGCGCGACCGCAACCGGCGAGCCGTAGGTGGACGCATGCACCATCATGCCGTCCCCGATGTAGATGCCGACGTGGGAGGCATCGGAGTAATAGGTGACCAGATCACCTGGCTGCATCTGATCCATCGACACCGCCTGGCCGCCCCGAGCCAGGGCCTGACTGGAGTGCGGGAGGTTGACGCCGGCCTGACCGAAGGCCCACATCACCAGCCCCGAGCAGTCGAAGGCGTTGGGGCCTGACCCGCCCCAGGAGTACGGCGATCCGATGCGAGTCAGCGCGGCCTGCACGGCCGTCTGTCCTTCGGGACCGCCGCCGGGCATGACCACAGCGCCCTCGGGCAAGCCGATGTTGCTGCCAGGGGCAGCCGCCAGGATCTCGGGACCGCCATCACCCGGCGGAACCGCGCCCGGCGGGGGCGGGATCGGCGGGATCGCGGCCAGCGCCTCGCGCTGGGCCGGCGTGAGCGCCGTGTACTGAGACTTGACGACCGCGATCTGCACCTGCAGCTTGCTTTGCTTGGATTGCAGTTCTGCGCGGACGGCCGCGGCCTGCTCGGCTGCGGTCTTGGCATCGGCAGCCGACTTGGCGGACGCCTCACGGGTGCGCAGCGCCTGCTCGCTGACCGTCCGGAAGTTCTTCATCTGTACCGACATCTCGGTCGCCATCACGCGCTGGACGGCAAGCTGGTCGATCAGTTTCTGGGGCGAATCTGCGGTCAACATCGCGTCGAGTCCGTCGGTACGGCCACCCATGTACTGGGCGGCAGCAACTCTGTCGACAGCCTTCTGGAACGTTGCCAGCTGCGTCTGCGCGGCGTCTGCCGCGGCCATGTCCGCGCCGTGCTGTGCATCGGCGTTCTGCTGCGCAGCCACCTTTGCGTCGAGGTCAAGCTGGGCGCTGTGCATCGCCTCGGTGGACTGTTCCGCCTCGCGGGACAGTTCGTTGAGCTTTGCCAGGGCGTCATCGGCGGGATCAGCCTGCACATTGCCCGCGAGAATGCCGGAGAAGACGGCAATTCCGGCGATGGCGCCTGCAAGGGGTCGACGAATTCCACGTGTGCTCATGTGTGTGCGGTCGAACCTCAAGATTTACGCGTCCTTCAACTGCCGTTGCGAGCCGTCGAACTTCTGTTAGGTCTCAGATAGGTTACGAAACGGCATCGGGCTTGTCCAACAGAAGAGGCAAATTTAACAGGCGCAAGGACTTTTTTTCGCTGTGAATGCGTTGCGGTGCGTTCAGGCAACCCCGGATTGACCATGACGATGGATGGGAACCAGCCGCAGTCTTGGGGCCAGGCCCACATCAGCCAAGACTTCCAACGCCCGCTGTTCGTCGGGGCGCAGCGTCTCGGGGACGCCCAGCAAAACACTTATGACGCAGTCCTTGCATCCGTGTCCCCGCACCGCGCAGTCGTCACAGTCGATGATGACGCTGCCGGTGTCACTGCCGGTGTCCGGCGTGTCGTTAGGTGCCATGTCAGCACTCCTCTCACTTCGAGTTGACTCGGACGCTAACGACACCCCCGACAAGGTCCGCCGTGCGCCGACGGGTGCGGGCCGCGAACTACACGCATGTCAGTCGCGGGGCCTAGCGTCACTGCCGTGGGTCGACCGAATCTTGCCGAGGCCGAGCAGCTGGCACTCGACATGGACGTCGCGATGGACGGCCTGGCGCTGCGCGACACCACATTCGTCGTGGTCGATCTCGAGACCACCGGAGGACGTGCGACCGAGAGTGCGCCGGGCCGCGGCGACCACGACCAGATCACCGAGATCGGCGCGGTCAAGGTGCGCGGCGGAGAGATCATCGGTGAACTCGGCACGCTGGTCGATCCCGGACGGGCCATCCCACCTCAGATCGTCGCGCTGACCGGGATCACCACGGCAATGGTGTGCGACGCGCCGCGCATCGAGTCGGTGCTGCCGTCCTTCCTCGAGTTCGCCCGAGGCGCCGTCCTCGTGGCGCACAACGCCGGGTTCGACATCGGCTTCCTCAAGGCCGCCGCCAAGCGGTGCGATATCGCCTGGCCACAGCCGCCGGTGCTGTGCACTGTCAAACTCGCGCGCAGGGTTCTGACGCGCGACGAGGCGCCCAGCGTCCGACTCTCGGCACTGGCCCAGTTGTTCAGCGCCAGCACCACGCCGAACCACCGTGCCCTCGACGACGCCCGCGCCACCGTCGATGTCCTGCACGGCCTGATCGAGCGTGTGGGCAATCAGGGCGTGCACACGTTTCCCGAGCTACGCACGTACCTGCCCAACGTCACACCGGCCCAACGCGGCAAGCGCCATCTCGCGGCAGGCCTGCCCCGGCGACCCGGCGTGTACCTGTTCCGCGGTCCGAGCGACGAGGTGCTCTATGTCGGCACGGCCGTCGACCTGCACCGCCGCGTTGCGCAGTACTTCACGGGCGCCGACCCACGCACACGCATGAAGGAGATGGTGGCGCTGGCCTCTGCCGTCGCCCACGTCGAGTGCGCCCACGACCTGGAGGCGGGCGTGCGGGAACTGCGCCTGCTCGCCGCGCACGCACCGCCGTACAACCGACGGTCGAAGTTCCCGCACAAGTGGTGGTGGGTCGTCCTCACCGACGAGCCATTCCCCCGCTTCTCGGTCGTGCGCAGACCCACGCACGACCGAGTCGTCGGCCCGTTCCGGGCGCGCTCCGACGCCGCCGAGACCGCCGCGCTGCTGGCCCGGTTCACCGGGGTGCGGACGTGTACGTCGCGGCTGTCCCGTACGGCGCACCATGGACCGGCTTGCCCCGAAAGGGAATTGGCGCCGTGTCCGGCGGTACGCGACGTTGGGGTCGCTGACTACGCTCCGGCGCCCACGCGAGCCCAACGCCTGATCGACGGCGCCGAACGGACGGCACTGTGCGATGCGCTCGCCGAGGTTGAAGATCTCGCACGACGCGGACGCTACGAGACGGCAGCACGGTTACGTGATCACGCGGCGACGGCCATCGATGCGCTCTGGCGGGGGCAGCGGCTACACGCGCTGGTCGCGGTCGAGGAGTTGGTCGCCGCACGCCCCGACGGCGCGGGCGGGTGGCACCTCGCGGTCGTCCGGCGTGGCCAACTCAGCTCGGCGGGCAGTGCCAGGCGGGGCGTCCCACCGATGCCCGTGGTCGACGCGATATGCGCTGCGGCCCAGACCATCCTGCCGGCGCCCGCGCCGTTGGGCGGGGCCATGGTCGAGGAGACCGCGCTCATCGCGCGCTGGTTGGGCCACCCGGGGGTGCGGATCGTGCGCGCGGACGACGGCTACGCCAGCCCCCTGGGAGCCGCCGGAGGACTCGCGGACTGGGCTGCCCTGGCCCGCTCAGCGCGACTCGCCGCCCAGGCCGGTTCCGATACGGAACTCGACGACCGGTACGGGACCGCGCCGACACCGAAACCCGTGCGCCTCAGCGCTTCTGGGTGAACCGCGCCCAGCGCCCGAGCAGCTGCTGGGCCGCACCGGAGTCGATGGCCTCGGTGGCACGTGCCAACCCGGCCTCCCACGCCGGCACCCACTTGGCGTCACTGGACAGTCCGGCGTGGGCGACCATCGCACCGGCGGCGTTGAGCACCACCGCATCGCGAACCGGCCCCTTGGCGCCACCGAACACCTCGCGCACCGATACCGCGTTGGTCTCGGCGTCGCCGCCCATCAGCTCACTGAGGTGAGCCCTCGCGAAACCGAACGCCGCGGGATCGAACGTCAGTCGTTCCACGGTGCCCGCCTGGACCCGCCAGATCGTGCTTGTGGTCGTGGTGGTCAACTCGTCGAGGCCGTCATCGCCGTGCACCACCAGGACACTGGAGCCACGCTGAGCGAACACACCCGCCATCACCTCGGACAGGTCCGCCCAAGCGCAGCCGATCAGTCCGGCCCGCGGCGACGCTGGGTTGGCCAGCGGTCCAAGCAGGTTGAAGACCGTGGGCACACCGATCTCGCGACGGACCACCGACGCGTGCCGGTAGGAGGGATGGAACTGCGGCGCGAAGGCGAAGCCGATACCAACCTCGGCGACGCTGCGCGCGACATCGTCGGGGCCGAGGTCGATCTTCACCCCGAGCGCCTCGAGAGTGTCAGCACCACCCGAAAGGGAGGACGCGGCGCGATTGCCATGCTTGATCACGGGCACGCCGCACGCCGCCACCACGATCGAGGCCATCGTCGACAGGTTCACCGTGTTGGCACCGTCACCGCCGGTACCCACCACGTCCACCGTCTCGCGCCCGATCACATCGGTGGGCACACGCCGCGCGTGCCGGAGCATGATGTCGGCCAGCTCCGACACCTCAGCCGAGGTCGGCCGCTTCATCTTCATCGCCACGGCGAAGCCAGCGATCTGAGCGGGTGTCGCGACTCCCGTCATGATCTGATCCATCGCCCAGGCCGCCTGTCCGGGAAGCAGCGGCTGAACCGTCGTCAGACGGCCGAGGATCTGGGCCCAGGTGGGGGAATCGTCGGAAGACACGCCGGTGAGCCTAACGCCATCGCCACGGGGCTCAACCGGCGATGGCCACCGTTGTTGCGACACGTTTATGACGAATCTCGCGACCCGGGTGGAGTTGGACAACTACAAAGCGTCATACTTCATGTGTGACGAGCGTTGTAGGGACTTCTGGAACCGCGATCACGTCGCGAGTTCATTCGCTGAACAGGCCCAACATGGTAAGTGTTGGCACCATAGTTTGGCTTTCGAGCGAGTTGATGTTCTTTGCTGGCCTGTTTGCCATGTACTTCACGGCACGGGCCCAGGCGGGCGGTGACTGGCCCCCGCACCCCACAGAACTCAATCTCGCGCTCGCGGTACCCGTGACGCTGGTGCTGATCGCGTCGTCGTTCACGTGCCAGATGGGCGTGTTCGCGGCTGAGCGTGGCGACGTCTACGGACTGCGCCGGTGGTACATGGTCACCCTGGTGATGGGCACGTTCTTCGTCCTCGGCCAGGGCTACGAGTACTACCACCTGGTCGCGGAGGGCACCACCATTCCGGGCAGCGCCTACGGATCGGTGTTCTATCTGACCACCGGGTTCCACGGCCTGCACGTGATCGGCGGCCTCATCGCCTTCGTGCTGCTGCTGATGCGCACCAGGATGAGCAAGTTCACCCCGGCCCAGGCCACCGCCGCGATCGTCGTGTCCTACTACTGGCACTTCGTCGACATCGTGTGGATCGCTCTGTTCGCCGTCATCTACTTCGTCCGATGATTGGCTCGCCGATGAGAAGGGGTTCGATGACCAGCAAGTCCCGACGTCGGTTGCGCCGACGCCTGTCCGCAGGCGTACTGCTTCTGATTGGACTCGCATTCGCCGGCGCTCTCGCAGCGACCCTGACGCCCAAGCCTCAGGTCGCCCAGGCCGACGAGTCGCAGATGGCCCTGTTGCGCACGGGCAAGCAGCTTTTCGACACGTCGTGCATCACGTGCCATGGCGCCAACCTGCAGGGCGTGCCCGATCGCGGACCGAGCCTCATCGGCACCGGCGAGGCCGCGGTCTACTTCCAGGTCTCCACCGGCCGCATGCCCGCCATGCGCGGTGAGGCTCAGGCGCCTCGCAAGGCCCCGGTCTTCGACGAGCACCAGATCGACGCGCTCGGCGCCTACATCCAGGCAAACGGTGGCGGCCCGGTCGTCCCCCGTGACGCCAACGGCGGTATCGCCCATGAGTCGCTCCTTGGCGACGACGTCGCTCGCGGCGGCGACCTGTTCCGTCTGAACTGCGCGTCGTGCCACAACTTCACTGGCAAGGGCGGCGCGCTGTCCTCCGGCAAGTACGCACCCGACCTCGGTGAGGCGTCGAAGGAACCCGCGCAGATCTTCACCGCGATGCTCACCGGCCCCCAGAACATGCCGAAGTTCTCCGACCGGCAGCTCTCCCCCGAGGAGAAGCGGGACATCGTCGCGTATGTGCACGAGGCAGCGAACACGCCTGACCCCGGTGGCTACGGCCTCGGCGGCTTCGGCCCCACCACCGAGGGCATGGCAGCCTGGATCATTGGAATGGTCGCCGTCATCGGCGCGGCAATGTGGATCGGATCACGAGCATGAGTGACGAGGTGAAGCGCCCCACCGACGCCGAATTGGCGAAGATGTCGCGCGAGGAACTGGTCGCCCTTGGCGGCAGGATCGACGGTGTCGAGACCGTCTTCAAGGAGCCGCGCTGGCCTGTCGAGGGCACCAAGGCCGAGAAGCGTGCCGAGCGCTTGGTCTCGTACTGGCTTCTGCTGGGCGGGATCTCGGGCCTCGCCCTGCTACTGGTCTTCATCTTCTGGCCGTGGGAGTACAAGCCCTTCGGCGCCGAGGGTGAGCGCATCTACACCCTTGCCACCCCGCTGTACGGCCTGACCTTCGGCCTGTCGGTGCTCGCCATCGGTATCGGCGCGGTGCTCTACCAGAAGAAGTTCATTCCCGAGGAGATCTCGATCCAGGATCGCCACGACGGCGCTTCCTCCGAGCTCGACCGCAAAACCATCGCGGCCAACCTCACTGACACCCTCGAGGCCTCGACGATCAAGCGGCGCAAGCTGGTTGGCCTGTCGCTGGGCATCGGCCTCGGTGCCTTCGGCGCCGGCACGGCGGTCGCCTTCATCGGCGGCCTGATCAAGAACCCGTGGAAGCCAGTCGTTCCCACCGCCGAGGGCAAGAAGGCGATGCTGTGGACCTCGGGGTGGACTCCCCGCTTCCACGGCGAGACCATCTACATGGCCCGCGCCACCGGTATCCCCGGTGAGTCCCCGTTCGTGAAGATGCGACCCGAGGACCTCGACGCAGGCGGCATGGAGACGGTGTTCCCGTGGCGGGCGTCCGACGGCGACGGCACCACCGTCGAGTCGTCGCACAAGCTGACCGAGATCGCCATGGGCGTCCGGAATCCCGTGATGCTCATCCGCATCCGGCCCGAGGACGTGACTCGCGTGGTCAAGCGCCAGGGCCAGGAGAGCTTCAACTTCGGCGATCTGTACGCCTACACGAAGGTCTGCAGCCACCTCGGTTGCCCGTCGTCGCTCTACGAGCAGCAGACGTACCGGATCCTGTGCCCCTGCCATCAGTCGCAGTTCGACGCACTGCACTTCGCGAAGCCGATCTTCGGCCCCGCGGCACGTGCACTCGCACAACTTCCCGTAACCATCGACAAGGACGGGTATCTGGTCGCCAACGGTGACTTCATCGAACCCGTCGGACCGGCATTCTGGGAGCGAACGTCATGAGTCCACAGAGTGGTTCAAAGCTAGGCGCCATGGCCGCAGCGCAGGGTGACGCGATCGATTCGCGCTACCACCCGTCCGCGGCGGTTCGGCGGCAGCTCAACAAGGTATTCCCGACGCACTGGTCGTTCCTGCTCGGTGAGATCGCCTTGTACAGCTTCATCGTGCTGCTGATCACCGGCGTGTACCTGACGCTGTTCTTCGACCCGTCGATGGCCGAGGTCACCTATCACGGTGTCTACCAGCCGCTCAACGGCGTCCAGATGTCGAGGGCGTACGCGTCGACACTCGATATCAGCTTCGAGGTGCGCGGCGGTCTGTTCGTCCGCCAGATCCACCACTGGGCTGCGCTGCTGTTCGCGGCGTCGATCATGGTCCACCTGGCCCGCATCTTCTTCACCGGCGCATTCCGCAGGCCCCGCGAGGCCAACTGGGTGATCGGCTCGCTGCTGCTGATCCTGGCGATGTTCGAGGGCTACTTCGGCTACTCGCTGCCCGACGACCTGCTGTCGGGCACCGGCCTGCGCGCCGCGTTCTCGTCAATCACGTTGGGTATGCCGGTGATCGGCACCTGGTTGCACTGGGCACTGTTCGGCGGCGACTTCCCCGGGATGATCATCATCCCGAGGCTGTACGCGCTGCACATCCTGTTGCTTCCCGGAATCATGTTGGCGCTCATCGGCGCTCACCTGGCATTGGTCTGGTTCCAGAAGCACACCCAGTTCCCCGGTCCCGGCCGCACCGAGAAGAACGTCGTCGGTGTTCGAGTCATGCCGGTGTTCGCCGTGAAGTCCGGCGCGTTCTTCGCCATGACTACCGGCATCCTCGGACTGATGGGCGGTCTGCTGCAGATCAACCCGATCTGGGTCCTCGGCCCGTACAAGCCGTCGCAGATCTCAGCGGGCAGCCAGCCCGACTTCTACATGATGTGGACCGACGGTCTGGCCCGTATCTGGCCGGCATGGGAGTTCTACCCGTGGGGCCACACCATCCCGCAGTCGGTATGGGTCGCGGTGTTCATGGGGCTGATCCTCGGCCTGCTGACGATGTATCCGTTCCTGGAGAAGAAGTTCTCCGGCGACAGGGCACACCACAACCTGCTGCAGCGTCCGCGTGACGCACCGGTCCGTACCGGCATCGGTGCCATGGCCATCGCGTTCTACCTGGTGCTGACGTTCATGTGCATGAACGACATCATCGCGCTGAAGTTCCACATCTCGCTGAACGCGACGACGTGGATCGGCCGCATCGGCATGGTGGTTCTGCCCGCGATCGTCTACTACATCACTTACCGGTGGTGTGTTGGACTGCAGCGCAGTGACCGCGCGGTGCTTGAGCACGGCATCGAGACGGGCATCCTCAAGCGCCTGCCTCAGGGTGCCTACATCGAACTGCACCAGCCCTTGGGCCCGGTCGACGATCACGGTCACCCGATCCCGCTCGAGTACCAGGGTGCACCGCTGCCCAAGCGCATGAACAAGTTGGGCTCCGGCGGAGCGACGGGTAGCGGTAGCTTCCTGTTCCCCGATCCGAAGTCCGAGAGCGAGGCACTCGCAGAGGCCGAGCACGCGTCCGAGCGCAAGTCGCTCACCGCGCTCAAGGAGTACCAGGACGAGGAGTTCGGCACGTCCCCCAGCGGTAACGGTTCGCCGAACGGCCATCACTGAGTTTCAGCCCTCAGGCAGTAACGCCGGCTACGCCTTCGCGTAGTCGGCGTTACTGCTTTGTGGGCCCGTTGTGATTACCCGCTGAGAGTGCGCACAGGGCTGTGAAACTGCCGCCGCCACAACGCCCCTCAGCGCAGTATCGCGGCGGTTGACTCACCCGAGTAGACCTCAACCGAGTGACCCCAACCGAGTGGCTCAGCTCGCGACAACCCGCCTCACTCCCCCACCGAGACCACACACAGGGCTGTAAAACCGCCGAGTCAGCGACAGGGACGACGGTTTCGGCGAAAGGTGTGAGGGGTGCGGCGCCGTGTGGCGTCAGGCCATCAGGCGGAAGGCGTAAAGCGTCAGGCGAGGACAGCGCGCAGCTGGCGCAGGAAGAACACCGGCACTGCGGGCATGGCCACGATGATGACACCTGCGACGCCGTAGGCTGCCCACGCCGATGCCTCGTGCTCGGTGGCCGCCAGATAGGTCGCGAGGCCGATGAGCGCGGTCGACGCTCCCATCGCACTGGCGATCGCCACGGGACACCTCAGATAGATCTGTTCGACAGCGGCCGTCGGGAAGCCCACCCGGCTGCTAGCCGGTGGGACCGGCTGACGCCGGATGGCCGGCGCACCCGCGGAACGCAGGTTCGACGTCTGCACCGGATCGCCGAAGACGGACTGGTCGGGTCGCGGGCCGGCATACGGTGCACCCGCTCCCTCGGCAGCCGAGCGCCGAGCACGGAGCAGCAGCGGCACCGCGGCGACGATGACCACCGCCGACACCCCGATGACCGTGTAGAGCAGCCACGGCGTCTCGGATTCGCTACCGGTGCCCACGTTGTTGCTGCTCAGATCGACGAGCGCGACGATGGCCGCCACCCCGGCACCAAGTGCGATTAGCCACAGCGCGGCGCACACACCCAGAAGGATCCGGTCCGTCTGGTCGAGCGTTTCGGGGTTCAGCCGCGAGCCACGCGCGGCGCTGGTGTCATCGGCCATCAACAGCTCGTCTGCCAATCGTTGTTCTGCTGCGATGCGATCGTCTGACCGTCGCTCGTCGTGATCGAGCAATTCAGCTTCGACAGCCTCAACAGGCTGGACGCCTGGACCGAACCGTACTCCGACATCGAGATCGGCGTCACCGTCAGCGACCACGGGATGTACACGTTCTGCTGGGTGCGCTGCCGCCCCGACGCATCGGTGTAGGTGACCGAGATCCGGTCCAGGGGCGCCTTGGTCCCGGTCACCGTGTAGGTGATGAACCTCGGGCCCGCAGGCGCGGTCGTCGTGGCTGGTGGCGGCGGCGGTGGAGGAGGCGCCTCCGTTGTCGGTGCCGGAGGCGGCTCTGCGGCGGGAGGTGGCGGAGGCGGCTCGCTCGGGGGCGGCGGCGGAGGGGGCTCCTCGCTGCTCGGCGGTGGCGGAGGAGGCGGCGGAGGGGGCGTCGTGGTCGTGGTGGTGATCTCGTCTTGGACCGGTGGCAACGCCGACGTGGTCGTGGTGCTCGGGTTCGCGAGGTCGGTGCTGTCGGTGCGCGCGACCAGCAATGTCACCGAGACGACCAGCGCGACGGCTGCCACGATGGCGACCACACCGACAACCCAGGGCCACTTGGGTGGTTCCTGGTCAACGGGTGCCGAACCGGGCTCGTACGCGTCGTAGTCGTACAGCGCGGGGTCGGGTGGCACGTACGGCCCACTCAGGAACTGCTCGGACTCGGGGGCGGAGTACGCCCGGGAGTAAATCTCCGTCTCACCTGTTCGGGGTGCGTCGTGCGCCGGTTCGTCCGGTTTCGGAGAATCCGGCCCAGGGGGATTCGGCCCGCTCATCTACGCCTATCCTTCTCGACTGCCCAACCGTGCCCCGCAACACTACCCAACCAGCTATGCGAGCGGCCCTCGCGACGCGGCACGCGGGCAAACCTCGCCCGTATCGTGACCTGGCGGCCAGCGGGTCAGTGCTTCTCGGGACCGGTGTAGTACTCGAAGACCAGGCCGGACACCGAGGAGATCACGAACGCGACGCCGGCGACGATCAGCCAGGGCAGCCACAACGCCATGGCGACCGCGGTGACAGACGCAGACAGGGCGATCAGCAGGGGCCACCAGCTGTGCGGGCTGAAGAAGCCCAGCTCCCCCGCGCCGTCGGCGATCTCGGCGTCCTCGTAGTCCTCGGGGCGCGTGTCGAGCCGGCGCGCCACGAACCGGAAGAAGGTGCCGATGATGAGTGACAGTCCCGTGGTGAGGACCAGCGCGGTGGTTCCCGCCCACTCGACGCCCCCATTGGCGTACAGCGCGGTCAGCGTGGCATAACCAACGGCACACAACGCGAAGAACGCGGTCAGAAACTCGAACAGCCTGGCTTCGATATGCATGAGGTTTTGTCCTACCTACTTGCTCGCCTGGGGAGCCTGCTCACCGCGACGAGTGTCGAACGGCTGGGTGGTGACCGCCGTCGGCGGTAGTCCGATGGCAACCAGCGCGTCAGCGTTGGAGGCCTTCGGGTTGTCCTCACGGAACTGGAGGTACGCCTTGAAGTCGTTCGGCTCCACGACGCGGACCTCGAAGTTCATCATCGAGTGATAGGTGCCGCACATCTCGGTGCAACGTCCGACGAACGCGCCGGTCTCCTCGATCTTGCTGATCTGGAAGATGTTGTCCGAGTTGTTGGCCTTGGGCTCCGGCAGGACGTCCCGCTTGAACAGGAACTCCGGAACCCAGAAGCCGTGGATGACGTCGGCGGACGCGATCTGGAACTCGACGCGCTTGTCCTTGGGCAGCACCAGGATCGGAATCTCGGTGCTGGTGCCCAACGTCTCGATCTTGTCGAAGTTGAGGTAGGTGCGGTCCTCGGGGTTCATGCCGCGGATCGGACCGACACGCTCCTCACCGTGGGCGTCAACACCCTCGGGCTTGGACGTCATGGCGGCCTTGCGCTCGCTGTCGACACCGTCGTAGCTGAGCGTGCCATCGGCGAAGGCGATCTTCTGGTACCCGAACTTCCAGTTCCACTGGAACGCCGTGACGTCGATGACGACCTCGGGGTTGGGGTCCTTGTGCAGCATCTTCTCCTGCACCACAACGGTGAAGTAGAAGAGCACCGAGATGATCAGGAACGGCACGACCGTCAGGACGAGTTCCAACGGCATGTTGTAGCCGAACTGACGGGGCAGTTCGGTGTCCGTCTTCTTCTTGCGGTGAAACGCGCTAGTCCAGAAGATCAGGACCCAGACGATGCCGCCGACGACGAACGAGGCGATGACCGACCCGACCCACAGCTCACGGTTGAGCTTGGCCTCAGGCGTGATGCCAGCTGGCCAACCGAGGCCGAACACCTCCTGCCAACTGCATCCGCTCAGCAGGAGTGTCATCCCGCCTAAAACAGCTGACAACACCACCAACTTCAGCCCGCGAGCGGTCACGTTGGTGCCTCCTAGATGTCCGTTGGGCCAGGCGAATACTACGCAGCGTAGACCACGCCGGCGGGCGCGAGCGAAGCGACCGGGGAATGTCGCGGTGGGCAGGAGCGAAGCGACCGGGGAATGTCGCAGTGGGCAGGAGCGAAGCGACCGGGGAATGTCGCGGTGGGCAGGAGCGAAGCGACCGGGGAATGTCGCGGCGGGCGCGAGCGAAGCGACTGGGGAATGTGCGCGGGTGCGCGTCTCAACGCAGCGCGCCATTGGGCATACTTGCGCCGTGTGCGGACTGCTGGCCTTCCTGACCGATCCGTCCGCTGACATCGCCTCTGGGCTGGTCGAAGCGGTTTCCGGTGCATCGCATCTGATGCGCCATCGAGGGCCGGACGAGCCCGGAACGTGGACCGACGACGACGCGTCCCCGAGTGTCGTCCTGGGTTTCAATCGGCTGTCGATCATCGACATCGCGCACAGCCACCAGCCGCTGCGGTGGGGTCCGCCGGAGTCCCCCGACCGCTACGTGTTGGTTTTCAACGGCGAGATCTACAACTATCTCGAACTGCGCGAGGAACTGACCGCCACACACGGAGCCACGTTCGCCACCGACGGTGACGGTGAGGCGATCGTCGCGGCGTACCACCACTGGGGTCCGGCCGCGGCGCTCGGCCGGCTCCGGGGCATGTTCGCGTTCGCGGTGTGGGACACGGTGGCACGCGAGTTGTTCTGCGCCCGTGACCCGTTCGGGATCAAGCCGCTTTTCATGGCAACCGGGCCCGGCGGGACGGTGGTGGGCAGCGAGAAGAAGTCGCTCCTGGACCTCGCACCCATCGCCGGACTCGACCTGGGCATCGACGACCGCGCCGTGCAGCACTACACCGTGCTGCAGTACGTACCGGAACCCGAGACGCTGCACCGGGGTATCCGCCGGCTGGAATCGGGCTGCTACGCGCGGATCCGGCCGGGTGAGGCTCCCGAGGTGACGCGGTACTTCAGGCCGCGGTTCGCAGCCAAGCCCTTTGCGCCCTCAGGTGACGACGCGCAGGCTCGCTATGACGAGATCACCGCAGTCCTCGAGGACTCCGTCGCCAAGCACATGCGGGCGGACGTCACCGTCGGCGCATTCCTGTCCGGCGGCATCGATTCGACGGCGATCGCGGCGCTGGCCATGAGGCACAACCCGCGTTTGATCACGTTCACCACCGGCTTCGAACGCGAGGGCTTCTCGGAGGTCGATGTCGCGGCGGCCTCCGCCGAGGCGATCGGCGCACGGCACGTCACAAAGGTCGTCAGCCAGGCCGAGTTCGTCGCTGCCCTGCCAGAGATCGTCTGGTACCTCGACGAGCCCGTCGCGGACCCCGCCCTGGTGCCGTTGTTCTTCATCGCCAGGGAGGCGCGCAAGCACGTCAAGGTCGTGCTATCCGGCGAGGGCGCCGACGAATTGTTCGGCGGGTACACCATTTACCGGGAACCGTTGTCGCTGAAGGCCTTCGACTACCTCCCCCGACCGGTGCGCCGCTCGCTGGGCAAAGCGTCACGTCCGCTGCCCGAGGGGATGCGCGGAAAGAGCCTGTTGCACCGGGGGTCACTGACGCTCGAGGAGCGCTACTACGGCAACGCCCGCAGCTTCTCTGACGATCAGCTGCGCGCGACGCTGCCCGGGTTTCGACCGGAGTGGACGCACACCGATGTCACCGCGCCGCTGTATGCGGAGTCCGAGGGCTGGGATCCGGTCGCGCGGATGCAGCACATCGACCTGTTCACCTGGTTGCGCGGCGACATCCTGGTCAAGGCCGACAAGATGACGATGGCGAACTCACTGGAACTGCGTGTGCCGTTCCTGGACCCCGAGGTCTTCGCTGTGGCGTCCAGGCTGCCGTTCGACCAGAAGATCACCAGGGCCACCACCAAGTTCGCGTTGCGCCGCGCCCTGGAGCCGATCGTGCCCGCGCACGTCCTCAACCGGGCGAAGCTGGGTTTCCCGGTCCCGATCCGGCACTGGTTGCGTGCCGGCGAACTGCTCGACTGGGCGTATGCCACCGTCGCGTCGTCACAGGCCGGTGACCTCGTTGACATCGCGGCCGTGCGCCGCATGCTCGACGAACATCGTGCCGGTGCCAGCGATCACAGTCGGCGACTGTGGACGGTGCTGATCTTCATGCTCTGGCATGCGATATTCGTCGAGCACAGCGTGACCCCGCAGATCGGGGAGCCGCACTACCCCGTGCAGCTGTAGGCCACCACGGCGAGCCGTGAATCAGGCCAGCGCGGCAGTGATCTCCGCGCCTGCCTCGGCGCCGTAGGCGTCGGTGATGCGCGTCATCGCGGTTTCCTTGTCCCAGGTCCACTCCTGCGGACCGGGCGCCTCGAACACGAGCACCGCCACGAGGGACGCCAGCTGCGCGGAACGCTCCAGCGACAACCCCGCGCTACGACCGGTGAGGAAGCCGGCACGGAACGCGTCGCCAATACCGGTGGGATCGGCCTGGTGCAGCTCGGGCACCACGCCCACGTGGATCGAGGTGCCGTCCTTGGACACGAGGTCGACGCCCTTGGGGCCCAATGTGGTGATGCGCAGACCGATCTGGCTCATCACCTCGTCCTCCGAGAGGCCCGACTTCTGCAGCAGGAGATCCCACTCGTAGTCGTTGGTGAACAGGTAGGTGGCGCCGCCGATGAGCCTGCGGATCTCCTCACCGGACAACCGTGCCAGCTGCTGCGAGGGGTCTGCGGCGAACGCGATCCCGAGCTCGCGGCACTCCTCGGTGTGCAGGAACATCGTCTCGGGGTCATTGGCGCCCACGATCACCAGTTCCGGTGCGCCCGTGCGGTTCACAAGGTTAGCGAGCTTGATATTGCGGGCCTCCGACATGGCGCCGGGGTAGAACGACGCGATCTGCGCCATGTCCTCGTCGGTGGTGCACACGAACCGCGCGGTGTAGGCGGTGTCCGAGATCAGCACGTCATCACAGTTGACGCCGTGCGATGTCAGCCACTCCCGGTAGTCATCGAAGTCCTTGCCCGCCGCGCCGACGAGTGAGGCGTCGCCACCCAGCAGACCTATCGCGTACGCCATGTTGCCTGCGACCCCGCCACGGTGCACCACGAGATCGTCGACCAGGAAGCTCAGCGACACCTTCTGCAGATGATCGGCCAGCAACTGTTCGGAGAACTTTCCTGGGAATCGCATCAGATGGTCAGTTGCGATCGACCCGGTCACCACAATGGTCACGAAAGCACTCCTCGTTTTCATTAAGTCGTTTTGCTCAAAGTGAAGCGGGACCCGCCCAGGCATTTGGTTTCACCATCAGTGCAGGTCGATGCGATAGCCTAACAACGACATGGCCGGCCCATACCCTTACCCCGATTCGTCTCCCCAGCAGCCCTTTCCGCCGCAAGGTGGGAGTTACGGGCCAGCTTCCTCCTACCCGGGCGCGTACCCGGACCAGGTGCCGTCGCCCTATCCGGGCGCGCTCCCACCACCGGTTCCCTACCCGAAACCGCGGCGACGAAAGCCTCTTCTCATCGCCGGGATCGCGATCCTGTCGGTAGCGGTGATCGCTGCGGTGGTGGCGGCCCTGGTGGCCTTCGTCGGCCAGGAGGAGGCGACCGACGCCACGGTGACCCCGGCGCGCGCACAGACGGCCATTCAGGAGTACATGGATGCTCTGAGCCGCGGCGACACCGAAGTGGTCGCGCGCAATGCGTCCTGCGGCCTGTTCGAGGAGATCAAGGACCGTAAGGCCGATATGTCGCTGGCCAAGCTCGCCAGCGATGCGTTCCGCCGCCAGTACAAGAGTGCTGAGGTGACCTCAATCGACAAGGTCGTCACCTGGTCACCGAATCAGGCGCAGGTGCTGTTCACGATGCAAGTTCAACCCGCGCGTGCGCAGGGTCAGGCCGAGCGGCAGGGCGTCGCGCAGATCCTGACGCTGGACGACGAACTGTTGATCTGTTCGTACCTGCCCCGCACCGGCCAGTTCTAGCCTGGCTGCGCCCGGCCCCCGGGCGCAGCCTCAGGCCGTCAGTTGAACGAGTCGCCGCAGGCGCAGGACCCGGTCGCGTTGGGGTTGTCGATGGTGAAGCCCTGCTTCTCGATGGTGTCGACGAAGTCGATGACGGCACCCTGGATGTAGGGCGCGCTCATCCGGTCGACGGTCAGGCCCACACCGTCGAAGTCGGTGGTCAGGTCGCCGTCGAGGGTCCTGTCGTCGAAGAAGAGGTTGTAGCGGAGGCCGGCGCAGCCGCCCGGCTGAACCGCGATGCGCAACGCGAGGTCATCGCGCCCCTCCTGATCGAGCAGTGACTTCGCCTTGGCCGCCGCCGCATCTGTCAGGGTCGCGCCATGTGTGGTGACCTCGGTCGCCGGTTCTTGCTGAACAGTCATTGGTTCTCCCTGTGCATACTCATGCTTCAGACACCTCAACGGTACCTTGCCGGGCCGCTATTCCCGACTCTCAACTCCACGAGGCGGCGGTCTGGCAGGCCAGGCCCCTCAGCTGGTTGGCGGCGTCGTCGATGGCCACCTGCACCGAACCGGCGAAGTCGACGATCGAGTGGGCCGCCGTGATCCCCGCGGCACCCAACGCGTCGTCATCGAGGGTGACCTGGCCGGCCAGCACCAGCACGCGCGTATCGCCCGCCGCGCTGGCCGCCAGCGCGCTGACCACCTTTCCGTGCAGCGACTGGTCATCGAAGCGGCCCTCACCGGTGATGATGAGGTCGGCTCCGGCCACATCGTCGGCCAACCCGGTGAAGTCGGCGATCACCGCGGCACCGGCTTCGCGCCTGCCGCCCAGCGCCAGCAGTGCAGCACCGATACCGCCCGCCGCACCCGCGCCGGGTTCGCCGGCGACGTCACGGCCGGCCAGCGCCGTCAACTCGGCGGCCCATTGCGTCAGCCTGTCCTCAAGGACGGCGACGGTGTCCCGATCAGCACCCTTCTGCGGGCCGAACACCGCGGCCGCGCCCGTGGGTCCCAGCAGCGGGTGCTCGACATCGGTGGCGGCGATCACCTCGATTCCGGCCAGTTGGTTGGCTGCCGGGCCCAGCCCGCCGAGTGCGTCGACGAGGCCGCGACCGCCGTCGGTGCATCCGCTGCCGCCCAGGCCGATGACGAGGCGGCGGGCCCCGGCGGCGATAGCGGCGGCGATGAGCTGGCCCACTCCCCTGCTGTGCGCGGAAAGCGCGGTCGACACGTTGGGTGGGCCACCGAGCAGCGCGAGACCGCAGGCCTGCGCGCACTCGATGTAGGCCGTGCCGGTGTCACCGTCCAGAACCCACTGGGCGGTCACGTCCTCGGCCAGTGGACCACTCACCCGTGTGGTGTGCAGCTCGCCGAGTCTGCTGGCCAGCACGTCGACGAAACCGGGACCGCCGTCGGATTGGGGCGCCAGGGTGAGGTGATCGGATCCGCGGGCCGAACCCCAGCCGGCCGCGATCGCCTCGGCCGCATCGACGGCGGTGAGGGTGTCGCCGAAGCAGTCGGGTGCGATGAGCACACGCAGCCGGGGACCCGTCATTCACAGCAGCCTAGGTCTCCACCTGTTCGGGTGCATTTCAGGCGATGACCGGCTCCGACCGGCGGGATGACGGGAGCGCTCACGGCTGACGTAATCTGGGTGCCGTGAAACTGCTGGGCCGCAAGAAGGAAACCTCCCAACCCGAGGAGTCGGTTTCGGCCGACGAATCCGTCGATCAGTCGGTCGATCAGAACACCGCTTCGGACGTGCGGACGACGGCCCCCAAGGGCCGGCCCACCCCGAAGCGCAGCGATGCCGCCCGCAAGCGCGGACCCGTGGCGCCTGCTCCGATGACCTCCGCCGAGGCCCGCAAGCGTCGCAAGGAGCTGGGCGGCCCCAAGTTGTCCAAGGAGGAGCGTCGCGCCGACAAGTCAGCACGGCGTGCCGAGATGACCGAGCGCCGCGCCAAGATGATGTCCGGCGAAGAGGGCTATCTGCTTCCCCGCGACAAGGGGCCGGTGCGCCGCTACGCCCGCGACATCGTGGACGCCCGCCGCAACGTGCTCGGCCTGTTCATGCCCGCCGCGCTCGGACTGATCTTCGTGATGCTGGCCGTTCCGTCCGTCGAGGTGCAGCGCCTGCTGTCGCCGGCGATGCTCGTGTTGGTGCTGATCATGGTGATCGACGGATTCTTCGTCGGCCGCCGGGTAAACAAGCTGGTCAACGCCAAGTTCCCGGACAACATCGAGAGCGGTTGGAAGCTCGGCTTCTACGCTGCCAGCCGTGCCTCGCAGCTGCGCCGCATGCGGGCGCCGCGCCCTCAGGTCGAACGCGGCGCGAAGATCGCCTGACCGCAGTGCGGGTTCTCGTGCTCGGCGGTATCCGTTCGGGCAAGTCGGCGTGGGCCGAGTCGGCGATCGCGCAGGCGTCCGCCGAGGGAGGCGTGCGGTATCTGGCCACCGGTGGCAGCGATTCCGACGATGCGGACTGGTCCGTTCGCGTGGCAGCGCACCGGCAGCGTCGTCCATCGCACTGGTCGACCGTCGAAAGCCCGGACGTCGCAGCACATCTGCGCGCCGATTCCACCACCGCGACGATCGTCGACGATATGGGCGGCTGGCTGGTCGCCGCGCTGGACCGCCGCGACGCGTGGACTGGTGGCCAGGATGCGATCACCGGTGACGTGGACGACCTCCTCGACGCCGTCGACGGTTTCGCGGCGCCACTGGCGCTGGTCAGCCCCGAGGTCGGTCTCACCGTGGTGTCCTCGACGGAGTCGGGCCGCCTGTTCACCGACGCGCTGGGAACCTTGAACCAGCGCCTGGCTCAGCTGTGCGAACGCGTCGTGCTCGTCGTCGCCGGTCAAGCGGTCACCGTGAAGGAGCCAACATGACCGACACCCCCGAAACCCCGGAAAACCCCGACTTCCCCACCGTCATCGCACCGGACACGGAGGCCGAGGCCGCGGCGCGTGCCCGCCAGGACACACTCACCAAGCCGCCCGGCGCGCTCGGCCGCCTCGAGGATCTCTCGGTGTGGGTGTCGGCGTGCCAGGGCCAGTGCCCGCCGCACCAGTTCGACAGGGCCCGTGTGGTGGTGTTCGCCGGCGATCACGGCGTCACCGCCGCGGGCGTCTCGGCGTTCCCGTCCGAGGTCACCGCGCAGATGGTGGCGAACTTCGCCGCGGGCGGCGCTGCCATCAACGTGCTGGCCGAGGTCGCCGGTGCCGGGGTGCGGGTCGTGGACATCGCCGTCGACACCGATGCGCCGCTGTCGGCATCGATCGGCGCGCACCGGATTCGACGTGGCAGCGGCAATGTCGCCGTCGAGGACGCGCTGTCCGTCGATGAGGTCATCGCGGCAGTTCAGGCCGGCCGCGACATCGCAGACGAAGAGGTCGACGGCGGCGCCGACCTTCTGATCGCCGGTGACATGGGAATCGGGAACACCACGGCCGCAACGGCGTTGATCGCGGCACTGACCGACACCGAACCGGTCGTCGTGGTCGGTCGCGGAACCGGCATCGACGACGCCGGCTGGGCGCGCAAGACCGCGGCCGTCCGCGATGCCCTCTACCGTGCACGGTCGTCATACACCGATCCGGTTGCGCTGCTTCGAATCTGCGGTGGTGCCGACCTTGCCGCGATGGCGGGCTTCTGCGCGCAGGCGGCGATCCGCCGCACACCGCTTCTCCTCGACGGTGTCGTGGTGACCGCGGCCGCCCTCGCCGCGGACCGCATGGCGCCGGGGGCGAAGCAGTGGTGGCAGGCCGGTCACCGGTCCACCGAACCCGCGCACATCCTCGCGCTGCAGCGGCTGGGACTGGATCCGATCGTCGACCTCGGGATGCGCCTCGGCGAGGGCACCGGTGCGACCGTGGCCCTGACCGTGCTGCGGGCCGCGGTGGCGACCCTGACATCGATGGCCACGTTCGGCGAGGCCCAGGTGACCGACCGCGTGGCCGACCCCGCACCGTGATCGGTTCGCTCACGTCGGCACTCGCGTTCGCCACGGTGCTGCCAGTTCGCACGCGCCGACCGTTCGGCCGGGGTGCGCTCACCGTTCTGCCGGTGGTGGGCATCGCACTCGGCGCCCTGGCGGCGGGCGTGACGTGGGCCGCGGCCAGGGGGTTCGACGAGGGCAACCCGCTGACGGGCGTGCTGGCTGTGGCCGTGCTGCTGATCATCACCCGCGGCCTGCATATCGACGGTCTCGCAGACACGGCGGACGGGCTGGGCTGCTACGGCCCGCCGGACCGTGCGCTCGCCGTGATGCGCGACGGACCGGCCGGACCGTTCGCGGTCGCGGCGGTCACCGTGGTGATCGTGGTGCAGGGCCTCACGTTCTCCATATCAGGGCTGCTCGCGATCGTGGTGGCGGTGACCGCCGGACGGGTGGCGGTGGTACTGGCCTGCCGACGCTCAGTGCCCGCCGCACCGGGCAGCGCGTCGGGTTCTGGCGTCGCGGGCACTCAACCGTGGTGGGTGGTGGCGGCCTGGGTCGCCCTGGTCGCCGCGGCGGCCGTGTTCGCCACCCCTCGGCCATGGCAGGGCCCGGTCGCCGTGCTGGTGGCGCTCGCTCTGGCCGCGGCACTCGTCGCGCACTGCGTGCGCCGGTTCGGTGGGATCACCGGGGATGTGCTGGGTGCGGCCCTCGAGTTGACGACGACCGTTGCGGCACTGGGGATGGCGATCGGCTGACACGTCAGCCGTGCAGCACCTTGAGCCCGATCGCGGCCGCGACGATCACCCCGATGAGAAACACCTTGGCCACCGAAACCGACTCGTCACCTGTGGCGAACGAGTAGACCGCGGTCAGCGTCGCGCCGATGCCCACCCAGATGACATAGCTCGTAGCGGTCGGCAGTTCGCGCATGGCGTAGGCCAGCCCGCCCATCGATACGACGAGCGCCGGGAAGAACACCAGCGACGGCGCGAGCCTGGTGAAGCCCTCCGACTTGCCCAAAGCCACCGCCCACACGGCTTCGAAGGCGCCCGAGACGACCAGAATGATCCAAGACATGACACACCTCTCCACGCGCCGTCTTGTCGCTGGCCGGGTACGGTGCCGCTCGTCCGGTGTCCGATGAGGACACCCCATTCTACCTAGCCGAGGCGGGTCATCCATTCGTGGGTGTCAGCGAACGTCCCACGCTGAATGCCGGTGAGTGTGTCGCGAAGGGCCATCGTGACCTCACCCGGCTGGCCATCGGCGATGGTGAACTCGCCGTCGCCGGACTTGACGTGTGAGACCGGGGTGATGACGGCGGCGGTGCCACAGGCGAACACCTCAGTGATCTCGCCCGCGGAGGCCTTCTTCTGCCACTCCTCGACATCGATCTTGCGCTCCTCGACGGCGTACCCGGCGTCGGTTGCCAACTGCAGCAACGAGTCCCGGGTGATACCGGGGAGCAACGAGCCGCTCAGCTCGGGTGTCACCAGCCGGGCCGAGCCACCGCTGCCGAAGACGAAGAACAGGTTCATCCCGCCCATCTCCTCGACGTAGCGGCGTTCGATGGCATCGAGCCACACGACCTGATCGCAGCCCTGTTCGGCGGCCTCGGCCTGCGCCAGCAGCGAGGCCGCGTAGTTGCCGCCGAACTTCGCCGCCCCGGTGCCACCGGGGCTGGCCCGCACGTACTCCGTCGACAGCCAGACCGACACCGGTTTGATGCCGCCCTTGAAGTAGGCGCCGGCCGGCGAGCCGATCACCATGTAGCGGTACTCGGTGGCGGGCCGCACGCCCAGGCCGGGCTCGGTGGCGAAGATGAACGGCCGCAGATACAGCGACGCCTCGCCCCCGGCCGCGGGGACCCAGTCGGCGTCCACGGCGATCAGCTGGCGCAGCGACTCCAGGAACACCTCGTCGGGCAGCTCGGGAATGGCCAGCCGGCGCGCCGAGCGGCCCAGCCGGGCGGCGTTGGCGTCGGGCCGGAACGACACGATCGATCCGTCGGCCCAGCGGTAGGCCTTGAGTCCCTCGAAGACCTCCTGCGCGTAGTGCAGGACGATCGCCGACGGGTCCAGCTCGATGGGGCCATACGGCACCACCGTGGCGTCATGCCAGCCGCGTCCCTCGGTGTAGTCGATCGACACCATGTGATCGGTGTGGAACCGACCGAAACCGGGATCGGAGAGGATGTCGGCGCGCACCTCGTCACTTGCCGGATTCGTACTGCGGGCAAGCGAGAACTCAAGAGGGCCGTCGGTCATATCGGAATTGTATAACTCGCCTCTATCGAGTTTTCGCCTCCACGAAGGGTGGTGCGACGACCTCGCATTCGAGCCTTTTCCCGCGGACGTCGACCGCCACCGTCTGGCCGTCGGCGACCCCGGCGTCGGTGTCGATGAGCGCCAGCGCGATACCGAGTTTGAGTGTTGGCGAGAATGTCCCCGACGTCGTCACGCCGATGGTCCTGTCGCCATCCAGCACGGTCATATCGGCGCGCAGCACCCCACGCCCGAGGGCCCGCAGTCCGCGCAGCACTCGCCGCGGCCCCGCCTCCTTCTCGGCGAGCAGGGCGTCGCGCCCCCAGAACGCCGGCTTCTTCCAGCCGATCGCCCAGCCGCATCGCGCCTGTACTGGCGATATCTCCAGCGACAGCTCATGACCGTGCAGCGGGTAGCCCATCTCGGTTCGCAGTGTGTCGCGGGCGCCGAGGCCGGCGAGCTCGCCACCCGCGGACTTCACCGCAGAGACCAGCGCGTCGAACACGTCACCGGCCCGGTCCCACTCCGGAAGGAGTTCGTAACCGTGCTCGCCGGTGTAACCGGTGCGGCACACCCGCACCGGCACCCCGTCGAACTCGGCGTCGGCGTAGGCCATGTAGTCCATATCGGTGGGCAGGCCGAGCGCACCGACCACCTCAGCGGACTTGGGTCCCTGCACCGCCAGCACTGCATGGGATCGGTGCTGGTCAGTGATGGTCAGCCCGGCCGGGGCCTTGTCCTTCAGCGCTGCCACGACGGCGGCGGTGTTGGCCGCGTTGGGCACCAGGAACACTTCGTCATCGGACACGTAGTAGGCGATCAGGTCGTCGATAACGCCACCGGATTCGTTGCAGCACAACGTGTACTGCGCCTTGCCCGCACCGATTCGGTTCAGGTCGTTGGTGAATGCGGAGTTGACGTAGGCGGCGGCCCCCTTGCCGACGACCAGCGCCTTGCCGAGATGGCTGACGTCGAAGAGGCCGACGGCGTTACGGGTCGCGTTGTGCTCGGCGACGGTGCCGGCGTAGCTCACCGGCATCAGCCAGCCCCCGAACTCGGCGAAGCTCGCGCCAAGCGCTCGATGGCGGTCTACCAGTGGGCCCTGCAGCAGGTTGTCACTCACGCCGCAAGGTTAATCCCGGTCGCTCCGCCGTCCCCAGGCTGGCCGCACTGGTTAGGGTTGACCACTGTGAGTACCAGTCCCGGTTACCAGTCCCCCGTCGTCAACGTCGCCACCAGCCTGCCCAAGCGCGGTACGGGCTCGGCGGTGCTGATAGTCCCCGTGGTGAACGGCGATGACGAGTCCGACGCAAGCGTCAAGGTCGTCGCGAACCCGTTCCTCGACGCGGAGGCGGTCGGTGAGATCGAGGTCGCGCTCCGGGCGCTCGGCGCCAAGGCCGGCACCGAACAGGTCACCCGCATCGTGGTGCCGTCGCTGCCGGTGGCCAGCGTGTTGACCGTCGGCCTGGGCAAGGCACGCGACGAGTGGCCGCAGGACCTGATCCGTCGGGCCGCAGGCGCGGCCGCCCGCTCGCTGTCGGGCACGGAGACCGTCATCACCACACTGTCCGATCTCGACGTGGCCGCCGCAGTCGAGGGACTGATTCTCGGCGCCTACCGGTTCACCGACTTCCGCAGCGACAAGACGGCGCCGAAGGAGCCCGGGCTCGCCAAGATCACCGCGCTGTCCACGGCCAAGGACGCGAAGGCTCAGGCGGCGCGCGGCACCGATATCGCCACGGCGGTGGCCACCGCCCGCGATCTGGTCAACACCCCGCCCAGCCACCTCTTCCCCGAGGAGTTCGCCAAGCGGGCAAGGGCTTTGGGTGAGGCCGTCGGCCTCGAGGTCGAGATCCTCGATGAGAAGGCTCTGGAGAAGGGCGGATACGGCGGCATCGTCGGCGTGGGCAAGGGATCATCTCGCGGCCCGCGACTCGTCCGGCTCATCCACCGCGGATCGCAGCTTGCGGCCAAGAAGAAGAAGGCGAAGACGGTTGCGCTGGTGGGCAAGGGCATCACCTTCGACACGGGCGGTATCTCGATCAAGCCCGCGGCCAACATGCATCACATGACCTCCGATATGGGCGGTGCCGCCGCGGTCGTCGCGACCGTCGTGCTCGCGGCCAAGCAGAACGTCCCCGTCGACGTCATCGCCACCGTGCCGATGGCCGAGAACATGCCGTCGGCGACGGCGCAGCGCCCCGGCGACGTGCTGACCCAGTACGGCGGCATCACCGTGGAGGTGCTCAACACCGACGCCGAGGGCCGCGTGATCCTGGCCGACGCGATCGTGCGGGCGTGTGAGGACCAACCCGACTACCTGATCGAGACGTCGACGCTGACGGGCGCGCAGACGGTGGCCCTGGGCGCGCGGACGCCGGGTGTCATGGGCAGCGACGAGTTCCGGGACCGCGTGGCCGCGCTGTCGCAGCAGGTGGGCGAGAACGCCTGGCCGATGCCGCTGCCCGAGGAACTCAAGGACGACCTCAAGTCCACGGTGGCCGATCTGGCCAACGTCAGTTCGTCGCGCTACGCAGGCATGCTGGTCGCCGGGGTCTACCTGCGCGAGTTCGTGGCGGATGGAGTGCAGTGGGCGCATCTCGACGTCGCCGCGCCGGCCTACAACACCGGCGGGCCGTGGGGCTACACCGGCAAGGGCGGCACCGGGGTGCCGACGCGGACGATGTTCGCCGCCATCGAGGACATCGCCGCGAGCGGCTAATCGGGCACGGCCGCGAGCGGCTAATCGAGCAGGGCCGCGAGCAGCTAGCTACAGGACCTTGCCGCGGGCGGTGCTGCGCATCACCTGCGGCAGGGCGTGCGCGACGCCGTACAACAGGTAGGCCTCCGGGGTGACCGGGCGTATCGGCTTGTTCTTCTTGACCGCCGCGATGATCGCCTTGGCCACCTTGTCGGGGCCGTAGCGCCGTGCCTTGAAGCCTCGTTGAATCTGCGCGCGGCGCGCCTCGACCGCGCCCTGCCTGCCTGCGGGCACGTCGAAGCGCGTGGCGTTGATGATGTCGGTGTCGATCACTCCGGGGCACACCGTCGTCAAACCGATTCCGGCGGAATCGAGTTCGGCACGCAGACAGTCGGAGAACATGTACACCGCGGCCTTGCTGGTCGCGTACGCGTTCATCGACTGCATCGGCGCGTAGGCGGCCATGGAGGCCACGTTGACGATGTGCCCGCCAGCGCCACGGTCGACCATCCGGTCGGCGAAGGCGCGGCAACCGTTGACGACGCCACCGAAGTTGATGTCGAGCACGCGGTCGTACTCGTCGGCCGGAGTGTCAAGGAAGTTGCCGGCCTGGCCCACGCCTGCGTTGTTCACCACCACATCGGGCACACCGTGGGTGGCACACACCTGCTCGGCGAAGCGGTTCACCGCCGCGGCGTCGGCGACGTCGAGGCGGTAGGCGTGCGCGGTGCCGCCCGTAGCGGCGATCTGCGCGACGGTGGCGGCCGCCGCGTCCTCGTTGACGTCACTGACCACGACCTCGGCACCCTCGGCGGCGAAGGCCAGCGCGGTGGCGCGACCGATTCCGCTGCCTGCCCCGGTCACCGAGACGAGCGTGTCGCCAAAGTCCCGGCGAGGCCGGCCTACCTGGGCGCGCAGCAGGCCGCGGGTTGGCTCCGCACCGCCCAGGAATTCGACGAGTTCGGTGACGGATTGCGCCACCACCTGCGGGTGTGAGAACACCGACCAGTGACCGGCTTTCACCTCACGACGCCACAGCCGCGAGACCCACTTGCCGGTCTCGTCGTAGACGTGGTGGCGGACAAAGGGATCGCGGGTGTTGACGATGATCTGGACCGGCACGTCGACGTTATGGTCCCTGCGCGCGCGGGCCAGCGATCGGAAGTAGTTGGCCGGGTACACCTTCATGCTGCGCACGGCGTCGGTGGCGAGCGCGTCCGAATGGTGAATCTGGTCGGCGGGGATGCCGTCACGCCTCTGCAGGATTGCCCGCATGACGCGCGGCAGGAATACGCGCGTCAGCGCGGGCGCCACGACCGGCACCGAGTTTGCGCCCATGTACGTCAGGCGAACCAGACAGCTCAGTGAGCGCAGGAACCGCGGGAGCCGGTACGGCTGCTTGAGGCCATCCATGACATAGCGGTTCAGGTGGTCAGCACTGGGGCCGGACAGGGATGTGAACGAGGCCACCCGGTCGCCAGCACCGGTGCGCGCCAAGTACTCCCACACACCCGCCGATCCCCAGTCGTGTGCCAGCACGTGGACGGCGACCCCGGGCGAGACAGCGTCGATCACCGCGGCGAGGTCGTCGGCGTACCGGGACATGGTGTACGCCGACACCTTCCTGGGCACCGATGATCTCCCTACGCCGCGGTTGTCGTAGCGGATGATCCGGAAGCGGTCGGCCAGCATGGGCACCACGCCGTTCCACAGCACGTGGGAGTCCGGCCACCCGTGTACGAGTACGAGCGTGGGCCCCTCGGGATTGCCCTCTTCATAGATGGCAATCCGTTCGCCATCCGCGCTGTGCACGAAGCGCTCACCGGTCGACGTCATCAGGCTCCCCGTCATTGTCGCGTCCCAAAGTAACCGGTACCGCCGGTACCGAATGGGTCGACCATGCCCGTATCTGCGCGGGCATGTCAAGAACGCTCTACTCGAGCGCCTTGCGGGCCTCGCGCTGGCGTTCGATGCGCCTGCGCGCGTCGAAGTCGCGCATCCGCTGGGGGTAGCCGACCTTCTGGACGTCGTAGACGGGGATGTTCAGCTGGCCGCTGAGGCGCCGCGCACCCGCGTCACCGCCTGCCCGGCGTCGGGTCCACTCGCCATCCGCCGCCACAAGCACCACCGTGACGTCGGTGACGGTGGTCTGGGGCTCGACGAAGGCCTCGACACCCTGGTGCGTGCTGGCCCAGTCTTGGAGGTACTGGAGATCGGCGGCGGGGTCGGCGCTACCGGCACGCCGGGGGCCGCGACGGCGGAATCTGGAGAACAGCCCCAATTCGACCCGGCTCCTTCTACTCGTCGCGGCAGTTCGGCCTCAACGCCTTACCCGATAGTGCCAGAGGGCCGCACTGCTAGGTCTGCGACGACCCCCGCGCCCGGACGTGACAGGATGGACACCGCGACAATTCGGCCCGGCAGAGCAACCGTTCGAGGGAGTCAATAGACATGGCCATCTCCGTCCAGATGCCCGCACTCGGTGAGAGCGTTACCGAGGGGACAGTCACGCGATGGCTGAAGCAGGAGGGCGACACCGTCGCAGTCGACGAGCCCCTACTCGAGGTCTCGACGGACAAGGTGGACACCGAGATCCCGTCCCCCGTCGCCGGTGTGCTGACCAAGATCATCGCCCACGAGGACGACACGGTCGAGGTCGGCGGCGACCTCGGGTTGATCGGCGAGGCCGGGGAGTCCGGCGAGGATTCCTCCGGTGCTGATGCGCAGCCCGCCGCGCAGGAGCCAGAAGCCGAACCCGAGCCCGAGCCGGAACCCGAGCCACAGGCAGCACAAGAGCCGGCCCCTGAGCCCGCGAAGTCGGCACCCGCCGCCTCCAGCAGCGCTGCGACGTCGGTGAAGATGCCCGAACTCGGCGAGTCCGTCACCGAGGGAACGGTGACCCGCTGGCTCAAGAAGGTCGGCGACAGCGTCGAGGTCGACGAGCCGTTGGTGGAGGTCTCCACCGACAAGGTCGACACCGAGATCCCCTCGCCGGTGGCGGGCACCCTGGTGTCAATCACCGCCGAGGAGGATGACGTCGTCGCCGTCGGCGGCGAACTGGGCAAGGTCGGCTCCGCGGACGCGGCGCCAGAACCCGAGCAGGAGCCGGAGCCCACACCAGCGCCGAAGACCGAGCCCAAGCCCGAACCCAAGGCTGAGCCCGCGCCGGAACCCAAGCCCGAGCCGAAGCCGGAACCCAAGCCGGAACCGAAGCCCGAGCCCACGCCGCAGCGCGCGGCTCCTGCCGCGGAGGCGCCCGCATCGGATGCGAGCCCGTATGTGACACCGCTGGTGCGCAAACTGGCCACGGAGCACAACGTCGATCTCGGATCGGTGAAGGGCACCGGTGTCGGTGGCCGCATCCGCAAGCAGGACGTCCTGGCTGCAGCGGAGGCCGCCAAGGCGCCCGCTCCCGCCGCGGCGCCTGCCGCTGCCGCCAAGCCGGCTGCCGCGGCACCGGCCACTCCGGCCCCCGCGCTGGCTCACTTGCGCGGCACCACGCAGAAGGCCACCCGGATTCGCCAGATCACGGCGAAGAAGACGCGTGAATCCCTGCAGACGACAGCACAATTGACGCAGACCCATGAGGTCGACCTGACCAAGATCGTGGCACTGCGCGCGCGAGCCAAGGCCAGCTTCTCCGAGCGCGAGGGCGTCAACCTGACGTTCCTGCCGTTCTTCGCCGTCGCGGTGGTCGATGCCCTCAAGGCGCATCCGAACGTCAACGCGAGCTACAACGAGGACACCAAGGAGATCACCTACTTCGACGCCGAGCATCTCGGTTTCGCGGTGGACACCGAGCAGGGTCTGCTCTCCCCCGTCGTGCACAACGCAGGCGACCTGTCGCTGGGCGGGTTGGCCCGCGCGATCGCCGACATCGCGGCCCGCGCCCGGTCTGGCAACCTGCGGCCCGACGAGCTGTCCGGTGGCACGTTCACCATCACCAACATCGGCAGCCAGGGCGCTCTGTTCGACACCCCGATCCTGGTGCCGCCGCAAGCGGCGATGCTCGGCACCGGCGCCATCGTCAAGCGCCCGCGGGTCGTCGTCGACGACAACGGCAACGAGTCGATCGGTGTGCGGTCGGTGTGCTACCTGCCGCTGACCTACGACCATCGCCTCATCGACGGTGCCGATGCCGGTCGCTTCCTGACGACCATCAAACGTCGCCTCGAAGAGGGAGCGTTCGAGGCAGACCTCGGTCTGTAGGAGGCACACGCCACCGTGACCAACGCCGTCATCGCGATCGCGGGTTCCTCGGGTCTGATCGGCTCGGCCTTGACCTCGGCGCTGCGCGCGGGAGACCACCGCGTGCTGCGGATCGTGCGGCGGCCACCGTCGCACCCGGATGACGTGTTCTGGAATCCGGACACCGGCGAGTGCGATCCGAGCACCCTGCGTGGCGTCGACGCCGTCGTGAATCTGTGCGGCGTCAATGTGGGGGCCAAGCGATGGTCGGGCGCGTTCAAGCAGAGCCTGCGCGACAGCCGCATCGGCCCGACCGAGGTGTTGGCCAACGCGATAGCCGATGCGGACGTCCCGGTGCTGATCAACGCCAGCGCGGTTGGCTACTACGGCGACACTCGTGATCGCGTCGTCGATGAGACCGCGCCCGCGGGCACTGGCTTCCTGGCCGGACTGTGCGAGGACTGGGAGGCGGCGACGGCCGCGGCGCAGCAGTCAGGTGCCCGGGTCGTGCTGGCCCGCACCGGGTTGGTGCTGGGGCCCTCCGGTGGGGTGCTGAATCGCCTCAAGCCACTGTTCTCGCTCGGACTGGGCGCACGGCTGGGCAACGGTCGCCAGTACATGCCGTGGATCAGCCTCGAGGACGAGGTGCGGGCCCTGCTGTTCGTGATCGCGCACGCCGACGTGTCGGGGCCGGTGAACCTGACCGGCCCGGCGCCGGTGACCAACGCCGAGTTCACGTCCGCGCTTGGCCGCGCCGTGAACCGACCCTCGGCGTTGCTGGTGCCCGGATTCGCGTTGCGCACCGTGCTGGGCGAGTTCGCCGATGAGGGTCTGCTTGGCGGCCAGCGGGCCATCCCCGCCGCGCTCGAACGCGCCGGATTCGAGTTCCATCACAACACCATCGGCGAAGCGCTGGCGTACGGCACGGCGCCCAACTACGGCTGACAGGTAGCGTCAAGGACATGGTGGCAACGTCGGTGCGGTCCTCTTCGGCGGCTGTGGAGGTTCGCCATCTCGGCACCCTCGACTACCAAGATGCGTGGCAGATGCAGCGCGAAGTGGCCGAGGCCCGGATCGCGGGCGGACCCGACACCCTGCTGCTGCTCGAGCACCCGCCCGTCTACACCGCGGGCAAGCGCACCGAGCCGCACGAACGGCCGGTGGACGGCACCCCGGTGATCGACACCGACCGTGGCGGCAAGATCACCTGGCACGGCCCGGGCCAGCTGGTCGGCTATCCGATCATCGGCCTGACCGAACCTTTGGATGTGGTGAACTTCGTTCGGCGGCTGGAGGATTCGCTGATCAGCGTGTGCGCCTCACTCGGTCTTCAGACCGGACGGATCGAGGGCCGGTCGGGGGTGTGGGTGCCCGGCGACGGTCGACAACCGGCTCGCAAGATCGCCGCGATCGGCATTCGGGTCGCGCGGGCGACGACGCTGCACGGCTTCGCGCTGAACTGTGACTGCACGCTCGACGGCTACGGCGCGATCGTGCCGTGCGGCATAGCCGATGCGGGTGTCACGTCCCTGACGGCTGAACTCGGCCGCCGCGTCACCACCGATGACGTCGCCGAACGGGTGGCCGCGGCAGTCTGCGACGCGCTGGACGGCCGGACGACGCTAGCATCATTGTCGTGAGCGTCGACCCGGGAACCCGCAAACTACTTCGTCTCGAGGTCCGGAACGCCGAGACCCCCATCGAGCGCAAGCCGCCGTGGATCAAGACCCGCTTGAAGACCGGACCGGAGTACACCGAACTCAAGGCCCTGGTGAAACGTGAGGGTCTGCACACGGTGTGCGAGGAAGCCGGCTGCCCCAACATCTACGAGTGCTGGGAGGACCGCGAGGCCACCTTCCTCATCGGCGGCGAACAGTGCACCCGACGATGCGACTTCTGCCAGATCGACACGGGCAAGCCCTCCGAACTGGACCGCGACGAGCCGCGGCGCGTCGCCGAGAGCGTCGCGACGATGGGCTTGCGCTACTCGACGGTGACCGGCGTGGCCCGCGACGATCTCCCCGACGGCGGCGCCTGGTTGTACGCCGAGACCGTCCGCCAGATCAAGGCGCTCAACCCAAACACGGGTGTCGAGCTGCTGATCCCCGACTTCAACGGCATCCCCGAACAGCTCGAGACCGTGTTCGAGACGCGTCCGGAGGTGCTGGCGCACAACGTCGAAACGGTGCCACGCATCTTCAAGCGCATCCGTCCAGCGTTCCGCTACCAGCGCAGCATGGATGTCATCACCGCCGCGCGTGACTACGGGCTGGTCACCAAGAGCAACCTGATCCTGGGCATGGGCGAGACACCCGAGGAGGTCCGCACCGCGCTCGACGACCTCCATCGCGCCGGCTGCGACATCGTCACCATCACGCAGTACCTGCGCCCGTCCGCGCGCCATCACCCCGTCGAGCGGTGGGTCAAGCCCGAGGAGTTCGTCGAGCACGCCGCCTATGCCGAGGGCATCGGATTCGCTGGCGTGCTGGCCGGTCCGCTGGTCCGCTCGTCGTACCGCGCAGGCCGGCTGTACGCGCAGGCCGAGCGGCTGCGGACCAGCCCGCCCGTTTCCTGATTCGCCCACCCGCACCCGTATCCTGGTCCCATGGCGAAAACTCGCAACCCCGCCGCTGTGAAGGCCGCCAAGGCCGAGGCGAAGGCCACCCGTAAGGCGGCCTCAAAGCAGCGCCGCAGTCAGTTGTGGCAGGCGTTCCAGATTCAGCGCAAGGAGGACAAGCGCCTCCTTCCGTACATGATCGGCGCATTCGTGCTGATAGTCGCGGCAGCGGTGACCGCGGGCGTCCTCAGCGGCAGCACCTTCACGATGGTGACGCTGATCCCGCTCGGCATCGTGCTCGGCGCCCTGGTCGCATTCATCGTCTTCGGCAGGCGGGCGCAGAAGTCGGTCTACCGCAAGGCGGAGGGACAGACCGGCGCCGCGGCGTGGGCGTTGGACAACCTGCGCGGTAAGTGGCGTGTCACTCCCGGCGTCGCCGCGACCGGCCATTTCGACGCGGTGCACCGGGTGATCGGCCGACCGGGCGTGATCTTCGTCGGTGAGGGCGCCGCAGTGCGGGTCAAACCGCTTCTCGCCCAGGAAAAGAAGCGCACCGCCCGACTGATCGGCGACACCCCGATCTATGACTTCGTGGTCGGTAACGGCGAGGGCGAGGTGCCGCTGTCCAAGCTGGAGCGCCACCTGACCAAGCTTCCCGCCAACATCACCGTCAAGCAGATGGACGCGCTGGAATCCAAGCTCGTTGCGCTGGGGTCGCGGATCGGACCCGCCGCGATGCCCAAGGGACCGATGCCCGGCAACGCCAAGATGCGCGGCGTGCAGCGCACAGTGCGTCGCAAGTAGCACGGGCGAGCCCCCTCAGGCCGATGGGCGAAGAGTCGCCAGCGCCCGTGCTGACGCGCTGTCGGGTGCGGCGCGATAGATCAACAGGTGCTGTCCGCCGGTGTGCGGAACGCTGAGTCTGGTGGGTTGGAGATGAAGATCGCCGACCACGGGATGCCGCATGTGGACAACGCCTCGGCGATACCCCACGTCCGCGCGTGCCCAGAGTTCGCGGAACCGTTCGCTGCCCGCCGACATCTCCTCGATCAGTGCGTGCAGCCGGGGATCGTCCAGATCGCTGCCCGCCACTTCGCGTAGACCGCTCACCGCGACTTCAGTCGCTTCCTCCCAGTCGACGAAGAACTCACGGGCGGCCGGCGCCAACAGCCGCCACCGCAGGAAATTCGCGCCGGGTGCGAAACCCGGTGACAACGCGCAGGCGATCGGGTTCGCGGCCAGCACATCCTGGTACCGGTTGGCCACGATCGCCGGCATCGAGAACTGATCGATCAGTTCATCCAGATCGTCGGCCACCGCGTCGACACCGATGTCGGGCGCACGACCGGGTGCTCTCACCAGCTGATGCAGATGCGCCGTGGCGTTGGCGTCGAGTCGCAGGGCACGCGCCAGCGCATCGAGGACTTGTGCGGATGGATGCCTGTCACGCCCCTGCTCGAGCCGCAGATAGTAGTCCGCGCTGATACCGGCGAGCAGGGCCAGCTCCTCACGGCGCAATCCCGGTACGCGCCGCCGCGCAGAGGCCTCCAGCCCGACGGTCTCGGGGCGAAGTTGTTCGCGGCGCGCACGAAGGTACTCCCCCAGCGCGCTGACCCTCTGTGCCACCGACAGATCGTAAGACTGTCCCTGCCAGTACCAGGGTCACTACGGCTTCCCCGGATAGTCGCGCGCAGGAATTCACGACGCTCGCGACACGCTCATGGTGGATATAGCCATCAGCTCATCCCACATGAGGAGCACCCAATGTCCACAATCCGCTTCCACCAGACCACCACCTCGACTCCCGAGCAGTTCATCGCTGGACTCACCGACTTCGGTCCGGGCCGCTCAAAGCTCTTCCCCAACAGCGCCGACGCATCGCTGCAGGTGCATCATCTGGGCGCTCACGAGGCCGACGTCACCGAGGGCGGGCGCGGCACCTGGGAACGTCTGCACTACGACTGGTCCGATGCTCATCACGTGAGGCTCACCACCACCGACTCGAACGTGTTCGGCGGGGCATCGGGCTACACCTACATCTTGATGCCGCGGCCCGACGGAACGACCGACGTCGACGTTGTCATCGTCCGCGAGGGCAAGAACCTCAAGGGCCGGGCGCTCGCGGGTGTACTGGGGACCGTCGGCAGGAGCGTCCTTGGAAAGGCCTTCGACACCAGCGTCAAGGCCATCGAGGCCCGCAACGACGCGCAGGCGGCACGGTCATGAGCGGGCTCATTCGTCCCCAGATCAAGACCATCGACGGCCTGTCGATCCGCTACGCGGAGGGCGGCACCGGAGCGCAGCGGGCATTGCTGCTCAATCCCTGGCCGGAGAGCATCTTCGCCTACGAGCGGGCATGGCCGAAGTTGGCCGCGGCCGCGCACCTGCTCGCCGTCGACCTGCCCGGATTCGGCGGTTCGGAGAGACGAGAGTCGTTGATGAGCCCGAAAGCCATGGGCGAGTTCATCGTTCGCATCGCCGATGCGTTCGGACTGGACCGGCCGCATGTGGTGGCACCGGATATCGGCACATCGGCCACCCTGTTCGCGGCCGCCGCCCATCCAGACCGGTTCGCCAGCCTGGTCATCGGATCCGGCGGGGCGGCGGTGCCTGTGACTGTCGCCGGCCCGCTCAGGGAGTGGGTGGAGGCCACCGACCTGGCACCGTACCGTCAGATCGGCGGCGAAAAGATCGTCGAGATCGCTCTTGAGACCATCGCCGGGTACACCCCGTCGCAAGAGGTTCGCGACGACTACATCGCCTCCTACGCAGGCGACCGGTTCGCCGAGTCCATTCCGTACGTGCAGGCGTACCCCGAGCAGCTTCCGCTGCTTGGCGATCTCCTGGCCGGGATCCGCACGCCGGTGCGCATCGTGCAGGGCAGTGATGACCAGGTGGTGCCCGCGGTGAACGCGACCTACCTCGGTGACCGTCTACCCAACAGCAGCGTCGACTTCCTGCCCGGTGTGGGCCACTTCTCCTGGGAGGAGAAGCCCGAGGCCTATGCGGCCCTGGCCACTGACTGGTGGCAGCGCGCGGCCGCCGGCGCCCTCAGCGCCTGACGATCGCGGTGCCTGTGGCCTTGTCCTGAAGTCCGCGACCGTCGGAGTCGGTGAACAGCGGCGGGATGACGAGCGCCACCAGCACACCGCGCGCGAGCGCGCGACCCACGCCGACGTGGATGCGGTGGTCAACGGATGCGACCTGCAGCCCCAACGCGGCCTGCCCGGGTGTGAAGCTGAACAGGCGCACCGAGACGATGCCGAGCACCAGCCAGATCACCAGCACCGCCGTCGACAGCATTTCCAGCGACAACAGCCCGAGCGACATCAACAGGGCTGCCAGTCCGTAGGCGATGAGCCAGTCGAGCACCAGAGCGCCGATGCGCCTACCCCACCCGACAAGTGAACCGGCGCCAGACGGGGGCAATCCGAGTCGCTGCCCCGGGTAGTCGTTGGGTCCCTGGGAGGAATCACCTGCCTCGGGCGGCGGTGGGCCGGAGAGCCAGGTACCGAAGGTGCGCGCCATGACACAAGCATATGGTCCGCCCAATCGCGTAACGTCCGCGCAACATGCGGTTGACTGGCGTGCAACATCGTGTCCTTAGCGTCAACCCGCGGGTTACCAGTAAAAGGAGAGCACTCAGTGGCAGAAAAGACGGCCGACGACATCATCAAGCAGATCAAGGACGAGAAGGTCGAGTACGTCGACATTCGGTTCTGCGATCTCCCCGGCGTCGTGCAGCACTTCTCGATCCCGGCTTCGACGTTCGACGAGAGCGTGTTCGAGGACGGACTCGCATTCGACGGCTCGTCGGTGCGCGGCTTCCAGTCCATCCACGAGTCCGACATGATGCTGCTGCCGGATCCCGAGACCGCACGCATCGATCCGTTCCGCGCCGCCAAGACGCTGAACATGAACTTCTTCGTGCACGACCCGTTCACGCGCGAGGCCTACTCCCGCGACCCCCGCAACGTCGCCCGCAAGGCCGAGAACTACCTCGCCAGCACGGGCATCGCCGACACCTGCTTCTTCGGCGCTGAGGCCGAGTTCTACATCTTCGACTCGGTGACGTTCGACTCGAAGATCAACGGCACCTCCTACGAGGTCGACTCGGAGTCGGGCTGGTGGAACACCGGCGAGCCGTTCGAGGCCGACGGCAGCCCGAACCTGGGCTACAAGGTCCGCCAGAAGGGTGGCTACTTCCCAGTCGCCCCGTATGACCACTACGTCGACCTGCGCGACGAGATGGCTACCAACCTTCAGAACGCCGGCTTCATCCTGGAGCGCGGTCACCACGAGGTGGGCACCGCCGGCCAGGCTGAGATCAACTACAAGTTCAACACCCTGCTGTCGGCCGCCGATGACGTGCTGCTGTTCAAGTACATCATCAAGAACACGGCGTGGAAGAACGGCAAGACCGTCACCTTCATGCCCAAGCCGCTGTTCGGTGACAACGGCTCGGGTATGCACGCCCACCAGTCGCTGTGGAAGGACGGCAAGCCGCTGTTCCACGACGAGTCCGGTTACGCCGGCCTGTCGGATCTGGCGCGCCACTACATCGGCGGCATCCTGCACCACGCGCCCTCGCTGCTGGCGTTCACCAACCCGACGGTGAACTCCTACAAGCGCCTGGTGCCGGGTTACGAGGCGCCGATCAACCTGGTGTACAGCCAGCGCAACCGCTCGGCGTGTGTCCGCATCCCGATCACGGGCAACAACCCGAAGGCCAAGCGCCTCGAGTTCCGCTGCCCCGACAGCTCGGGCAACCCGTACCTGGCGTTCGCGGCGATGCTGATGGCCGGCATCGACGGCATCAAGCGCAAGATCGAGCCGTTGGCCCCGGTCGACAAGGACCTCTACGAGCTCCCGCCCGAGGAGGCCGCCAACATCCCGCAGGCGCCCACCTCGCTGTCGGCGGTCATCGACAAGCTCGAGGAGGATCACGAGTACCTCACCGAGGGTGGCGTCTTCACCGAGGATCTGATCGAGACCTGGATCTCCTACAAGCGGGAGAACGAGATCATGCCGGTCCAGATCCGCCCGCACCCCTACGAGTTCTCGCTGTACTACGACTGCTAACCCCTAGACGTCCAACCACAGGACGTCCAGGTAGTAGCTCGCGACGAGTCCATCCGCTCAGCGGGTGGACTCGTCTGCGTTTGGGAGGCGCTCGCGCTACTGCGCGTCGGGCCGCCTGGTCATCCCCTTGAGGTCGACACCACCGAGGGAGTCCGAACCCACCTCGACGTTGTGCGCGTGCGCGAAGTGGTGCAGGCCGAACGCCGCGTCGATTCCGTTGCGCAGGCCCATCTGATCCTCACACTGGTTGACGGCCCTCTTGGTGAGAGCCAGCCCGAATCCGGGCATCGTGGCGATCCGCGCAGCCAACGACATCGCCTCGCGCTCCAGATCAGCGCGCGGCACCACCCGGCTGACCATCCCGACCTCGTAGGCGCGCTGGGCGGTGAACCGATCACCGGTGTAGAGGATCTCCTTGGCGAACCGCGGCCCAAGCACCCACGGGTGCGCGAAGTACTCCACACCCGGAATCCCCATGCGCACGACGGGATCTGCGAAGAACGCGTCATCGGACGCCACGATCAGGTCGCATACCCACGCCAGCATCAGGCCGCCTGCGATGCACGCACCATGCACCATCGCGATGGTCGGCTTCGGCAGCTCACGCCACCGGCGACACATCCCGAGGTAGACCTCCATCTCGCGGGCGAAGCGTTGATCACCACCGGCGCGGTCCACGTGATCCCACCACAGCGCTGCCCGGTTCTCGTAGTGCACGTGATGGTCGCGTCCCGGCGTCCCGATATCGTGTCCCGCACTGAAGTGCTCACCGCTGCCGCAGAGCACGATCGCCCGAACGTCCTCGTCGTCGACGGCGCGGCAGAAGGCGGCGTCCAACGCGTAGGTCATCGCCGAGTTCTGCGCGTTGCGATACTGCGGCCGGTTCATGGTCACGACGGCTACCCCGTCAGTCACTCGATAGGTCACCACATCAACGTCGTCCTGCACCTGATCACCTCTCAACGGTTTGCCACACTCGGGAGCGTCCTGCTATGGCCCGACACTACGGCTACCAGTTCCGCAGCGAGCACAGCGCTCCCCGTGGCCCGTCACTGGACGCGACGACCACGCCATCGACCGCCAACTCGCATCGGAAATCCGCTGGGGCCGAATCCATTCCGCTGGTGGCGCTCACCATTGCCCACTGCCTCGGATCGGCCAGCGCGACCTCCAGCACCCAGGGTGAGGCCGGACCAATTCGAGCGATTGCGCGGGGACTGAACAGGTACGGATTGTGGCTGTAGTCCGCCCATGAGGGCGGATCGGTATCGCGGTAGTAGACGTCCGCCTGAACCGGCGTGCGGGACGTGACGGTGTACGTCACGCGATGGGTTGCCGGTTCCTCTGCGCCCGAGGTCGCGGGTCCGAGGACGATACCCGCCGTCAGCATCGCGGTGGCCCCGCCCAACACGCGGATTGTGTTGGTCGCGCCCGCTTTGCGCGCGCTAGGCATCGCCGCGCACCCACCGTGGCGTGCCATCGATTGTCTGGCAGCTGAGGAAAAGACCGTCCGGGGCCTGCGCAACGCGCGCCTCATGCCCCTGACAGACGGCGTGCTCATCCTTGACTCCCATCATCAACGGGGATCTGAAGTACCTCGGCTCGTATCGACGTGGCGACCCGCAGAACACCAATCGCCCCCACGACGTGGTGCCGAACACGTAATGACCAGTATCTCCACACGCGGCACCGAGGGCCACTCCCGGGGTGACACCCGGTGTGCACCAGGCATCGTCACACGACGACGGGTCGGCCTTCGCCGCCACAGGTGAACCCAGGCCCACGGTGAGCACCGCCACCACGCTGGCAATCAGAATCCGCCGCATGCGCTCACCCTGGCACGCGCGCTGTGGGTCGACGCCCGAACTGTCCGCTCAGCGGGCGCAACGGCATATCCGACGCGAACTGCGGGATACCTTGGCGCGAATTGGATCAACGTCGGTGACCATGTCGCGGCGTGTTGAGGAGCGTGGGATGCGAACACCGAAAACGCTCGGCGCCGCGGCGGCGGCAGCGGCAATGCTCGGCCTGATCGTGACTGCACCACCGTCGGTGGCCAACGGCGAGCAGTGGGGCCTCAACGGCACCTACACGGCCACGTCCAACGGCGAGTGGGCGAAGACCAACGAACGATTCCACGACGAGGTCAGCATTCGCAGCACCTGGACCATCACCACCCAGTGCAGTTACCCGACCGAGTGCACCGGCACGGTGTCAAGCGATTTCGGCTGGACCGCGCCCGTCTACAAGACGGGCGGCGTGTGGTACGTCAAGCGGACGGTGGAGAACTGGCAGCCGTGCCCGAACGGCACCGCCTCCGCCGGTCTGCAAGTCTTCCGGTTCGCCCCCACGACGCCCGACGGCGGTCGGGTCGATCCGATGTCGACAACGCTGGTCGGTGAGGATCAGACGACCGGCATCAGCGGAGCATGCGGCATCAGTCTGCCCCTGTTCATCAACATGCCGTTCAAGCTCGTCAAATCGGATTCCTGAACCACCCTCCCTCACAACGCTATTCACCGCTACTTGGGAAGCAGGTCCTCCCACGTCCCGGCCGGTGTCGCCAAGTCGGCCTGCCGGTACACCTTGCCGTCGGGAGTGGCGTACCGGCCGGTCTCAGGATCGTAGGTGGCGACCGCCACCGACGGACCGACCGATTCACCGGTCGACGAGGAACTCGGCGCCACCCCCGGTGGCGTCCCCTCGACCGGGCCGTAGATATGCTCGCCGGGATTGACACGATCGTCGGGCGCAACGCCCTGGGCGATCAGGTTCGGATCGATTGGGTAGGGCCCAAGTACGTGCTGACGCATCGCCAATGGCTCGTAGGGCTTGTCGCTCTCGCACATCTCGACGGTCGGAGCACGCTTTCCCGGCTGCCCCATGCAGGGGTAGTTGCGTGCGCCACGAACACCGATCGGCGAATCCTGCGGGAGCTTGCAGTACAGACCGTCGGGAGTGTCGACATCCGACAGATCACCCGGTGACCGCCACGACGACGGCGGCAGGAAGCCGACCGTACACGCCGGCGGATCGTTCATGCTGAGGGTGAAGTCCCCCATCGCCATACCGGTCGGGTTGTTCCGCGCCACACCGACGGTCTGTGTCGCCGCGACATACGGTGGAAGGAGCACAAGAAGCTGTTCGATCGACGCGTGGTAGGTCACGGCCACCTGACCCACGGTGGTCATGTTCGCCATCAGCACCGGCAGGGTCGGCTTGACCTGATTGAGCAGAGCCGAGGCCTCATCCGCTGCCCCGGGTCCGACCTCCATGATGGTCCGGACATGCGCATCGTTCACGGCGACGCGTTCGGTGATCCTGGCCAGGCTGCCCGCCCACGTCTTGATGTCGTCAATGGACTGCTGCTGACCGTCGAGCAGGGGCCGGCCGTCATCGACGAGCGATCGCATCTGCTCGGCGACGTCGTTGGAGTCGCCCACCAGCTTCGCGCCCGAGTCCATCAGTGATCCGAGGTCGAATCCGGATCCGTTGAGCCCCTTGAACGATTCGTCGAGCAGATCGCCGATGCGGTCCTTCGGCACACTGTCCAGTAGCGAACTGACCTGGTCGAGCATCGGACCGACTGCCTGGGGAATCGATGTGTTGTCCCTTGGTATGACGGAGCCGTCGCGCAGGCGGGGTGTCGTTGGGTCTGACGACGCGCCTTGGGGCAGCAGATCCAGATACTGCTCACCGACGGCGGACACGCTTCGAACCTCGGCATGGACGTCGGCCGGGATGTCGTAGGACGTGTCCAGCGACAGTGTTGCCTCGGCGCCGCCTCTGGTCGGGATCACATCGGTGACCTTCCCGATCTGCACACCGCGATACGTGACGTTGGAGAACCGGTAGAGGCCGCCGGTGCCGGGTAGTTCCACAACCACCTTCATGCGACCGATGTTCAGCATGGTGGGTGCCTGCATGTAGACGACCACCATCGTGGAGACGCCGATGACCGATGCGATAGTGAAGATGATCAGCTGGATACGCACAAACCTGGTGAGCATCAGTTACCTTCCGCGACAGGAGGTGTCAGAGCCTGATCGTCGACGAGCGGCGGCAGGTCGGCCACCTCCGGCGGAGCCGGTGTGACGGGCGCCTTGAGCGGATCGAGGGTGTAGGTGGAGTACCAGGGGTCACCCGGCGCTGGCGTCATCGACATCCCCTCCTGACCCCATCTCGTACCGAGGAACAACCCGCGCTTCAACCGGGGCACGGTGAAGTCGAAGACGATGAACTGGTTCATGTAGTCGCCCCTGATCGCCCGGTCGATGAAGTTCTGGGTGTAGGGGAAGGTCGGGGCGTAGCTGAGTACGGTGCCCAGGTCGGGGCCGACGTCGGCGAGCGACCGCAGCGTCGGCTCCAGATTCTGCAGGTTGCGCACCAGGTCGGCCCCGGTGTCGTCGATCAGCGCTGTCGCGGTGTCGCTGAACGCGCCCAACTCCCGCAGCGCCGTCGTGATCTGCGGGCGTTGTTTGACGAGCACCTCCAGCGCAGGCGGAATCCTGTGCAACGCGGCGGCGAGGACATCGTTCTGCTCTGCGAATCCGGCGGACAATCGGTCAAGTGCCGCAATGGATCCGATGATCTGGTCACGCTGCGAGTCGAAGATTCCGATGAAGTCGTTCAGCCGGGTCAGCAGATCACGGATGGGGGCCTCCCTACCGTTCATCGCCGCACTGAACTCCCTGATGATGTCCCCGGCCTGACCCAGACCGCCCCCGTTGACGACGACGGACAGTGACGACAGCGTCTGCTCGGTCGACGGATAGGACGACGAACTGCTCAGTCCGATCACGGCGCCGGGTGCCAGCGTGCCGCTCGGCTTCTGGCCCACCGGCGGATTCAGCGCCAGGTGCATCGATCCCAGCAGGCTGGTCTGCCCGACGGTGGCAATGGCGTTGGCGGGCACGACCACATCCGGCTTCACCGACACCTCGACGTCGGCGTGCCAGCCCGTCAGGCGCATCCGTCCGACCGTACCGACCACGACGTCGCCGACCAGGACCGGTGAATTGGATTCCAGGGTACCGACATTGGCGATCTCGACGTGGTAGATGGCGGCATCTGGCCCACGCCCCACGGTGCCTGGCAGCGCCAGTGAGTTCAACCCCTCGAAGGCGCATCCCGATGCGGTGAGCACCACGCAGGACGCCACCGCTGCCATCCGAGCCAACGAACGCTGTCTGGTCATGCCGGGGGTGTCCCTTCAACCGGGCCCGGTGCCGGAGCGGCTTCCGCCGGGTACAGCATGTCGCGGAGAGTGGGCGGCGTGGCCGGGCCGGGCATGGCCACGCCGGCGGGCACCGGCGCACCGGGGAACAGTGCCGGTGTCGGGTTGGCCGGCAGTCCACCTGGCGCGTACACGCCCGGGGGAAGTGCGGGACCGTTGGGTGCAAGTGGCGGTGGCACATCGCCTGCGCCGGTGTAGGCCGATACCGAGATGTCCGTCGACGGCATGGGGGCGCTCGCCCCCTCACCGCCGGGGGCCAGCTTCGGCTCCGAGTAGATCAGGTTGCCCGGGCTAGGCGACTTCGCCAGATAGGCGTTGATCGGCATCGGCAGGTAGTTGAAGTTGAGCAGCTTGAGGGCCGGTCCCAGGTAATCGGCGCACAGCTTGGCGGTTTCGGCACTGGTCGCGTTCTCGAGAGCCCCGATCGCCGAGCAGACCAGCTGGACTGGGTTGGCGAAGTTGCCCATCGCGAACGCGCCGAGCATTGTTCCGGTGTCCGGGTTGTAGATGTTGTAGCCGTTGCCGATCGCGTTGGGCGCAACGTGCAGGACGTTCTCCAGCTTGAGACGGTTGTCCGCCAGGTTCTGCGTGACGTCTGCCAGCCGTTCAACCTGCTCGGACGTGGCGTCCCGACTCTCCGCGATGAAACGCTTCACCTCGCCGACCGCCTCTGCCAGCTTGGTGAGCGTCGTGTCGATGTCGGACCTGCTGGCGTCGACGAGGCTGCTGACTGTCGCCAGTCGATTCTGGAACTGGACGATCTGCACATTGCTGACCCGAAGTGCGCCCACGAAGACCTGAAGATTCTCGATGATGTCGACGAGGTTTCCACTGCCGTCAGCCAGGATTCGGCCGACGCCGGACAGCTGGGCGATGGTCTCGCGCAGCTTGTCCCCGTTACCGTCCATCGCGTTGGCCGCGCTGTCGATCAGGCGCCCCATCGAACTCGATGAGACACCGGTCTGGCCGTCCTCAGATGGCCCCAGTTCGGCTGCCAGCCTGGACAATTGGGTCTTGACCTCATCCCACTCCACCGGAACGGCCGTCCGGTCGAGGCCGATCACGGCGCCGTCGGGCATAACCGGTCCCGCCGACACGTCGGCCTCGTAGGCCGGCGTCAGCTGTACGTATCTGGCCGCGACGAGATTCTGCGCGACGACTACGGCCTTGGCGTCGGCCGGGATCGGCACGTCACGATCGATGGCCAGCGTCATCCTGGCCTGCGACTCCTCGGGCTCGATGGACTCGATGGTCCCCACCCGCACTCCGGAGACTCGCACCTCATCACCGGGATAGATCGAGGTGGCAGAGGTGAAGTATGCGGTGATGGTCCTCGGTTCGAAGTACGCCAGCCGTACCACTATTGCCCCGCCCGCAGCCAGCAGCGTCACCAATACGATCAAGAGCAGCTTCACGCTGCGCCGCCGTCCGGTCATCGTGACCCTCCTGGAATGCCGTTGTAGGGCATGGGGAACTCGGCGCGCGGGCCGGCGTTGTCCGGTGGTTGCCCGGCGTCGACACCACGACGGAATCCGAATGCGTAGTCGAAGAACGGCTGTAGGGACTGCGACGGTAAGAGGTTGCCGACAAACGCGTTGTAGTAGTAGCCGTTGTTAACGGCCTCCCCCTGTGTCACCTGGTACTTCGCCAGTCCGTCAAGGGCTTTGGCGATGTTGTCCCGGTTTCGCTGCAACATCTCGGTCACGGTGTTGAGCTTCTTCAGGGTCGGCGCGAGTTCCTGCTCGTTGTCACGCACCAGGCCGGTCAAGTGCTCCGCCACCGCCGAGGTGTTGGCCAGCAGATTCACGATCGCGTAGCGCCGCTGCTCGAGCACGCCCATCAGGTCGTTGGCGTTGAGCATCAGAGTGTTGACCTGTTGGCTGCGTTGCGACAGCACCCCCGTCACATCGGCCGCGCTCTTCAGCAGGTCGCGCAGCGTCTCGCCCCTGCCATTCAAGGACGCGGAGAGCCGTGTCATCCCGTCGAACGTGGGACCCAGCGTGGGCGCGATGCGGTCGATGGTCTCCGACAGCGTGTCGAGTGAGTGATTGAGCGACGCCGTGTCGGTGCCCGCGGTGTTCGTGGTGAAGTCACTGACCGCCTGGGTCAGCGAGTACGGGGATGACGTGCGCGACAACGGGATGACATCGGTTCGGCCCAGCGATCCGCCGCCGGTCGGCTCGAGGGTCAACATCCTCTCCCCCAGCAGCGTTCCGGTCCGGATGTGCGCCGTGGTGTCCCGTCCGAGACGGACACTGCTGTCTAGGCTGAACGTCACCAACGCCTTGCCGTTGTGCAGCTCAACGGCGGAGACGCTGCCCTTCTTGACCCCTGAGATCTTGACGTCATTTCCCGAGGTGAGCCCGCCGGCCTCGGTGAACAGTGCCTGGTGCCGTATCGACGTCGCCATCGACCACAGCTGTTCGGGCCGCAGCCCGACGGTGACGATCAGCGCGATGAGCACGACACCGATGAAACCGGCTCGGACCAGCGATGATCCACGGTACTTACCCATCAGGGCTCTCCGCATCTTGCGTGCTGCTGAATGATCCACGGGAAGTACGCGGTTCGGCCCTGGAGGTCTGTCACCCGTACGGACATCCCGCACAGGTACTGGTTCAGGAAGCTGCCGTACGCGCCGAGCCGGACGAGCTTGCGGTAGTTCGCCGGCGCCTTCTGCAGCGAGATGTCAAGGAGTTCCTTGTCCTTCTCGAGAAGCGGTGCCATGCGGTTGAGCTGATCGATGGTGCCGGCCAACGGCGGTCGCGCCTTGCCAAGGAGGTCCGACATCGATGCGGTGCCCTGGTTGAGTGCCTCGATCGCGGTGCCGACCGGATCGCGGTCCGCTGCCAAACCGGTGATGAGTTGTTCGAGCCGATCAACCGCGCTGGATAACTGGTCGCCGTCCTTTGCGACAGTTCCGACCACCTTGTTGAGGTTGTCGATGAGGTTCTGCACCATCTGACCGTTGTCGGCTATCGCCGATGTGAACGACGCGGTCCTGCTGAACAGCGACTCGACGTTACCGCTCTGCCCCTGCAGGATCTCGATGAGTGATCCGGTCAGGGCGTTGACGTCCTGCGCGTTGAGGCCCGAGATCACGGGTTTGAGCCCGCCGAGGAGAAGGTCGAGATCGAGTGCGGGCTCGGTCCGTTCCAGTGGGATCTGCGATCCCGTCGCCTCGAGTCGAGTGCTCCCCGGGCCGTCGATGAGTTCGAGGTAGCGATCACCGACGAGGTTGAGGTAACGAACCGCAACCTTGGTCCCGTTGGTGATCTTGACGTCACGGCTGGCGTCGAAGTCGACTATCACGGTGTTGTCGGGTTGCAATGCCACCGTTTTGACGGTGCCCACCCTGATTCCCGCGACGCGCACCGAGTCGCCGCCCTTGAGGCTGGACGCATCGGCGAACACCGCCGAGTAGCCGTCGGCACTGCCGCCTCGATACTGGCCGAAGATGGCGAACAGCGCCGCGGTGAGCATCATCATCACCACGCCGAACACCCCGAACTTGGTGGCCGACTTCCACACACCCGTCATCCCGGCTGTCCAATCTGTGCCGTGTTACGCGGCGGTCCGTCGATGGGGCCGAACAGCGCCTGCTTGAGGGCGTCCGAGTTGAGCAGGATGCCCTGGTTGCCGTACTCGGCCTGGTTGGCGCCGATATCGGACACCACGAACGGTGCGCGGCGCTCATACCCGACGTCGGGCAGTCCCGCGCACTGCGGGCCTCCGGTGGCGGCGACCTTCGGCAGGTTCTGCGGATACCGGTAGCGTTCGCGGCCCAGCACGAAGGAGTCGAGCAGGAGGACACCCGGCACCGGTGGCGGCGGGCCCATGGCGAGCGGAACCATGCCCGCGAGGCCACAGTAGAGGGCATGGTTGTACCGGTTGGTCAGATCGGTGGTCGGAGCCAGCAGGTGCAGGACGTCGGTGATGCCCTGACGATTGCTGGTCAGCACGTCGTTCCCGATGCCCGCCAACCCGATCGTGCTGACCAGCAGTGCGTCCAGGTCGTCCTGTGAGTCGACAATCGTGTCGCTGATCTGGGTCGAATTGCGCACCGTGGCAAGGAGGTCCGGTGTCACGTCTGCATAGGTGTTGAGCACCTCTGGGGCCACGGCGATTTCGTGACTGAGGTTGGACAGGCTGGGGTCGAGCTTCACCAGCAACTCATCGAGTTCCACCAGTGTCTGGCCGAGCTTCTCGCCCCTGCCGCTGATACCCGCGGACAGCGCCCCCAGCGTCTCGTTGAGCTTGACGGGTTCGATCTTGTCGAGAACCGACACCAACTGCTGGAAGATCGTGTTGATCTCGACAGTGACGTGCTGCCCCTGGATCACCTGACCGGCCCGTAGCGACTGGTCGGAGGGATCATTCGGCGGCACGAGTTCGACGAACTTGGCACCGAACACCGTGGACGAGGTGATGTCGACGCCGACGTTCTCGGGTATCAGATCCAGGCGCGAGGGATCGATGGCGAGATGCAGGACAGCAGTGCCGTCGGGTCGCGGCTCAATGGACTCCACATTGCCGACCTCCGCACCGTGCAGTTTCACCCGTGCGTCGGGGTTCATCACCAGTCCGGCGCGATCTGAGATAACGGTCACGGGAACGGTTTTCGTGAAGCTTCCACGGAACATTCCGACCGAGAGGACAACGATCGCCATGAGTACGAGCACGGCGCTCGACCCCACCAGCAGGCGCCGGGTGTCTGGTTTCATCGGCTGCAGTTCTCCCTATCCCGACAGGTTGAAGTTGCCGTTGGAGCCGTAGACGGCAAGTGAGACCAGCAGGGTCACCGAGACCACGATGATCAGGGAGGTGCGCACCGCGTTACCCACGGCCACCCCGACCCCCGAGGGCCCGCCGGTGGCGTAGTAGCCGTAATAGGTGTGCACCAACAGGATCGACAGCGCCATCAACAACGCCTGAAAGAACGACCACAACAGATCGATCGGATTCAGAAACGTCCCGAAGTAATGGTCATAGAGCCCCCCGGACTGACCGAACAACACCACCGTGGTGAACCGAGACGCCATGAACGACAAGATCACCGCGATCGAGTACAGCGGAGTGATCGCGATCATCCCCGCCACCAACCGCGTCGACACCAGATACTCGATCGGCCGGATCCCCATCGACTCCAACGCGTCGATCTCCTCGTTGATCCGCATCGCCCCCAACTGCGCGGTCACCCCGGCACCAAACGTCGCCGCCAACCCGATCCCAGCCACCACCGGCGCCGAGATCCGCACATTGATGAACGCCGCCAAAAACCCCGTCAACGCCTCGATACCGATATTGCCCAGCGAGGAGTAACCCTGCACCGCCAGCGTGCCACCAGTGGCCAACGTCAAGAACCCGACAATCACCAGCGTGCCGCCGATCATCGCCAACACACCAGCACCCATGGAGATCTCAGCGATCAACCGCACAATCTCCTTGCGGAAGTGCACCGCGGCATGCGGAGTCCCACCGATGGCCCGACCAAAGAACAGCGTCTGATCCCCGATCCGCGACAACACACCAACCGGACGTGTCACCGCCCGGGTCAAACGCGGATACGTCGCTCGAAGCGCCACGATTGAGCCCCCGCCCGCTACTTGGCCGTCAACTGGATGCCGATCGCGGTGACCACCACGTTGATCACAAACAACGCCATGAACGCGAACACCACCGTCTCGTTGACCGCATTACCCACCGCCTTGGCCCCACCCCCGGTGATCGTCAACCCCCGATAACACGCGATCAACCCGGCGAACAACCCGAACAACGCCGCCTTCACACACGAGATGATCACCTCGGGCACCCCGGTCAACAACGTGATCCCCGCCGCGAACGCCCCCGGGTTCACATCCTGAACGAACACCGAGAAGAAATACCCACCCAAAATCCCGATGATCACCACCAACGAATTGAGCAACAACGCCACCAGACCCGAGGCCAACATCCGCGGGGTCACCAACCGCTGCACCGGATTGATCCCCAACACCTCCATCGCGTCGATCTCCTCACGAATCGTCCGCGACCCCAGATCAGCACACATCGCCGTGGCCCCGGCCCCAGCCACGATCAACACCGTCACCAACGGACCCACCTGAGTCACCGCACCAAACGCCGCCCCCGCACCCGACAGATCAGCCGCACCCAACTCCCGCAACAAGATATTGAGCACAAAACTCACCAACACCGTGAACGGAATCGCCACCAACAACGTCGGCGCCAACGACACCCGCGCCACAAACCACGACTGCTCCAAAAACTCCCGCCACTGAAACGGCCGCACAAAAATGAACCTGAACGCATCCACCCCCATCGCAAACAACCCACCAACCGCCTGCATCGGCGACGCCAAACCCCTAGGCAGAAGCGCACCTTGGCGTGGCATGGGCACTCCTCGCTGAACTGCTGCTGGGCGGACGAACGGTGGCTAGATCGGCAACAGTGGCAGCCCGGTGTGCCCCGGCAGAGTCGACTTCCCGCTTAACGGGACGACCGATCAGCGGAATACCGGCATCGGCGCGGGAGGATCGATGTGACAGTGTGGCGGCGTGCCCAACACACCGGAGTTCACCGAACACGTCGAGAACGATCTGCGCGAGATCGCCACTCCCGCGGGAGTGCTGCGCTACTACGACGCGGGTGACGGCCCCACCCTCCTGTTCCTGCATGGATCAGGGCCCGGCGTGACCGGCTGGCGCAACTTCCGCGGCGTTCTCCCGACGTTCGCCGCCCACTTCCGCTGTCTCATCCTGGAATTCCCCGGGTTCGGGGTCAGTGACGACTTCGGCGGGCATCCGATGATCACCGCTCAGGGGGCGGTGACACCGTTCCTTGACGCGCTGAGCGTCGACCGCGTCGACATCGTCGGCAACTCGATGGGCGGCGGTGTCGGCATCAACTTCGCGATCCACAACCCGGACCGCATCGGCAAGTTGGTGACCATCGGCGGCATTGGCACGAATGTCTTCAGCCCGGGCCCCAGCGAGGGCATCAGGCTGCTACAGGAGTTCACCGAGGACCCGACCCGGCAGCGCCTCGTCGACTGGCTCAACTCGATGGTCTACGACCAGGCGTTGGTGACCGACCAACTGATTGAGGAACGCTGGAAGCTGGCCACCGACCCGGAGACGCTGGCCTCTGCCCGCCGGATGTACGGCAAGGCGGCGTTCGCACAGATGATGGCGATGATGAAGTCCGCCGACGTGCCGATGCCGTGGGCGCTCATGCACAAGGTCAGCGCGGAAACCCTGTTGACGTGGGGCCGCGACGACCGCGTGAGCCCGCTGGACATGGCGCTGATCCCGATGCGCACCATCCCCAACGCCGAACTGCACGTGTTCCCGAACTGCGGGCACTGGGCAATGATCGAGGCCAAGGCCGCGTTCGAGAGCGTCGTGCTGGGCTTCCTGACCCGGTCCTAGCTGTTTCGCTTGAAACGCAGGAATCGCCACAGGTAACGAGGCACACCGGTGGTCGGAACCCGTCGTGGCCAGCTGTCGGCGCGCAGGTACGCGTCCGACCCGCCGTCGACGAAAATGATGCTGCCGCAGAGGAAGTCCGCGGATTCCGACAGCATGAACAGAATCCAGTCGCCAAGCTGGTCGGGGTCGCCGAATCCTCCGACGGGCACCGGGAAGGCGTGAATGGCCTTGGCCTCCCTCGGTGTCGCGAGCTGCTTCTCCAACAACGGGGTGAGGATGGCGCCGGGTGCGAGTGCATTGAGCCGGATTCCGGCGCCGGCCCACTGCGGTGTCACCGCCTGCCGACGTACCCAGCGCGATACCGCGATCTTGGAGCCTGCATAGGCGAGCGACGGCGCGAGGGGCCCGTACCAGCGCAGCGCGCGCACGGCCCTGGCGGCATCGTGGGCGAGCAGCGCCCGGACCGTTCGGTTCGGCACCAGCGGGACCGTCGTCGTCGAATTGCTGGCCACCACCACGACTTTGGCGTTTCCGCCGGCCGCCAACGCGGGTCGCAGAACGTCGAGTAGGTCGACGACGCCGAGGTAGTTGACCTCGAAGATCCGCCGCGCCTGGTCCGGACCCGGAGCGGGGCCGATTCCGGCCGCCAGCACGGCGCCGTCGAGGCACTCGCCCGCCGCTGCGAGCACTTCGCGGCCCGCGGCACGTCGGCCCTCCTGCGTCGACAGATCGGCGATGACGTCAGCGTCTCGGAGATCTACCCCGATGACGGTGTGGCCTGCGGCCCTCAGCTTGTCGGCTGCCGCCCGACCCATCCCAGACGCCGATCCGGTCACTGCGTAAGTACCCATGTATCTACTTCCGTCCAGACTTTGGAGGCCCTCAGTTTGTCCCTGTCCGCTCACCTGCGAGCCCGGCGGTGAGCAGCCCGTGCGCCACGGGATTCCCGTTGAGCAGCCGACTGGTGCGCTTCGAGATCCGCCAGACCTCGTCGATGCGCGTGAGTTCGAAGTGATTGGCCGTCGCCCGCCACACAAGATACTCGGCAGGCGAGCCGTTCCACGCGGCGTGCCCGAGTATCGTTCCAGGAGTCGGCTGTTCACGCCGAAGAAGCACGAGTGATTCACACACCGCGACGGCGGTGTCACCGGTCACCGTGACCACGGCGGGTCCCAGGAAGTGGCAGCAGCCCGAGTCGACGAGTTCCCTGTGCGACGTCGCACTGACCATGGCGTGGACGTCGTCGGCGCTGTCCATGTGCCAACCCTCCACGTCGTAGCTGCCGTCGGCCGCCCAGAGCGCCGCGGCACCGTCCGCATCCGCCGCATCGACGTATGGCCCGTAGGAGGCGATGAGCCGTTGCACGCATCGCTCGTCCTCGAGCTGCCGCAGTCGTGACTCGAGCCTTATCAGGTCACTGTTCATGATCCTCCCCTGCCTGCGTCGGCGATGGCCGCCAGCGCGACGACTTGATCGCAGTAGTGCGCGGCCGAGGTGGCCGCGATGCTGCAGGTGATCGCGGTCGCACCCGAATCACATAGCTCGCGCAGGATCTCGTCGGTCGCGCCGGGGCCGCAACCGGGATCTAGCGCACCACTGGTCGACAGCACGACCTCAAAGCCCTGGGGAACATCGACGTCTGCGAGCATTCGCCTGATCTGGTCACCCTTGAGCCCGAACGGCATCCAGCCGTCGGCGAACCGTACCGCTCGGCGAAGTGAGCCAGCACTTCGCCCGCCGACCCAGATGGGTACGTGCTGCTGCATCGCGTGTGGCAGCACCGTCATGCCGTCATAGGAGTAGAACGGCCCGTGATACTGCGGCGTCTCGGACGACAACGACGCCCGGAGCGCGCGAATCGCATCGTCGGCGCGGTCCGCACGGCGGTCCCATTGGGCTCCGAGCAGTGTGAACTCCGCATTCAGAGAACCGATTCCCACGCCGAGCGTGAGCCGCCCGCCGCTGATCCGGTCAAGTGTCCCGTAGCGCTTGGCGATCTCCATCGGGTGGTGATAGGCCAGCACCAGCACCGCCGTGGCGAGGCGGATTCGCCGGGTGCGTGCGGCAAGGAAGCCCAGTGTGGCCAACGGATCCCAGTAGACCGCGCCGCGGCTGTCGGCCTCACCGCTGGGGATGGCGACGTGCTCTGAGCATGTTAGGTACTCCAGTCCACACGCATCGGCCGCTGCCGCTATCTGGGCCACGTCATCGGCTGTAGCGGTGCGCTCCCATTCCGACGACACGCCTGGGACCTGTACCACCACCGGGGTCGACAGCCCGATCCTCATTGCTACTTCCGCAGGTTGACGAGTTCGCGGATGGCCTCATGCGCGTTGAGGACCACTCGCGCGCGCTCGGGGGCGCTGTTGTCAAGGGCTCTCGAAGCGTTGCCACCCGCCACGTACACCGGGCCATGAGCGAGGTGATCCAGTCCCTCCCTCGCGACCTCGGCCGGGTCGTTGACGTTCATGCCCGGCGCGTCAAAGTTCAGCCCGATGCGCTCCATCGCCGGTGTGCGGGTGACACCGAGCACCAATTCGAGGACATCGACGCCTTGGTCGCGCAGTTCGATCCACAGGCTTTCGGCGAACATCCTGCTGAACGCCTTTGCGCCGGAATAGATCGAGTGGCGGACCGCGCCCATGTATCCCGACAGTGATCCGACGAGCATGATGCCGCCACGGCCTCGCGCCACCATTGAGCGTCCGTAGTGCTGCACCAGCTCGAGCATGCGAGTCACGTTGAGATCGGTGACCTTTTGGAAGTCGGTGAGGTTCGCTTCCAGAAACGGTTCGTTGCAGGTGCTCGCCCCGGCGTTGTAGATCAAGAGGCCGACCTCGAGTTCGGCAGTGACCGCGGCGATCCGAGACACGGCTGTCGGTTCCAGCAGGTCCATCGAGATGATTCGCACGTCGGCGCCGAGTTCACGGCACCGACTGCCGACCTCCTCGAGCGGGCCCTCCTTGCGCGCAATGAGTACCAGGTTGAAGCCGTCCTCAGCGAGCATGCGCGCGAACTCGGCTCCCACTCCCTCAGACCCACCTGCAATGACCGCCCAGGGACCGTACTTGGCGACGTCCGGCATGAACTCTCCTATCGTTGTGTGCTGCCCGCATCGACGGGCAGCGTGACGGCGGTGACGTAGCGGGCCTCATCTGAGGCCAGGAACAGACTGGCGTTGGCCACGTCGACCGGTTCCACCCACGGGATGTCGAGCATGTTCATCGACGTTGCTGCCGCTGCGAACTCCTCGCGGGTCGGCGGGCGATCCAGATCGGGCCGGAATGCACTGCTGACGACGTCGTTCTGGATCATCGGCGTGTCGACGTTGGTGGGGTGTACCGAGTTGACCCGAATTCCGTGCGGCGCCATGTCATTGGCCAGGCTGCGCATCAATCCGACCACACCGTGTTTGGCCGCCGTGTAGTGCGACACCCCGACCAGTCCGCGCAGGCCCGCGATCGAACTCACCAGGACTATCGCGCCGCTGCCCCGCGCGATCAGGTGCGGAGCCGTGACCTTGCACGTCCGCCAGACTCCCGTCAGGTTGACGTCCAGCATCGTCTGCCAGACACGTTCGGGCAGCTCGGTCGCCATACCCCGTGAGGTGATGCCCGCCGTGGCACAGACGATGTCGAGGCCGCCGAAGTGTGCGGCGCCGCGGTCTGCCGCGTCGCGCATTCCCTCGGCGTCGCGCACGTCGACCACCTCGGTGCTCACTCGACCACCGGCGGCGCGGACCAGCCGTGCCGTTTCGGCGAGGTCATCCGCGGTGGCAGGGGGCACCGCGACCGTGTCGACGGGGCCGCAGATGTCGAGGGCGACGATGTCGGCGCCCTCCTGGGCGAACCGCACGGCCTGTGCGCGGCCGATTCCGCGCGCGGCCCCGGTGATCAGGGCGACCTTTCCCGCGAGCCGTCCCGTCATGTCGTCCTCTGCGTCAGGCCGGCGTCGACGACCAGTTGGGTGCCCGTGATGTAGCGGGCCTCATCGGACGCCAGGAAGACCACTGCGTTGGCGACGTCGACCGGCTCGACCCACGCCACGGGCAACAGATTGCGCGCACGCAGGACCTCGGCGGCGTCCTCGGCGGTCGGCCGTTCGAGGTCTGGTCGGAGTCGCCGAAAGGTCGCCTCGTTGAGCACCATTGCGGTGCCCACCGCACCGGGGTGCACTGTGTTGACCCGAATCTGATGTGCTCCCAGTTCATTGGCCAGCGATCGGGCCAACCCGACGACTGCGTGCTTGCTCGCGGTGTAATGCGCACTGTTCGCGGTACCCCGCAGGCCGTTCGTCGAGCTGATGATCACCACCGAGCCGCCCTCAGCCCCGATGTGGGGAACACCCGCCTTGACCGTGTGCCAGGTGCCGGTGAGATTGACGTCCAGGGTGCCGTGCCACGCCTCCTCCGTGATCTCCCACGTCGGCGCACCGGTCGCGTGGATGCCCGCATTGGCGACGATGACGTCGAGCCTGCCGAGTTCCTCGACGCCTTGGTCGATCGCCGCAGTCATCTCGTCGCCGTCTCGGATGTCGGCGGTCGCCGTGATACACCGCCGCCCGTGCCGCTCGACGAGCGCCGCGGTGGCGCTGAGATCAGCGGTCGCCGTGTCTGTGTCGAGAGCGATGACGTCGGCACCCTCCTGTGCGAAGCGCTCGCAGTGGGCGCGTCCGGTCCCCTGGGCCGCGCCGGTGACGACGACGACCTTGTCCGTCAGACCCGACATCTAGGACACCTTCAGCAGGCTGAAACCCTTGTAGCCTGCGTCCGCGATATCGCGGCAGATGTCGAGGTACACCGCGAAGCCGCCGATGAACAACATGAAAACCCTTGGCTTTCCAGGCACGTTGGCGCCCAGGTACCAGGAGTTCGCCTTGGGGAACAACGTCGCGTCAGCACGTTGATTGCATTCGGCGATCCAGGCGTCGACGGCGTCGACGGTGGCCTCGATCGCACCGTATCCGTGCGCGTCGAGGTGACCTATCGCGTCGGCGATCCAGTTCACGTGCGCCTCGGCGTGCAGCACCATGTTGGCGAGCACCGCAGGCGCGCCGGGGCCCGAGACCAGGAACATGTTCGGAAACCCGTCCACCCCGAGGCCAAGATAGGTCCGGGGGCCGTCGACCCAGTCATCTCGCAGCCGATGGCCACCGCGCCCGACGATGTCGATCTTGTCCAGTGCGCCCGTCATCGCGTCGAAGCCCGTGGCCAGCACGATCGCGTCGACGTCGTAGTGCGCGTCGGATGTGTTGATCCCCGTCGCGTCGATCGACTCGATGGGAGTCGAGCGCACACTGATCAACTTCACGTTGGGACGATTGAACGTCTGAAAGTAGTTGGTGTCGGTGCAGATTCGCTTGGTGCCGATCGGATGATCGGTGGGGATGAGCAGCTCGGCGACATCGGGGTCGTCGATTATCGATCGCACCTTCTGCTCATAGAACTTGCGGGCCTCGTCGTTGGCGACGGCGTCGATCATCTGATCGCTGAAGGTCTTGGAGAACAGCACGCCGCCGAGCTGCCAACGCGTCTCGAACGCGTCACGACGCTCCTCGGGGGTCACGTCCATCGTGAGCCTCGGATGCGCGATGTGGGGTGAGCCCCCGCCGCTGCGCCAGGACAGCCGCCGACGCTCGGCGTAGTCGGCCTTCACCCGCATGCGGTCGTCGTCGGTCAGCGGCTGGTTTCCAGCGGGCACACTGTAGTTGGGCGTGCGTTGGAACACGTAGAGCTGCTCGGCCTGCTCGGCGATCAGCGGCACCGATTGAATGCCCGATGAGCCTGTACCGATGACGGCGACGCGCTTACCCGTGAAGTCGACGGGGTGATGCGGCCAGTGTGCGGTGTGGTGGATGTCGCCCGTGAACGTGTTCAGGCCATCGAAGTCTGGTGTCAGAGCTGCCGAAAGCGGCCCGGTGGCCATGATGCAGAAGCGGGCGCGGACGGCCTCGCCGGTGTGGGTGCGCACCGTCCAGTGCAGCGACTGCTCATCGAGTACCGCCGCGGTGACCCGGGTGTTGAACGTGATCCCGGTGCGCAGGTCCAGCTTGTCGGTGACCCAGTTCAGGTAGCGCAGAATCTCGGCCTGAGTCGCGTACTTCTCCGACCAGTCCCACTCCTGCTCGAGTTCGGAGGAGAACGAGTAGCAGTAGTCCACACTCTCCACGTCACACCGCGCGCCCGGGTAGCGGTTGTAGTACCAGGTGCCTCCGACTTCCGGCGCGGCCTCGAACACGCGGACTGACAAACCCTGTGCGCGCAGCCTGTGCAGGGCGTATATGCCGGCGAACCCGGCACCCACGACCACTGCGTCAACCACTTCACCGTCACCGTTCACAGCCGCCAAGCTAGGCCCACGGATCGGCCTCGGCCCGTCAGATTCCCGTTGACCGGACGGCGCCGTGTCGGCATCCCGGACAGCGGGCACGGACCTCCAGCGGCTCCCATCTCCCATCGACACTGACCGACATGGCAGATGTCGATGCACACGCGACGCAAACAGCGGCGGTTGTCGAGGTCGATCTGGACGGCACGCAGCACCGGTTGACGTGGCCGCGCGACCGTAGCCTCGTGGACACCATGCTCGACGCGGGAATCGACGTGCCGCACTCCTGTCGCGAGGGGCACTGCGGCTCGTGTGTCGCCACGGTGTTGACGGGCCGGGTCGCGATGGCCGAGTGCGACATCCTCGAACCCGCCGACATAGCAGAAGGGCTGGTTCTGGCCTGCCAGGCCCGTCCCGTCAGCGACGATGTACACATCGAGTTCTGACCACATTTTCCGTCCACTCACCGGGATCGGATCGGGCTGACGATCCCTGGTGCGAGTAACTCTTCCCTCAGCCCACACAGTTAGGACGTCAGCATGAGCCAGCGCGTACTCGACCGCGTGATGGAACTGGCCGACCAGTTCAAGGAACAGGCGGTGGAGGCCGAGAAGCTCGGCCAGCTCCCCGACACCACCGTCAAGAGCATGAAGGCGATCGGTTCGATCCGCCTGCTGCAGCCGGAGTCGCACGGCGGTCTCGAGGTTCATCCCCGGGAGTTCGCCGAGACGGTGATGGCCACGGCGGCACTGGATCCCGCGGCCGGCTGGATCAACGGCGTCGTGGGGGTGCACCCCTACCAGTTGGCCTACGCCGATCCCCGGGTCGCCGACGAGGTCTGGGGCGACGACATCGACACGTGGGTGGCCTCGCCCTATGCCCCGCAGGGGGTGGCCAGGCCCGTCGAGGGCGGCTATGTCTTCAACGGCCGCTGGCAGTTCAGTTCCGGTACCGACGCCTGTGACTGGATCATCCTGGGCGCGATGCTCGGTGGCGACGACGGCAAACCTCTGATGCCGCCGACAATGCTGCACATGATCCTGCCCCGTTCGGACTACGAGATCGTTCCGGATTCGTGGGATGTGGTGGGGCTGCGCGGCACGGGCTCCAAGGACGTCATCGTCAAGGATGCGTTCGTACCGGACTACCGCACGATGGACGGCACCAAGGTGATGGACGGTAGCGCCCAGATCGAGGCCGGCATGACCAAGACGCTCTACAAGATGCCGTGGTCGACGATGTTCCCCCTTGGCATCAGTTCGGCGACCATCGGAATCTGCGAGGGCGCGCTCGCAGCTCACCTGGACTACCAGCGCGAGCGCGTCGGAGCCAGCGGCACCGCCATCAAGGACGACCCCTACGTGATGTACGAGATCGGGGAGGCCGCCGCGGAGATCAACGCCTCTCGCCAGGCGCTGCTCGGCAACGTCGACATGGTCTATGACCTGGTGGACTCGGGAGCGGAGGTCACGTTCGAACAGCGTGCCGCCGTGCGCCGCTCACAGGTGCGGGCCGTTTGGCGCGCGGTGACCGCGGTGGACCAGATCTTCGCCCGGTCCGGAGGTAACGCACTGCGCATGGACAAACCGCTGCAACGGTATTGGCGCGACGCCCATGCCGGTATGGCGCACGCGATCCACGTGCCAGGAACCGTCTACCACGCCTCGGCGCTGAGTGCGCTCGGCGTCGATCCGCAGGGTCCGCTGCGGGCGATGATCTAGGGACATTCGATGAGTGAGCTGAAGAGCCTGGGCTACGTCAAAGTCCAAGCCACCGACATCCCCCGCTGGCGTCGCTTCGCGTTCGACGTCCTGGGTTTCGCGCAGGGATCCGGCCCCGACGAGGACTCCCTGTATCTACGCATGGACGAGCGCGCCGCGCGCATCGTCGTGCAGCCAGGCGACAGCGACAGGATCGTGTCCGTGGGCTGGGAGGTCCGCGACGGCGCGGCCCTGCAGCGCGTCAAGGTCGCGTTGGATGCCGCGGGTGTGCCGTTCAAGGAGCTGTCACTGGCAGAGGCCGACGCTCGGCGCGTGGAGGCAGTCATCGCCTTTGACGACCCGGCGGGCACAGCGGTTGAGGTGTTCCACGGACCTGTGCTCGACCACAGTCCCGTCGTCACCCCGTTCGGCGCCAGGTTCCTGACGGGTGATCAGGGCCTCGGCCACGTGGTGCTGCCAGCGCTCGATGTCCCCGGTCTGTTCGAGTTCTACACCGAGGTGCTGGGATTCAGGTCCCGTGGCGCCTTCCGCGTGCCGACGCCGCCAGAGTTCGGGCCGGTGCGCGTCCGGTTCCTCGGTATCAACGAGCGCCATCACAGCCTGGCGATCTGTCCCGCGGCGACAGTGCGCGACCCCGGCCTGATCCACCTCATGGTGGAGGTGGACTCCCTCGACGCGGTCGGCCAAGCCCTGGACCGGGTGAACAAGGACGGCTTCCAGCTGTCCTCCACCCTGGGCAGGCACACCAACGACAAGATGGTGTCGTTCTACGTGCGCGCCCCCGGGGACTGGGATATCGAGTTCGGCACCGAGGGCATGCGGGTCGACGAGTCTCATTACACCGCTGAGGAAATCACCGCCGACAGTTACTGGGGCCACGAATGGGTCAGCGATCTTTCGGCGGCGATGCGACCGTGACGGCAGACGCTGTGGACTCCGACGTCTACCCCAGGTCGGCGGATGACGTCGACACCTGGGACCTCGAGGCCGACGTCGTGATCGTCGGTTACGGCATCGCGGGCGCGGCGGCCGCGGTCGAAGCCGCGTCGGCCGGGGCCGACGTGCTCGTCGTCGAACGCACGGGCGGGTGGGGCGGCGCCGCGGCGATGGCGGGCGGTTTCATCTATCTCGGCGGCGGCACCGCACTCCAGAAGGCCTGCGGCTTCGACGATTCGGCTCATAACATGGAGGCCTTCCTCAATGTCGCCATGGGGCCGGGAGCCGACGAACGCCGGATCGCCGACTACTGCGCGGGCAGCGTCGAGCACTTCGACTGGCTGGTCCAGTGCGGCGTCCCCTTCAAGCCAGAGTTCTGGGGCGAACCCGGCTGGGAGCCACCGGGCGATCAGGGCTTGATGTTCACTGGCGGGGAGAACGCCTTCCCGTTCAACACCATTGCGCAGCCCGCTCCGCGCGGACACGTCCCGCAGATGGCCGACAAGCGGGCGGGAGAGCGCAGCGGCGGCTACATGCTCATGAAGCCGCTCGTCGACACCGCCGCGTCGCTCGGGGTGCGGGCCGCCTACGACGTCAGGGCCGAGTCGTTGATCGTGCAGGCCGACGGGCGAGTGGTGGGGCTCATGGCCCATCGGTACGGCCAGCCGCTCGCCATCCGGGCGCGCCGCGGCGTCGTCCTGGCATCCGGCAGCTTCGCCTACAACGACGCGATGGTGATGCAGTACGCCCCTCGGCTCGCCGGGCGCCCCGCCGCGTCGATCGAGCAGCACGACGGGCAGTCCATCCGGATGGCTCAGGCGCTCGGCGCCGACCTCGCCCACATGGATGCCACCGAGGTGGCGTTCCTGATCGACCCCCAGCAGACCGTCCGCGGAATCCTCGTCAACGAGCGTGGTCAGCGCTACGTCGCCGAGGACATGTACTCCGGCCGCATCGGGCAGGTCACGCTCTATCACCAGAACGACACCGCCTATCTGATCATCGACAGCGATGCGCAGGAGGAGGCCATGGCCGCGACGTCGGCGACGCCCTTACTGAAGCGACCCGCGACGTGGGTGTGTGAAACGGTCGCCGAGCTCGAGGGTGAGATCGGGCTTCCCGCAGGGTCGTTGCAGGCCACGGTCGATGCGTACAACGCCGCCGCCGCGCGCGGCGAGGACCCGTTGCTGCACAAGAAGCGGGAGTGGCTCAAGCCCGTCGGCGCTCCGGTCGGCGCCATCGATCTGCGGGCCAGCTGCGCCGGGTTCACGCTGGGGGGTCTGCAGACCACTCTGGACGGTGAGGTGCTGCACGTCGCGGGCAAGCCGATACCCGGGCTGTACGCGGCGGGCCGGTGCACTGCCGGCCTCGCCGCATGGGGTTACGCCAGTGGCGTCTCCCTTGGCGATGGGAGTTTCTACGGGCGACGGGCGGGGCGCGCCGCCGCCAAGGGCTGATCTCGCACCTGAGGGCGCCGCGCTGCAAACGCAGTGCGGCGCCCTTTGGCGTGCTCTGGATCATCTTCCGCGGTTCGTGTGACAGCAGCCACACCTATATGGTACAAACAGTCATATGACTACTAGTCATGTCATACAGGAAAACCGTCGCGAGGAGGCACCATGACCGTGACCGCGGAACGCCCAGAATCCGCTACGCCGAGCGCCGTCATCGACCGGGTGTCGCTCGTGCTGGAAGCCTTCGACGGTCCGGGTCGGCTCACGCTGGCGCAGATCGTGCGGCGCACCGGACTCCCCCGGTCCTCCGCGCACCGCATGCTTGAGCGACTCGTCGCATTGCGTTGGCTCCGGCGCAGCGGGCGTGACTACGAACTCGGTATGCGTCTCGTGGAACTGGGCTCCCTGGCAGTGCACCAGGACCGACTGCACCGTGCCGCGGCTCCCCTACTTCACGAGTTGCATCGCGCCACCGGCCTCGTCGTGCACCTCGCCGTCCTCGACGGCTCCGACGTGGTGTACCTGGACAAGGTCGGCGACCGGATGGTGGCCGCGATCCCCACCCGCGTCGGTGGACGACACCCCGCGCAGTGCACGGCTGTCGGCAAGGCCATGCTGGCGTACGCAGCGCAGACCGGCACCGTCGATCTCACCGCCCGGCGGACCAAGTACTCCATCTGCACGCCCGCCCAGCTGACGCAGGAACTGGCGAAGGTCCGCTCGCACGGCATCGCGTTCGACCGCGAGGAGTCGCTTGCCGGATTCGGTTGCGTCGCAGCGCCGATAGGCAATCTCGGCGAGGCCGTCGCAGCGGTGTCGGTCTGCGGACCGGTCAGCCGCATGGCGCTCGATCAGCGACTCGCAGGCCCGGTCCGGATGACGGCGATGAACATCTGGCGCAACGTCGAGGACGGGCCAAAGCGCGTAGCCCCGACCCTGCAGCCCATGCGCCCGCTGCGGACTGGACCGGCGCTGCAGCACACGTGAGCGCCCAGCGAGAAGCGGAGCGAGATCGCGCATGAGCCTCGACCCTCAGATCGCCGCGCTGATCGACACACTCGACGCGGGATTCCCCGCGGTCCACACCATGACCGGCGCCGAGGCCAGGGCCGCGATCCGGTCGCGATTCGTGCCGAACCCCGCACCCGAACCGGTGGGTGAGGTTCGCGACCACCGGGTGCCCGTCAAGGACGGTTCCGTCAGCGTGCGGGTCTACTGTCCCGATGGCGCCGACGGCCTACCCGTCCTGGTGTACGCGCACGGAGGCGGCTTCGTCTTCTGCGATGTGGACAGCCACGATGGCCTGTGCCGGAGCTTGGCGAATCTAACTCCCGCCGTGGTGATTTCGGTGGACTATCGGTTGGCTCCCGAGCACGGCTGGCCAACTGCCGCCGAGGACGTGTACGCGGTCACCAGGTGGGTTGCCGACCATGCCGCCGAGCTGGGCGGTGACCCGGCACGGATCCTCGTCGGCGGTGACAGTGCGGGCGGCAATCTGGCCGCCGTAACCGCATTGATGGCCCGTGACCGTGGCGGTCCCGACCTCGCCGCCCAGCTGTTGCTGTACCCGGTCATCGCCGCCGAATTCGACACCGACTCGTACCGCCTATTCGGCAGCGGCTACTACAACCCTCGACCGGCCCTGCAGTGGTACTGGGACCAATACGTGCCCGACATCGCCGACCGGGAGCATCCCTACGCCTCGCCACTCAACGCCTCACTGATCGGGCTGCCGCCCGCGGTCGTCGTGCTGGCCGGTCATGACCCGCTGCGCGATGAGGGCATGGCATACGCCGATGCCCTGTCGACCGCGGGCGTGCCGACGGTGCTATGCCCGTTCGAGGGTGGGATTCACGGTTTCATGACGATGCCCATGCTCGACATCGCGCATGCGGCCCGCAGGCAGGCGAGCAGCGGTTTAGCCGAGCTGCTGGGAGGCTAGCGGGCCGTAGCGCTGTTCGGGGTCGAGCACGCAGTGGGTGCGGCCGAACACCGTGACCATGCACTTGTTGTTGTGGGTGCATCGGCTGCGCACGCTCGCGTCGGCACTCATCGCGTTCACCAGGTTGGGCTCGCGCAGTAGCGCCCGGCCCATCGCCATGAAGTCGAATCCCTCGCGCATACCGGTTTCGAGGTGGTCGCGGTTGGTGATGCCGCCGAGCAGGATCAGCTTGGTGTTGGCCACGGCGGGCACGAACTGGCGTGCGGCGGGCAGCATGTAGAGATCCTCATAGGGGTAGCTACCCATGGCCCACTTGCCGACCAGCCGCACCGCTGGACGCATCGCCGGCGGCATCACACCGGCGAACTCCTTGACCGGAACATCCCCGCGGAACAGGTACATCGGCTTGAACACCGAAGAGCCCTGGGTCAGCTCGATGGCGTCCAACGTCGCGTCGGCGTCGAGTAGTTGCACCGTGCGCAGTGCCTCGGCGATCCAGATGCTGCCCGGCAGACCGTCATCCATGTCGAGCTTGGCGATGACGGCGATGCGGTCGCCGACGACATCGCGAACCCGGTGGGCGATCTCGCGGACGAGACGCGAACGGTTGTCGATATCCCCGCCATAGCTGTCCTTGCGGCGGTTGATGAGCGGGCTCAGGAACGAGCTCGGCAGGTACAGATGACCGAAGTGCAGCTCCACGGCGTCGAAACCCGCCTCGACGGCCACCTGCGCGGCGTCGCCGAACTGGTCGATGACCGTGGCGATCTCGGCTCGGGTGATCTCGCGGCAGTAGGCGAACGACGTCGGGTTGACGAACCGACTGGGAGCGACCGCGGTGACGCCGGTCAGCTTCTTGGGCGCCACGACCCCCGCATGGCCCAGCTGAGCCGAGATCGCCGCACCGGCGGCATGCACGGAGTCGGTGAGCCTGCGCAGACCTGGCAGCGCCGCGGCGTTCATCAGAATCTGGCCGGGCGCACTGGCCCCTTCGGGCGACACACAGCAGTAGGCAACCGTCGTCATCCCGACACCACCCTCGGCGAAGGCTCGGTGAAAGGCGATCAGATCGTCGGTCACCAGGCCATCGGGTGAGCGGCCCTCCGACGTCGCCGCCTTGATGACCCTGTTGCGCAGGGTCACCGGACCGAGTCGGGCGGGAGCGAACGGGTCCAGCTGCGGCACGCTCATGATGCCCACCGTTGCCCTGGGAGCGGCATCCGTCAACGGCAGTCTCCCGGTGTCCGGGACTGCGACCGCAGCACGCGCGCAAGACTTCTAGCCTTTGGCCTCATGGCTGACGGTGAGGTCTTCGTCATCGACCGCGTGGTCACCCAACCGGGTTACGCACGCGCGTTCGTCGACATGTATACGACCGAGTACGTGCCCGGTGCGGTCGCCCGCGGCATGACGTTGCGCGAAGTCCTGGTCAGCCCACCCATCTGGCTCGACGACGGGTCCAACACGGTCACAATCACGTGGGCGCTGCCCAGCCCCAGGGCATGGTGGGAGATGACGTGGAGGGGCCGGCCGGATCCCGACCTCGGACCGTGGTGGGACGGTATCGCTGAACTGGTCCTCGAGCGCACCCGTAGCGTGGCTGCTGCCGCCGGCGACGTGGACGGGCTGTGCGGTGTTTAGCGTCACGCGCCTGCTCGACGTCGCCGAACATGACATTGCCGGCTTGCTGGCGCACGTGCGCGCCGCCGCAGACGCCACCGGCGCACGCCACCGCCTCATCGAGCCCACGTTGCCGGGCGCACGCAATGGCGGTGATGTGCTGGTGCATCTTCGGTTCGACACTGAGGACCAATGGCACTTGGTTGCAGGCGATTTCACGAAGGCTCTCAAGGATCATCGAATCACGCGCGTCAACGGCGCCGGCTACTCCGGCACCGCATCGCTCAACAACGACACCTCTGCCACCGTCTACCGCAGCCTGCTCCTGCGGGTGTCTCCTCACACGAGCGCCGACATCGTGGCGCGGTTCGAGCACGACCTGTTGTCGATGCCGCGCTACGTGCCTGCCATCACGGCGTGGCAACTGAGCCGTGTCACCGAACCGGTCGGCGCGACGCCGTGGACGCACGTGTTCGAGCAGGCGTTCACCAATCTCGACGGTCTGATGGGTCCGTACCTGATGCATCCGATCCACTGGGCGGTGGTCGACCGCTGGTTCGACCCCGAGTGCCCCGAGGTCATCATCCGGGATCGGGTGTGCCACAGCTTCTGCGAGATGCGATCCCCCGTGCTGGGCTGAGTCAGACGGCTACACCCCGGCGGGCAGGATGTTGGGGTTGGCGGTGGCGGGCGGCTCCAGCGGAGGCAGCACCGAGACGCCGTCCAGGGTGTGCACCGGCAGCTGTTGCGACCACGGATAGTGCAGGCTGAAGGCCACCAGCCCGGTCCGTTCCGCGGCGGGCGCGTGGCACATCGCCAGTACCGTCTCCGCCAGGTACTCAACGGGTTCGGTTGGAAATGTGTCAGGGATGAGCGATGCCGCGCCGGGTGTGCGGATCGCCGTCGAAGGACCGACACAGTTGACCGCGACGTTGGCGTCGACGAGTTCCGCCGCGATCCCCTGGGTGAAGCGGTGCAGGGCCGCCTTGCACGACGCGTAGACGACGTCGCCGGAACTCTTGTTGTATTCGCGATAGGGCCGCGCCGGCGCCAGGCCGGTGACGGACCCGATGTTCACGATCCAGCCTGCACCCTGACTGCGCATGTACGCAGCGGCCGCCCTCGTCAGGACGAACGGCGTTCGAATGTAGTGCTCCAGGGTGCGGTCGAACGTCTCCAGCGCCATATCGTCAACGACGGCGTAGTCGGCGAATCCGGCGTTGTTGACCAGGATGTCGATGCGGCCGGTCCGGTCGACCACCCGCTGCACCAGCTCATCTCGCTCGTCAGGATCCTCCAGGTCGGCCGCCAAGCCGAAAGCCGCACCTCCCGCCCCGTCGATGAGGGCGATCGTCTCCTCGATCGTTCCGGGTAGCGCTGAGCTGATTCCCGCCCGCCTCGACACCGACGGTGTGTGGGACCGGGCGGTCACCGCCACGGTGGCCCCCTCGGCCGCCAGGCGCTGCGCGATCGCACGCCCGATTCCCCGGCTACTGCCGGTCACCAACGCCGTTCTACCGGTGAGCTTTTGCGTCATTTCAGCACGAAGTCCTCTTCGACCGGCGCGCGGTGTTGATGCCACAGGTCCACAAGCCGGAATGGGGTGGAGACGACCACCCGCCCGGATCCGGAGCGGTAGTAGGTGTGCGCGTTGGGGGTGTGACACCACACGGTGCGGCTCATCGCCTCGTCGATCGCCGCCACGTACTCCTCGAAGGCCTCCTCGGTCACCTCGATGGTGCTGGCTCCTCGTAGGGCCATCAACTGAAGGCACTCAATGATGTAGTGGGCCAGCACCTCCATCGAGAAGTTGGCCCCGGCGCCGTGTCCCGGGCTGTAGTTCGGTGCTGAGGTGATGAAGAGGTTCGGAAATCCGGGCACGGTGCCGCCGCGGTACGCACTCGGGCTGTCGCCCCACACGTCGGCCAGCCTCCTGCCGTCGCGGCCGCGAATGTCCACGGTGGACAGGAAGTCCAGGTGGTAGCCGGTGGCGTAGACGATGATGTCGAGATCGATCTGGCGACCATCCGCGGTGACGATGCCGTTGACATTGACCTGGGCCGGCTCGCTGGCCTCTACGTCGACGTGCGTGCGGGTCAACGCCGCGTAGTAGCCACCCGGGTCGCGGATGATTCGCTTGCCGTAGGGAGCGAAGTCCGGCGTCACCTTCTTCGCCAGTTCGGTACCCGCGCCGAAGGTGTGGTCGATGTACTCCAGGCACATCTGCAGCAGGATGTCGTTGGTCGGGTTGATCGACAGGTGCGTCTTCGCCCACTCCGGGTCCTGCAGGATGATCGGGTAGTTGTTGTCCGCGGTGCCCCAGTAGGACTTGAGCCTGTGCCAGTTGGCGTAGTACGGCAGACGGCGACCGAGATAGCGGCGATGCTCGGGAACCTCGTCGGTCAGTCGCTTCCGGGGAGCCACCCAATGTGGTTGCCGCTGAAACACCGTGAGATGTTCGACCTGCTCGACGCATGCGTCGACAATCTGGACGGCGGTACAGCCGGCCCCGATGATCGCGACCCGCTTGCCCGTGAGGTCCAGCGCGGGGTCCCATAGTGCCGAGTGAACACTGGTGCCGCCGAAATCGTCTCGGCCCGGCACGTCCGGCCAGCGCGGCCGGTTCAGGTAGCCGGCGGCTGTGATGACCACGCGGGCATGGCTGACATCGCGTTCACCGTCGGGTCCGACCGAGTGGATCTGCCAACGGTCGTGGTCCTCGTCCCACCAGAGCGCATCGACCTCGGTGCCGAATCGGGTGTGCCCGCGCAGCCCGTGCTTGTCGGCCAGGGCCACCAGATAGGCCTGGTACTCCGCACCCTGCGGGTAGTAGTTGCTCCAATCGGGGTTCACCTCGCGTGACAGCGAGTAGTACGCCGACGGGGTGTCGACTCCGATGCCGGGGTAGGTGGTCGTCAGCCATGTGCCACCGACCTCGTCGTTGCGATCGAAGATCTCGTAGCTGATTCCCTCCTCCGCGGCTGCGAGCGCCGCGTTGATGCCAGCAATTCCCGCGCCGATGATCGCGACGTTCACGGTGTCCGGGATGGGGACCTCGCGGGACAGCGTGGGCTGCGACGGGGCGAATCCCCCCTGCTCCAACAGGAGTGGCACGTGCTCGGCGTCGACGTCGGAGCCCAGCGCAACCGGCAGGAGGCGGGTGAACAACTCGGGATCGTCGGCGGCCATCGCACCTGTGCGGCGCTGCGCGGTGAGCGCCTCAATCACGGCGTCGGCCAGTTCCTCGGCGGTATCGGGGTCGGTTCTCCCCGCGCGCTCCGGCGGATCGGGTACGTGGGTGATCCTGGCCTCGAACCTGGCGACGACCGATGGGTCACCGGCGAGCTGTGCCAGCACCGCAACCAGTACACCCGGGTCGGCCAGCAGGAGGTTCTCTCGTAGTTCGCCGAGATCGGTTGTCATGACGACGAGTATCTCCAGGGCGCCAGAGGCTCCGGTCCTGCGTTGTCCTCTCAGCGGGAGGTGTTCGCCCCGCTGCGTTCGGTGGTACCTAGCCTTCGGCGCATGCACCGCCTCCACTACGACGACGACCACCTCGCATTCGGTGAGTTGGCCGCCGACTTCGCCGCCAAGGAGATCGCCCCGCACATCGAAGCCTGGGAGGACGCCGGGATCGCGCCCCGCGAGGTGTTCGCGGCTGCGGGCTCGGTCGGACTGCTCGGCTTCGCCGCGCCGGAGGAGTTCGGCGGCGTCGGCGTCAAGGACTTCCGCTACAACCAGATCCTGATCGAGCGTTTCATGGCGGTCGGCGCAGGCAATGTCGGCCTGAGCTTCGCCGTTCACAACGACATCTGCCTGCCGTATCTGCTCGAGTTCACGACCGACGCCCAGCGGCAGCGCTGGCTGCCGGGGTTCGTCAGGGGCAACCTGATCGCCGCGATCGGCATGACGGAACCGGGCGCGGGCTCCGACGTCGCCGCCATCCGCACGAGCGGTGTCGACGCCGGCGACCACTTCATCGTCAACGGCGCCAAGACGTTCATCACCAACGGGCAGAACGCCGATCTGGTCATCACCGCGGTGCGGACATCGGCCGATCGGCACCGCGGTCTGACCGTTATGGTGCTCGAGCGCGGCATGCCCGGCTTCGAGCGTGGGCGCAATCTCGACAAACTGGGCCTGCACTGCCAGGACACGTCGGAGCTGTCGTTCACCGACGTGGCCGTGCCCAAGTCCAACGTGATCGGCGAGGTTGGCCGGGGCTTCGAGTACCTGATGCGCAACCTCGCCCAGGAGCGCATGCAGATCGCGGTCGGCAGCCTGGGCCGGGCACGCGCTGCGCTGGACTGGACCGTCGATTACGTTCGCCAACGCTGCGCGTTCGGCAAACCCATTGGCGCACTGCAGAACACCCGCTTCGCACTCGCTGACGTCGCCACCGAGGTCACCGTCGCCGAATCGTTCATCGACCGCTGTGTCACGCAACTCAACGCTGGCGGGCTGACCCCAGCCGACGCCGCGAAGGCCAAACTGTGGGCCACCGAGATGGAGTTCCGGGTGCTCGACAGCTGCCAGCAGCTCTTCGGCGGCTACGGATACATGCGCGAGTACCCCATCGCGCGCGCCGCCATCGACGCGCGCGTCACCCGCGTGTACGGGGGCACCTCGGAGATCATGCGCGAGATCATCGGACGCGACCTCGCGCTCGACCCGACACAGGCGGGGCCGTCGGCATGATCCTCGACGACCTCGTCGCCAGCGCCCGCAACCACTCCCTTGGCGATATCCCTCGCCGGTCGGCTCGCCGCTACCCCGACAAGGTGGCCATAATCGACGGCGACGTGGAGATGACGTTCGCCGAGTTCGACAGTCTGGTCGACCGCGCCGCGGCCGCATTGAGCGACAACGGCTTCGGTGCCGGCGATCGGGTGGCGCTACTGGCGCACAACTGTTGGCAGTACGCCGTGCTCGCGTTCGCCACCGCCCGCGCGGCGGTTGTGCTGGTGCCGATCAACTTCATGCTCACCGCCGAGGAGATCAGCTACATCCTTGGGCACTGTCGAGCGCGGGGTTTCATCGTCGAGCCCGAACTCGTCGGTGTCGCCGAGGAGGCGATGCGTCTCGGCGGACAGGTTGACGCACGTGTCGCGCTCACCGCGACGGGCACCTCGGCACCGCACGGCTGGGCTGATTTCACGCAATGGCTCAACACAACCTCGCCAGCACCGACCCTGGCCATCGCTGACGATCAGCTGCTGCGACTGATGTACACCAGCGGCACCGAGTCGCGGCCGAAGGGTGTCATGCACACCAGCCGCAGCCTGATGTGGCAGTACGTCAGCACCATCACGGCGGGTGCCATGAGCGCCGACGATGTCGAGATTCACTCGCTGCCGCTGTATCACTGCGCACAGCTCGATAATTTCCTGGCCACCGACCTCTACCTCGGCGCGACCAGCATCATCCTGCCCCGACCCGATCCCGAGACGGTCTTGCACACCATAGAACGCTACGAAGTCACCAACTACTTCGCCCCGCCGACGGTGTGGATCAGCCTGCTGCGCTCCCCCGTGTTCGATCAGGTGGACCTCTCCAGCCTGCGCAAGGGGTATTACGGAGCCTCCGCCATGCCGACCGAGATCCTGCACGAGATCCGCGAACGGCTGCCCAACCTGTCGCTGTGGAACTTCTACGGCCAGACCGAGGTCGCACCGTTGGCGTCCGCACTAGGACCTGCCGACCAGGAGGCGCACGCGGGCGCGGCGGGCCGACCGGTGCTCAACGTCGAGACGACGATCCTCGATGATTGCGATATGCCGGTGGCCGCGGGCACCGTCGGCGAGATCGCGCACCGCAGCCCGCACCTGATGCTGGGCTATCTCGACGACGCGGCCAAGACTGCAGAGGCGTTCCGCGGCGGGTGGTTTCACTCCGGAGACCTCGGCTACTACGACGATTTCGGGTTGTTGCACGTCGTCGATCGGAAGAAGGACATGATCAAGACCGGCGGTGAGAACGTGGCCAGCCGCGAGGTCGAGGAGGTGTTGTATCGCCACGAATCGGTCCAGGAGGTCGCCGTTTTCGGTCTGCCGCATCCAGTCTGGGTGGAAGCCGTGGTGGCGGCGGTGGTGATCAAGGATGGCACCACCGTCGACGAGGGCGACCTCATCGGCCACTGCCGTGAGCACCTCGCCGGCTACAAGTCGCCCAAGCGGATCCTCTTCGTCCACGCCCTGCCCAAGAACCCCAGCGGCAAGTTGCTCAAGCGGGAGATGCGAAGCCAGTTCGCCTCGGTGTTCCACTGATCGGGCAACACCGGTGAGACCTGCCACACCGTCGAGTTGACTCGTGGCCATGAGCAACGAGATCAGCCTGGCCGAGGTTCAGGAATTCATCGCAGGCTTCTGGTTCCACTACGACCAGGGCCACTTCGACGAGTTGGCCATCCGCATCGCTGACGAGATGGAGTACCTCAGCCGGTCCGATTCCGGTGATTGCCCGTTCGAGGAACTGCTTGCCGCCGAACTGCACGGCGGCGCCGAGACGTTGGCCTGGCTCATCGATCATCGCAACGAGAACCCCTACCCGCTCCGGCACCACGCGACCAACGTCTTTCGCACCGGGGTCAGCGCCGGACCGGCAGGCGAGGTCACGACTGCCCGCTTCTATCTGTACGTCAACCAGATCACGAACAACGTCCCGTTCGACGTGTCGAGCGGCGTCGTCGACGTTGGAATTCGGCGTGCGGACCCGTCCAACCACGAAGGTCTGGTGTTCACCTCGATGAACGTCGTGCTCGACGCCGAGGACTCGGTTCCGTTGGCTCAGTACACCGCCGCGAAGTCCGCCGCCTCGCCCGCGTGACCGCCCAGGACGTGTTCGGCGGCGGTGTCGCCGTCATCACCGGCGCCGGCGCAGGAATCGGTGCCGGACTCGCGCGGCACGCACACCGGTTGGGCATGACGGTGGTGCTCGCCGATGTCGACGAGCAGGCGATCGGCACGCTGCGCGACGAGCTGAACGCCGACGGCGGCACGGCGGTGTGCATCCCGTGCGATGTGCGCGATTCGATCGCTGTCCAGGAGCTGGCCGACCGGGCTTACGCTGAGGTCGGCCCTGTGCGTCTCCTGGTGAACAACGCCGGTGTCGAACAGTTCGGCTACCTGTGGGACACCCCGGTCGCCAACTGGAACCGTGTCGTCGAGGTCAACGTCAGTGGCGTCTTTCACGGGATCCGCGCGTTTCTGCCCAAGATGATCGCGACGCCGGCTCCGGCGTGGGTGTGGAACCTGTCCTCGATCGGCGGCGTCGCCGTCGTACCGTTGCAGGCGCCCTACATCATGAGCAAGCACGCCGTGCTCGCGCTGACCGAGTGTCTGCAACTCGAGGTCCAGCACGCCGGTTTCGACCACATCCACGTCCAGGCGGTGTTGCCGGGCGCGGTGGTGTCCAACATCTTCGAGTCCGCCGGTGGCGTCGACGCACACGGTGGCGACACCGCGGCCGCCGAATCGCAGCGCTCGGCGATGCTCGACATCAAGGCCGCCGCGATGGACCCGATCGCCGCCGCCGAGGTGGTGTTCGACCAGGCCGCCGAGGGCCGGTTCTACCTTCTCACGCAGCCCGATTACGTCGGGTCAGCGATGACCGAACGTGCCAATGTGCTTGCCAGCCAACGGGCTCCGATGCTGCGCACCGGTCGACGGTTCGACCCCGAGGCAGAGTGACGGTGGCCGTTCCAGCACTGGACCCTGACGCCGCGGCCCGGATCGCCGCGTTCGGGCCGATACCGCCCATGCGCGAGCGCGGCATCGCGGCGGTCCGCGCCGCCATCGAGGCCACTGCCCTGCCTGCGGACCTGCCCGACATGGCATCCATCGTCGACCGCGTCGTTCCTGGGCCGGCGGGGCCTATCCCGTTGCGGATCTACCGACCGTCCGGCGACGCCGCCGCGCCGGCGCTGGTCTACTTCCACGGCGGCGGAATGGTGATGGGCACCAACCACTCATTCGAGCCGCTGGCCCGCACCCTGGCGGCCGTCAGCGGCGCCACGGTCATCTCGGTCGAGTACCGACTGGCCCCGGAGTCCCCGCCGCCAGCGCAGTTCAACGACGCATACGCCGCCACCGAATGGGTCGCCGCGCATGCCACCGAGTTGGGGGTGGACGTCACCCGACTCGGCGTGGTCGGCGACAGCGCAGGCGGGTCGCTGGCCGCCGCGGTCGCTCTGGCGGCAAGGGACCGCGGCGGACCCAAACTGAGCGTCCAGGTCCTGCTCTATCCGGGACTGGACCGCGATATGGGGGCGCCGTCGATCACGGCGATGCCCGAAGCGCCGATGCTGCGCCACGACGACATCGTCTACATGCTCGACATCGCCGACTGCGGGGTGTCACAGCGCGACCACTACCGGGTGCCCGCCTACGCCGCAGATCTGTCGGGCCTGCCGCAGGCGCTTGTCGTGACCGGCGAGTGCGACCCGATCCGGGACTGGGGCGAACGGTACGCGGGCCGACTGCGCGACGCCGGTGTGCAGACCACGGTGACGCGCTATCCCGGTGTGTGCCACGGCTTTCTGATGTACTCACACACCACCGCACGCGGTCGCCTTGCGATTGCGGAGATCGGCGCGCTACTTCGGGCGAAGTTCGCCCATCCCCTGCCGTTCTGATCACCCTGCCGTTCTGATCACCCTGCCGTTTTTGATCACCTTCGTGTCCCAATCACCGGACAGCGCGGCATCGGGGCCCGCAGACGCCCCACACAATCGACGCACCAGAACGACCAGAGGAGACAACATGCTCACCGACGCACGCCGGATGGAGCTTTCCGACGTCCTGCGACCCGTATCGCCACCCGTTGAGGTCAAGAACGTCTACACCGACGATCAGCGGCAGCGCCTCCTCGACGTGGTGCACGCCAACGGACCGTGGAAGCTGATCATCGCGCAGCACTTCGCCTCCGCCGAGGAGCTCATTGCCACGATGAGTGGCGCCTTCCCCGAGGGCTTCACACCGTCGCTGGACCTCTTCCTGACACCGACATTCCGCGGGTACCTCGCCAACTACGGCGCTGTGCTGTATCCCGAACTACACGATGTCTTCTACAACGAGGACTTCCTCGCCAAGGCCAAGTCATATTGGAATGCCGCGTACGCCAAGCCCGAGGTGATGCTGTTCAACATCAACGGCCCCTGCGCGAATCGCGATCCAGGACACCTGGATTCGCCCAGTTTCCGCGGCGTTCGCCATGAGAACGCCCCGACCTGGCTGTGCAGTGTCATGGGCAAGTCCGGTCTGTTCACCGACTATCTGGTCAAGATGGCACAGGTCATCACGTGGTTCTCGGCCGACGAGGGCAGCGGATTCACCTACTGGCCCGAGGGACCGCTACGGGCACCCGCGCGTGTGCTCCCGCCGATCAACAACCGTGGCGTCGTCGTTCAGAACGAGATGATGATGCACCGCGGCGAGGCCAACGGACCCCTCGATCAGCAGATGCCCGCCGGTCTCGCCTTCGACACCGTGTTCTCGGGAGACCCCGCGGATCGCGAGCACTGGCTGTTGAGGAATGGCGATGACGTGATCGCGCGCCACCGCACCGACGAACTGCGCTTCCTGGTGCATTGGTCAGCCGAGGTGTTCGCCGACTACGACGAGCTGAAGAAGAACATGGACGGCTCCGATGATCTGACCGTCGACAAGGCGATCGACATGCTCGTCGATGACGTCAACAAGAAGGGCGGCAAGCTCGACATTCCCGCGGCACCGCTGCACGACGCGGAGTTCATCGGCGCCCTCAACGCCGCTTACGATCTGGGCGGGCCGGCCGCGTATCCCGAGAAGGCCCCGCTGAGCGCCTTCGCGCTGGCATAGCGCCAGCGCCGACCATGTGCAGCTGCGCTGATCGACATGCCATCATCGACGTCCTGAACAAGTACGCAACGTCGCTTGACGCGCGAGACTGGGAGGGTCTGGACGACGTCTTCCACCAGGACGCCGTCGGCCAGTACGGAGTACTCCTCGACGGACGGCCTGCGATCGTGAAGTCAATACGTGGTTTCCTGGACGGGTGTGGGGCCACTCAGCATCTTCTCGGCAATCACCAGATCCACATCGACGGTGACCAAGCCCAGTGCGCCACCAAGGCTCGCGTCATCCACGTCGGTGCGGGAGATTTCGCCGCCCTCACACCCTATGAGGCCATCGGCGTCTATCGAGACCAGCTGATCCGCACACCCGACGGATGGCGAATCATGCACCGTCACTTCGATGTGAGCATCACCCTCGGCGACTTCAACATATTGCAACCAGCGTGACCGGAGGAGCGAGAATGCAGAGATTTTCCGACCGCACAGTCATCGTCACTGGCGCCGGCTCAGGGATCGGCCAGGCCACCGTTGCGCGGCTGCTCGATGAGGGCGCCACGGTGGTGGCCTACGACGTCTCCGCGGAGGGCCTGGCCGCGACCGCAACCGCCGCCGATGCCGCCGGTGCGGGCGAGCGACTCACCACCGAGGTACTCGACGTCTCGTCCGAGGATGCCGTCGCCGCGGCCGTCGACACGGCGGTGAAAGACCTTGGTGGCCTTGACGTCCTGGTGAACGCCGCAGCCATCCAACGGTGCGCGCACACCCATGAGCACACCCTCGCCGACTGGAACACCACCCTGGCGGTCAACCTCACCGGCACCTTCCTGATGACCCGCCAGGCGCTGCCCGCGCTAATCGCCAGCGGACACGGGGTCGTGGTCAACTTCACGTCGACCGCCGCCTCCTTCGCGCATCCGTACATGGCGGCCTACGCGGCGAGCAAGGGCGGCGTGCTGGCGTTCACACACGCCCTTGCCCTCGAGTACTCCAAACAGGGTCTTCGCGCGGTGAACATCCAGCCGGGCGGAGTGGCGACCGCCCTGGCGATGAGCACGCTGGACAAGATGCCAGAAGGCTACGACCTCGGGCTGTGGGCCAAGCAGACCCCGCTGATCGGTGGCAGCGACAACGAGATCCTCGGCGATCCCAGCGCGGTGGCATCGGTTATCGCCATGGTCGCCTCCGAGGACGGTCGGTTCATCACCGGCACCGAGATCCGGGTGGATGGCGGCGCGCACGCCTGAGCGCGAAGCTTGGTGGCGGGGTTAGTTCGTTGTTGGTGGGGGTTGTGGTTGGAAGGGTGTGTACCACCACCAGTCGGCGCGTTCGCCGGTCGGCCCGGGATACGGCGCCACGTCGGGTGGGGCTGTCGTGGGTGGTCGGGCCAGCGATGCCGCGTGCAGGGTTTGTCCCTCACTGTCGGTGATCACGAGCCGGTGTGCGGGTCCGGTGATGGTGATGCCGCCGCGATGATGTGACCGGTGGTGATACGGGCAGACCAGCACGAGGTTGGACAGTTCGGTGAGCCCGCCGTCGTGCCAGTGCACGATGTGATGGGCGTGCAGACCGCGGGTGGCCCCGCAGCCGGGCACCACACAGCAGCGGTCACGATGCTCCAGTGCGCGGCGCAGCCGCCGGTAGACCGTGCGGGTGGCCCGGCCTGACCCGATGACGCGGCCGTGGTGTTGGAACCACACCTCGCAGGTCGCATCGCAGGTCAGGTAGCGGCGCTCGTCATCGGTCAGTAGCGGACCCAGATGCAGTGCGGCCATGGGTGTCTCGACGTCGACGTGTACGACCACGGTGGTGTGCTGGCCGTGTGGGCGGCGGGTGACCTCGGCGTCCCAGCCGGCCTCGATCAGGCTCATGAATGCGTCCACACCGTCGGGAAACGGCGGCACCTGATCCCCAGCCTGGTTGTCGGCTTCGTGGTCGTGCTTCCAGGCCGCGATCAGCCCGTCGCGATGGGACTGTAGGGCGGTGTCGAACTTCGCGGCGTCCACGCGCGGCAACCGGATCCGCCACGTCGTGTACTCATCATCGGGACCGGGAGTCTTGGTGATCGTCCGCTGCGGTTCAGGCTTCGGGTCGGGGTCGGGTCGCGGTTCGAGCTTGACCGCGGTGTGCAGTTGGCTGACGGTGGCCACCGCGGCCAGCTGCGCGTAGTGCTCATCGGATCCCTCGGCTGCGCCCTCGGCGATGACCCCGACCTGATCCAGCGACAGTCGTCCCTCACGCATGCCCTCGGCGCAGCGGGGGAACTGCTCGAGGCGGTGTGCGACGGCGGCGATGGTGTGGGCGTTCTTCAGCGAGGTGCCGGTCTTCCAGGCCACCAGCGCCGGGACGGACTTCGCACCGGTGCAACCACACAAGTCGTCGCGGTCCAACTCGGCCACGATCTCCACCACACGGCTGTCGATCACATTGCGCTGACCGCACAGCTCCGACAACTCCTCGAACAACACCTCAAGACGCTCATCGGGACGCGCCTCAGCGACCAAAGAGGCTGCGGCTGAGGACATAACACATTGTCTCAGTCGGGTATGACAAATTCCGGGACCGCACAATCCAGCGACCCAGCATCCACCCCGGCAGTCTCGTCAACCACCGGCAACTCACCGCGCGACACAGCGTCGGCGATCGACGTGCGCAACGCGGAGCACACCAGGAACAGCGCGCGCGTCCCGTGCGCCGCGAGCTTGTCGGCCTCACGTCTCTCGGCGCACCCCTCATACGCCGCAGCTGACCATTGCACGCTGGTCTGATGCCAGCTGCTCTTGCGCGCGAGTACCGATGCGGCACAACGCCGGCACGTCACCGGCACCATCGGCGCGTCATCGAGTCGGATGTCGGCACGCACGGTCATGGCGCGGTTCCGGAAACCCTCGCGGCCATATTGGCCTCGATCTCTCTGTTCCAGTGCTCGGTGGGGCGCGTGGTGTCGATCTCGAACTCGAAGCGGTCCACCATATCGGGGGTCACATCAGCGGCGTCGACGTAGAACTGCTCGTACCAGCGCCGCAGTTGGTAGACCGGGCCGTCCTCCTCGACCAGGAGCGGATTGTCGATTCGGGCCTTCGTCCGCCAGATCGCGACGTCCTGTTCGAAGCCCATCTTGACGAAATCACCGAGCGCGACCGCCGTCTGCATCGCGACGTCCTCGGGCAGATCGACGGACTTCTTGACGATGATGCCGTACTGCAGCACGAAGGAGTGCGCGTCAATCGGGTAGTGGCAGTTGATCAACACCGTGTGGTGATCGGTCTCGGGGTAGTGATAGGTGAGGTCGTCGATCATGAAGGAAGGCCCGTGATAGGACGCCAGCGAGGTCGTGCCGAGCATGGCAGCGCCCTCGGTGCCTCCCAGGTCTGGCCGCGATCCGCTGTTCATGTACTGGGTGGCGACGTGGCCGGAGAAGATGTTCTTGAACTGGGTGGGCAGGGAGCCGTGGACGTAGAAGAAATGCGCCATGTCGACGACGTTGTCGATGATCTCGCGGCAGTTGGTGTCGACCGTGGTGGTGTACCAGTGCCAGTCGGTCCACTCGTCACTCGTCGCGCCCTCGATGCGTGGAATCGTCACGCCCTCCGGCGGCGGGTTGCCCTCGGGGTCGTTCCACACGAACAACATTCCATCCTGCTCCAGCGTCGTCCAGGTGGCGGTGCGGGCCAGCCGAGGGACGCGACGCGCATAGGGCACGCTTTTGCACCTGCCGTCCCCACCCCAGCGCCAATCGTGGAAGGGGCAGGCGACCTCGTTGCCCTTGACCTGCCCCTGTGACAGATCACCGCCCATGTGCCTGCAGTAGCCGTCGAGGACGTTGATCCTGCCGTCAGACCCGCGGAAGACGACCAGTTTCTGGCCGAACGCGTTAACCGCGTGCGGTGTGCCATCACCGAAGTCGCGTACCAAGCCCAGGCAGTGCCAGCCCCGTGCAAATCGGGTCGGTGCGGCGCCAGCCTCGATGAGTCGGACTTCATCGGTGTTCGCCTGCAGTGTCATATCGGACCGTCCTTGATCGTGAGGGGCTGTTTCGGTTTCGGGGTCGGCGTCGTGGCCGATTCAATCCCGATGACACGTCCAGTTGGACGCATCATTCCGCTCAATAGGACAACGGATCCGCTCGTCGGAGCGGCACGGCTACCGTCGCGGCCGTGACCGACCACAGCATGACCATCCCCGCCGGCGCACCGGTAGCCGACACCACCGTCGATCTCCTCGTCGTCGGCTCTGGTACCGGCATGGCGGCCGCGCTCGCCGCGAGCGAACTCGGGCTGTCCGTGCTGATCGTCGAGAAGTCGTCAACGGTGGGCGGTTCGACCGCTAGATCCGGTGGCGCGCTGTGGCTTCCGGGCAGTCCTGTGCTATCCGACGCCGGCGCGGGAGACACCCCGGAGCGGGCCCGGACCTACTTGCAGTCAGTGGTCGCCGGGACCGCACCCGCCGAGCGCGCCTCGAGCTTCGTCGATCAGCTGCCCGCCACCGTGCAGATGCTGCGGCGCACGACACCCATGAAGCTGTTCTGGGCCAAGGACTACTCCGACTATCACCCCGAGGCACCAGGTGGCAGCGCTGCCGGTCGGACGTGCGAGTGTCGCCCGCTGAACACATCGCTGCTCGGCGAGTACCGGACACGGCTGCGGCCCGGAGTCATGGAGGTCACCGTCCCCATGCCCACGACCGGGGCTGATTACCGGTGGTTGAATCTGATGGCCCGAGTCCCACGTAAGGGCATTGCCACCATTGCCAAGCGGCTCGCGCAGGGTGTTGGCGGACTGTTGCTGGGTCGACGTTACGTCGCGGGCGGTCAGGCGTTGTCCGCAGGCCTCTTCGCCGGGGTGCTGCGAGCGGGAATCCCGATCTGGACCAATACAACATTGGTGGGCCTGACCGAGGACGACCAGGGTCGCGTCACCGGTGCGGTGGTCGATCACGGTGGCCGACGGATCGCTGTCACAGCCCAGCGCGGTGTCATCCTGGCCGCGGGCGGTTTCGACCACAGCATGGACATGCGCTGGAAGTTTCAATCCGAGGCACTCGGCGCGAACGTCAGCCTCGGCGCCGAGACGAACACCGGCGACGCGATCCGCATCGCCGGGGAACTCGGGGCGGGTACCGACCTGATGGATCAGGCGTGGTGGTTTCCCGCCGTGGCACCACTACCCGACCGCGCGCCGGCGGTCATGCTGGCCGAACGGTCGTTGCCCGGCTCCCTCATCGTCAACGAGCGCGGCGAGCGGTTCGTCAACGAGGCCACCGACTACATGTCGTTCGGACAGCGCATGCTGGACCTCGAGCGCTCGGGCAACCGGGTCGAGTCGATGTGGATCGTGTTCGACCAGCAATACCGCAATGGATACGTCTTCGCCGCAGAACTATTCCCTCGGATGGCGATCCCCCAGTCCTGGTATGACGCCGGAATCGCCTACCGCGCAGATTCGCTCGCGTCTCTCGGCACCCAGATGGGGGTTCCCGAGGACAAGTTCACGCAGACCGTGCGCCGGTTCAACGATGGTGCGCGCGCCGGCATCGACGCCGACTTTCATCGCGGTGAGAGTGCCTACGACCGCTACTACGGCGATCCCACGATCACGCCGAATCCCAACCTGCGCCCCTTGGTGAAGGGCCCGTTCTATGCGGTGAGGATGGTGCTGAGTGACCTCGGCACCTGCGGCGGACTTCGCGCCGACGACCGGGCTCGGGTGTTACGCGAGGACGGTACGTCCATCGATGGCCTGTATGCGATCGGCAACACCGCCGCCAACGCATTCGGTGCGACCTATCCCGGCGCGGGCGCCACGATCGCGCAGGGCCTGGTGTACGGCTACATCGCCGCCAACGACGCGGCGCAACGATGACGCTGCGCCGCTAATCGGGCTCGGCCGCGTCCGCCCTCTTCTCGATCTCGTACCAGTATTCCGTTGCAGGCCAAGGGATCTTGCCCGTAGTGCCTTCGGCGATCTGCGGGAACGCGGCCTCCGCCTCATCGAGTTCCTTGATCATCGTCAGGGCCAGTTCGCGTTCGTTGGCGTAGTACCTCTCTGCCCACTGGAGCGCCACGCGTGCGTAGGCCCAGGCGGGATCGGCGCCGGCCCACTTGGCATCCTTTGCGGCTTCGCGCTGCATACCGTCCGCGTAGGCGACATGCTCGGCAAGGATCTCCTTGAGCTTCGTCGGGTTGGTCAGATGTCCCAACGTGACACGCAGTAGCGGGCTGTGTTTCAGCACCGGCGGGTCGACCGGCGCCTCATTGGCCCACCGCGTTACGGCGTCCAGCCCCGATTCGGTGATCTTGTACAGGCGTCGGCTACGGGCACCGCTGGTGTTCTCCACCCGCGACGTCACCATTCCGAGCTTCTCGAGCTTCCTCAGCTCGGAGTAGATCTGACTGTGAGCAGGGCTGCCATAGTAGAAGCGCAGGCTCCAGTCACTCCACTTTCGGATGTCGTAGCCCGACAGTTCCTGTTCGTAGGACAACATGCCAAGCAGCGCCCAGCTGGTCGCCGCGAGACTCGGCTTGCCCGACTGTTCACTGCTGTCCACTTCGCCAGCCTAACAACGCGGGTCAGCCTCCCACGTCGACTCACCGCTGGATGGGAACCCACGTTGCGGCCACCCCGCCCACGCGATCACGCTGGATCGACAGTCCCTTACGCACGGAGAGGCACGAGCATCGACGAGGCCGGCATTCGCAATTCCCCAGTGGATCTGGATGCACTCGCGACGGTCTACCGACCACTCGCAGAGTCGCTCCGCAGGCTGATCGACGTCAGTATCCGCTCCGAGGTTCACGCGGATGTGGTGGCGGCGGCGACGGCCAAAATCGACGCGGCCGCCGACGAACTGAGCGCATCGATGGTGCCCGGATCGTTTGGGATCAGGAAGGGATCAGACGGCCAGGGCGTCGCGTGGGGCAATGTCGTCATAGGCCTCCGCAATCCCGTGGCTCCCCCGCTGACGGTGCACCACGACTCCTACGGCTCCGTGTGGACCGTGTTCACGCTGGGCGCGGCCTACGAGGGCCCCGCGGGCCACGTGCACGGCGGTGTGTGCGCGCTGATCCTCGACCACGTGCTCGGCGCCACCGCTCATCTGCCGGGGCGGCCCGCTGTCACCGGAACGCTGACCATCCGCTATCTCCGGGGCACACGACTCGGGCGAACCCTGCGCGCTCGCGCGCACGTCGATCGCATCGAGGGAGCCAAGACCTTCGCGACAGGTTGCATCGAGGACGACGAGGGCGTCACCGTGGAGTGCAGCGGTGTGTTCATCCACCCCAAACAGCACTTTTCCGGACCAACCGAGGACCAGATCTAGGGTATCCCCCGATTCCTCGACCCCCCTGATTCCGTAACGTCCCGAAGTGACGGCGCCTAGGGGTGGGGGTACAGCTGTGCGGTGTGCCGCGATTGGGGACCGAGCAAGCCACGTCGGTCGCATCGGCGCCCTCGCGGTCGCGCTCGGAATAGGCCTCGCCGTCCCCGCGAGCCCTGCTATTGCCTGGGCAGATCCCCTCGAGCTGAACTCCCTCTCGAATGAGCCCGACACCTCGGTCGACACCCTCGATGACGGCGTCGACAACCCCAGCAGTGTCGCTCCCGAGCCTGTCACTCCGCCGACCCCACCCGCCGACCAGCCGGAATCGTCTGCACCCACCGTCGACACGTCTCCCAATGGGGGCACGGCAGATCAGTCCGTAACCGCCAACACGGTGGAGGTGGCGCCAGGCGTCGTCATCTCGAGCTCCGGCGGCGCGCAGACCTCATCGGAGGTAACCGGCGCGCAGCCGGCGGCCACCCCCGCGGAGCCGCCACCGCCGGCGGTGACCCGTGAGGCACCCGCAGCTGATCCCCCGGCTCCCGTCGCTCCCGTCGCGCCGGCTGCACCCACACGACCCCGGCCCCAGGTCGACCGCGGAGACCACGGCGACCACGGCGGCCACGGGTACGAATGGATCGACGGCGGTCGCGCGCTGCCGCCACTGGCAGTCATCGACGGCGCCAATCCCGGGATCACCCAGATCTCGATGACCGCGGTGCCCGACTCCGAGCCGATCCGTGAGGACACCGCCAGCACGAGCGCGGAGGCCACCCGGAACGAGTGGGCCAGGACGTTGCCTTCGAAGGTCACCGACGTCGACGTACCCGCCCCGGCACCGGCCCTCCCGGAACGCACACGGGTCGCGCTCATCGTCGGTGCGCTCAGCTTGTTCGGCTTCGCCCCGGGAGGGCCGATGGTGCCGGGTGGCGGGGCCGCGCCCGTGCTCCAGCTCGCCTGGGCGGCGTGGCGACGCGAGTCGGCCCGACCCGAGAACACACTGTCGACGCCCACACCGGAACAGCCAGTGACCAACGGGAACTGCGAACCGCTCATGTGCGCGGTGAGCAGTCCGGTGCACGGCGACGTGACGTTCGTGGACGGGACATGGAACTACGCCCCCACCGAACGGGCGTTGCACGCAGCCGCAGCCACCGATGCGACCGCCTCGACGACAACGGACACCTTCACGATGTCGATCGGCGACGAGAACGGGTCCACCACGGAGATCCCGGTCCATGTCTCGCTACTGGCCCCAATCTCTGCCGAAACCGCAGAGGTTCAACGCATTCCAGTCGGCAACGGACCGAACTACGTCATCGCGGGGTCCGAGGGTCGCTACGTCTACATACCGCACGCCATGGACTCGGCGATCGGCGTGCTCGACAGCTGGACAGGCAGCGTCACCTATCTCGACACCGCGGCTCCCCTCGGGCGCGCCCGGCTGACCGCGGACGGCTCCCGCCTGTACGCCGCGAACGCCAGCAACGGCACCATGACCGTGGTCGACACCGCCACCAATGCCGTGATCGGCACGGTGCCCGTTGACGGATACGCGTCTGACTTCGTGCTCGATGCGAACAGCGGCCGTGCATGCGTTCTGGTCAACCCGCCCGAGGACGGGTTCGAACTCGTCGTGATCGACACCGCCACCGTCGTCGGCCGCACCCACCTCGGGCCAGACGCCGACCTGCCCGCGCTCACCCCCGATGGGAGCACACTCTTTGTTCGAGACACCCTCGCCAAGTCCATCCGGGCGGTCGACACCACGACCTTCTCGATCGTCGACATCCCCGAGGAGCGGGACGTCACGCACCTCGCCGTCAGTCCCGATGGCCGTCACCTGTTCGCCTCGACGATCCCGGACCTCAACGTCTACGACACGCAGACCAACTCGTTGGTGCGGTCGTTCCCCGACCTCGGCGGAGCCCTGTTCCTGACGTTCAGCCCGGACGGGTCGATTCTCTACACGGCGAGCCTCGACGGTGACACCCTGGCCGTCATCGACACCGCCACGCTCACGCACACAACTGTCCCGGTCGGACCGAATCCGACCAACGCCGTGGTGTCCCCCGACGGTCAGCAACTGTTCCTACTGAACGGCGACGGCACGGTGTCGGTACTCGACACTGTCACCAAGAGCGCCGACACAATCGATATCCACGGCAAGCCGAATGACCAATATCAGATCGCATTGAGCCCCGACGGGAGGCACGTGTACGTCCCCCAGTACGAAACCGGCACGCTGGCAGTCATTTCAGCGCGCACCGCCAACCTCGCTCCAACTGTGGACGTGGACCAGGCAGACGACCCCGGATCCGGCGGAATCACCTACACCGCCGCAGGGGTTGACGCCGACGGCGACGAACTCCTCTACACGGCGGCGCCGCTGGCTCCTGGCACGCTGACCAACCTGGGTGGTGGAGAATTCCGCTTCGTACCTGACACCGCACGCTCGGGTCACCTGCCACCCGGCATCCACGACGCCGTGTCGATCACGGTGAGCGACGGGCACGGCGGCTCGGCGTCGGTGCGGGGCACCTACGTCGTTGCGCCGTCCGATGAGGCGACCGTTATCGCAACGTTGGCCGTCGGCGGTGAGGTTCGCAGCGTCGCGGTCAGCCCCGACGGCGCCACGGCCTACGTCCCGATCATCGATCCCGCCGGCAGATCCCGCGTGGAGGTGCTCGACACGACCAGCGGCGACCTGCTCGCGATCGTGGCACTGGCCGACGACCCCCGCGGCAACACATCCCTGAGCGCCGACGGCAGCCGACTGGTGGTACCCGGCGGTGAGTACGTCATGGTCATCGACACCACCACGTTCGAAGTCATCGCCGCACTCGAGGGCGCCGATCATGCCGTGCTCGCCCCCGACGGTCTGAAGGCCTACGCGCTGCGGACTGGCGAGATGTCAGTCCACGACGTCGATCCTGGCAGCGAGAGCTTCGGCTCCCGCATCCGCGCCGTCCCCACCGGCGGCTATGCCGAGGGCATGGTGTCGGGCGCAGACGGCCGAATCTACTTCGCCACCAGTGACTTCACGATCACGGCGATCGACACCGCCACCGACGAGGTGGTCGCCACAATCAGGACGACGTCCGGGTCGCACAATCTCACCGCGGCGCCAGGACGCGTCTACGCCGCACTGCACGGCACCTCGTTGACCGTCATCGACACCGACACCGACACCGTGCGCGCCAATGTCCCGATCCGCGTCGAGTCGCCGGGGCCGTATGTCGCCGCCAACGCGGACGGCAGCCGGATCTACCTGTCGCGTCGCGAGGAGGGCATCCTGTCGGTGTTCGATCCGTCGACCAACACGATCATCGCCTCGGCGCGTGTCGGCGACAGCACCGTCGCGCCCGCCGCGGTCAGCGCCGACGGTTCGCTCGTGGTGGTTCCGGTCGGAGACTCCGTGACCATCGTCTCGACAGGACGGAATGTCGAGGTCTGACGGCAGCTTCCGGCGTTAGGGTTTTCCCATGAGGAAACTGGAAACCACACTCACCGCCGCCACACCGCAGATCTTGAGCCTGTTCCGCATCGTGTTCGGCCTGCTGCTCACCGTGCACGCCACGCAGAAGCTGTTCGCCTGGCCGGTCGGCACCGCAGCTGCCGACGGCACACTGACCGGACCGGCTGTGCCATTTGGCACCTGGCCGTACTGGTGGGCCGGCGTCATCGAGCTGGTGGTCGGCCTACTCCTGCTCGTCGGGCTCGTCACGCGCCTGGCCGCATTCGTGGGGTCCGGCGAGATGGCGTTTGCCTACTTCACGCAGCATCAGCCCAATGCCCTGTGGCCGATCGAGAACGGCGGCGAGCTGGCCGTTCTGTACTGCTTCGGTTTCCTGCTGCTCGTCTTCACCGGCGGCGGCGCGTGGGCGGTGGACGCCATGCGCAAGCGCTAGCTGTCGAGCGCCAGGTCCTTGCGGAAGCGCTTCATACCGTCGATCTTGTCGGCGGTGGTCGCATCGGGCCCGGCGTAGAACATCCACGGCATGGTGATGATCCCGTGGATGCCTGCGGCCTCGGCCCGTGCGTAGTGCTCGGGCAGGAACGCGTCGGCCAGCGGCGTTAGGACGGTGAAATCGTCCATTGTCAGCCCCTTTTCGGCCCGTAGCTCCCTCAGCCTCTCGACCGACGCGATCGCCCGGTCGGTGGTGATGAGGTCGCCAATCCAGCCGTCGTTACGCGCGGCGCGCCGCAATGCGATATCCGACAGTCCCCCGACATAGATCGGAATGTGCGGCGGTGTGGGTTCCATCTCGAGTCGCGGAGTGGTGTAGAACTCGCCGGAGAACTCGGTCCAGCCCGGCTGCCAGAGCGCGCGCATCAGTTCCAGCATCTCGTCGGTGCGCTTGCCGCGGCGGTCGAACCGCTGCCCCATCAACGTGAACTCCTCCTCGCACCAGCCGACGCCGATTCCGAGTTCAAGCCGCCCGTCGGCCAGACACGCGGCGGTACCGATGGCCTTCGCCGCCGTGTACGGATCGCGCATCGCGGGCAGGTACACGGTGGTGACGAACCTCAGCCGAGTGGTCGCCAGCGCGAGCGCACCGATCATCACCCACGGGTCGGGCCAGTGTGTGAAGGCCTGCCACCGCCGCGAACCGTCGTCGGTGTACGGGTAGGGCGTCTGCAGCGTCTCGAGGTTGACCACGTGATCGGCGATGCCCATGCCGTCGTACCCGAGATCGTCTGCGGCCTTGGCGATTTCGACGACTTCCTTGATGTCGAGGAAGGCCGTGCTCACATAGAACTTCATCCGGCGTCCCGCGCCCAGGCCGGACGAATGAACACGCCGTCGGCCTCGACGGTCGGGCCGTCTGCGTCACCGAGGAAGCCCCGCGCGTAGGTCTTGAAGCCCTCCGTACGTTCGATGTACGCCTCGGCCCGCAACGGACCCAAGGGTGTCCCCCGCAGATAGCGCAACGTGATGGTCCCCGTGAACAACGGCTGGGTCAGGCCAACGCTCGCCGCCTCGCCGAGGATGTGGTCGAGCACGAGTGCGCCGATGCCACCGTGCACCAGACCGGGTGGCCCTTCGTAGGCCGCGCCAAGGGTGAACTCCGACCAGTACCGACCGTCGCCGTCCTCGTTGATCTCCATGGGCGGCGCCATCGCATTGCGAAGCCCGATGGCCGGATTGGTCCACGCCAGCGGACGTCCGGTGCCGGCATGCCGCAGAGTCGAGGTGTTGGACTCGGCCCGTTCGAGCGTTTCCGTCGTCGCATCGATGGCGGCGATGGCATCGCGGATGGTGTCCTGGTCGACGCCGGTGCGGATGCCCGCGGTGACCAGCCTGCGGATGGATTGGGTCAGCGGTTCGTAGACATCGCGCAGCCGGTTGTACTCGTCGGGACGGATGCAGTCGAACTGGATTTCGCTATTCAAGCTCCACACCTCATGCTCCAAAGACCTTTCGTACGACTGTTTTCGCCCTGCGCGTGACGCGCAGGTAGTTGTCGAGGAACTCGCCGCCATCACCGTTGTCCCACCCGGCGGCCACCGCGACGGCGTTGAGCTGGCGGCCCGGGCCGGGCAGCTGATCGGTTGCCTTGCCCTTGACCAGAACCAGCGCGTTGCGGGCCTTCGTCGCGGTGAGCCACGCCTGGCGCAGCAGATCCACGTCGCCCTCGGCGATCAACTCGGCCGCGCCTATGGCGTTGAGCGCGTCCAGCGTTGACGTGCTGTGCAGTGACGGCAGTCGGTGCGCGTGTCGCAGCTGCAGCAGCTGGACCGTCCACTCGATGTCCGCGAGCCCACCACGGCCGAGCTTGGTGTGGGTGTTCGGGTCGGCGCCGCGAGGTAGCCGCTCGGCGTCCACGCGCGCCTTGACTCGCCGGATCTCCTGCACCGTCTCGGCTGACACGCCGTTCGACGGGTAGCGAGTGGCATCGACGAGAAGCAGAAACCGATGCCCGAGGTCCTCGTCGCCTGCCACCCGGTGGGCCCGCAGCAGGGCCTGGATCTCCCATGGCGCCGCCCACTGCTCGTAGTACGCCTGATAGGAGGCCAGGGTGCGGACCAGCGGACCACTGCGCCCCTCGGGCCGTAGGTTGGCGTCGACCTCCAGCGGAGGGTCCGCACTCGGCGTGCCGAGCCTCGCCCTGATCTGTTCGGCAACGCTCACCGACCACTTCACGGCCACCGACTCCTCGGTGTCGCCCACGGGTTCGCAGACGAACATGACGTCGGCGTCCGAGCCATAGCCGAGTTCACCGCCGCCGAGGCGGCCCATGCCGATGACCGCGAACTTGGCTGGTGGCCCGGTTGCGGGTGTGTTGGCGCGGACCACCGAGTCGAGCGCTGCCTGAAGGACTGCCACCCACACCTCGGTCAGTGCCTTGCACACCTCGGTGACCTCGAGCATGCCCAACAGGTCGGCCGAGGCGATGCGGGCCAGTTCCCGTCGCCGCAGGGTGCGCGCTGCCGCGATGGCGCGGACCGGATCCCGGTGTCGCCCAGCTGAGGCCACCAGTGATCGCCCCACACCGTCGGGTTCCACCTCGAGCAGCTTGGCTCCGTTGGGACCGTCGGCGTACTGCTGGATCACCTCGGGTGCACGCATCAGGAGTTCGGGGATGTAGGCCGACGTGCCGAGCACCCGCATCAGCCGCTTGGCCACCGCGCTCTCATCGCGCAGCGTCGCGAGATACCAACGTTGATCGGCGAGTTCCTCGCTGATGCGCCGGTAGGCCAGCAGCCCTGCGTCTGGGTCGGGCGTGTCGGACAGCCAGTCCAGCAGTGTCGGCAGCAGAACCCGCTGCACGCGACCCCGCCTGCCGCTGTTGCCGGTCAGTGCGGCGAGGTGGGTGAGCGCGCTCTGCGGGCCCTCGTATCCGAGTGCGGCGAGCTGACGTTCGGCCGCCTCCGGCGTCATCGCGCTCCCGAGTTCGACGGCGGTGCCGCCCACCGACTCGAGCAGCGGCTGATAGAACAGCTTGGCGTGCAGGCGCGAGACGCGCATGCTCTGGCGCTTGAGTTCGTCGCGGAGCACGCCCAGCGCATCGCGCTGGCCGTCGGGCCGGACGTGCGCGGCGCGGGCCAGCCAGCGCAGCGCCTCGTCGTCGCCGGGCTCCGGCAGCATGTGCGTGCGCTTGAGCCGCTGGAGCTGGAGGCGATGCTCGAGCAACCTCAGGAACTCGTAGGACGCCGTGAGGTTGGCGGCGTCGTCACGGCCGATGTATCCGCCCGACGCGAGTGCAGCCAGGGCATCCACCGTGGAGGCCACGTGCAGCGACTCGTCGGTACGGCCGTGGACGAGTTGCAGTAGCTGCACCGCGAACTCGACATCGCGCAGCCCTCCGGTACCGAGCTTGATCTCCCGGGCCCGGACGTCGGCGGGGACCAGCTGTTCGACGCGACGCCGCATCGCCTGCACCTCGGGGACGAAATCCTCCCGCTCGCAGGCAGTCCAGACCATCGGCCGCAGCGCGGTCATGTACTGCTCACCGAGTTCGGCATCGCCCACCGCGGGCCGCGCCTTGAGCAGGGCCTGGAACTCCCACGTCTTGGCCCACCGCTCGTAGTACGCCACGTGGGACTCCAACGTGCGCACCAGCGGGCCGTGCTTTCCCTCCGGGCGCAGGGCCGCGTCCACTTCGAAGAACGCGTCGTTCGCGAACCGCATCATCTCGCCGGCCACGCGGATGGCGATGGTGTCGGCGTTCTCCGCGACGAATATGACGTCGACGTCGCTGACGTAGTTCAGTTCGCGGGCGCCGGACTTCCCCATCGCGATGACCGCCAGCCGGGGCGGGGGCGTGTCATCACCGCACACCATGCGCGTCGCGATGATGAGCGCGGCGCCAAGGGCCGCGTCGGCGAGATTCGCGAGGTGTTCGCCGACCGTGGGAAATGAGATGACGGGCTCGTTCTCCACCGTGGGAGCCAGGTCGAGTGCTGCGAGGACCAGCAGCCTGTCGCGGTACATCAGCCGCAGCGTCTGCCCCGCGGTCGCGTCGGTGGAGTTCTCGGCGGCGGCGTCGAACTCGCGGCGCAGATCGGCTGCGGACGGCAGTGTCACCTTGCCCGCGAGCAGATGCCAGGAGTTGGGCTCTGCGACGAGGTGATCACCCAGCGCGTACGACGAGCCGAGCACACTGAACAGTCGACCGCGCAGCGCCCGATCCGTGATCAGCGCGTGGTTCAGCTCGTCCCAACCGGATCCGAGCGCCTCGGCGAGGCGAACCATCGTGTGCAACGCGACGTCGGCGTCGGGTGCGCGCGAGAGCGACCACAGCAGTTCGATGTGGTCATCGGTGTGCCAGCCCAGCCGGTCCAGATCGTCACGCGCTGTCGGCGCGACCAGACCCAGCCTGCCAACACCTGGCAGCGTCGGACGGTGTGTCGCGGGTTTGGCCACGTTCTGACGTTAGCGCACCTACGTACACCCCCGGTCGCTCCGCTCCTGCCCGCCGAAACCTACAGCGGCGGGTGGGCCTTCCTACAGCGAGAGGTAGGCCTTCAGCTCGAACGGCGTGACGTGGCTGCGGTAGTTCTCCCACTCGGCGCGCTTGTTGCGCAGGAAGAAGTCGAAGACGTGCTCCCCCAACGCTTCCGCGACCAGCTCGGAGTTCTCCATCTCCGTCAGGGCGACACCGAGGCTGCCAGGCAGCTCCTTGTAGCCCATCGCGCGGCGCTCCTCGGGTGTCAGCGTCCACACGTTGTCCTCGGCCTGCGGGCCGAGGACGTAGTTCTTCTCCACACCTCGCAGGCCCGCGGCCAGCAGTACCGCGAACGCCAGGTACGGGTTGCACGCCGAGTCGGGGCTGCGCACCTCGACGCGTCGCGAGGACGCCTTGCGCGGCGTGTACATCGGCACCCGGACGAGCGCCGACCGGTTGGCCGCACCCCAAGATGCGGCGGTCGGCGCCTCGCCGCCGTGCACCAGCCGCTTGTAGGAGTTCACCCACTGGTTGGTGACGGCGCTGATCTCGGAGGCGTGCTCGAGGATGCCCGCGATGAACGACTTGCCGACATCGGACAGCTGCAGCGGATCATCGGGAGTGTGGAAGGCATTGGTCTCGCCCTCGAACAGGCTCATGTGGGTGTGCATCGCCGAGCCGGGGTACTCGGCAAAAGGCTTGGGCATGAACGACGCCCGCACACCCTCGTTGAGCGCGACCTCCTTGACCACGTAGCGGAACGTCATGACGTTGTCGGCCATGGACAACGCGTCGGCGTAGCGCAGGTCGATCTCCTGCTGCCCTGGCGCACCCTCGTGGTGGCTGAACTCCACCGAGATGCCCATCTGCTCCAGCGCGTCGATCGCGTGGCGGCGGAAGTTCGGGGCTGAGTCGTGAATCGTCTGGTCGAAGTAGCCGCCGTTGTCGGCCGGCACCGGCGGCGCCTCGTCAGCGCCCGGCTTGAGGAGGAAGAACTCGATCTCGGGGTGCACGTAGCAGGAGAAGCCGAGGTCGCTGGCCTTGCCCAGCTGGCGGCGCAGCACGTGGCGCGAGTCGCCCCACGACGGGGAACCGTCCGGCATCGTGATGTCGCAGAACATGCGGGCGGAATGGTGCTTGCCGCCGCTCGTCGTCCACGGCAGCACCTGGAACGTCGAGGGATCGGGCCGGGCCACCATGTCGGATTCCGAGACCCGCGCAAAGCCCTCGATGGAGGAGCCGTCGAAGCCGATTCCCTCTTCGAACGCACCCTCCAATTCGGCGGGCGCGATGGCGACCGATTTGAGGTAACCGAGCACGTCGGTGAACCACAACCGAACGAAACGGATATCGCGTTCCTCCAGCGTGCGCAGCACGAATTCCTTCTGCCGGTCCATGTGCGCAGCGTAGGCACCGGCTGTTAAATCTGTGTTACGTGGGGGCTGCTGTTGCACGCCGATCGGCCGTCGGTCCTAGCACCGGAGGTCAGGCGGTGGCAGCCGGGAGTCCACCAGGAAACCGACCACTGCGGGGTCGACGCACGCGTCGCCGTTGAACACCACGGTGTGCTGGGTGCCGTCGAAGGTGATCAACGACGCGTCGAGTTCACGGGCCAGTTCGACACCTGCCTGATACGGCGTCGCCGGATCGTGCGTGGTCGACACCACGACGACCTTTCCCGGGCCGGGCGAGATGACGTCGTGTGGTGCCGACGTCGGGGGTACCGGCCACGTCGCACACACGTCACGGGGGGCGAACCCGGTGAACTCGCCATAGGCCATGAACGGCGCCACAGCCCGCGCCTGCCGATCGGCGTCGACCCACACGGCCGGATCGGACGGGTAGGGCGAATCCACACATCGAATCGCGGTGAACGCATCCTGCTGGTTGGAGTAGTGGCCCGCCTGATCACGGCCCTGGTAGTCGTCGGCGAGCAGCAGCAGGTCGCCGGGATCGGTGCCGCGCTGCAGGCCGAGCAGTCCGCTGGTGAGGTACTTCCAGTACCTCTGCGTGTAGAGCGCGTTGGCGGTGCCGGTGATCGCGTCCTGGTAGCTGAGCCCGCGGGGGTCCGAGGTCCGGGCCGGCGCGAAGGCCAGGGGGTTGATCAGCTGGTGGTAGCGCGCGACGAACTGGGTGGGGTCCTGGCCCAGTGGGCAGTCGGTCGAACGGGCGCAGTCGGCCGCGTAGTCGTCGAATGCCATCTGGAATCCGGCGAGTTGTCGAATGTTCTCGGCCACGGGGTCCGAACCGGGGTCGATGGCACCGTCGAGGACCATGGCCCGGACGCGGTCCGGGTACTGCTCGGCGTACTTCGCGCCGAGTTCTGTCCCGTAGGAGAATCCCAGATAGTTGATCTGGTTCTCCCCGAGCGCGGCGCGCACCACGTCCATGTCCTGCGCCGTGGACGCGGTCCCCACGTTGGCCAGGAACTCCACGCCGGTCTTGTTCACGCAGCCTTGTGCGAGTTGGGCGTACACACCCTCGATCGCCGCGACTCCCGCTTGGCTGTAGTTGACCATCGGCTCGCGCCGGAACGCGTCGAACTCCGCATCCGAGCGGCAGCGGATCTGCGGGGTGGAGTGACCGACGCCGCGCGGGTCGAAGCCGACGAGGTCGAAGCGGCGAGTGATGTCGGTGTCGGCCAGCCCGCCGGCCATGGCGGCGACCGTGTCGACCGCCGAGGCGCCCGGCCCGCCGGGGTTGACCATCAGCACACCGATACGGTCACCGGTGGCTGGAACCCGGATGACCGCCAGTTGTGCTTGCGGCCCAGCGGGATTCGCGTAGTCGACCGGAACCGTCACGGTGCCGCACTGCGCGGTCGGAATCGCGGAGACGTCTCCGAACAGGGCCGCGCAGCTACCCCAGACGGGCGGTTGGCCGTAGGACTGCACGGCTGCGCCCTCGGGCGACGCTCCCGCAGTCGGGCAGAGGACACCGGCTAGCACCACAGTGGCGAGCGGTGCCGAGATCAATTTGCCCACCCGCCACATGGCAGACATGTTCGCACGCAACCGGCTTCACAGCCGACTCCGATGTCGAGCGGTGACTAGGCAGCAACCCGACGGTGATCTAACGGTCGCGTCAGCAACGCCCACCGGCTGGGGGCACGACGACGTCCACGAGGTACTTCGCGGAGATGTCGTCGACGCACTTGTTGCCCTGGAACACGACGGTGTGCTGCGTGCCCTCATATGTCAGCAGCGTTCCGCCGAGTTGCTTGGCCAAGTCGACACCGGCCTGATACGGCGTGGCGGGGTCGTTCGTCGTCGACACCACCAGGGTGGGCGGCAAACCCTCGATCTTGAGTTCGTGCGGCTCCGACGTCGGTGGCACCGGCCAGAATGCGCACGTGCCCATAGGCGCGTTGCCGGTGAACTCGCCGTAGCTCATGAACGGCGCGGCGGCGCGAGCACGCTTGTCCTGATCGATGATCTTGTCCCGGTCGATGATCGGTGGCTCGTCGACGCAGTTGACGGCCACCCGCACATCGGTGGAGTTGTTGTAGTGCCCCTGCGGGTCACGTCCCATGTAGAGATCGGCCAGCGCCAGCATCGTGTCGCCCCTGCCCGCCCGCATTTCCGACAGCGCCTGCGTGAGGTGGCGCCACAGGTTGGGTGAGTACAGCGGCAGGATGGTGCCGATCACCGCGTCGCCGTAGCTGAGCCCGCGGGGGTCGTCGGTCTTGGCGGGATCGTCCACCAGCGGGTCGACCATCGACTTGTAGACGTCGACGGCCTTGGCGGGGTCGGTGCCCAGCGGACAGCTCGGGTTCTTCGCACAGTCCGCGGCGTAGTCGTTGAACGCGGTCTGAAACGCCGCGGCCTGACGGATGTCCGCCTCGAGCGGATCGGCGTTGGGGTCGACGGCACCGTCGAGGATCATGGCGCGCACCTTGTCCGGGAACGCCTCGGCGTAGGCCGCCCCGATCCTGGTGCCGTACGAGTAGCCGAGGTAGGTCAGCTTGTCGTCACCCAGGGCCTCGCGCATCGCGTCGAGATCCCTTGCCACGTTCGCGGTTCCGATGTTGGCGAGGAACTCCTCCCCCATCTTGTCCACGCAGCGCTGCACGAAGTCCTTGGTCTCGGACTCGATGTGGGCGACGCCCTCCGGGCTGTAGTCCACCTGCGGGTCGGCCCGCAGCCGATCGTTGTCCTCATCTGAGTTGCACCACACCGCGGGCGTCGAGCGTCCAACGCCACGCGGATCGAAGCCGACCAGGTCGAAGCGCTCGCGCACCGAGTCCGGCATGCTGCCCACCAGCGACGCCGCCGCGGAGACACCCGACTCACCGGGGCCGCCGGGGTTGATGATCAGCGAGCCGATCTTGTCACCGGTGGCGGGGAACCGGATCATCGCGATCTGGGCGACCTCGCCGTCGGGCTTGGTGTAGTCCACGGGGACCGACAGCTTGCCGCACTCGGCGCCCTCGGGGATCTGGACGTCGCTGGGCGAGGACTCGCATTCGTCCGCCGACCAGGCCACGGGCGTTCCCGGCGGCGGGACGTCAATCACCGCGCGGCCGGCGACCACGTTGCTACAGCCGGCCACCACCATTGTCACCGTGGCGGCCGCGAGCAGCCCGCGTCTGAGGTTCATGGCTGACCATGCTGCCATGAGTGATCATCGGCCCTGATGAGGGCGTTAGCGCGTGGCGGCCAGCAACTCCTCGAGAGCGAGGTGGAAGTCGTCAGCCATGTCCCACAGATCGGGCAGCAACTCCGGGCAGGAGATGAGTCCGACATCGAGGCCACCGCCCAGCGACATCACCGTGATGTTGAGCCCCGAGCCGTGGAATATCGGCCCGAGGGGAAACATCGCCTTGACTCGCGCGCCCAAGAAGTACAGCGGCACCTGGGGTCCAGGCACGTTGGAGATGACGAGGTTGTGCACCGGTCTGGCGCTGGTGAGCCGACTCGAGGCATACACCCGCATCGCGACCCCGAACACCGCGGGCGCGGCGAACTGCGACCAGTCCTGAAGCAGCGTTGCCCCAATGGCCGAGCTATGTTGTTTGGCAAGTGAATTCGCCTCGGCGATGGCCTTGAGTCGCTCAGCGGGATCCTCGATGTTCGTCTGCAGGCTGGCGAACATGCCCGACACCTGGTTGCGGCCGGGCCGGTCCGACTTCTCGTGCACGGACACCGGGACCATCGCCACCAGCGAGCTGTCGGGAAGTTCTTCGCGGTCGAGCAGGAACCGCCGCAGCACCCCGGACACCAGAGCCATCACGACGTCGTTGACCTTGACCCCGAAGTGGTTCTTGACAGTCTTGACGTCCTCGAGACTCAACTGCGCGAATGCGACGTTGCGGCGCCCGGTGACATTGGTGTTGAACGTCGTCTTGGGCGCGTTGAACGGTGCCGCCATGTGCAGTCCGCTGCGGGCGCGCTTGACGGTGTCCACCACGGTCGACAGCGTCGAGGGCACCACGTTGACCAGCTTCCAGGGGCGGGTGACGAACTTGATCGCCCCGCTGACCGCGATCTCCAGGTCCGATCCACCCCCCACGCCCTCGACCGGCTCGGGCGGTGGCGCATCGGCCTCAGTGGTGCACAGCTGTGACATCAGGTTGGCGCCCGTGACACCGTCAACACACGCGTGGTGCACCTTGGTCAGTACCGCCAGCCGCCCGGAGGGGTTCTCCTCGGTGCCCGCGACGTTCTCGATGACCCACATCTCCCACAACGGCCTGCTGCGGTCCAGCGTCAACGAGGCGATGTGACCACAGATCTCGCCGAGTTCGGCGCGACCGCCGGGCGATGGCAGACCGATCCGATGCAGGTGCCTGTCGACGTCGAAGTCCTTGTCCTCCACCCACACCGGGTGATCGAGGTTGAGTCGGCTGTCGGAGAGCTTCTCGCGGAACTCGGGCATCGCCTTGATTCGCAGCCTCAGCGCGTGACGCAACCCGTCGAACGTGTAGCCGCCCGGGATCGTCGATGGATCGATCTCCAGGATCGAGCACACGTGGAGTGGCTGGTCAGCGGTCTCGAGGTAGAGAAAGCTGGCATCTAGACCGCTGAGCCGTTGCATGCGGCGATCGTAGGCCGGTCCGGATGGCTCCGTGTGAGGAAATGCACTTCACTCACGGTTCATCTTCGTGTCGATGGGTGGCAGACTGGTGGCCGTCAAACGAACCCGGGGACCCGGATTGGGCCTCGAGGATCGAACCGACCACACAAGGGACGACGATGTCTGAACAGTCTGTTTACGGTGCCTCCACGCCCGAACAAGCTCCGCGAACGAAAGTCCGCACGCACCACCTCCTGAAGTGGAAGTCCGAGGGCCACAAGTGGGCCATGCTCACGGCCTACGACTACTCCACCGCCCGCGTGTTCGACGCGGCCGAGATCCCGGTGCTCCTGGTTGGCGATTCGGCCGCCAACGTCGTGTACGGCTACGACACCACGGTTCCGGTGACGATCGATGAGTTGATCCCGCTGGTGCGCGGCGTGGTACGTGGTGCACCGCATGCGCTGGTCGTGGCGGACCTGCCGTTCGGCAGCTACGAGTCCGGTCCGGCGCAGGCGCTGGCCACCGCCACCCGCTTCATGAAGGAGACGGGTGCGGCCGCGGTCAAGCTCGAGGGCGGTGAGCGCGTCGCCGAACAGATCGCCACGCTGACGCAGGCCGGCATCCCGGTGGTGGCGCACATCGGTTTCACCCCGCAGAGCGTCAACGGGCTGGGCGGGTACCGCATCCAGGGCCGCGGCGACGCGGGCGACCAGACCATCCACGATGCGATCGCCGTGGCCGAGGCAGGCGCGATCGCCGTCGTCCTCGAGATGGTGCCCGCAGAGTTGGCCACCCAGATCACCGGCAAGCTCACCATTCCCACGGTCGGCATCGGCGCGGGCCCCAACTGCGATGCCCAGGTGTTGGTCTGGCAGGACATGGCAGGCATGACGTCGGGCAAGACCGCGAAGTTCGTCAAGCGCTTCGGCGACGTCGGCGCCGAATTACGCCAGGCGGCAATCCAGTACGCCGACGAGGTCGCCTCCGGCGCATTCCCCGCCGAGGAGCACTCCTACTAACCGCTACATCTACTGTTCGGCTCAGCCGAAGTCCGGGGCGCGCTTGCCGAGGAAGGCCGCGATGCCCTCCTGGCCGTCGGCCGACTGCGCACAGTCCGCGATGGCACGTGCCTCGAGTTCCAGTTGCTCCTCGAGGCCGGTCCGGTAGGTGCCCAGAAGCAGTCGCTTGACGGCGCCGTTGGATGTCCGCGACGTGGTGGCCAGTTCCTGTGCCAGCGTGTCGACACGGGCGGCGAGTTCGCCGTCGGGCACGACCTCGGTGAGCAGACCCCAGTCCAGTGCCTCCCCGGCGGACAGCGTCCGGTTGGTGATCATCAACTGCTGCGTGCGGCGGATCCCGATGAGCCGGGGCAGGTTGTAGGAGGCACCGCCGTCGGGGCTCAGGCCCGCCTTCGTGTAGGCCATGGTGAACTTGGCCGACTCGGTGGCCAGTGCCAGGTCACCGGCCACGGCGAGGCTGAAGCCTGCGCCCGCGGCGGTGCCGTTGACGGCGGTGATCACCACGGCGTCCATCCGGGCAAAAGTCGACAGCGCGCGGTGCAGATCGGATGCGATGCCCTTGACGAACTCGCCCGCGTTGGGTGCGGCGGCCATGGCCTTCAGATCGCCGCCCGCACAGAAGAAGCGTCCCGCGCCGGTGATGGTGACCACCTTGGTGGCGGTGTTGTCACACAGCGCCGCGGCGACGGCCAGTTCGCGAGTCATCCTGTCGTCCATGCCATTAGCGGCGTCGGGCCGGTCCAGGACGATGCGGGCGACGGGTCCGGTCTGGTCGAGTGTCAGCGTGTCGAATTCGGGCATGCAGCAAACGTTATCGCACCGGCTTTCGCACCGGCCTTACGGCCATGCACCGATCTGTAATGGCGCACCGCCGGACGTTAGCGCAGCGGTTTGGCTCGAACATCATTCGTTCACCTGAATGTGGGAACCTGTTCACAGGTTTCAGCAACGACAGCGCTCACTGGAGATCGAAAGCGAAGATGGCAGCCGACAAACGCAAGGCGTCCCGTCACACCGAGACCGAACGCAAGTTCGCCGTCACCGAGGACACCGTCTCCCCCTCGTTCGAGGGGCTGTCCGCCGTTGCCCGGGTCGAGCGTTCGGACCCACAGCATCTCGACGCCGTCTACTACGACACGGCCGACCATCACCTTGCCGCGCACCGCGTGACGCTGCGCCGCCGCACAGGCGGTCCTGACGCAGGGTGGCACCTCAAGCTGCCCGCCGGACCGGACTCGAGAACCGAGGTCCGGCTGCCATTGGGCGAGGCCGAGGAGGCCGTACCCGACGAGCTGCGCGATGTGGTCTTGGCAATCGTCCGCGACCGCGCGCTCGCACCCGTGGCGCGCATCTCCACCGTGCGCACCGTCGATGAGCTGCACGGCCACTCGGGTGCCCCGCTCGCCGAGTTCTGCGATGACCAGGTCACCGCGTCGGCGGTCGGCGGCGCCGAACAGACCTGGCGGGAATGGGAACTCGAACTCGTCGAGGGCGCCGAGGCACCCGCCGATCTATTGGACCGCCTCGCCAACCGGCTGCTCGACGCAGGCGCGCAACCAGCCGGGCACGGGTCGAAGCTGGCGCGCGTGCTGGCCACCTCCGCACCGGAGCAGGCACCCCGTCACGACGATCCGGTGCACCGCGCCGTGGCCGAGCAGATCGAAGAGCTTCTGGTGTGGGACCGCGCCGTACGCGCCGACACGTGGGACTCGGTGCATCAGATGCGAGTTGTCACCCGCAAGATCCGCAGCCTGGTCAAGGGTTCCGAGGAGTCGTTCGGCCTCACCGACGACGCATGGGTGCTCGAAGAGCTCAAGCTGCTGGCCGGAGTCCTCGGTGTGGCGCGCGACGCCGAGGTGCTCGCGGAGCGTTTCGAGCGTGCACTCGCCGATTTACCCGCGCACCTGGTCCGTGGTCCCGTCCGCGAACGGCTGGTCGATGGTGCGAACCGGCGCTACCAGGCCGGGCTGAAGCGGTCGTTGGCCGCGATGCGTTCCGAGCGGTACTTCCGGCTGCTCGACGCGCTCGATGACCTCAAGACCGCCGGGCCGGTGACGTCGACGTCCGGTGCGCCGCCGCGACAGACCACCGTCGCCTCGGCGTACCGCAAGGTGCACAAGGCGGCGAAGGCAGCACTCATCGCCAAGGCGGACCCCGCGGTGAGCGCCGAGGGGAAGGACGAGGCCCTGCACCGGATCCGCAAGGGCGCCAAGCGGCTTCGCTACACCGCCGCGGCCACCGGGGCACGGAACGTCGCGGAAGGGGCGAAGCTCATCCAGACGCTGTTGGGTGATCATCAGGACAGCGTGGTCAGCCGTGCACATCTGTCGACCGAGGCCAGCACCGCACACGCCGAGGGTGAGGACACCTTCACCTACGGACTGCTGTTTCAACTGGAGGACGAACTGGCCCGGCAGTCCGAGGATCGCCTCGAGGGCGCGCTGCGCAAGCTCAAGAAGGCGGTTCGGGCGGCGGGCTGACCCGTTCGTGGCAGGCCGACCCGAAGGGGCGGACGAGTTGGCCTGTAAGCCGGATTCTGTTCCCCGTCACCATTACTGGCGGCGGGGCGACGACCATCCATCTGGACACACCGTCGCCGGGTGCCTCGAGCGGCCTACCCGCAGGCTCGGGCGAGCAGCCCTCAAACGCCTGCGCGGCCGCAACCAGGTTGCGGCCTTCTTGGCCTTGCTTCGGGTGGGGTTTGCCTAGCCACCCCGGTCACCCGGGATGCTGGTGCGCTCTTACCGCACCGTTTCACCCTTACCCCCCAGCCCGAAGGCTGGGTGGCGGTCTGTTCTCTGTGGCACTGTCCCGCGAGTCACCTCGGATTGCTGTTGGCAATCACCCTGCTCTGTGAAGTCCGGACTTTCCTCGAATCCCCGGAGGGGACCCGCGGCCGTCCGGCCAACTCGTCCGCGCTGAATCACCGTACTCTGATCCCCATGGCACAGGTGCCGCCGGCCCGCTATCTGCAGCGCGCCAAGGACTTGGTCGACGCCCGGTACGCCGAGCAGATCACCGTCGAGGACCTCGCCGCGGCGGCGGGCTTGTCACGCGCGCATTTCTCCCGGATGTTCACCCGCACGTTCGGCGAGTCCCCGCGCGCCTACCTGCAGACCCGGCGGCTGGAACGCGCCGCGTCGTTGCTGCGCTACACCGACCGCTCGGTCGCCGACATCTGTGTGATGGTCGGGCTGCAGAGCGTCGGGTCATTCACCAGCAGTTTCGCCCGCGTGTACGGCAGGCCACCGGCGGCCTATCGAGCCAGCATGCCGCCCGCGGCATCGCGTGCACGGATTCCGAGCTGCATCGTGGCGCGCGACACCCGGCCCCCGGCCGACAGCCGGGTCAAGACAGCACACCGGGAGAAGACGGGCACCTGACCTCGGCCGTAGCGTCGGCCTCATGATGAAAATCGCAAGCACACACCTGTGGGTTCATGATCAAGAGGTCGCGCTGAAATTCTGGACCGATCAGGTCGGCATGGAGGTGCGAGAGGACGTTTCGTTCCCCGAGGAGATGGGCGACTTTCGTTGGCTCACCGTCGGCCCGCCGGGCCAGGATGACGTCAGCATCGTCCTGATGGCGGTGCCGGGCCCGCCGGTGATGGACGAGGACACGCGCAAGCAGGTGCTCGACCTGACGGCGAAGGGTTTCGCCGGCACGGTCTTCCTGCTCACCGATGACGCCGCAGCGTCCTACAAGGCGCTGACCGAGCGCGGCGTGGAGTTCACCGAACCGCCCACCGAGATGCCCTACGGCATTGACTCTGGATTCCGCGACCCCTCGGGCAACAGCATCCGGCTCACCCAGCGCACCGACTAGATCGGTGGTCACCCCTTGACTTTCCCGCATGGAAAGTGGACTCTACTTTCCATGCGGGAAAGGGAGGATGGGGTTATGGAGAACGTCACGCCGGCCGACGCGCGCGCCGCGCTGGATGCCGTTGACCGCGCCAAAGCGCACGTGGTGGATGAGGTGGGTCTACCCCGGTGGTACTGGTGGCTGCTCGCGGCGGGCTGGGTCGTGATTGGACTCATCGGAGACATTGGCCCGCAGTGGCTCGTCATTAGGGCCACGGTCGGGTTCGGAGTCGTCCACTCCGCGATTGCGTCGCGCCGGCTGAGCGGTCGCCGAAGGACCGACCGAATGCAGGTCAGTGCCGATACGGTCGGGCACCGGATACCGCTGGTGGTGATTGGCATGCTGTTCGCTCTGGTCGCTGTGACGATCGCGGCGGCCGTCGCCCTGCACGCCGACGGCGCCCGTCACCCCGGAATCGCCGCGGCCGTGTTCGTCGCTGCCATCGTCGGCCTGGGCGGACCCGAGATTCTGCGGACTCTGCGCCGCTGGGTCCATGCATGACGACGCCGCCGCGTTTCGATGAGCTGATCCATCCCAGCACGCGCTTGACATTGGTGGCCACGTTGGCCGCCGTGGACTGGGCTGAGTTCGCGTATCTCAAAGAGACATTGCGGCTTTCGGATTCGGCGTTGTCGAAGCAACTGTCGATTCTGGAACAGGCGGGGTACGTCACCACGGAACGCCGCCTTGAGGCGCGGCGCCACAAGGTGCATGCCAGGCTCACCGATGCTGGCCGCATCGCGTTCGACGGTCACGTCGCCGCGCTGCGAGCCATCGTCGACGGTCCGATCCGAACGGACCACGGAGCGAGCCTCCACTAGTGCACCTGCCTTTGTGGGCCGTCAACATTCGATGACGGCCCACAAACGGCAGGTCCCTCCCTGCGACTCGCTAGGCTCTGCGCCGCAGAACCATCAGGTTGTCCCCCAGCGTCGCCTCCTGGCCGTCGGGTCCGGTGACCTCACGCTCGATCGTCTCGATGCGCACGCGGTCCCATTCACCCGCCGACAGGTCAAGGCTCGCCAGCACCTCCTCGGCACTCGGGAACGGATGGTCGTGCGGCACGTTTGTCGCCCACGACGGCATCCCGGCATGGTCAACGATCACGAGATGTCCCCCCGGCGCCACGGCGCGGGCGGCATTGGCGAGGATCTGCGGTCGCTCCAGACGCACTGTGGAGTGCAGGAACTGGGCCGACACCAAGTCGAACGTGCCCTCCGGGAAGCTGTCGGACAGGTCGTGGCGCTCGAAGCTCACGCGGTCCCGCACACCCCGCGCCTCGGCTTCCGCGGCGGCCCGCGCGATCGCGGTCTCCGAGATGTCGACCGCCGTCACGTGCCAGCCCTGCTCGGCGAGCCAGACGGCGTCGCCACCCTCACCGCAGCCGAGGTCCAGCGCGTGACCGACCGGCAGATCCGCCACCACCTTCGCCAGCTGCGCGTTGACCCGGCCACTCCAAATACGTTGGCGTTGACCGTAATGACGCTCCCAGTACTCCGTCGCCGTGAGCCCGTGGGTGGGCCACGGCGGCACGGTCAACCCGACGTCCTCGCCGAGCAGGCACTGCATGATGGATGCGCCGGCCAGGCTGCCCGTCGCGACCGCGGTCGCGACCTGGGGCATCTGCGCGCCGATGTCCCCCGCAGCGAAGAGTCCCGGAACCGTGGTGCGCTGGAAGGCGTCAACGACCAGGCCATCCACTGCGACCGGGCCTGGCGCGGTCATCGCGCCGAGTTGTGCCGCCAGAGTGGATCTCTGGTGCAGCGTTGTGGCGACCAGCGCGGCGCGGCGCGTGAGCCGCTCGCCGTCGGAGAACTCCACAGCGGTCAGTTCGCCACTCTCCGATACCAATCGAGTGACCGACCGCGTATCGACGGTGACACCGGCTGCGTCCAACTGCTTGAGCTGAGCGTCATCAAGCCCATCGTCGCCGTCGGTCAGCAGCATCACGTCATCGGACCAGCCCCGCAGCAGCAGGGCAGAGTGCACGGCGCGGTCGCCCTTGGCGATGACTGCCAGTGGCGCGTCGCGCACCTCCCAGCCGTGGCAGAACGGGCAGTGAAACACCGAACGCCCCCAGAGGTCTTCGAGGCCGGGGATGCTCGGCGGCCGGTGCTCCATGCCGGTGGCCAACAGGACGGTCCTACTCCGTTCGATCGAGCCGTCGGCCAGTTCCAGGGTGAAACCCCTTTCGCCACGGACTACTTCGCCGGTACGCACCTCCACGTTCGGATAGGCCGCCAGTTCGGCACGACCCGTCTCGTAGAGTTTCGCCGGCGGCTGGCCGTCATGTCCCAGCAGACCACCGATGCCGTGGGCCGCGAGATTGCTCGGTGCTCCCGCATCCACGACCAACGTGCGCCGACGCGCTCGACCCAGCACCAACGCGGCGCTCAATCCCGCCGCGCCGCCGCCCACCACGATGCAATCCCATTCACCAGTCATGCCCTAGAGCTTGCCCTCACGTTCCAGAACTGCCAAGCTGATTTGCCATGCAGGCAAAGCCGCAGGATGACGTCGACACTCGCGTCCGCCGCCGACTACGCGAGTTGCGCACTCAGCACGGACTCACGCTGGAGGAGGTGGCCACCCGCGCCGACATCGACGTGTCGACACTGAGCCGCCTCGAATCCGGCAAGCGCCGACTGGCACTGGATCACCTGCCCCGCCTCGCGTCGGCGCTGTCGGTCACCACCGACGACCTGATGCGCGCACCCGAGGCCGACGATCCCCGGGTCCGCGGCGCCTCGCATACCAGGGACGGCGTCACCTATTGGCCGCTCACGCGCAGCGGCCCCGCGGGAGGTCTGCACACGTTCAAGATCCGGGTGAGCACGCGACGCCGCACGCCCCCCGACGAGCTACCCGTGCACGACGGGCAGGAGTGGCTGTACGTGTTGTCGGGGAACCTGCGCCTCATTCTCGGCGATCGCGATTTCACCATCAAACCCGGTGAGGCGGTGGAGTTCTCGACGTGGACACCGCACTGGTTCGGCGTAGTCGACGGCCCGGTCGAGGCTATCGCGATATTCGGGCCGCGCGGCGAGAAGCTGCACGTGCAGACCTGACTACAGGTAGGAGGTCTGGTTCACCAGTCGCACCGATGCCACGCCGTCGGGGTAGAACTCGGCGATGGACAGCGACGCGAGATCGAGGTGCATCCGGTACAGGACACTCGGACCGGCGTCGAGCGCGAGTCGCAGGACGGTCTTGATCGGCGTCACGTGCGACACGACCAGGACGGTCGCGTCGCCGTGCTCGGCGATGATCCGGTTGCGGGCCCGACGCACCCTGTGAGCGACCTCGTCGAAGCTCTCCCCGTCCGGCGGCGCCAAGCTGGTGTCGCGCAGCCACCGACTGTGCAGATCGGGATCACGCTCGGCGGCCTCCCGAAACGTCAGACCCTCCCACTTGCCGAAGTCCGTCTCGATCAGGTCGGCGTCGATCGTGACGTCCAGCCTCAGCGCTTTGGCCGCGGCCTCTGCGGTGAGGCTGGCACGCTGTAGCGGCGAGCTGATCACCGCGGCGATGTCGTCCCGCTCGGCGAGGTATTGCGCGGCGGCGTCGGCCTGACGCTGACCGAGATCGGTCAGCGCCGGATTCCCGCGACCGGAGTAGCGCCGCTCAACCGACAACTCGGTCTGGCCGTGGCGCAACAGGAGAAAACGCGTCGGAGCGCCCATCGCTCCCGTCCATCCTGGAGATGACGTCGATTGAGCCGCCGCCGCAGCGGTTTTCGGGGCGGCGGGCTGGGACGTCAGCTCCTTCGCCGTCGCTTCCGCTGCCGCGTCCATCGCCTCGTTCGCCAATTGGTCGGCGTGCGAGTTCTTGGCGCGCGGGATCCAGGAGTAGCTCACCCGGTCGAAGTCGGCGGCCAGCTCGCGGGCCCGCCCGTGCAGCGGGATCATGTCGACGTGCTTGACCCGCCAACGCCCGGTCATCTGCTCGACGACGAGTTTGGAGTCCATCGACACCGCGACCTCCGTGGCCCCGACGTCGGCGGCGGCTTCCAGACCCGCTATCAGACCTCGATACTCGGCCACGTTGTTGGTGGCGATCCCGATGGCCTCCTTACGCTCGGCGAGCACGCTCTGCCGGTCCGCGGACCACACCACTGCACCGAATCCGGCGGGCCCCGGGTTCCCGCGCGATCCGCCATCGGCTTCGACCAATACCTTCACTACATCGAACCCTTTTGCCGCAGAAGGATCGCCCCGCACTCGGGGCACCTCAGCACGTCGTCCTCGGCGGCCGCAGCGAACCGCGACATGTCGGCCCGGTCGATCTCGATCCGGCACGCGCCGCACCGCCTGCCCTGCAGGACACCGGCTCCCGGACCGCCGAGGGCGCGCTGCCGTTCGTAGAGGGCCACCAGGTCCGCGTCGATCACGGCCGCGATCTGAGCGCGGCGCAGGGCCATCGTCTGTCGCGCGGCGTCGATCTCCGCAAGCGCCTGGTCGCGGGCCACCTGCGCCTCGGTGACGAGACCCTGAAGCTCGCCGATCGCGCGCAGCTGCGCAGCCTCCTCGTCCTGCAGTTCCTCGCGCCGTTGCATGACCTCGATCTGAGCGTCCTCCAGGCTGGCCTGGCGCCTCTGCAGGGTCTCCAACTCGTGTTGAAGTTCGGTGAGCTGCTTGGCATTGACGTTGCCCGCGTCGAGCATCGCCCGGTCGCGGTCCTCGCGTTGGCGTACGGAGTCGATCTCGGACTCGAACTTGGCGACCTCACCGTCGAGGTCCTCCAGGGCTAGCTGGAGGGTCGCCAGTTTGTCACTGGCATCGCGATGCTCGGCGGCGACCACGTCGAGCCGCTCCTGCTCCGCGAGCTTCTTGGCTCGGTGATCGAGCCGACTGATGTCGGCGTCGAGTTCGGTCAACTCGATGAGCGAACGTTGCTGGGCGGCTTCTGCCTTCATACTTCTCTCTCGACATTCCAGGGGTCGGTACGGATGGAACTCACCCGCACCGGGAGCGACGCGCCGAAGTGGCGCGTCAGGATCTCGGCTGCTTGACCACACCACGGGTACTCACTCGCCCAGTGCGCGACGTCGACGAGCGCGACGTCGGAGGTCCGCCGGTGTTCGTCCGCCGGGTGGTGGCGCAGGTCTGCGGTCAGATAGGCCTGCACCCCGGCCGACGCTACGGCATCGAGCAACGAGTCACCGGCACCACCACACACCGCGATGCTCGACAGCATCGCATCGGGGTCACCCGACGCCCGCACTCCCCACGATGTCGCGGGCAGCGCCGCGGCGACACGGGACACAAAGGCCGACAGCAGCTGGGGCTGGGGTAACGAGCAGATCCGGCCGATGCCCACGCCGGTGGGCAGTGGTGCCATGGCGAACACATCGAACGCCGGCTCCTCGTAGGGATGCGCGGCCCGCAGCGCGGCCAGTACATCGGCGCGCAGGCCGGCGGGTGCGACCACCTCGACCCTGTCCTCCGGCACCCGCTCGATCGAACCCACCCGGCCGATCGCCGGCGAGGCGCCGTCGTGCGGAAGGAACTGGCCCGTCCCGGCCACAGTCCAGCTGCAGTGCGAGTAGTCGCCGATGCTGCCCGCGCCCGCGGCGAACAGGCCCTCGCGGACGGCCTCGGCGTTGTCGGCGGGCACGTAGACGACCCACTTGTCGAGGCGGCGCCCCTCGGCTGCGGGTGACAGCACGCCGCGGACCTCGAGTCCGAGTGCCTCAGCCAACGCGTCGGACACGCCGGGGGCGGCGGCATCGGCATTGGTGTGTGCGGTGAACAGCGCACTCCGAGCTCGGATCAGCCGGTGTAGCAGCGCTCCCTTGGCCGTGCCCGCCGAGACGGTGTCCACACCCCGCAGCAGCAGCGGGTGATGCGCGAGCAGCAGGCTAGCCTCTGGCAGTTCGGCGACGACCTCGGCCGTGGCGTCCACCGCGACTGTCACCGACTCGACCACGTCGGCGGGGTCACCGCAGACCAGACCCACCGAGTCCCAGTCGAGCGCCAGGGCAGGCGGATACGCCGCATTCAGCACGTCGATGACGTCAGACAGCCGCGCGCTCATCGCATTGCCTCGACAATCGCCTCGAGCAGCACAGGCCATTCCTCTCGCACCGCGGCACGCAGATGGGAACCGTCCAGACCGACGAACGTGTCACAGCGACGGACGGCGATACCCTTGGCGTCCAACCTCTTTCGAACGAGTTCGGCATCGGGGACGGCGAAGAGCAGATACGGCGCGCGGCCGTCGATCACCTCGATGCCCGCGGCGGTGAATCCAGCCGCCATCTCGCCGCGCAGCACCGCCAGCCGAGCCGCTGCGTCGGCAGCCTCCGCGACGGCCGCCGGCTCGTTGCACGCCGCGATGGCCTCCAGCTGCAGCGTGCCGAGCGCCCAGTGTGGGCGGGTCGCGGTCATGCGGGCCAGCACCTCCGGGTCACCCAGCAGATAGCCGACCCGCAGCCCGGGCAGCGACCACGTCTTGGTGAGGCTGCGCAGTACCACCACATCGGGCAGGGCCAGGCCGGCCAGCGACTCGGGCTCCCCCGGGATCGCGTCGGCGAACGCCTCGTCCACGGCCACGATGCGTCCGGGGCGCCGCAACGCCAGGATCTGCTCGGTCGTGTGCAGCACCGCCGTCGGGTTCGTCGGGTTGCCCACCACGACCAGATCGGCGTGATCGGGCACCACAGCGGCGGCCAGGGTGAACGGCGGTCGCAGTGCGACGTGCTCGAACGGCACCCCCGCGGCCGCGAGCGCCGCCTCGGGCTCGGTGAACGACGGTGCGATGAGTGCGGCCATGGCAGGCCTCAGATGCGGCAGCAGTGCGAAGCCCTCGGCACCGCCTGCGAGCAACGCGACGTGATCGGGGTCACGGCCGTGGCGCGCGGCGACGGCTTCGGTGGCGCGCCGCAGATCCTCGGCACTGGGATAACGCCCCAGCTCACCGAGCCGGGCCGCCAACCGGTCGAGCAGCCACGTCGGCGGGCCCGCGGCACGCACGTTGACGGCGAAGTCCAGCATGCCGGGCGCCGCGGCCTCATCGCCGTGGTAGCGCGCCGCCGTACGGATCCGACTTGCCACATCACGACCCTAGTGCGCGGCTGTCGGGGCCAGGCACGGGGACGACCGGCGACATCGGGGACAATGGAGCCGTGAGCGCTCAGTTGGTGATCTTCGACCTCGACGGCACGCTGACCGACTCGGCCAGCGGCATCGTGGCCAGCTTTCGGCATGCCCTGAACGAGGTGGGCGCCACGGCCGGCGCCGTCCCCGACGTCGACCTGGCCAAGATGATCGTCGGACCCCCGATGCACGTCACGTTGGCCTCGATGGGGCTCGGTGACCGGGCCGATGAGGCGATCGCGGCCTACCGTGCCGACTACCGTTCCCGCGGTTGGTCGATGAACCACGTGTTCGACGGGATCCCGGCGCTGCTCGCCGACCTGCAGGCTGCGGGTGTGCGTCTGGCCGTGGCGACGTCGAAGGCCGAGCCGACAGCGCGCCGCATCATCGAGCACTTCGGCCTCGACGATCACTTCGAAGTGGTGGCGGGTGCCAGCGTCGACGGTGTCCGCTCCTCGAAGGCCGACGTCGTCGCGCATGCACTGGCGCAACTCGAGCCGTTACCGCCGAGCGTGGTGATGGTCGGTGACCGCCGCCACGACGTCGAGGGAGCCGCCGCCCACGGCATCGGCACCGTGGTGGTGGGCTGGGGTTACGGCGCTGACGACTTCGACGGGCAGGATGGGATGACCGACCGTCGCCACGTCTCGACGGTCGCCGACCTGCGGGAGGTGCTCGGTGTCTGACGCCAGTCCAGCTGTGCTGCACGTCACCTTCGTGTGTTCGGGCAACATCTGCCGCTCCCCAATGGCCGAGAAGATGTTCGCCCATCAGATCGATGAGCGAGGCCTGTCCGGCGCGGTACGGGTCAGCAGCGGCGGTACCGGCGGCTGGCACGCGGGCAACCCGGCCGACGAGCGCGCCAATCACGTGCTGGCCGACCACGGGTATCCCACGACGCACAACGCCGCACAGGTCGACGATGACCACCTGGCCGCCGACCTCGTCGTCGCGATGGGACGCAACCACGTTCGGATCCTGCGCGACCTGGGAGTGCCCGCCGACCGGCTGCGGATGCTTCGGGCGTTCGACCCGCGGTCGGGCGCTCACGCGCTCGATGTCGAGGACCCCTACTACGGAACGCGGGTCGACTTCGAGGACGTGTTCACCGTGATCGAGGCGTCGCTGCCCGGGCTGCACAACTGGGTCGACGAGCAACTGAGCGTCCGGAGCGTGACGGACCGATGAAGCGCTGGGCGTTCCTGTTGCGGCCGCAATGGTTGGCCCTCTATGTCGTCGTCATCGGCTTCGCCTATTTGTGCTTCACCGTGCTCGCGCCGTGGCAGCTGGGCAAGAACACCAAGACGACACGTGAGAACGCGCAGATCTCGAGTTCTCTGACGTCGGAGCCTGTGCCGGTGACGAGCGTGCTGCCGCGGCAGGACTCGAAGGCGCCCGATGACGCGTGGAAGCGCGTGACGGCGACAGGCCGGTATCTCCCTGAGGGCCAGGTGCTCGCGCGGCTGCGTTCCATCGACGGCGAACCGGCGTTCGAGGTGTTGACGCCCTTCGCGGTGGACGGCGGTCCGAACGTGCTCGTCGACCGCGGTTACATCAAACCCATTGATGGCAACAAGGTGCCCGAGTTCGCCGCCGCCCCCACCGACACCGTGACCATCACGGCGCGGCTGCGGGACTCCGAGCTGCTCGCGCTCGGCAAGGAGCCGTTCCACCAGGACGGCGCGCAGCAGGTGTACTCGATCAACACCGACCAGATAGCCCAGGTCACCGGCATTCCTCTGGCGGGTTCGTACCTGCAGCTCGTCGAGGACCAGCCCGGCGGTCTTGGCGTGATCGGGCTGCCGCATCTCAACTCTGGCCCGTTCCTGTCCTACGGCATCCAGTGGATCGCGTTCGGCATCATCGCACCCATCGGGGTGGGCTACTTCGTCGTCGCCGAGTACAAGCAGCGCCGCCGCGACAGGGCCGCCGCCGACAGTTCGGCCTCAGCCGCGGCATCGGCGTCAGCCGCGGGCAAGCCGGTGACGCGCACCAAGGACGAGAAGCTCGCCGACCGCTACGGCCGACGGCACTGACTGCCGACGGCGGCGATCAACGCCGCCGTCGCGACCGCACCGCACGCCGCGGCCGCCTGCACCGCCCGCGAGAGGCGCACCGAGGCAGACAGGTCCGCGACTTCTGGTGGACGGCCATCGCCGAGTGTCGGCCGGATCTCGAGACGGTGCGCGTACTGGGTCGGTCCGCCGAGGCGCACCCCGAGCGCGCCGGCGAAGGACGCCTCCACGACACCCGCGTTGGGGCTCGGATGCCGCGCCGCGTCACGCCGCCACGCCGTCAATGCCCCGCCGGGTGAACCGCCCGTGACCGCCGCACACCCGGCCACCAGGACACCCGATATCCGCGCGGGCAGGTAGTTCAGCACATCATCGAATCGGGCTGCGGCCCAACCGAACCTGGCATAGCGCGGCGACTTGTGCCCGATCATCGCGTCCAGGGTGTTGGCTGCGCGGTACACCAGCAGTCCGGGGACCCCTGCGAGCGCACCCCAGAACAGCGGTGCGACGGCCGCGTCGGACGTGTTCTCCGCCACCGACTCCAATGCGGCCCGGGTCAGACCGTCGAAGTCCAGCGAGGCGGGGTCACGTCCGCACAGGGACGGCAGCAGTTCGCGTGCCCCATCGAGATCGGCGCAGGCGACTCGGTCCGACATCTGGGCTCCGGTGCGCGCCAGCGATGTACCGCCCAGCACGACGAACGTCGCCGCCGCAGTCGACACCATCGTCCAGATCGGGCCGCGCCGCGCCGCGCTGCGATCGACCGCGAGGCCGGCGGCGAGCAGTGCGCCGACCAACACGCCGGTGTGCGCGGCACCCGCTGCGCGACGGTCGGCGTAGGTGAGTCGTTCCAGGCACGCCGCGGCGGTACCGAACCATGCCACCGGATGGCCGCGGCGCGGGTCGCCGAGGGCCAGATCGATCAGGTATCCCAGCGCGAGACCCGCCGCGCGACCGCGGGATCTCGGCGCAAGCACCCCGGCAGCGTCTCACAAGGTGGTGTACTCGATTTCATGAGGTTCGGACCGAGTTCGAAGCCGTCGCGTGTCGTGCACCTACTCAATCCCGCCGCCGCGCTGTTGCCCGCGGCCAATGTGATCATGCAACTGTCGGCGCCCGGTGTCGGCTACGGGGTGCTCGAGAGCCCCGTCGACAGCGGCAACGTCTACAAGCATCCGATCAAGCGCGCCCGCACCACCGGCACCTACCTCGCGGTCGCCACCATGGGCACCGACGCCGACCGGGCCCTGATTCGCGCCGAGGTCGACAGGGCACACGCCCAGGTCCGCTCCAGCGCAACGAGTCCGGTGCGCTACAACGCGTTCGATCCGCAGCTGCAGCTGTGGGTGGCCGCCTGCCTCTATCGGTACTACGTCGACATGCACGAGTTCCTGTACGGACCGCTGAGCGACGACGCTGCCGACGCCGTGTACGACGACGCCCGAAAGCTGGGCACGACCCTGCAGGTGCGCGAGTCGATGTGGCCCGTAGACCGTGTCGCGTTCGAGGAGTATTGGAAGCACTCGCTGGATCGGTTGCAGATCGACCCACCGGTCCGCGAGCATCTGCGCGGAGTCGCGGCGTTCGCGTTTCTTCCCGCCCCGCTGCGAGCCCTCGCCGGGCCGTTCAATCTCTTCGCCACGACGGGATTCCTGCCCGCGGAGTTCCGCGCGCTGATGCAGCTGGACTGGACGCCGGCTCAGCAGCGCCGCTTCGAGTGGTTGCTATCGGCACTCCGACTCGCCGACCGCGTCATCCCCCGCGACGTCTGGCTGCTGGGCTACCAGACCTACCTGTGGGACATCCGATCTCGGGCGCGCCGCGGCAAGCGGATCGTCTGACACGTCAGCGGTGGCGGTCGCGGCGCGGCCTCTCCCGATCGGCATCCCGACGCTCCGAGCGGTCCTGGCGCGCCTCGGATCGGTGCTGACGGGCCTCTGACCGATCGGGGCGCGCCGACTCGGCGGGTGTGGCCCGCTGTGCGGGTGTCGTCGACTTCGCCTCCATCGGGGCCTGTCTCGTGGGGCGTGCCGCGGGCTCAGCCAGCGGTGCTGCCTGTGCCTCGGAATCCGTCGGCTCGGCCGTGGCGGCGAACGACATCCGCGCCATGGACGGCGTGGTGGACGGCGTAGTCGATGGCGCAGTGGACGGGACGGGCGATGGCGTGGTCGCCAGGTCTCGCACGACGTATGCCGCGGGCTTCCACGTTCCATCACTACGCACCAGACCGAAGGTGGCTTCCGGATCGGTGCTGCCGGTCTGGTCGTCCTCGAGCGTGTAGACGAACGCCGGGCCCGTGTAGTCGATCGTGCGCCAGGTGGTCAGCATGTCCTGCAGGTAGGTGGCCTGCTCGGCGTCGCTGGAGACCGAGGTCGGCTGGCCGTATTCACTGGCCCACACCAGCTTTTCGGTGTCTCCGTTGGCGACCATCAGGTCGTGGATGTCGTCGAGCTGGTTGATCGGCGAGTCCGGGTGGTAGCCACCCGTCGAGAACGGCATCGTGTACTGGTACGGATGGAAGGACAGAGCGTCGAAGTATCCCTGAGCCCCACTCTGGTACATCTGATCGACGAACGTCACCGGGTTCAGGGTGAGGTTCTGATAGGTGATCGTCGATCCGACAACGCCGCCGACGACCGTGGCATCCGGGTCGGCGGCCTTGATCGTCGGGTACGCGGCCTTGAGCAACTCGGTGTACCCGGCCGGGTCCGGTGCGGGGCCGTAGAACGGCGCGGCGTTCGGCTCGTTCCAGATCTCGTAGGCGCCGACCTTGCCTGCGTAGCGCTGCGCTGCCAGACCCGCGAACTGACCGAACGCGGCGGGCGACGTCGGCGCGCTGTAGATGCCGGATCCGTTCTGTGCGTATGCCGGTGTGGTGGTGATGACGGCGAGGATGCCCATCCCCCGCGCGTCGGCGGCGTTGATCAGGTAGTCGGACTGGGACCAGTTGTAGTAGCCGGGAATCGGATTGATACCGGCCCACGGGATGCCGATCCGCACGGTGTTGACGCCCATGGCCTGCATCTGGTCCAGCGCGGCGTCGATCTGTGCCGCCGACTCGAAGTACAGATCGGAGTCGGCGATGCCGATGGTGGTGTTCGACTGATCGATCGCCGCCATCTCGGCGACATCCATCGTGACCGTCGGCACGCTCGGCATGAAGGTCACGACGCCGACTGCCGACACGACAACGGTCGCCATTCCGGCGAAGAAGATCTTTATCAGTGGCGGACTGGCGTGTCCGCAGGAAAGGCGCCGCATGATTTTCCCTTTCGATTCATGATCAATGACCAACTCCGCCGTACGCTGAGATCTCTATGGGAATTGCTATGCCCGGTTACATTGGCAGCTAAGCGCTGGGATGCCAGAAGGTTCACGTTTGACCAGTGTATTTATACCCAAACTGGCCACCAGGGAACGCCGGACAGCACATAGCTACGCAATTCTGGCAAATTGTCGAATGCGATGATTACATTGCCATATAAATGGATTCACGGACGAGCTGCGTTTACTTAGCGGGCATACTTCAATTACTTACGGGAATGGAGCAAATGATGGGATCTGGGACCGGAGCACCGCATCGTGACCAGTCGGCGAACAACTGATTACCTTGAAAACGCAATCAGCTCAGGCCGCTCAACTGAACGATTGAACGCGCCCCGCCAATACTGCTGTCCACTCCCTGAGATACCGGTCATCGGATATCGGCGCCTCGCTCCGACGGAAGAGATTCGTGGCGAACCGCTCGCCGAGGATGCTGTTGATGCCAAGTGCGGCTAGGACATTGGCCTGCTCGGACGATGCACGGGGCGCCCATGCGGTGATCCAGCCGGAGAGTTCCACGGTGAGCGAGTCGACGAGCGCGGCGTAGGCCGTGTCGAGGCGCTCGGACAGTCCGGCGGGCGTGCGTGCGGCGATCTGCAGCAGTTCGGATTCCTGGTCGATCACCGTGAGCAGGTAGCGGCCCAGGACGGTCAACTCACTGTGCAGGTCCCCGAGGCCCGCGAAGAGTGCGCGAATGTCAGCCATCGCGGCACGCCGGTCGAGCTGCCGGTCGATGCCCGCGACGAGCAGGTCGTCCTTGGACTTGAAGTGGCGATACAGCGCGCCCGAGCCCGCCGCCAGGCCGGCGGCCGCCTCGATCTGAGACACGCTGGTGGCCTCGAAACCCTTGTCACTGAACAACCGCATCGCCTCGGTGAGCAGTCGCTCCCGGGTGGATGCCGGTGCCGTCATTGACTCCTCCAAAGTGATCACTTACCGTCTGTACGGAACCACTTTACTTGACTGTTCGTGGAAGTGGGAGGGACCGAATTGCCATCTCGAGACGAGCCCGTTACGCAGGGTCGGATTCGACGAACCATGCCGCTGGCCGGATTCACCGCCCGCGCGGCCGGGGGCCGGCTCATAGCCGGTCTCCAGAAACGGGCGGGCGACGACGGCGCGGTCGACCGCTTCCACGAGCGCACCGCCGAGCGCTACACCGACCTGCTCGGCCAGTCCAAGGGCGTGCTCATGAAGGCCGGCCAGATCTTCTCGATGATCGACGTCAGCGCGATGGGCACCGGCGGCTTCTCGCCGTACCAGAAGGCGCTCACGCGGCTGCAAGCCGACGCGCCACCCATGCACCCGGCGCTGGTCCACGACGTCCTCGCCGACGAACTCGGTTCCACCAGTGCACACTTCAGCGATTTCACCGACGAACCGATAGCAGCCGCATCGGTCGGGCAAGTCCACCGCGCCGTCCTGCATGACGGCCGCGACGTCGTGGTCAAGATCCAGTACCCCGGCGTGGCGCGAGCCATCCACGACGATCTGGCCAACACCGAACTCGTCGCCACATTCCTCAAATTCGTGACCGCGGCATCGGGTATGCCGCTCGACGTCCAGGCACTCGCGAGCGAAGCGGCCGCACGGATATCCGAGGAACTCGACTACAGGCACGAAACCGAGATGATCACGGCGTTCAGCGATCTCTATCGCGGGCACCCCTTCATTCGCATCCCCGATGCTGTGCCCGAGGCATCAAGTGACCGGGTGCTGACAATGACCTATCTCGATGGGATGGATTGGACCGCAGCACAACAGGCGGACCAGGACTTGAGGAACGCTTGGACGGAGGTGATCGCGAGGTTCACGAACGGCAACTACCGGCACGCCAACCTGGTCCACGCCGATCCGCACCCCGGCAACTACCGCTTCGGCACAGACGGCACCGTCGGGTTCCTCGACTTCGGATGCGTCTCGATCATGGCCGAGTGGCGACGCGGGCTGTGGGTGCGGTTCCTGCGGGCCGCCATAGAGGGACGCCCGGACGACTACCGCGATCACCTGACCCAGATGGGATTCCTCACCGAACGCGCAACGTTGACCGACGACGAACTGGAGCAATGGGTTTCAGAAATGGCCTTCGAGGTCACAGCCCCACAGCCGGTCACCTACGCGCCCGACGCCACGGAACGGATTATTCGCGGCTTCTTCGATGTCCGCGACAGGGACCACCCCGTCGCGAAGATCGCGGTACCCGCCGAGCACGTGTTCACCTCCCGGATCATGCTCGCCTCTACCAGTATCGCCGCCGGCCTGCGGGCCACCCTGCACACACGAGCCCTCGTCGACGATATGGACGGTGTCACCGAGCCGATCACCGAACTCGGCAAGCTGCACCACGCCTGGGTGCGCGAACGTGGACTGCCCGGCGCGCTGGATGAACATGACCACCCGTGACATCGCGGCGCCGCGACTCCCCTGGGACGCCGCCGACCCCTACCCGTTCTACGAGACACGGCGCCGCGACGGCGATGTCGTGTGGGACGACACCGCGCACGCCTGGCTGATCCTCGGCCACGGCGCCGCCCGCGACGTGCTCGGCGGACGGCACTGGATCAGCGACCCCCGAGCCAACCCGGCGATATCCGCCGCGACACCCATGATCAGTTCGGCATTCGTGGACGCCAGCATGCTGTTCACTGACGGCCCAGTCCACGACAGATTGCGCGGCGCCGTGCGGGATGTGTTCAGCCGCTCCTTCATCGGCGGCCTTGAAGACGGTGTCGAGTCGATCTGTGTTGACGCGGTCTCGATGATTCCCGCCGACGATCTCGTCGACGTCATGTCGCAGATCGCGCTCCCGCTACCGGTCGCCGTCATCGGAGCCTGGCTGGGTCTGGACCCCGAGCAGTGCGCGGCGCTACGCGAGCACTCACCGGCCATCATCCGGATCCTGGGCGGCTTCGCCGATCAACACGACCTCGAGGAAGGTCTGGCGGCGTCTGCGGCGCTGATCGCCGACTTCCTGCCCGCGGCCGCCGACCGACGCAGCCACCCCACCGACGATCTACTGAGCTTCCTGGCCGCAGACACCGACCTCACCCTCGACGAGGTCGTCATCACCGCCATCCTGATCGCGGTCGCCGGCCACGAGACCACCGCCAATCTGCTCGGCGCCAGCCTCGTCCGGCTGCTCACGCCGATGACCGACGGCACCCGCCTGGCCGACCACATCGACCCGACCGATCCAGCGGTTCTCACCGAGCTGTTGAGGCTCGACGCTCCCGTACAGGCAACCGCGCGCACCGCCACCGCAGACCAGACCGTGTCCGGCATCGACATCCGGCGTGGTGAAACGGCGCTGGTGTGCGTCGCCGCCGCCAATCGGGATCCCGCCGTCTACCGCCAGCCCGACCAGTTCCGCCCTGACCGGGTCGGACCCGCACCGCTGAGCTTCGGCTACGGCGCGCACTACTGCCTGGGCGCTGCGCTGGCGCGGCTCGAAACAACTGCGGCGCTGCGCCACATCCTGCGACGCCGACCCGCCCTCGCGGGCGACCCCACGTGGCGTGACACCCCCGCCATCCGCGGCCCGCTGACCATCCCGGCTGTGTTCACCACCTAGGGCGACCAGGGCAGTCTCCGATCACAGGCATGCTGGTCTCTATGGACGATGTGCTTGAGAGCGTGCCCACGACCTTCCTCGACTTCGACATTGATGAGTTTCGGTCGTTGCGCGAGGAGTTCTCGCGATTCATGTTCTCGTACAAGTTCGGCATGGAGGAGATCACCACCAAGGTCGGGATCCTTCAACAGGAGTTCCAGCACCTGCAGCAGTACAACCCGATCGAGCACGTGACCAGCCGGCTCAAGACGCCCGAGAGTGTGCTCGACAAGGTCCAGCGCAAGAACTGCGAGCCGCGCTTCGAGGCGATCCGCGAGGAGATCACCGACATCGCCGGTGTCCGCATCACGTGTTCCTTCACCTCAGATGTCTACCGAGTGTCCGAGGCCCTCACCTTGCAGGACGACCTCACGGTCCTACAGATCAAGGACTACGTGCGTCAGCCGAAGGCGAACGGCTACCGCAGCCTGCACCTCATCGTGGAAGTCCCGGTGTTCTTGTCCACCGGACCCGTCACCGTTCCGGTGGAGGTGCAGCTGCGCACGGTTGCGATGGATTTCTGGGCCAGCCTGGAACACAAGATCTACTACAAGTTCGATGGCGAAGTGCCGCCGGACATCTCGCGGAGCCTCGGCGAAGCCGCGGCCACCGCGGCGCGGCTGGATGACGAGATGGAGCGCCTACACCGCGACGTGCACGGTGACCTGCCGCCAGTGCCGGTCGAACTCGCACGGGGCGCGATTCCGATGTCAGATTCCGTCATCGCCCGTCTCGTGCGGCAGCAAGGCGGCATCCCGAATCTGACATGAGAGGTCTGCCGTTTCGCCGGTTGACGCTTGTTGCGGATCGCAGGTTGTACAGTTTTCGGTTGTGGCACTTGGCTATCGGCGACCGTGAGTGGCACCGACTCTGTTCAACCGCTGTCTGCGCTCGTTTCCGGTGCGGCTGGCATGTTGGTGCCCTTCCTAGCAGGAGCAGAACCGGAAGCTGATCCGGTGGTGCGGGACGTGGTCCTGCATGAGCCCGGCACGCAGGCTGACTACAGCGGCAGCATTGTGCTCGTCAGCGCACGCGTCGAGGATCGCTTCGCGCTCGGGTCATTGCTGGACGAGGTTGGGACGGCCGCGGCCCTTGTCCTCCCGCCGGACGCGACGCGCGATGTCTCGCTGCTGCAGGACCACCAGGCACATCTGTTCCGGCGGTCCCCGTGGGTGGGATGGACCGAACTCTTCAGTGCCCTCATTCGGCTTCTCGGGGCCGGTGGCATCGTCACACCGGCCCCGCAGGTCGACAACTTGCACGCGCTGGCTCGCTGGATCAGCACCAGGAGCGGGGCACCAGTGACGATCGAGGACCTGGACTCGCGTGTTCTGGCGTATGCGGTCGTCGGTCAGGACGTCGATCCCATCCGGAATCAGACGATCCTGGGGGGTGCGGTACCCGCATGGCGGGTCGAGCGGTTGATGGCCACAGGATTCCTGCCTGCGATCTGGCGATCCGACGACGTGGTGGTGCGCAATGCCGAGGCCGACGACCCGGCGCGCATGGTGGTCGCCCTGAGGTCCGGAACCGAGACCCTCGGCACGATCTGGGCGGCGTTGAACGACGACACCGACCGTGAGGAACTGCGGCAGCTGCTCTTACAGGTGCGCCAGCCCGCCGCCGCCATGCTGCTCAGAGAGGTCCACCGCGACCAGTACGAACGGCGGCTTCAGGAGTCGGCGCTGGTCGACCTGCTCTCGCGCGGGGTCGACCCCGGGGTTCCCGCTGCGCTGCTCGGGCTGCAACGTGATGCCAGACATGCCGTGGTCGCGCTGGGACTAGACACTCCCCCGTCTCGCTCGCTGATGTTCCATTTCCAGGCTCTGCGGAACGGGGCGAGGACGGCACAGGTGGGCTCCGACCTGCTCGTCGTCCTACCACTCCTCGACGGCGAGGCCGGGGAGGTGGACCTGGCCGGCTGGCTGACGGAGCAGCTGGCTCGAGTTTCACGGGGCCGCGCGGGCGTGGTGTCGGTCGGACCTGCCGTCTACGCCCTTTCGGACCTTCAGCTTTCCGCACGGGTCGCTCGGCAGGTCCTCGACGCCGCTTCGCTGCAAGATGCGGCACAGCTGCCCCCGGCGCGCGGTGGTCCCACGGTCATCACGGCAGCCGACGTGCCGGATGCGCTGACCCTGATCCTGGCCGCCGACCTCCTGGCTCCGATGGCACACACCATCGCCGAACCGCTGGAGACGCTCCGCCAGCACGACAGCGACCACGGAACCTCATACGTCGACACCGTCGCGGCGGTTCTCGCGCATCCGGGAAATCTCGCCGAAGCGGCGCGCGAGTTGGGGATTCACGCCAACTCACTGCGATACCGACTGGAGCGGATCGGCGTGGTCTCCGGTATCGAAGTGCAGTCATCGGTGGCGCGGCTTCGGGTTGCCCTCGGCCTGCTGGTGTGGGGGCGGGATCAGGCCCGTCCGGCTGAGCCCCCCGTGGAATCTGACGAAAATCGTGGTCACCCTTAGTGCATTTCGGAGATGCTGACCCAGGTGTCATGAGTGACCCTCAGTATTGACAGAAGATCCGTGGAGAATTCCTCAGCCCACGTGACCGGCACAGAATGATCCTTGTTCATAGGGTTTCATCTGTGATTTCTGGAACAACGTGTGCTGGACACGTCCTACCCCACCCCGACACGCTGCTGCGCCGCCGCGACGAGGTCGTCGCTGGTGTGGCGGGGCGAGGGTTCGTCGACGACCTGCACCCGCTGTGCGGGGTCATCGACCTGGACACCCTCGATGAGCTGATGCGCAACCTGAGCGAGACCTACCCGGCGGGTATGCCGGCACTGCACACAATTGCGGCGAAGGCGATCACCCTGCGCCCGGTCCTGGCGCGGTTCGCGCAGGCGGGATTCGGGTGCGAGGTGGCCAGTCCGGGTGAGCTGGGCCTGGCCCTGGCCGCCGGCTTCCCTGCGGATCGCATCGTGCTCGACTCCCCTGCCAAGACCGCGACCGAGATCGTGGGAGCGCTCGAACTGGGCATCTCGTTCAACGTCGACAACCTGGAGGAACTCGCGCGGGTCGACGAGGCGGTCGCAGGGGCGGCCGGTCACCGGTCGATCATCGGCATGCGAATCAATCCGCAGACCGGCGCGGGTGCCATCGACGCCATGAGTACCGCGACGACAACGTCCAAGTTCGGTATCGGCCTGGCCGACCAACGCGAACACATCATCGACGCGTTCGCCTCCCGCCCATGGCTCACCCAGCTGCACGTGCACAGCGGATCCCAAGGGCTGAGCCTCAGTCACGCCGCCGAGGGTGTGCGCCAGATCGTGGACCTCGCCCACGACATCACTGCTCGTGTCGGTCGTCAGCAAGTTCAGCGAATCGATATCGGCGGCGGGCTCCCGGTCAACTTCGCCTCCGACGACATCACACCAACCTTCGCCGATCACCGTGCCGCCCTTGAGGCTGTGGTGCCGGAATTGTTCGATGGGACTTACGCTTTGGTGACCGAGTTCGGCCGGGCGTTGACTGCCAAGGCCGGCACCATCGTCGCCCGAGTCGAGTACACGAAAATCACCGGTGGTCGGCCGATCGCCGTCACCCACGCCGGGGTGCAGGTCGCCACCCGCACGATCTTCGCACCGGAGGCGTGGCCTCTGCGGGTCGACGTGTACGACGCGGCGGGGCGGCGGCGGCAGGATGACCGACGGGTCCAAGACGTGGCCGGCCCGGCCTGCTTCACCGGTGACATGCTGGCCGTCGGTCGCGAACTCCCACGCATTCACTCCGGCGACCTGGTGGCCATTCCGGAGACCGGCGGCTACTACTTCTCCAGTCACTTCTCGTACAACGCGTTGGGGCGACCCGCCGTCTACACGATCGAGTCCGACTCCTCGGGCCACCGGCGCTGGTCTGTAGCCCGTCGCGCCCAATCGATCGATCAGATCGTCGCCGAGGCCGGTGAACCGTCTCTCGTCCCCCTGCCCACCTGAACTAACCCACTGTCCTCATCAACCCACCCATCGGATCGAGTACTCACTTGTCGTCATCCACCGAACCTCGCACCGGCCTGGCCAGGTCGCTGAAAACGCGCCACATGACCATGATCGCCATCGGAGGCGCCATCGGTGCCGGGCTATTCGTCGGCAGTGGAGCGGTCATCCAAACGGCCGGCCCCGCAGCGATCATCTCGTACTGCCTCGCCGGCGCTCTGGTGCTGTGCTCGCTCCGCATGCTCGGCGAGATGGTGGTCGCCAAGCCCAAGGCCGGGTCGTTCGCCGACTACGCCCGAATCGGCATCGGGCCGTGGGCAGGATTCACCATCGGCTGGTTGTACTGGTACTACTACGTGATCATCATCGCGGTCGAAGCGGTGGCCGGCGCGCAGATACTGCACGTGTGGGTCGGGTTACCCCTCTGGGTGATGGCCATGCTGCTGATGGTCGTGATGACCGCCGTCAACCTCATCTCGGTGAAGTGGTTCGGCGAGTTCGAGTTCTGGTTCGCGAGTATCAAGGTGGCGGCCATCGTCGCCTTCATCATTCTGGGCGTGCTCTGGGTCGTCGGCGTATGGCCGGGGCAGACCGGCGGCCTGGGCAACCTGGTGGACCATGGCGGGTTCGTCCCGAACGGACTCGCGTCGATACTGGGCGCCGTCGTGGTGGTCATCTTCGCGTTCGGTGGAGCCGAAATCGTCACCATCGCCGCCGCCGAGAGCGCCGAGCCCGCCAAGTCGGTGGCCAAGGCCACCACAGGCGTCATCTGGCGGATCATCCTCTTCTACGTCGGCTCGATCTTCCTCGTGGTGTGCATCCTGCCCTGGAGCGACGGATCGGTGTTGTCGAGTCCCTACGTCGCCGCCCTGGACAAGCTGGAGATCCCCGGCGCCGCCATGATCATGAATTTCGTCATCCTCACCGCTGTGCTTTCGGTGCTGAACTCCTCCATCTACACGTCGTCTCGCATTCTGCGTGTCCTCGCATCTCACGGTGACGCGCCCGACTGGCTCGTGAAAACCGACAGCCGCAGCGTCCCGGCACGCGCCGTCCTCGCCAGCACGGCGATCGGCTGGATCTCGGTGGGACTCGCCTACGTCGCCCCCGACTCCCTGTTCCTGTTCCTGGTGAACTCCTGCGGCGTGGTCGCCATCTTCATGTACTTGATGATCGCGGTCTCGGAGTTGCGAGTGCGCCGCGCAATCGAACGTGAAGACCCGTCTCAGTTGACGCTGCGGATGTGGTTCTTCCCTTATCTGACCTACGTGGTCATCGTGGCCTACGTGATCGTCCTGGTGGCCATGGTCTTCAGCGCCGATCAACGCGTGCAGCTGCTCGCCAGCGTGGTCAGCCTGATCATCGTTCTCATCGCCTACACGCTGCGCAAGCGGTTCGGACGGGTGCCCGTGGACGCTGAAGTCCCGGAACTCGACGAAGTGGCATGAGTCCCTTCGCCCAGGCGTCGTCCTGGCTGCCCAGCACGGCGACCCTGTCGGCGCACATCAAGGACCTGTCCACCGGCGAGACATTGTGGGAACACGATTCGCGGCGGGTGCTCAAGACCGCGAGCGTTGGGAAGGTCTTCCTGCTGGCCGAGGTGGCGCGGCGATTCGAGGACGGGACATTGGACCCGGACGAACTGGTCGCCGCCACCTCGGAGGACCGGGTGGCCGACTCCGGCATCCTCTACCTGCTGCGACAGCAGGACCAGCGGCTCGAAGACCTCTGCCTGTTGATCGGCGCGGTCAGCGACAACACGGCAACCAACATTCTCCTGCGCCGTCTGGGGCTTGAAGTCGTACAACGCGCCACGCGGGACCTCGGGTTCACCGACAGCGGGCTACGAGACAGGGTGCGGCTGGACCGCCCCAAGGACGATCCGCTGACCCTGTCGGTGGGCACCGCTGCAGAACTCTGCGAATTCGTCGCCCGCGTCGACGCAGGCACCATCCACAACGCCGCCGTATCCGAGCGGGTTCGGCGCTGGCTCGGTGTGAACACCGACTTGTCGATGGTGGCACAGGCGTTCGGTCTGGACCCGTTGGCCCACACCGACGCCGACCACGGTTTCGAGCTGTGGAACAAGACCGGAACCATCTCGGACGCCAGGATCGACATCGGCTGTGCCGGGCACACCCCCAGCGGTCGCCGGGTGGCCTACGCCGTCCTCGCCAACTGGGCGTGGGGTGAGGACCATCGCGACCCGACGTTGGCGGCCATGGGGCGCATCGGCCTCGCCGTCCGACAGCATCTGGTGCGCTGAATCGCCCCAGAACTGCGCATTCCACGCCGACTTCTGCGTGAGCGTCGTGGCTCTGCGCGATCTACAACGCTCATGCAGATCTCGGCGCAATCCTCGCGAGTTCTGCACCACTGTCGTGAGCGCCGACACGCGACGGGCATCGCGTTCATATGACTTGCAAAACTTGGTGGGCGCGACAGGTATCGAACCTGCGACCGCTGGTGTGTAAAACCAGAGCTCTACCACTGAGCTACACGCCCGTGCTCGGGGGAGGCTACACGTCGAGACGCGTCCCCGAAAAATCCGTCAGCTCCCGCGCAGCGCCGCCAATGCATCGGTCCACACCGCTTGGTCGCGCATCTCACCGGGGGACTTCATCTCCGAGAACCTGATGACGCCGCCCCGGTCGACGGCGAACGTCCCTCGGTTGGGGTAGCCGCTGTCGTCATTGAACACGCCATAGGCCGACGAGACCTCCCCGTGCGGCCAGAAGTCCGACAGCAGCGGCAGGGTGAAGCCGCTCTGGTTCGCCCACACCTTGTGTGTCGGCGGAGGTCCCACCGAGATGGCCAGCGTCTGCGTGTCCGCGTTCTGGTAACTCGCGAGGTTCTCCTGAATCAGCGCCAACTCCCCCTGGCAGACCGGCGTGAACGCCAGTGGAAAGAACACCAGCAGCACGTCGCGATCGTCGCGGAAGGTACGCAGGGACACGGGCTGGCCCGCCTGGTCCTTCAGGGTGAAGTCAGGCGCCAACGCGCCTGGTCCCAGCATGTCGCCCCTATCGGCGCCCGGCGCTCTTCGACTTCGGCTGCACGAGGCGACTGGCGATCCAGTCCCCAAGATTCGCCGAAGACGTCTGCATGAGGCCCGCGGTAGGTGCGGACTCGGCGATCTCCGCCGGCTGCACGTGTCCCGGCTTGCCGGTCTTCGGTGTGATCACCCAGATCACCCCGTCGTCGGCCAGCGGAGTTATCGCATCCATCAGGCGGTCTACGAGGTCGCCGTCGTCATCGCGCCACCACAGCAGCACTACGTCTACGACCTCGTCGGAATCCTCGTCGAGCAGCTCGCTGCCAGAGGCGTCCTCGATATCCGCCCGGATGTCGTCATCGGTGTCTTCGTCCCAGCCAAGCTCCTGGACAACCAGATCCTTTTCTATGCCCAACCTGCTGGCATAGCGCGGCGAATCCGCCGTAACCACCCTGTCCTCCTTCAGCCTGCGGGTATGCACTAGGTGCGTCGGCCCTATAGTCGCACGCTGCGACCGATGTGCACGTCACAGGCACGCAAGTTGCTCAATATGCAGCGTCGCAGAGACCCAGTGCGGCCGCCTGGGAATCGTTGAGTCGGCCGACGGCGGAGTTGAACTCATCCATCCCCGCGTCCTTGGCTACAGCCGCCGCAAGGGCCCTAGCTGCATCAACCCAGCCCGTGAGGGCGGCCCTCAGCTCGGGCGAGAGTGGCTCGGAGATACTGCCCGCCACCTCGTCGGCACTGCGGTTCAGCGCATCGATCGCGGGTACCGCCTTGGCCACCACATCGGGTGCGTTGTCGTTGTAGGCCCCGACGTAGCCGTTGAGCGCCGCGACCGCATCGACGCTGGTGGAACTCAGCGCGTCGCATGCCGTGTGCACCGCCTTCGTCGTCGACGACGACTGACGCTGGGATTCTCGGGCACTCGAACTGGCCGCGGACTCCTCGCTCGACGCCGACACCGACGCCCGGTAGACCGGCGGGTCCGCGGCATCCACGGTCGCGTCACCTTGGGTCACGCTCTGGCACCCGACGACGACCATGAGCAGTCCAGCCGCGCATCCCGCGACGACGCCCACGGCGCGCAGGCGTCCCGCCTGCAGCCTTCCCCCGGTCACGGTCTACAGACGTTACCGGTTTGCCGCCCTCCCTACCGAGTCATGGCATAGGCCAACCCGGGCGCACTTCCGGCGCACGATTGAGGCAGGATGAAGTAGTTCGCGATGACCACCCTCATTGTCGCGAGCAATCGATTCCGCCAAACCAAGGAGCGGCAGTGACTACCGAGTTCGCGCGTCAAGATCTGGCCCAAAACTCAGGCAGCCCAAGCGAACCGGACCGAGTTCGAGTCATTCGCGAGGGTGTTGCCTCCTATCTACCCGATATCGACTCCGACGAGACCGCCGAGTGGCTGGAGTCGTTCGACGCGCTGCTCGAGCGGTCCGGCCCGGCCCGGGCCCGCTACCTCATGCTGCGGCTTCTGGAGCGCGCCGGCGAACAACGAGTCGCCATCCCCGCGCTCACGTCGACCGACTACGTCAACACGATTCCGACTGAACTCGAGCCATGGTTTCCCGGCGACGAGGACGTCGAGCGCCGCTACCGGGCCTGGATCCGGTGGAACGCCGCGATCATGGTGCACCGCGCGCAGCGGCCGGGTGTCGGTGTGGGCGGCCACATCTCGACCTACGCGTCGTCGGCGGCGCTGTACGAGGTCGGCTTCAACCACTTCTTCCGCGGAAAGTCGCATCCCGGCGGCGGCGATCAGATCTTCATTCAGGGTCACGCCTCCCCCGGCATCTACGCCCGCGCATTCCTCGAGGGTCGGCTAACGGCCGACCAACTGGATGGTTTCCGCCAGGAGCACAGCCATCCCGGCGGCGGTCTGCCGTCCTACCCGCACCCGCGTCTCATGCCCGACTTCTGGGAGTTCCCCACGGTGTCAATGGGCCTTGGCCCGATGAACGCGATCTATCAGGCCCGGTTCAACCACTACCTGCACGACCGCGGCCTCAAGGACACCTCCGATCAGCACGTGTGGGCGTTCCTCGGCGACGGCGAGATGGACGAGCCGGAGTCCCGTGGCCTCATCCAGGTGGCGGCCAATGAGGGACTGGACAACCTGACCTACGTCGTCAACTGCAATCTGCAGCGTCTCGACGGCCCGGTGCGCGGCAACGGCAAGATCATCCAGGAGCTGGAGTCGTTCTTCCGCGGCGCGGGCTGGAACGTCATCAAGGTGGTGTGGGGCCGCGAGTGGGACGCGCTGCTGCACGCCGACCGCGATGGCGCGCTGGTGAACCTGATGAACACCACGCCCGACGGCGACTACCAGACCTACAAGGCCAACGACGGCGGCTACGTCCGCGACCACTTCTTCGGCCGCGACCCCCGGACCAAGGCCCTCGTCGAGCCGATGACGGATCAGGAGATCTGGAACCTCAAGCGCGGCGGGCACGACTACCGCAAGGTGTACGCGGCCTACCGCGCGGCCACCGAGCACAAGGGCCAGCCGACGGTGATCCTCGCCAAGACCATCAAGGGCTACACGCTGGGTGCGCACTTCGAGGGTCGCAACGCCACCCATCAGATGAAGAAGCTGGCGCTCCAAGACCTCAAGAGCTTCCGGGACGCGATCCGGATTCCGGTCTCCGACGCCGCATTGGAGGAGGATCCGTACCTGCCTCCTTACTTCCACCCGGGCCCCAACGCGCCGGAGATCCGCTACATGCTGGATCGGCGGCGCACCCTTGGCGGTTTCCTGCCCGAGCGGCGGTCCAAGACCAAGCGGCTGAACCTGCCGCCGACCGACACCTACAAGGCGCTCAAGAAGGGTTCGGGCAACCAGGAGGTCGCCACCACCATGGCGACGGTCCGCACCTTCAAGGAGTTGTTGCGGGACAAGGAGATCGGCAAGCGGATCGTGCCGATCATCCCCGACGAGGCGCGCACCTTCGGCATGGACTCGTGGTTCCCGTCCTTGAAGATCTACAACCGCAACGGCCAGCTCTACACCGCGGTGGACGCCGAACTGATGTTGGCGTACAAGGAAAGTGAAATCGGGCAGATCCTGCACGAGGGCATCAACGAGGCCGGGTCGACCGCGTCCTTCACCGCCGTGGGCACTTCCTACGCCACCCACGACGAGCCGATGATCCCGATCTACATCTTCTACTCGATGTTCGGGTTCCAGCGCACCGGCGACGGGTTCTGGGCAGCTGCCGATCAGATGGCCCGCGGCTTCGTCCTCGGCGCCACCGCGGGACGCACGACGCTCACCGGCGAGGGGCTGCAGCACGCCGACGGCCACTCACTGCTGCTGGCGTCGACCAATCCGGCTGTGGTGACCTACGATCCGGCCTTCGCCTACGAGATCGCCCACATCGTCGAGAGCGGCCTGGAGCGGATGTTCGGCGACACACCGGAGAACGTCTTCTTCTACATCACGATCTACAACGAGCCCTACCTCCAGCCGGCCGAGCCGGAGAACTTCGACCCCGAGGGCGTGTTGCGCGGTATCTACCGCTTCCGCGCGGCGAAGGAGAAGCGCACCAACGTCGCGCAGATCCTGGCCTCCGGTGTCGCGATGCCCGAGGCGCTGCGCGCAGCCGACATGCTGGCCGCCGACTGGGACGTCGCGGCCGACGTCTGGTCGGTGACGAGCTGGGGTGAGCTCAACCGTGACGGCGTGGCGGTCGACAGGGAGGCGCTGCGCCATCCCGACCGGGAGGCCGGCCAGGCCTATCTGACGAAGGTGCTGGGCTCCACCGTCGGACCGGCCATCGCGGTCTCGGACTGGATGCGCGCGGTGCCCGAGCAGATTCGCCCGTGGGTGCCCAACACCTACGTCACCCTCGGTACCGACGGATTCGGCTTCTCCGACACCCGGCCGGCCGCGCGGCGCTACTTCAACACCGACGCCGAGTCGGTCGTGGTGGCGGTGCTCGAGGCACTGGCCCGTGACGGTGAGATCGACCCCTCGGTCGCCGTCGCGGCCGCCAAGCAGTACCGCATCGATGACGTGCTGGCTGCCGGGGTTTCCTTCAAGGACACCGGCAGCGCCTGAGGGCGGGTTCCCCGGTTTGTAGGAAACTGCCAGACGAGGCGCGTATCTTTTAGGGATGACCGACAAATTGCCCGACGCGGCGCGGTCGTCGCTAGAGCTGCTGGACTCCGTCCCCGAGGCCCTGCTGCGCCGCGTGAAGCAGTACTCGGGGCGGTTGGCCACCGAGGCCGTCCATGTGATGGGAGAACGACTGCCGTTCTTCGCCGACCTCGAGGCGTCTCAACGCGCCAGCGTCCAGCTCGTCGTCCAGACGGCGTTGGTGAACTTCGCCGAGTGGATGCGCAACCCACGCGGCGACGTCGGGTTGACCGCCGATGCGTTCGCCCTGGTTCCCCAGGAGCTCACCCGGCGGATCGCGCTACGGCAGACCGTGGACATGGTGCGGGTCACGATGGAGCACTTCGAGGAAGCCGTGCCGATGCTGGCCCGCAACGACGACCAGATGACGGCACTCACCGTGGGCATCCTGCGCTACAGCCGCAACCTCGCGTTCGCCGCGGCATCGGGATACGCCGACGCCGCGGAGTCTCGCGGCGCCTGGGACACGAGAATGGAGGCCAACGTCGTCGACGCCGTTGTGCGTGGTGACGTCGGCCCCGAACTCTCATCACAGGCGGCCGCGCTGAACTGGGATGCCACCGCGCCCGCGACTGTCCTGGTCGGCCTGCCGCAACCCGGACGGATCGACTACACCAGCGAGGACATCCACGCGATCGTCGCGGCGCACGGCCGCAGCGCACTGACCGACGTGCACGGCACATGGCTGGTGGCCATCGTGTCGGGCCGCCTGTCCCCCACCGACAAGTTCCTCAACGAACTACTCGAGGTCTTCTCCGACGGACCGGTCGTGATCGGGCCGGTCGCGTCGTCACTCTCCGCGGCGCACTACAGCGCCGCCGAGGCCATCGCCGGCATGAACGCCGTCGCCGGGTGGAGCGGCGCGCCGCGGCCCGTCACCGCCCGCGAGCTACTGCCCGAGCGCGCGCTGCTGGGTGACCCGTCAGCAATCTCCGCCCTGGACACCGACGTCATGCGCCCGCTGGCAGACGCCGGTCCCGCGCTCGCCGAAACCCTGGACGCGTACCTCGATTCCGGGGGCGCCATAGAGGCTTGCGCACGCAAATTGTTCGTTCATCCAAACACCGTGCGCTACCGGCTCAAACGGATCGCGGACTTCACCGGGCGAGATCCGACCCTGCCGCGGGATGCCTATGTACTGCGCGTTGCCACCACCGTGGGCCGACTCGGCCGTCATGGATCACACACCAACTCGTTAAATGGTGGTATGGCCCCGCCGATCCGCCCTCGCGCGGGCACATCTGCCCCCACCGTCCTCGGCTGAAGGTCGCGGTCAGATATCGAACGTGTCGCTTCACATGCTGTTTTGTGGACTACCTACAAAAACATAAGACGAGGTTCATAATCTCTTACACCGCGGAAACCCGTCTTCACAGTGTTCTCTTAATTCGTGCCTCAAGACACGCTTGCTTTGCTTGCCCCCGGCCAGGGGTCTCAGACCCCCGGCATGCTCGAGCCGTGGCTCGCACTGGCCGGCACCGCTGAGCGCCTCGCGACCTGGTCCGAGATCAGCGGCCTGGACCTCATGACCCTCGGCACCACGGCGACCGCCGACGAGATCACCGACACCGCGGTCACCCAGCCGCTGGTGGTCGCGGCCACGCTGCTGGCCTACGAGGAACTGACCAAGCGCGGCCTGTTGTCGGGAGCCCCGACCGTCGTGGCCGGACACTCCGTCGGCGAGATCGCGGCCTACGCCATCGCCGGCGTCATCTCCGCAGACGACGCAGTCAGGCTCGCCGCCATCCGCGGCGCCGAGATGGCCAAGGCCTGCGCCGTCGAGCCGACAGGTATGGCCGCGGTTCTCGGTGGCGATGAGGCCGAGGTGCTCGCCCGCCTCGACGCGCTGGACCTGGTGCCGGCCAACCGCAACGCCGCGGGCCAGATCGTCGCCGCAGGTGCAGTGTCCGCGCTGGACAAGCTGATCGAGGATCCCCCCGCCAAGGCACGTGTCCGCAAGCTGGCCACCGCCGGCGCGTTCCACACCCGCTACATGGCCTCGGCGCTGGACGGCTACGCCGCGGCCGCCGAGCGCGTCAGCACCAATGCGCCCTCCACCACCCTGCTGTCCAACGCCGACGGTCAACCCGTGACCTCAGCCGACGACGCCATGACCAAGCTGGTGGCCCAGTTGACCAAGCCGGTCCGCTGGGACCTGTGCACCGAGTACCTGCGCAATGGCGCCCAGGGCCCGGTCGCCGCGATCATCGAGTTCCCGCCCGCCGGGACCCTCACCGGGATCGCGAAACGAGAGCTTCGGGGAGTACCGACGCACGCCGTCAAGACCCCCGCAGACCTGGACGGGCTCGCCGAGCTCTAACCAGTACAACCGCAAGACATTCATTCCCGCCCTCCACCGTGGAGCGCGGGACACCGAAGAGATAGAAGGAGCCATCGTGGCCGCCAATCAGCAGGAAATCATCGCCGGACTTGCCGAGATCATCGAAGAGGTCACGGGCATCGAGCCCTCCGAGGTCACCCCGGAGAAGTCGTTCGTCGACGACCTGGACATCGACTCGCTGTCGATGGTTGAGATCGCGGTGCAGACCGAGGACAAGTACGGCGTGAAGATCCCGGACGAGGACCTCGCGGGCCTGCGCACCGTCGGAGACGTCGTCGCCTACATCCAGAAGCTCGAGGAAGAGAACCCCGAGGCCGCCGCAGCACTGCGCGATAAGTTCTCCCAGTGACCAGGCCTTCCACTGCTAACGGCGGTTTCCCCAACGTCGTCGTGACCGCCGTCACGGCGACCACGTCGATTGCTCCGGACATCGAGAGCACGTGGAAGGCTCTGCTTGCAGGCGAGAGCGGCATCCGCGTTCTCGAAGACGAGTTCGTCGACAAGTGGGACCTTGCCGTGAAGATCGGTGGTCACCTCAAGGAGCCGCTCGATCCGCTGATGAGTCGACTGGATATGCGACGCATGTCGTACGTCCAGCGGATGTCGAAGTACCTCGGCAACCAGCTCTGGGAGTCCGCGGGTAGCCCCGAGGTCGACCCGGATCGGTTCTCGGTGGTCATCGGAACCGGACTCGGTGGCGGCGAGAAGATCGTCGAGATGTACGACGCGATGAACCACGGCGGACCCCGCAAGGTGTCCCCGCTCGCGGTTCAGATGGTCATGCCCAACGGTGCCGCCGCTGTCGTCGGACTGGAACTCGGGGCACGCGCCGGGGTCATCACCCCCGTGTCGGCCTGTTCCTCGGGTTCGGAGGGCATTGCACACGCGTGGCGACAGATCGTCATGGGTGACGCTGACATCGCCGTCTGTGGCGGCGTGGAAGGCACCATCGAGGCGCTGCCGATCGCGGCGTTCTCGATGATGCGGGCCATGTCGACCCGCAATGACGATCCGGAAGCGGCGTCGCGTCCGTTCGACAAGGACCGTGATGGGTTCGTGTTCGGCGAGGCGGGTGCGCTCATGGTCATCGAGACCGAGGAGCACGCCAAGGCTCGTGGCGCCAAGCCGCTGGCCAGGCTGCTGGGCGCGGGCATCTCGTCCGATGCCTTCCACATGGTGGCTCCGGCACCGGACGGCCTGCGGGCCGCTCACGCGATGAAGCGGGCGATGGAGACGGCGGGCCTCTCGCCGACGGACATCAACCACGTCAACGCGCACGCCACGTCCACCTCGATCGGTGACGTCGCCGAGGCAAACGCCATCCGGGAAGCCGGAGTGCAACACGCCGCGGTGTACGCACCGAAGTCAGCACTGGGGCACTCCATCGGCGCCGTCGGCGCACTGGAGTCCATCCTCACAGTGCTCGCACTGCGGGATGGCGTCATCCCACCGACACTGAACTACGAGACACCCGACCCCGAGATCGATCTCGATGTCGTCGCGGGTGAGCCTCGAAATGGCGACTACCAGTACGCCATCAACAACTCGTTCGGTTTCGGTGGACACAATGTCGCTCTAGCCTTCGGGCGCTACTGACCATCTTCAGGCGTAGAGGGGAACGTTCGGAGCAGTAATGGCAGGGTTGACTACAGGCAGCGGTTTCCCCAACGTGGTCGTCACGGGTTACGCCATGACGACCGCGTTGGCGACCGACGCCGACAGCACCTGGAAGCGGCTACTGGACGGCGAGAGCGGCATCCGCACGTTGGATGACCCGTTCGTCGAGCTGTACGACCTACCGGTTCGTATCGGTGGCCACCTCCTGGAGGACTTCGACAGCGACCTGACTCCCGAGGAGCAGGGTCGCCTCTCGTACCTGCAGAAGATGTCAACCGTCATCGGTAGGCGGGCCTGGGCGCACGCTGGTGCACCCGAGGTCGACACCCGTCGCCTGATGGTGTCGATCGGCACCGGAATCGGCAGCAGTGAAGAACTGCTGTTCGCCTACGACGATATGCGGGAGAAGGGCTACAAGGCCGTATCCCCGCTGGCCGTGCAGACATACATGCCCAATTCGCCAGCAGCGGTGGTTGGTCTCGAGCGCAACGCCAGGGCCGGCATCGTGACGCCGGTCTCGGCGTGCGCGTCGGGGTCCGAGGGCATCGCGAACGCATGGCGCAGCATCGTGCTCGGCGAGGCAGACATCGCCATCTGCGGTGGCGTGGAGACCAAGATCGAAGCGGTGCCCATCGCCGGGTTCGCCCAGATGCGCATCGTCCTCTCCACCACCAATGAGGATCCGGCGGGCGCCTGTCGTCCGTTCGACAAGGATCGCAACGGTTTCGTCTTCGGCGAGGGCGGCGCGCTTCTGGTCATCGAGACCGAGGACCACGCAAAGGCGCGTGGCGCGAGCATTCTGGCCCGACTGATGGGTGCCAGCGTCACCTCGGACGGCTACCACATCGTGGCGCCCGATCCGACCGGTGGCCAAGCAGGACACGCGATGACCCGGGCGATCGAACTCGCCGGGCTCACGCGAGAGGACATCGACCACGTCAACGCCCACGCGACCGGAACCTCGGTTGGGGACGTGGCCGAGGGCAAGGCCATCAACAATGCCCTGGGTAGCAACAGGCCCGCGGTCTACGCGCCGAAGTCGGCGTTGGGCCACTCCGTCGGCGCCGTCGGCGCGGTGGAGTCCATCCTGACCGTGCTGGCGTTGCGAGACGGAGTCGTCCCGCCGACGTTGAACCTGCGAAACCTCGATCCGGAGATTGATCTGGACGTCGTCGCCGGGGAGCCACGAACGGGCAATTACCAGTACGCGATCAACAATTCGTTCGGATTCGGCGGGCACAACGTTGCGCTCGTCTTCGGGAAGCCCTGACTTCTCACGAAGGCGCACGCCGAAGTTCGACGGTTACAGGAGGTTTCGATGACGATCATGGCCCCAGAGACGGCTGCTGAGTCGCTCGACCCGCGCGATCCGCTACTGCGGCTGAGCACGTTCTTCGACGACGGCACTGTTGAGCTGCTGCACGAGCGCGACAAGTCCGGCGTGCTGTCGGCCGCAGGCAACGTCAATGGTGTGCGCACCGTCGCGTTCGCCACGGACGGCACCGTCATGGGTGGTGCGATGGGCATCGAGGGCTGCAAGCACATCGTCGATGCCTACGACACCGCCATCGAGGAGCAGAGCCCGATCGTTGGCATCTGGCACTCCGGTGGCGCGCGCCTGGCCGAGGGCGTCAAGGCGCTCCACGCAGTGGGCCTGGTCTTCGAGGCCATGATCCGCGCCTCGGGCTACGTCCCGCAGATCTCCATCGTGGTGGGCTTCGCAGCGGGCGGCGCGGCCTACGGTCCCGCGTTGACGGACGTCGTGATCATGGCGCCCGAGGGCCGGGTCTTCGTCACCGGACCCGACATCGTGCGCAGCGTCACCGGCGAGGACGTCGACATGGCGTCGCTCGGCGGCCCCGACACCCACCACAAGAAGTCGGGCGTGTGCCACATCGTCGCCAACGACGAACTCGACGCCTATGCGCGCGGCCAGCGTCTGGTCGGACTGTTCAGCCAGCAGGGTCACTTCGACCGCAGCAAGGCCGAGGCCGGCGACACCGATCTGCATGCCCTGCTGCCGGATTCGCCGCGCCGGGCCTACGACGTGCACCCGTTGATCGACGCGCTGCTCGACGCGGGCACGCCGTTCGAGGAGTTTCAGGCCAAGTGGGCGCCCTCGATGGTGGTCGGCCTCGGCCGCCTCGCCGGTCGCTCCGTTGGCGTGCTGGCCAACAACCCGCTGCGCCTCGGCGGCTGCCTGAACTCCGAAAGCGCCGAGAAGGCAGCACGTTTCGTGCGCCTGTGCGACGCATTCGGCATCCCCCTGATCGTGATCGTCGACGTGCCCGGCTACCTGCCCGGCGTGGACCAGGAGTGGGGCGGCGTGGTTCGCCGCGGCGCCAAGCTGCTGCACGCCTTCGGCGAGGCGACGGTCCCCCGCGTCACCCTGGTGACCCGAAAGATCTACGGCGGGGCCTACATCGCGATGAACTCCCGCTCGCTCGGCGCCACCAAGGTGTTCGCCTGGCCGGATGCCGAGGTCGCCGTGATGGGCGCCAAGGCAGCGGTCGGCATCCTGCACAAGCGCACGCTGGCCGCCGCGGCGCCCGAGGATCGGGACGCCCTGCACGAGGAGTTGGCCCTCGAGCACGAGCGGATCGCCGGTGGCGTGGACAGCGCCGTCGAGATCGGTGTCGTCGACGAGAAGATCGACCCGGCGCACACCCGAAGCGTGGTGACTCAGGCTCTCGCCGAGGCACCCGCACGCCGCGGCCGGCACAAGAACATCCCGCTGTAATCTCCCTGCGGCACTAGCCGCGAGCAGTCCACTTCGTGGCTCCAACCAAAGCCCCTGATACCCCGCGTATCAGGGGCTTTGGTGTCGCTCGCGGTCAGTTGGGCAGGAGAGTCTCAGCGTGTCGTGTAGCCGCCGTTGGCGAATATCGTCTGACCGTTGATCCAGTGCCCGTCCCCGGCGAGGAACACGACCAACGGGGCGATGTCGGAGATATCCGTGAGCCGGTTGCCCATAGCTTGCGACTTGTGGAACTCGGCGCGTTCCGGCGTCTCCTGCGGGTAGAAGAAGGGTGTGTCCATGGGCCCTGGTGCGACATTGTTGACGTTGATGCCACGCACACCGAATTCCTTCGATGCGGCACGGGTGAAGTGCTCCACCGGACTCTTGGCACCCGCGTACGTCGAGTAGCCGTCGGTGTAGGCCGCCAGCAGTGATGTCACCACCGATATCACCGACCCGTTGTCATTGAGTCGTCTGCCCGCCTCCTGCAGGAAGAAGTAGGCGGCCTTGGAGTTGATGTCGAACATCGAATCATATTCCGCCTCAGTGGTTTCCACGATGGGCTTGCGGAGCACCTTGCCTACGGTGTTGACCGCTATGTCGATTCCACCGAATGCTCCGACGGCCGCATCGAACAGCGCTGTCACGTTGGCCGGTTTGGTCAGGTCGCCCTGCACCTTGATCGCTCGCGCACCCACAGCCTCGACGGCGGCGACGGTGTTGTCCGCATCGGCTGCGCTCGAGTCGCTGTTGTAGTGCACCGCGACGTTGACTCCCCTCGTGGCGAGGGTGGTGCTGATCAGTCCGCCGAGATTCTTGGCTCCGGCGGCGACGATTGCTGATTTGCCTGCGAGTTCGCTCATGCCTCGACGCTAACGGCGCCGAACACAAATGAAAAACACGACAATCGGATGTTTTCACAAGTATTGTTTGTGGTTGTGATACCTGACCTTCGGCGGCTCCAGCAGTTCATCGCCGTCGCCGAGGCAGGCAGCTTCACCGGCGCCGCGGTCGAACTGCACCTGAGCCAGCAGGCGTTGAGCAGCTCGGTACGGCAGCTCGAATCTGAGCTGGGCACAACGTTGTTCCACCGCGAGGGCCGCCGCATCTCGTTGACACGCGCTGGTCGTGCGTTGCTCCACGAGGGGCGACCACTTCTGGCGGCAGCTCACACGATCGGCGACCACGTCCGGCTCGCCGCCGCCGGCCAGCAGGCCTGGGCGGTGGGACACAGTCCCGCACTCAGCGGGGCTGAGGTTTACGCCCTCCTCGAGCCGGCGATCGACGCGTTTCCCGAGGTGTCGTTCACCCTCCGACAGATGTACCCCGACCGTCTCACGGAGGCGGTGCTCGACGGGACCGTCCAGCTCGGGCTGCGACGCGGCGTCGTCCCGACGGGAGAATTCGCGGCAGCCGTCATCGGGTATCACCGAGTACGCGTGGCGATTCCATCAGATCACCGGTTCGCGGCGGCGTCGTGCGTCGATATCACCGACCTCGCGGGCGAGCGGCTCGCGTTGTGGGCACCTCCGGGCGCGTCGTACTTCACCGACTTCCTGATGGGTGCATGCCGCCGCGCAGGATTCGAGCCGGACTACGTCGTCAGTCGCGTCCAGGGTGCCGCGATGGTGGCCGCTCCCCTCACAACCGGTGCCATCGCCCTGGTCACCGCGGACGCGGGATCGGCGATGCAGGGTCGAATCACCGTTGTCGACCTCGAACCGCCGTTACTCGTGCCGGTTCAGGCGATCTGGCAACGCCACACCGTCTCCGCGGTGCGAGACGCGTTGCTCAACACCTGACTACCCGCGTGCGAGGCCCTCGAACTCCTGGGCGGCCGGCACGGCGCGCTCGCGGTCGCCGGCGACCAGGCCGATGCGTGTGCGCCGGTCGAGGATGTCATCGACACTCAGCGCACCCTCGTGGGTGACGGCGTACTCGAATTCGGCTCGGATGACGTCGATTCCGTCCGCCACGGGGGCGGTGGGCCGATCGCAGGTGGCCCGGGCGATCACGTTCGGCGCCTCCGCACCGTAGCGGGCAACCAGCGACGAGGGCATCGCAGCGGGCAGTTCGGCCGGCGAACGCAGGGTTGACACCGGATTGGCGGGGGCGCCGACCAAGGGCAGGTTGCGCGTCCGGCAGGGTCCGGCGTCCAGCCCACGCAGTGCGGCGGCGCGGTCGAGGACGTCCTGGGCCATGTACCGGTACTCGGTGAGCTTGCCCCCGATGACGCTGATGACGCCGTTGGCGGACTCGACGACGGCGTGCTCACGCGACACGTCGGCAGTGCTGACCTCCTTCCCGGGTCGCTTCGCTCCTGCCCTCCGATCCGATCCGAGCTCGATGAGTGGCCGCAGACCGGCATAGGCGCCGATCACGTCATCGCGAGTCAGCGCGACGTCGAGGGCCGTGTTGACGGTGTCGAGCAGGAACGTGGTCTCCTCCGGTGTCGGCTGCGGCACGTCGGGAATCGGCCCCGGAGCATCCTCGTCGGTGAGCCCCAGGTAGACGCGGCCGAGCTGCTCGGGCATCGCGAAGACGAAGCGATTGATCGCCCCGGGAATCGGAATCGTCAGGGCCGCGGTCGGATTGCCGAACGCCGCGGCGTCGAACACCAGGTGAGTGCCGCGGCTGGGCCGCAGCCGGATGGCGGTGTCGACGTCACCGGCCCACACGCCCGCGGCGTTGATCACCGCGCGCGCCCGCACGTCGACGGTTTCGCCGGTCAGTTCATCGGTCAACCGCACCGACGTCCCGGTGGCCTCCGACGCGGCGACCCGGGTGAGAATGCGCGCGCCGTTCTGCGCCGCGGTGCGCGCCACCGCGGTGACCAGGCGGGCGTCATCGATCAGCTGCCCGTCATGGGCCAGGAGGCCGCCCTGCAGACCGGCGCGCCGCACGGTGGGAGCCAGCTCCACGGCACGGCGGGCGTCGATACGACGCGAACGCGGCAGGGTCGCCGCAGGCGTGCCGGCGAGCTTGCGAAGGCCATCCCCCGCGACGAAACCGACGCGCACCAACGCCCGTGACGCGGCGTTCATCGACGGCAGCAGCGGAACGAGTTGCGGCATCGCCTTGACCAGATGAGGGGCGTTGCGCGTCATCAGGATTCCCCGCTCGATGGCGCTGCGGCGAGCGATGCCGACGTTGCCGGTGGCCAGGTAGCGCAGCCCGCCGTGCACCAGCTTCGAACTCCACCGACTGGTCCCGAACGCGAGGTCGTGCTTCTCCACCAGCGCCACGGACAGTCCCCGGGTGGCGGCGTCGAGCGCGATGCCGGTGCCGGTGATGCCGCCGCCGATGACGACGACATCGACGGTCTCGCCGTCACCGAGTGCGGCGAGGTCGGCGGCGCGGCGGGCGGCGGACAGCGCGGTGGATGGGGTCATGGCTTGAGGTATCCGTTCAGGGCGTGTGCCAGCTCGGTGGCCAGCGGCTCGGTGTCCAGGATCGGCCTGATCAGGTCGGCCGACAGGATCGTGGACTGGGCGATCAGCAGGCTCATTGCGGCGAGTTCGCGGGCGTCGCCGGGTCGGACGCTGCCCTCGTCCTGGGCAGACTTGATCTCGCCCGCGACGGTGTCGAGCAGGATCTGCTGGCTGGTGCCCAGCCGTTCGGACAGGTACACCATCGCCATGTCGGGCGCCTGGTGCAGGACAGCCATGATGACCTCGTCGAGCCGCAGCAGATCGGCCACGCTGACGACCCGCTCGACGAGCAGTTCGCGGCCAACGCCGCGGGACGGCACGTCGTCGAGCGCGCGGGTGATCCGCAGTGTGAGGAGGGCGGCCAGGATCGAGCGGGTATCGGGAAATCGCCGGTAGACGGTGGGTCGGCTGACGCCGGCGCGGCGGGCGATCTCGGCGAGGGTCACGCGGTCAACGCCGTAGGAGAGCACGCAGCTCGCGGCGGCGTCGAGGATGCGATCGCCGACCGGTTCCACCATGTCATCGTTACTGATTGACATCATCTGTAATACTGTAACGCATGACTCGATCGGACGACCACATGCTGCCCCCGATGTCGTGGAACGCGTGGGGTGACCCCGCGGCCGCCAAGCCCCTCTCCGACGGCATTCGCACCCTTCTGCACCAGGCCCTGGGCGTGGAGGCCATCGCGGGCACCGAACTGACGGCCGAGGTGGTCCGGTTGCGGCCGTCGGCACTGTCGGCCGCTGACGCGAAGGCTCTGATCGCCATCGTCGGCGAGGCGCATTGTGTCTCCGACGACATCGGCAGACTGCTGCGCGCGGGAGGGAAGTCCACACTGGACCTGTTGCGCCGCAGGGATACCGGAGTCCAGGACGCACCCGATGCGGTGCTGCTGCCCGGCGACGAGGACGAGGTGGCTGCCGTGTTGTCGTTGTGCGCGCAGCGAAGCATCGCGGTCGTGCCGTTCGGCGGCGGCACCAGCGTCGTCGGTGGCCTCGACCCGCTACGGGGTGACTTCAAGGCCGTCGTCTCGCTCGACCTCCGGCGTCTCGACCAACTGCACGGACTCGACGAGGTGTCGGGTGAGGCTGAACTCGGCGCTGGTGTGACCGGTCCCGACGCCGAACGCCTCCTTGGCGCACGCGGTTTCTCGCTCGGCCACTTTCCGCAGAGCTTCCAGTTCGCCACCATCGGCGGGTTCGCCGCGACGCGGTCCTCAGGCCAGGACTCCGCGGGCTACGGACGATTCGACGATATGGTCCGGGGCCTGCGCGTGGTGACACCGGCGGGCGTGCTCGACCTGGGCCGCGCCCCGGCATCTGCCGCGGGTCCCGATCTGCGCCAGGTGATCCTCGGATCCGAGGGCGTCTTCGGGGTCATCACCCGGGTGCGCGTTCGCGTGCACCCCGTCCCCGAGGCCACCCGCTACGAGGCGTGGTCCTTCCCCGACTTCGCCACCGGTGCCGCCGCCCTGCGCGCCGTCGCGCAGACCGGCACCGGACCGACGGTGATCCGGCTGTCCGACGAGGCCGAGACCGGTGTCAACCTCGCCACCACCGACAACATCGGCGAGCAGTCGATCACCGGTGGCTGCCTGGCGATCACGGTCTTCGAGGGCACCGCGGCGCATGCCGACAGCAGGCACGCCGAGACACGCGCACTGCTCGAGAGCCAGGGTGCGACGTCACTCGGTGAGGGTCCGGCACGCGCGTGGGAGCACGGCAGATTCGGAGCGCCCTACCTCCGTGATTCGCTGCTGTCGGCGGGGGCGCTGTGCGAGACCCTCGAGACTGCGGTCAACTGGGACCGCGTGCCCGCCCTCAAGGCCGCCGTCACCGAGGCGCTCACCACCTCGCTGGCCGAATCCGGCACTCCGGCTCTTGTGCTGTGCCACATTTCCCATGTGTATCCCACCGGAGCATCCCTGTACTTCACCGTCGTCGCCGGGCAGCGGGGTAACCCGATCGAGCAGTGGCACAGGGCCAAGAGGGCAGCATCGGACGCGATGGTCAGCTGCGGTGCGACGATCACGCACCATCACGCTGTCGGCGCCGATCACCGGCCGTGGATGCGTGACGAGATCGGCGATCTCGGCGTCGAGGTGCTGCGCGCCGTGAAGGCGGTACTCGACCCCGCAGGAATCCTGAACCCGGGCAAGCTGATCCCGTGACCCGCACACCACCGGGCCGTGTCACCGTGCTGACCAACCCCGCGTCGGGGCACGGCAGCGCGCCGCACGCGGCCGAGCGGGCGGTGGCGCGGTTCCAACAGCGCGGTGTCGACGTCTGCGCGATCGTCGGGCACGACGCCGCCCACGCCCGTCGACTGCTCGACGAGGAACTGGCGCGCGGCACCGACGCCCTGGTGGTCATCGGGGGTGATGGCATCGTGTCGGTGGCCTTGCAGGCGTTGGCACTCGGCGATGTCCCGCTGGGCATCATCCCCGCCGGCACTGGCAATGACCACGCCCGCGAATTCGGCTTGCCGACAGACAATCCCGCGGCGGCCGCCGATATCGTGCTCGACGGCAGAGCCGAGACCATCGACCTCGGTCGCATCCGCGGCGCCGACGGAACCGACCGTTGGTTCGGCACCGTGATGGCCGCCGGATTCGACTCGCTGGTCACCGACCGGACCAACCGCATGACGTGGCCGCACGGACGGATGCGCTACAACCTGGCCATGGTCGCCGAGTTGTCCAAGCTGCGCCTCCTGCCGTTCCGGCTGACCTTTGACGGCGGCGAGGAACTCAGCATCGACCTCACCCTGGCGGCGTTCGGAAACACGCGCAGCTACGGCGGCGGCATGCTGATCACCCCAGGCGCCGATCACTCCGACGGCATGCTGGACGTGACGATGGTGCAGTCGGCCTCGCGCACCAAGCTGATCCGACTGTTCCCGACGGTGTTCAAGGGCACCCACGTCAACCTCGACGCGGTGCGCACTGAACGAGCCAAGGTGATCAACGTCGAGTGCCCCGACATAAACGCCTATGCCGACGGGGAATTCGTCTGCCCACTGCCAGTCGAGGTGTCCGCGGTGGCGGGCGCGCTGACGATCCTGCGTCCGTAGTCCGTATCTAGAGGATCAGCCCACGCCGCGGTTGAGCCAGGTCATCTCGCCGGTGTCGCCACCGCCGCGATAGGCCTCAAGCGCTTCGTCCCACGCCGTGCCGAGCACCGTGTCGAGTTCCGAGGCAAGCGTCTCCGCACCCGAGTTCATCAGTCCGCGCAGACGCATCTCGCCGACCATCACGTCACCGTTGGCGCTCATGGCGCCGTTCCACAGGCCGAGCTGAGGAGTGTGGCACCAGCGGTGCCCGTCCACTCCCTCACTCGGGTCCTCGGTGACCTCGAAGCGCAGCACCGACCACGCCCTCAGGGCATTGGCCAGCGACGCACCGGTGCCCACCGGGCCGATCCAGTTCGTGACCGCCCGCAACTGGCCAGGCATGGCCGGTTGCGGCGTCCACTTCAGGTTCGCTCGCGCCGACAGGGTCGACGAAAGCGCCCACTCGACATGTGGGCATACCGCCGCGGGTGAGGCGTGCACGTACACCACACCTGTCGTCGCGTCGGCGAATTGGTTCGACGCACGCATACTCTGCTCCTTCGGCTCCACCTGGGACGTCTTCCCCAACGGCCTGGCGTTACCGAATAGATGCAATTGTTTCGCGCGTGTCTATTGTGCCTTGTGGGACCCGTGTTGCGCTAGTGTCGTTCGAATTCTCTCAGCACTCCATCAGACAACGCTGGCCACAGCGGGTGCGCCCACGCATCGAAATCACGGTCAGTCAGCACCACGAGTGCCAGGTCAGCGGCCGGATCGACCCAGATGAAAGTGCCCGACTGGCCGAAGTGTCCGAACGTCCGCGCGGAGTTCGCGGCACCGGTCCAGTGCGGCGTCTTGCCGTCGCGGATCTCGAAGCCCAGACCCCAGTCGTTGGGGCGCTGGCTCCCATACCCGGGCAACACGCCGGCCAGCCCCGGGAACTGCACCGACGTCGCGTCGGCGTGCATCTGCGGTGACACCAGGGCGGGACGGAGCAGATCGGCCCCGAACGCGGTCAGGTCGGCGACCGTCGACACAGCACCGAAGCCCGCGGCCTCCGACCCACCCAACAACGTCGACGACGTCATCCCGAGCGGTTCGAAAACAGCCTCGGCGAGGTAGCGGTCGAACGGGATGTCCGACGCCTGCGCAATGGCCTCGGCCAGGACCTCGAATCCGTAGTTGGAGTAGATCCGGCGTGTGCCCGGCTCCGCCTGCGTCGTCTCCGAGCGCATCGAGTAGCCGGAGGTATGCGCGAGCAGGTGGCGGATCGTCGATCCCGGCGGGCCCGCGGGCGTGTCCAGATCGACGACGCCCTCCTCGATCGCGACCTGCGCGGCGCGCGCCACGAGCGGCTTGGTCACCGACGCCAGCGTGAACCGGCGCCCGATATCCCCATACTGGGCCAGCACACCGGACGGGCCGAGCACTGCTGCCGCGGCGGTCGGCACCGGCCATTCGGAGATCACGTCGAGCGCGGTCACGCGCTGGATGCTACTCGTGGCGCGGCCGACACCGTCACACCAGTTGGATCGATCGCTTCGCCAGACCCATCCAGTAGCCGTCGATCACCTGCCGCGGCGCCTGCTCGGGATCGTCGGACGCGCCGAGCGCGACGAACAGCGGCGCGAAGTGCTCGATGGTCGGATGGGCATACGGCATTCCCGGCGCCTTGGCGCGAAAGTCGACAAGCCCGTCGAGGTCGCCGGCCGCCAGCCGCTCAGAGGCCCACGTGTCGAACTCGACGGACCACGCCGGTGGCGTCGCCCCCGGCGTCGGGTCGGTCAGGTACGGCAGGCCGTGCGTGGTGAAACCGGACCCGACGATCAGCACGCCCTCGTCCCGCAGCGGGCGCAGGCGGGACCCGAGCTCGAGAAGTCCCTGCGGGTCCAGCGTGGGCATGGAGATCTGCAGGACGGGAACGTCGGCCTGCGGATACATCACCGTCAGCGGCACATAGGCGCCATGGTCCAGCCGTCGGTCCGGATCGTGCACAACAGGCACGCCGTCGGGCATCAAGGCCGTGACGGCGGCGGCCAGCGCTGGCGCGCCGGGCGAGTCATAGGTGACGTCGTAGTAGCGGTCCGCGAAACCCCAGAAGTCATACGTCAAAGGGGTTTCGGTGGTGGTGGAGCCGATGGTCAGAGGAGCGGCCTCCCAGTGCGCCGACACCATCAGGATCGCGGTGGGTCTGGGCAGGTCGGCCGACCACTGCCGGAGTTCCGAAACCCAGCGCTCGTCGTCGACGAGCGGTGGCGCGCCATGCGAGAGGTACACCGCGGGAGGTCGAACGCTCACCCGACAAGTGTGCCCCACTAGGTTGTAGGCATGAGTCAGACAGTGCGCGGTGTGATCTCCCGGAGCAAGAAACAACCCGTCGAGTTGGTCGACATCATCATCCCCGATCCGGGTCCCGGCGAAGTGGTGGTCGACATCATCGCCTGCGGGGTGTGCCACACCGATCTGACCTACCGCGAGGGCGGCATCAACGACGAGTATCCGTTCCTTCTCGGCCACGAGGCGTCAGGCACCGTGGAAGCGGTCGGCGAGGGCGTCACCCATGTCGCCCCCGGCGACTTCGTCATCCTGAACTGGCGCGCGGTGTGTGGGGAATGCCGGGCCTGCAAACGCGGCCGCCCGCAGCTGTGTTTCGACACGTTCAACGCCACCCAGAAGATGACGCTGACCGACGGCACCGAACTCACCCCCGCGCTGGGCATTGGCGCCTTCGCCGACAAGACCCTGGTGCATCAGGGACAGTGCACCAAGGTCGACCCCGAGGCCGACCCCGCCGTGGCCGGGCTCCTGGGCTGCGGCGTGATGGCCGGTATCGGCGCGGCGATCAACACCGGCGCGGTCACCCGTGACGACACCGTCGCGGTGATCGGCTGCGGCGGCGTCGGTGACGCGGCGATCGCCGGTGCGGCACTGGTGGGTGCGAAGAAGATCATCGCGGTGGACACCGACAACACCAAGCTGAACTGGGCGCGCGACTTCGGCGCCACCCACACCATCAACGCAGGTGAATTCGACGTCGTCGAGACCATCCAGGACCTGACCGAGGGCAACGGCGCCGACGTCGTCATCGACGCGGTCGGACGGCCCGAGACCTGGAAGCAGGCGTTCTACGCCCGCGATCTGGCCGGCACCGTCGTCCTGGTCGGCGTGCCGACACCGGATATGACCCTCGAGATGCCGCTGGTGGACTTCTTCTCCCGCGGCGGCTCGCTGAAGTCGTCGTGGTACGGCGACTGCCTGCCCGAGCGCGACTTCCCCACCCTGATCAGCCTGTATCGCCAGGGACGACTTCCCTTGGAGCGCTTCGTCTCCGAGCGCATCGGCCTGGACGGTATCGAGGACGCCTTCCACAAGATGCACGCCGGTGAGGTACTGCGTTCCGTGGTGATCCTGTGATGAACGCTCGCGCGATGAACGGAGAATACTGATGGTCAGCATCGAACGCCTGGTCACCAGCGGAAAGTTCGAACTCGACGGCGGCAGCTGGGACGTCGACAACAACATCTGGCTCATCGGCGACGACTCCGACGTCATCGTCTTCGACGCCGCCCACGTCGAGCAGCCGATCGTGGACGCCGTGCGCGGCCGCAACGTCGTCGCGGTGGTGTGCACGCACGGCCACAACGACCACATCACCGTCGCCCCCGAACTCGGTAAGACGCTGGACGCGCCGGTGCTGCTGCATCCGGCCGACGACGTGCTGTGGCGGATGACGCACCCGGACAAGGAGTTCCGCTCCTTCGAGGACGGCGCCACCCTGTCCGTCGGCGGCGTCGAGCTCAAGGCCATGCACACCCCCGGGCACTCACCGGGCTCGGTGTGCTGGTATGTACCGGACCTGAACGCCGTCATCAGCGGCGACACCCTGTTCGAGGGCGGGCCGGGCGCCACCGGACGGTCCTACTCGGACTTCCCGACCATCCTCGACTCCATCTCCAAGCGCCTTGGCATGCTGCCCGGCGAGACGGTCGTCTACACCGGCCACGGGGACACGACGAAGATCGGCGACGAGATCGTGCACTACGACGAGTGGGTCGCCCGCGGGCACTGATCCCTCAGTTCCCGTCAGCGCCCGCCTTGGGTTTGTCCGCCCGCCTCGGCAGGCATCGAAGTGTCATGTCGAAACCACGACGCAACGCAGACTCCAGGCTGGCGAAGTCTCCACTGTCGACCCAGAACGCGTAAGCGTGCCGACAGACCTGGATCACCAGTTGCGCTGGCAGCGTGCGCTCGAACGGATCTGCACCGAGATCGAAACGCTCACCAAGGAAGTCTGAGATCGGCTCGGCCAGATCCTGACCCCAGTCCAGCCAGCGCAGTCGGTACTGAGGGTCAGCGAGCACGAGCGCCATGAATCTGCGGCCGATCTCGACTTCGCCGCGCTTGGTCAACTCGGTGCCGAACGCCTCGATCAAGACGTCAACGACGTCGCCTCCGGCTGGGGCCCGTTGCAGGACTTGAACGCTGAGGTTGCCGAACTGACGGAATAGCGGCATGACGACGTCTTCCTTGACCGGGAAGTGTCGATGGAACGTGCGTGGCGCAATGCCCACGGCCTCGCAGATGCGTTCGACCGTTGCCGCTGTCGTGCCATCGGCGAGGAATATGTCGCGTGCGGCAAGCGCGATATCCATGCGGAGATCCTCGGCTCGGCGCTCGGTCAGCGTCGGCCTGCTCGGCGCCTTCACGCGGTGCTCCCCCATCCGTCCGGCTGGTCAGTCGTCATCGGTGAGCCTAACTGCGCCGACATCCATTGAGCCCGCGACGGTGCCGGCTGGTGTCCATTCAGTGGGACAGGCCGTTCTGCAACCCTCGCAGGCCTTCCTAGACTCATCGATGTCACATTCTGCCACTTCGACAGATTATGACTCCCTCGGGTGTCACCACTGCGAAGTCATATGCAATTGCCATACACAGGGAGCCTAATGTCCAGCGACACAACCGAATTGAACTACGACGACTACACCCATGACTTCATGGGCAAGGTCGGCAACATCCAGGACTTCTCGCGAGATTTCCTGAAGGGGCAAGCGCGCGTCTTCGAGGACGTCTTGAACTTCATGCCCTACGCCCACGTCGCGACCTACTCGAAGATGGTCGGCATCAACGCCGCCATGGACGTTGCGGCCGAGGTGTCGCGCGCGGTCATGCGCCAGGTGCTGCCGATGGGACGCTTCATCGCGCCACCCGGGTGGGATTGGAAGAACGCCCAGTATCAAGCCATCCCGTTCGACGTCCAGACCGAGGATCTGACCAAAGACGCCTTGCTGCGGCTGATCCAGACCTACTGGGATCAGTATCTGAAGGGCCACAACTACTTCATCGACCAATGGACCAAGATCATCCCCGAGGAAGACGTCTGGCTAAGCCTTCCGGACATGTATCAACTGATCATCGACTACCAGTACCCGAAACTGGCGAAGGTGCTCAACATCGAGCCCGTGCACGTCGTGGACTTCCTCAAGCTGGCTGTTCTGAGCATCGACGGCACGCTGGGTTACGGCGGCGAGTACATCGTGATCAACGAGGATCACGTTGTTCTGAACATGCGCCGTTGCGAGGTCTTGCAGAAGTACACCGACGAAGGCCTGTACCCGCCGAAGCGCGCCTGGATGAATTGCACGTTCGAGCAGAGGATCTCGGCTCCGTTCTTTCCCGGGTGCAAGCTGGACATCAACTTGCCGCCCTCGGACTTCAAATTCGCCGAGGGTGAACCCTTCTGCGTGTGGACCTACACCCGCGGCGAGGAGAACCACAGAGCCGCGGCTGGCGCGCCCGACCCGCGCGAGAGCGCAATGAAGAAGATTCCGATCATTCCGGTGTGACCCACCATCAGAGCCCGTCGAGCACCCGCTTCTTCTCGGACTCGTACTCCTCCTGGGTCAGGGCGCCCGAGCCATGCAGTCGGGCCAGGGTCTCCAAGTGCTGCAATCGGATGCCCTGATCGGTGGGGACATATGAGCTGATCGGCTGCTCCGGATTTGTCGGTCGCCACGAACTCGACCTGACCCGGCCGGCCCAGACCCGCGCGATGATCAGGTCGAGAACGGCAATGCCGAACACGACGGCGAAGACGACCGGCAGGTAGCCGTGGTTGCTCGAATGACCGAAGGCCAGTCGGGGCTCCAGGAAGGCGCTGACGTTGCCGTCGGTGGTGATGTCGTAGGTGCCCGCGGTGGGGACCTGCGCCACCCACACCCGCACCCGGGCGTCGTTGTTAACCGTCGTGGTTCCCCCGATGTCCTCGGTGAGGACGGGGTCGGGCACGCCCTCGGGCGGCACGATGCTGATGGACATCTGTGGGACGGGTAGTCCGCTACCGCTGGTGCCGCCGATGACCACCGTGTGGAAGGTGATGAGAACCTCGCCCTCGGGCAGCACCAGGCTGCTCGAACCGGGGATCGGCACCTCGCCGTAGGCGTCGTACTCGTCGAAGACGAAGGCGTTCAGGATCAGCGCGACCACGAAGCCGATGGCCGACACCAGCATTGTCAGCACCGCTACCAGCGTGAGTACACGTGGCGCAGTCCCCCGACTCATGTTCCGCAGTCTGACACGCCGGCCACCGCACCGCCATCTCGTCAACTGACAAGCGTGATCCGCACCTGACGGACTACCGTCTCAGTCATGCGCGAGTCGAGCGTCGTGGTGCGGCCGGAGGCCAAGGACAGCGCCTGGTACAGCGCTGCCTCGCGGCTGCAGGCGGCCGGATTGCGGCAGGCGATAACGCTTTTCGAGCATGCCGCAGCGGTGGCGCCGATCCCCCGCTCGCCACGTCCCATCGTGATCGCCGACTATGGCGCGGGAACCGGGTACAACTCCGTTCTTCCGATCAGCGCGGCGATCGCGGTGTTGCGCAAGCGCACCCGCCCCGAGCATTCCATCCTGGTCACCCACACAGACGTGCCCGAGAACGACTTCACCGCGTTGTTCCGCACCCTGACCGACGATCCGGACAGCTACCTGCAGCGAGATCACGCATCCTTCGCATCGGCCGTCGGACGGTCGTACTACTCGCAGATCCTGCCGTCGAACAGCGTGAACCTGGGTTGGTCGTCGTGGGCGCTGCAGTGGCTGGCCAAGGTGCCCATGCCTGTCGACGGTCACCTCCTTGCGGCATACAGCGGTGACGAGCGGATTCGCGCGGCGTATGCCAGGCAGGCCGCCCACGACTGGCACGAGTTCGTGGCCTTCCGTGGTCGCGAGTTGTGCCCCGGCGGGCAGATAGTCGTGACCACGATGGGCGTCGACGAGGACGGTCAGTTGGGGTTCGGCCCGATCCTGGACGCCCTGACGGACACGCTCACCGAACTCGCCGGCACCGCCGCGCTCACCGCCGAGGAACACGGTCGCATGTCGGTGCCGATCGTCGGACGCACCGCAAAGGACTTCGAGTCACCCTTTGCGCCATCGGGCACCTTCGAGAAGCTGTCGATAACGCACATGGAGTTGTTCGACGCCGAGGACCGGTTCTGGAAGCTCTACCAGAGCGACCGAGACACGGACACCTTCGGCACACGCTGGGCGGCGTTCCTGCGGGCCTCGCTGTTCCCGACGCTGGCGCTGGCACTCGATGGCACCCGCGCCCAACCCGTGGGGTCATTCCTCGACGCGCTGGAGAACGGTGTCGCCCAACGCCTGGCCGCCGCTCCGGTACAGATTCGGATTCCCCTGGCCCAGTTGGTGATCGAGAAGAAGCCGCCCAGCCACTGACCGTCAGCCGGCGATGCGGTCGCGGAAGGTGTGGCGATAGTTCTGCGGTGAGACCCCTGCGAGCCTGCGGAACTGCTCGCGAAAGTTGGCAGGTGAGCTGAAGCCGACCTCGCGGCCGATGCGCTCCACCCCCATGGTCGTCGTCTCGAGCAACTGCTGTGCATGACGGACGCGCACGCCGGTCAGCCACTGCATCGGAGTCTGGCCCGTCTCGGCGGCGAACCGGCGGTTGAGAGTGCGGACGCTGACCGCCGCCCTGGCCGCGATGTCGGACAGCACGAGGTCACGATGCGCCTCCCGCTCGATCCAGGCGAGAACGTCGGCGAGCGTGGCGTGTTCGCCAATACCGTTGGCGGTGGGCCGGTTTCGCACGATGAACTGCGCCTGACCCCCGCCGCGGTGAAGTGGTGCCACCGCCAGTCGTGCGGCGTCGGCGGCGACCGCGGTTCCCTGGTCGCGGGCCACCATGTGCAGGCACAGGTCGAGTCCCGCCGAGGCGCCGGCCGACGTCAGCACCTGCCCCTCGTCGACGTAGAGCACGTCCGCATCGAGGTGGACCGCCGGAAACGCCGAGCGGAACGCGTCGGCGGCCACCCAGTGCGTGGTTGCGCGCCTGCCGTCGAGAAGGCCCGCGGCGGCCAGGGTGAATGCGCCGGAGCAGATGGACGCGATGCGGATACCCCTGGCGTACGCGGCGACGAGTGCATCGAGGACGGCCTGCGGCGGCGCCGTCGCCACGTCGCGCCCGGGGACGATGATCGTGTCCACGTCGGCCAGCGCATCGAGTCCGAGGTCGGTGGCTATGCGCAGCGGTCCCGCGGTGACCACGGGATCGGTTCCACAGACCAACACTCGGTAGCACGGCTCCCCGGACACGGACACCGTGCGCCCGAAGACCTCGACGGGCGTGGCCAGGTCGAATGCGATGGTGTCGGGCAACGCAAGAACGGCAACGGTGTGCACGGCGCGCACGGTATCAGAGGGGTGGCAAGATTCCGTTGCTTACTGTCATTCTGGCCACTAGTGGGCGTCCAGGCTGACGGACACGATGGGCTGATGCACGCACAAATCGTTCTGTTCGACGGGTTCGACCCGCTAGACGTCATCGCCCCCTTCGAAGTCCTTGCCGCGGGCAGCGAGGCCGTCGGCGGCGACCTTGAGGTGGCGCTGGTGTCGGCGGAGGGCCCGCGCCCGGTGCGCAGCGGCACCCGCGGACTGGTGTTGCAGGCCAGCGCGGCACTGGACCCAGCCAAGCCCGGGTACGTCATCGTGCCCGGCGCTTCGGGGCCCGTCTCGGGCGATCCGGATGACGGAGTCGAGACCATCCCCGTCCTGCTGTCCCGGTTCGGCCAGACCGCTGCCGTCGACCTGTTGCGAAAGGCGCTGGCCAATCCCGATGTCACGGTCGCCACGGTGTGCGGCGGCGCGTTGGCCCTGGCGATGGCAGGCCTCATCGAGGGCCGCAACGCCGCCACCCATCACCTCGGCATGGACGTGCTGGACGCCACCGGCGTCAACGCCGTCCATGCACGTGTCGTCGATGACGGCGATCTCGTCACCGCAGGCGCGGTGACATCAGGACTCGACCTGGCCCTTCACCTGCTGGAGCGCAGCTACGGTTCACGCGTCGCACTCGCAGTTGAGGAGTTGTTCGCCTACGAGCGGCGCGGCACAGTGTGGACGGCCGCTGGACGCACCCCGGTGGAGTTCTGATGAGCGTGCTCGCCGGGACGTGGGACGTCACCATCAAGACTCCGATCGGGTCATTGGCCGTCATCTACGTATTCACCGAATCCGCTGGGGCGCTGTGTGGTTCGGCGACCCTGAAGGACGACACTGTGCGGCTGCAGGACCTGGCCCTCACCGGGTCGCGAGCCACTTGGCGGCAGTCGGTCACCAAGCCGATGCGGCTGAACCTCGACTTTGACGTCGTCGTCGACGGTGACCGCCTGGCCGGTCATTCACGCGCCGGACGGTTGCCACGCTCCGCGGTGAGTGGCACTCGGCGTCACGGCCAGTACTGAGGATCCATTGCCACTCGGCTCTCAGCGGAGGACCATAAGACCCGACGGCGGCGCCGTCGGGACGCTGCCCCGTCCAGAGGGAGCAGATTGTGTATGCACGAACAACGACGGTTGAGGCCACGCCCTCATCTGTAGACGCCGGCATTGCCTACATTCGCGAGACGGTGATGCCCCTGCTCGAGGGCCTGGATGGCCACATCGGCATATCCCTGTTGGTAGATCGGGAATCCGGCCGCTGCATCACCACCAGCGCCTGGGAGTCCGAGGACGCGATGCGCGCGAGCGGACCGGCTGTCCAGGAAGTCCGCAACCGCGCCGCGGAGATCTTCGGCGACGGCGGCAGCCCCACCGTCGATGAGTGGGAGATCGCGGTCCTGCACCGCGAGCAGGAGGCCGGTGAGGGCGCCTGTGTCCGGGTGACCTGGGCCAATGTCGACCCCGCCAACGTCGACGCGGGCATCGAGGTGTTCAGATCAGCCCTGCCAGCTATGCAGCAACTTGACGGACTCTGCAGCGCAAGCCTATTGGTGGACAAGGCAACAGGCCGCGGGGTGACATCGGTGGCCTTCGAGAGCGCCGAGGCGATCGAGCGCAATCACGACGAGATTGAGCGGCTCAAGGGCTCGGTGTCCGAGGATGCGGCCGCCCTGATCTTCGAGGAACGTGACTTCGAGTTGGCGATCGCTCACCTACGCGTTCCCGAGATGGCCTGACCCACAGCCAGCCCATCCGGCTGCGATGCACTCAGTTGCGGCGGATCCGATGCCGTGACCGAGTGCATCGCGGTGTCCACGGTGTCCCCGGTGTCCACGGTGTCCCCGGTGTCCACGGTGTCCGATGGTGCGGACCCCGACGGTGTGGACCGTTCGAGGAACCGCAGCAGTTCGACGGGGAACGGCAGCACCAGGGTGGAGTTCTTCTCCGCCGCGACCTCGACGACCGTCTGCAGGAGACGTAGCTGCAGCGCCGCCGGCTGCTCGGCCATCACCTCGGCCGCCTGCGCCAGTTTCGTCGACGCCTGTAACTCGCCGTCGGCGGTGATGACTCTGGCACGTCGCTCGCGTTCCGCCTCGGCCTGGCGGGCTATCGACCGCTTCATCGAATCGGGCAGCACCACGTCCTTGATCTCGACACGGTCGATGTGGATTCCCCACCCGAGTGCCGGACTGTCGATCAGCAGCTCCAGACCCTCGTTGAGTCGCTCGCGGTTGGACAGCAGGTCATCGAGGTTGCTCTTGCCGATGATCGACCGCAGCGACGTCTGCGCGACCTGCCCGATGGCGGAGTGGTAATCCTGCACGTCGACCACGGCGCGCACCGGATCCTCCACGTTGAAGTAGATGACGGCATCCACCCGAACGGTCACGTTGTCCCGGGTGATGCCGTCCTGTGCGGGCACGGGCAGCGTGATGATCTGCATGTTCACCTTCTGGAGGCGATCGGCGACGGGTATCAGCATCGCGAGTCCTGGCCCCTTGACGCTCGACCGCACCCGGCCGAACCGAAGCACGACACCTCGTTCGAACTGCTTCACGACGCGAATGCTCTGCCCCAGAAACAGCAGGCCCAGGCTGGCCGCCGCGGCCAGTGCGTAGATGGTGATCATGGTGTCTCCATTCCGACCGAGGTCCGAACGGAACACCGCTATCCGGCCCGGACGGGCCCGAGTCCATGCATCAATTCTGGCACCGCCGCGGTCAGGGCGCCATCTCGTAGGCGCCGTCGTACGCGCGCACCCGCTCCCATATCCGCGTGAATCGCCCGGTGTCGGGTATCGGCTTGCGGATCACCGACAGTGCCCACTCCTGCTGGGCGGCCGTGGCGGTCGGCTTACCGTGCAACGCAACGGCGTAAGCGCTGAAGTCGCGGACCTGGAAGTCGAAGATCTGGTCCACCATGTCGTCGTCGAGACCCGTCAGCGCGGCCTGCTCCAAGATCAGCTGGCCGTAGACGATGAGCGAGAACAGGTGCCCGACATTGAGCAGGAAGTCGAGGTCCTTCTGCTGGTCGGCGTCGGGCGCGGCGGTGACGAGAAGATCCCGGAAGGCTTGGGCCTGCTCGTAGAACACCGCGACGTTCGGAATCCGGGTGTGCTGCTCGTAGACCGGCGCCCAGTCGGCGAACTGCACCTTGCCCGCTCCGCGGGTCGGCCCCTGGTTCCAGAAGAACACGTCATCGCTCGGGTCGTCGCGGACCGGAATCGGCGGGTACTGCTTGGGATTGAGCATGTAGTTCGGCATGAACTTGAGCACCAGGCCGACGTTGACGTGCACCGTGCCCTCCAGTCGGGGCAGGCACCCGATCAACTGGGCGACCTCACGGAACATCGTGTTCTTCTCGTAGCCCTTGGCGGCGATGACATCGTGCAGAGCCCGTATCACCGTCTCGCCCTCCATCGTGACCTTGGCCTTGGTCATCGGGTTGAACAGCAGATACCGGCGATCCTGCAGGCTCGCGCTGCGGAAGTAGTCGACGGCGCGCCTGCTGAACAGCTTCATCGCGACCAGGCGCGAGTACGCGTCGACGAAGTTGGCCCGCACGTGGGTGAAGTCGGTGACCGGGTTGCCGTAGAGGATGCGGTTCTGTGCGTGGGTGATGGCCTCGTAGAAGGCGTGCTCGGCCATCCCAATGGAGGCCGAGCACAGGTTGAACTTGCCGACATTGACCGTATTGAGTGCCGCGGCAAAGGCTTCCACGCCGGTGTGCAGGATGTCCTCGGCGCGCACCGGGTAGTTCTCGAGGCGGAAGGTGCTCACGTAGATCTGCATGTGCACGACATTGCCGATCAGCCGGTAGTTGTCGTGGCGGCTGTCGGCGGCGAAGAAGACGTAGGCGTCGTCTCGATCGCCGGAACCGGCCACGTCATCGCAGCGACCGAACACCGACACCAGACTGGCGACATTGCCATTGCCGATGTAGTACTTCTCCCCCGTCGCCCGGTAGAGGATGCCGTTGGCTCGGTCCTCCTCGCCTGCGGGAGTCAGGACCATATCGGTGCTGTACACGTCGGCGCCGTGCTTGCGCTCGGACAGTCCGAAAGCCATCACCTGGCCGGCCTCGAGGTCGTCGGCGGCCCTGAGTTTGGCGTCCTTGTTCTCGCTCTGCCAGACCGGCCCAAGCCCGAGGATCGTGACCTGCTCGGTGTACCAGTACGTCAACCCGTAGAAACCGAGGATCTCGGCCAGCGCCGCGTTGCGAGCCGCGTCCCAGCGCTTGTTCGGGTTGCCGCCTGCGAACTCGGACGGCGTGAGGAACGTCGCGAACAACTTCTCCCGCTTCACGAATTCGACGAAGTCGGCGGGCCACTGCGCGGTGAGATCGTCGTCGAGGATGCGGTTCTTGCCCTGCCCCTCGAACCAGTCGATGGTCGCCCGCAGCAACCTGCGCGTCTCGGCGTCGAACTGCTGCGGGTCATAGGTGTTCGGATCGAAGAGCAGACCGTCCATGACCGCGAGCCTATGACTGCGGCGGCTGGAACGGTGACGGAACGAACGGGAGCCCGGGAATGGTCTCGTAGGGCAGCGTCGGGATCAGTGGCGGCGGACTGCTCGGTGGTGGGCTGCTCGGCGGCGGGGGTGGTGGTGGCTCCGTCGGCGGTGGCGGCGGCGGCGCCTCAGTGACCGTCGGTGCCGGTGGTGCGGGCGGTGGCGGCCCGTCCTCGGTCACGGTGACCGTGCGCCGTGGCGGGTTCACCACCGCGGGTTCCGACGGGGGCGCCAGCGCGGGCGCCTCCGGGGCGGGGACCGGTGGTGCCGATGAGGTCGCCGTCGTGGTCGTCGCCGTGGGATTGGTCGTGGTCGTGGTGGTCGACGCGGGTTCGTCGCCACCGACCAGGAACACGGCGGCGGCGGCGATGGCCGCGAGGACCACGGCCAGGCCGCCGGCCATCATCACGAATGGACTGCGGTACCAGGGCGCAGGTTCCTCGTCGGGTTCCTCGGGCGCGGCGAACTCGATCTGGGGCCGGGCACTGTCCCAGCCGTCGAGAGGTGGTTCGTCAACGGAAGGCGCTGCCACGTCGGGGATGTCGTCACCCGCATCCGACCAGGCCAGCCCGCCCACCGGGCCGGGAGCCGCGCTCGGTGCAGGCGGAGCCGGAGCGAGGCCCGTGGCCGCAGCGGCGGCAGGAGCGGCAGGAGCCGCCGGAGCCATGGCGGTGGCACCCTCGACGACGGTGCCGCGTACCGCGCGCAGCCCGGCGCCGATGGCAGCCGCCAGCTCGGGATGAGCGGTGGTGATGACGGGTACCCGAAGGTTCTCCGACAGCGTGGTGGTGATGATGGGGATGCGCGCTCCGCCGCCGACCGTTGCGACAGCGACCAGGTCGGTCGGCCGAATCCCACTGCGCTGCAGGATGTCCTGCAACTCCTCGATGAATCCGGCGAGCGGTTTCCGGATCGCGTCGTCGAGTTCGGTTCGGGTCAGGCGGATCTCACCGCGGTGACCGGGCAGGTCCGCGGACACCGTCGTCGCCGCGGACGTTGACAGTCGCTCCTTGGCCGCCCGGCACTGCGCCCGCAGCCGTGACAGTGAGCTGATCGCCGAGGTACCCGTCAGATCCACCGTCCCCGCAGAACTCAGGCCACCGATCACGTGGGTGAGCAGTGCCTGGTCGATCAGGTCACCCGACAGGTCGACGTGGCGTTGTGTCGGCGCGACGGGAGCGAAGTCCCGGGCGGCATCGGTCAGGGTGATGCTGGTACCCGTGGAACCGAAGTCGCACAACGCGATCACACCCCGCGCGGGCACGCCCGGGTCCTGTTGCACAGCCGTGAGCGCGGCAACGGAATCGGGCGTCAGCAGCACCGGGTTGGGGGCACCGAACTCCGGCATCGCCGACAGCGCGCGGCGCAACGCGTCGACGGCCGGAGGCCGCCAGTGCGCCGGGTAGCTCACCCCCACGGGCCCGGGCCCCTGGCGTGCGACGGTGTGGAACATCGCCCGCAGTCCGTCGGCCAACAGTGCGTCGGCGCGGTGCGACGAGCCGTCGGGGGCCAGCAATCCGACGGGGTCGCCGACCCGGTCGACGAAGTCGGTGATGACGAGGCCGCGCTCGTCCAGCTTCGGGTTCTCGCTGGGAACCCCGACCTCCGAGGGTCGGTGGGTGAACTTGGTCAGGACCGCTGCGCGCCGCACCGCCGCGCGACCCACCGCCACTGCGGTCAGGTTGCCGGCACCAATCGAGAGCCCCACACCTTGCGTCACGTCAACGAATTGTGCCCGTCCCCGCGATGAGCGGTAGATCCAGTGCGGTCACCCCGGTTGCCCGATTCACCGTTGGCGGGGCTCGGGTCGCCGGGTGCCGAACGGGACAGCGCCTCGCTCAGCTGGCGAATCTCGTCACGAAGCTCATCGATCTGGGCCGCGGTGGCGGCACGGATCGAGGTGTCCTCCGCCGCGACCCGTTCCACGATCCAGGACGCCAGCGTCGCGGTGACCACACCGAGCAGGCTGACACCCGCGATCATCAGCGCGACCGCGACGAATCTGCCAGTGACGGTCGAGGGCACGGTGTCGCCGTATCCGACGGTCGTGACGGTGGTGACCGACCACCACAGCGCGTCACCCAGGTTGGCAAAAGCGTGGTCGGGATGGACGCCGCGTTCGGCCTCCAGGATCGCCAGTGACGCCGAGTAGATGATGACGACGGCGCCGCACACCGTGTAGACGATGACCTTGCCGCGGATGGTGTGCCCGATGGCCCGCTGCAAGACGTTGATCACCACGGTCAGGCTCAGCAGCCGCAGCGGACGCAACGCGGGCAACGCGATGATCGCGAGATCGAGCAGGTGGCGCACGAACCACTTCAGCCTCGCCTCGGCCAGCCCGAGTCGAATCAGATAGTCCGCGCAGAACACGCCCCAGCAGAGGAACATCGCGTACTTGACGATGTGGTCCACGGTGTCCTGCGGTTGGTACAGGACGTCGATGGAGAACAGCGCGAGGAAGGCCAGGGCGACGGCCGCCAGCGGCCACTCCATCCGGAGTTCGTACCGCTGCAGGCGGGATTGCTCGAACATCACCGGCCGACCCTAGCCGCCCGCATCGAGGCTCCGCAGAGTCGCCTTGAACTGCATGACCCGGTAGGGCCATCCGCTGTCGGTGTGCCACTGGGACACCATCAGGCCGACGCCGCCGGGCACGTCGAGCACCGAACCCGGCAGGACATAGCCGCCGTAGAGCTGGGCCACCGCGTTGCCCCGGTGGTCCTCGTCGCGCCACGCCGTACCGATGACGGGTGTCTGCAGCGACACGGAGTCCAACCGCGTGGTGGGCGCGGCGAGCACCCGGTAGCCCAGCGCGTACCGCGAAGCGGCGAAGCCCCCGAGAACCCATCGGCCGCAGTCCAAACGACGCAGCGACAGCTCACCCCAGGTCTCGCCGTCGGGCGTGATCGGGGTGGCCTGCTCCCCCCACGACCACCGTCCGCCCGCCTCCCCCCACGCCGCGTACCGGGAGCGGTCAGCCAGGTGGTGCGGTCGCACCCGCTGCAGCACGATGCCCTTGTCGCGCTGGAATCCCGTGGACGCCACGTACACCCAGCCATCGGACGGGTCGTAGTCCCATGACCAGCACTGTGCGTGCCCGTCGTGCAGGTCGGCAGGGAAGACCGCGTCATCACCCAGATGTGACCAGCTGGTCCCCGAGTCCTGTGATGTCCAGATCTCGGTCCACACGACGTTGCCGAAACCACGGTTGACGATCACGTGCAGGTAGAGGGTGTCCTCGATGCACAGCAGGTCAGAGGGGATGACGGTGCTGATGCCGCTGCGGGTCCAGCCCGACGCCACGTTGTCGTGGTCGTAGTGCCACAGCTGCCTGGCGTAGCGAGGGTCCGGGCCGCCCGCATGGTCGTAGGTGATCCGTGCGGTGGCATCGCCGGTGCCGATCAGCACGACCGGCGAACGCCAGTCGCCGCGCCCCACCTTGCGTCCGGAGAAGGTGTCGCCGAACACCGAGACGAGCCTGCCGTTCGGGGCCGTCACCGAGGCGCCGAGATCGGTGCACGTGGCACCCCAGCGCCGGGTCTGGCGTGGCCCGGTCAGGTCGGCGACCTTGCCTCCCGTCGCCGCGGAAGGGCTCAGAAGCAGCGCTTCAGGCCGCCGGGCTCGCAGTACAGCGGGTACTGCTGGACGGGCATCGGCAGCGGCCGATTGAAGGCCAGGGTGAACGGATAGGTGTCGAGGTTGGCGGCCACCTCGTTGTTGCAGACGTTGCCGTAGGACACCGTGCGCGTGCCGGTCATGCTGACATCGTCGAACTCATAAGACGCCTGGATCGGCGCCCAGCTGCCGTCGGGGCACTGGAAGCCCTCCTTCACCGACGTCGAGAACACCCACCGCCCGTCAGCCAGTCGCGCGTCACCCCCGTTCACCTTGTTCGTCGACGACGCGACGTGCAGGCGGCAGGCCACCGGGAGGCGCAGTTCCTCGCGTAGGTCACCGACGGTGGGCACGCAGCTCGGGTAGACGGTCCACTCGGCGACGACGTCGCCCTGGGTGTAGGTGTAGATGCCCTCCATGACGCGATCAGCACTGGCGGGGCTGGCTACGCCTAGCGCAACGGTGGCGAACGCGGCGGCGACAGCGAGGGCACGGGTGATCCACATGTTCGCAGTATCGCAGCTTGTCCACCAAGATCAGCCGAATTCCGGCATGAGAGGGTGCAGCCATGACTTCACTCACGGAAAAGGTCGCGCTCATCACCGGCGCATCGGCAGGACTCGGCGCGGCGACGGTGAAGGTTTTCGCCGAGCGTGGCGCGTCTGTCTTCGGCATCGCGCGTGACGCCGAGAAGATGACCGAGGTGTTCGCCGATGTGCCCGATGGGAAGTTCGCCTCGGTGGACATCTCCACGTCTGCGGCATGCCGGCAGGCGGTGGCGGACTGCATCGAGGAGTTCGGCAGGCTCGACGTTCTGGTCAATGTCGCGGGATTCCACCAGATGCGCCACACCCCGACCATGACCGATGAGGAGTGGGAGCGCGACCTCGCGGTGAACCTGCACGCCCCGTTCTATCTGTGTCGGGCCGCGCTGCCGCATCTTCTCGAGACCGACGGAAACATCGTCAACGTCAGCTCGATCGCGGGCGTGGAGGGTGAGGTCTACTCGGCGGGCTACTGCGCGGCGAAGCACGGTCTGATCGGGTTGACCCGCGCGCTGGCGATCGAGTTCACCAAGGAGAAACTGCGCGTCAACGCCGTGTGCCCGGGCGGCATGCCGACGGCGCAGAGCACCGAGTTCGTGGCGCCCGACGGTGCTGACTGGGATCTCATCATGCGCATCGCCTCACCTCGGGGATTCATGGAGACAGACGACGTCGCTAAGACCATCGCGTTTCTGGCCAGCGACGACGCCGCGGCGATCCACGGTGCGGTGTACCGCGTCGACAACGGCAAGGGTGCTGGCTGAGGCGAATCCGCGCTCAGCACCCGTCGCCGCGCATTCACGCGGCCGTCGACGCATACTCGTCCGGTGTGCACGCAGCCCTGCCACACTGCGATCGCCACGAGGGACTGGAGAACAATATGACCGACGTCGTAGGTACTCACACCGGGATTCCCGCCGAGCCCTCGCACATCCGCACCGGTTTGGACGCCGAGGATCTGCGGGAGGCGATCGCCGATCATCTGCGGTACTCGATCGGCCGGCCGGCGGCCGCGCTGACACCCGAGCACTACTATCGGGCGCTCGCGCTGGCCGTGCGGGATCGCATGCAGGACAACCGGGTCGCATCCACGCAGACCTCGCTCGACCTCGGCAAGAAGGTGACCTGCTATCTGTCGGCCGAGTTCCTGATGGGACCGCAGCTGGGCAACAACCTGCTGAATCTGCAGATCGAGGAGGCCGCCCGCGCGGCGCTGGGCGCGCTCGGGCAGGACTTCGACGAGGTACTCGCGTGTGAGGTGGAGCCCGGGCTTGGCAACGGTGGCCTCGGACGTCTCGCGGCGTGCTACCTGGACTCGCTGGCGACGCTGGAACGCCCGGCGATCGGTTACGGCATCCGCTACGAGTTCGGCATCTTCAAGCAGGAGTTCGCCGACGGCTGGCAGGTCGAGAAGACCGACAACTGGCTGGCGAACGGAAACCCCTGGGAGATAGCCAAACCCGATGTGAACTACCTCATCAACTGGGGTGGCCACACCGAGCAGTACGTCGACGACGCGGGCGCCGTCCGTGTGCGCTGGCTGCCGAAGCAGGTCATCAAGGGCGTCGCCTACGACACGCCGATTCAGGGATACGGCGTGCACACCTGCAACACGCTGACGCTGTGGAGCGCCCGAGCCGTCGATTCGTTTGCATTGGATGCCTTCCACACCGGCGACTACTACCGCGCAGTCGAGGAGGAGGTCACCTCCGAGACGGTCACCAAGGTGCTGTATCCCAATGACGAACCCGATGCGGGCAAGCGGCTGCGCCTGCTCCAGCAGTACTTCTTCGTGTCGTGTTCGCTTCAGCACATCGTCCACATCATGGACGATCTCGCCGACGCCTCGTTGCATGACCTGCCCCAGCGGTTTGCGGTGCAGCTCAACGACACCCACCCGTCGATCGGCGTCGCAGAACTCATGCGGATCCTTGTCGACGAGCGCAGGGTCGACTGGGACGAGGCCTGGGCGATCACCGTCGCCACGTTCGGCTACACCAATCACACCCTCCTGCCGGAGGCGCTGGAGAAGTGGCCGCTCACCCTGTTCCGGGAGTCCCTGCCGCGGCACCTGGAGATCATCTACGAGATCAACTCCCGCTTCCTGGACGAGGTGCGGGCGCACTTCCCCGGCGACGTCGAGCGTGTGCGACGCATGTCGCTGATCGGCGAGGATGGCGGCCAGACGGTGCGCATGGCGCATCTCGCGACGGTCGGCAGCCATGCCATCAACGGGGTCGCGGCGCTGCACTCGGACCTGTTGAAGGCCAGTGTGCTCAAGGACTTCTACGAGCTGTGGCCAGAACGCTTCTCGAACAAGACCAACGGTGTCACGCCGCGCCGCTTCCTGGCCCTGTCCAACCCGGGCCTTCGCGATCTGCTCGACAGCACGATCGGCGACGGCTGGCTGACGCACCTGGACCGGCTCCGCGGTCTGGAGGCCTACGTGGAGGATTCCGAGTTCCGCCAGAAGTGGCGGGACGTGAAGCGCGCCAACAAGGCTCGGCTGTCCGATTTCCTCCACTCGGCCACCGGGGTGGAGCTGGACCCGACCTGGATGTTCGACATTCAGGTCAAGCGGATCCACGAGTACAAGCGCCAGCACCTGTCCGTGCTGCACATCATCCGGCAGTATCTCCGGCTCAAGTCGAACCCCGGGCTCGAGATCGCGCCGCGCGCCTACGTGTTCGGCGGTAAGGCCGCGCCGGGCTACTTCATGGCCAAGCGCATCATCAAGCTCATCAACGCCGTAGGCGAGACCGTCAACCACGACCCGGAGGTCAGCCGCTTCATGCGGGTCGCGTTCGTGCCGAACTTCAACGTGCAGAACGCCCACCTCATCTATCCCGCCGCGAATCTGTCGGAGCAGATCTCGACCGCGGGCAAGGAGGCCTCGGGTACCGGAAACATGAAGTTCATGCTCAACGGTGCGCTGACCATCGGCACGTTGGACGGCGCCAACGTCGAGATACGCGAAGAGGCAGGGCCCGAGAACTTCTTCCTGTTCGGGTTGACCGAGTCCGAGGTGGCACAGGTCAAACGCGACGGATACCGCCCGTCGGAATACATCGACGGAAACGACGAGCTGACAGCGGTTCTGGGACTGATCTCATCGGGGCAGTTCTCCCACGGCGACACCGAGGTGTTCCGGCCGTTGGTCGACAACCTCGTCCACGACGATCCGTTCCTGGTGATGGCCGACTACGCGTCGTACGTGGAGTGCCAGGACCGGGTGGCGGCGGCGTGGCAGGACCGAGATGCCTGGTCACGCATGTCGATCTTGAATACTGCACGCAGCGGCAAGTTCTCGTCGGACCGTGCCATCGCCGAATACTGCGATGACATCTGGAACGTCGGCCCCGTGACGATCGAGGTTGACTACTGAAGTGCGCTGATCACCTTTGACGCCAGCAGATCGAGCGTCTCATCCGATGCGCGATCATGGGTGAAGAGCACGATCTGACCGAAGCCCAGTGCCTCGTACTGTTTGATCCGGTCGACGATCTGCGGTGCCGTGCCGACAAGGCCGCCCTCCCGCAGGCCGAACATCGGCGCACCGAACCGCTTCTCGGCGAGTTCGCGAACCCTGGGCAGCGAGGCATCGTCGGGCGCCAGTGCCATGACGGCCTCCACCGACAGCACGATCTCATCCGGGTCGCGCCCGATGTCGGCACACAGCGAGCGCAGCACGTCGACCTTGTGTACCAGGTCGCCGAGCGCGTAGGTGGGCACATTCCACACGTCGGCGTAGCGCGCGACCAGGGGCAGGGTGTAGCGCTCCCCGACACCGCCGACGACGATCGGCGGCCGCGGGCGCTGCACGGAGCCGGGCACGATCGGCATGTCCTTCACGGTGTAGTGCGTGCCCGCGAAGTCGACCACCTCATTGGTGAATGCCTGGGTCAGGATCTCCAGCGTCTCGCCGAGACGCTCTGATCGCTCACCGAACGTGCCCCACGGCAGCCCCATCCGGTCGTGCTCCTCGGAGATGGAGCCACTGCCGAGACCGAGTGCCAGCCGCCCGCCCGAGATCTGGTCGAGCGTCGTGGCCATCTTGGCCAGCACGGCCGGGTGACGGAACTGATTGCACAGCACCATGTGCCCAACCCGAAGCCGTTCGGTGTGCGCCAGCAGCGCCGTCGCGAGGGTCCATGCCTCCAGCGACGGAGCGCCGGGCACGCCCGGCCCGTACATGTGGTCGTACAGCCACAGCGAACCGATCCCGAGGTCCTCGCAGCGCTTCGCGCGGTGCAGGATGTCGGCGTAGGAGAATGCCATCTGCGGGACATACACGCCGATGTCGAGGCCCGTCATGGCCGCAAACTCCGCCTAGCGTCGCAGGGGGTATGCCCTAGCCCTGTTCGGCAGGCAACGGAGCACCGGCAGGTAGCGGCGCCGCGGAGGGAACGCCCGCGATGCTGTCCACGACCGGCCGCTGGTCGATGCAGTAGAAATTGATCGCCGCATTGAGGAACTGATAGACCTGCTGCTCGGTGCTGTCCTTGTGCAGATTCTTCTTCAGGAATACAGCGGCCTCGCCGGCATTGGCGTCGAGGCCGGTACGCAGCCGCTTGCAGGTGATCTTGCCGATCCAGGCGTTGTAGTCACGCTGGCCGTAGATGCCGTAGATATGGAGCTCGTTCGCGAAATCGGTGTCGACGTCCGCGTTCGCCGGCCCCGCAAGGCCGATCGACGCCGCGCCAAGAGTCGCCAAGGCCGCCGCCTGCATCCAGCGAATTTTCTTTGTACTCATTTGCGGACATACCCTATCCCACGCATGACGTGATTGACTTGGCTTCCAACCCCTTTGATCCCGCCTACCGCGCTGAGTGGCGTGCGCCACACGGCGCGCGGTGATGTGGGGGTCGCCATGATTAACTTAACCGAGCTAAGCTCTAAGTTACATTAGCTAACCGGTGGCGAACAAGCAGGTCGGACGCGCGTGAACGATTTACAAAGAGCGAAGAGGAGTACGGTGACGGGCCTGTTGAAGAGGGCGTGGATACCGCTCCTCATCGTGGTGGTCGTGGTGATCGCCGGTTTCACGGTGTCCCGCATGCGGACTTTCTTCGGCGCGGAGGGCATCATCGTTACGCCCGTGCAGTTCGCCGACGATCCCGAACCGTTCGAGCCCAAGATCGTCACCTACGAGATCACCGGGGAACCCGGCGCCTACGCCGACATCAACTACCTCGACCTCGATGCCAAGCCGCAACGCCTCGATGGCGTCATGCTGCCGTGGACTTTGACGTTGAGCACGACGGCGCCCGCGGCCCAGCCCAATATCGTGGCGCAGGGTGACGGCAGTTCGATCACGTGCCGTGTCATCGTCGACGACGTCCTGAAGGCCGAGCGGACCTCCACCGGCCTGAACGCCCAGACCTATTGCCTGGTGAAGTCCGCATGAGTGCTCCTACATCCGAGCCGCCAACCGACGCAATTCCCACGCAGACCGCACACACTGAACGTCCATTCGTCCCACGGATAATCCGCACCTTCGCGTGGCCGATCGTGCTCGGCTGGATCGTCCTCATCGCATTCCTCAACGTCTCGGTCCCGCAGCTGGAGACCGTGGGGCAGATGCGTGCGGTGTCGATGAATCCCGATGACGCTCCGTCGATGATCGCGATGAAGCGCGTCGGCCAGAACTTCCACGAAGGCGAATCCGACAGCTCGGCGATGATCGTCCTGGAGGGCCAGGAACCCCTGGGCGACGAAGCGCACGCCTACTACGACGAACTCATCAAGAAGCTGCGCGAGGACACGACGCACGTTCAGTCCATACAGGACTTCTGGAGCGATCCGCTCACCGCCACGGGATCGCAGAGCTCCGACGGCAAGGCCGCCTACGTACAGGTCAAGACCGCGGGCAACCAGGGCGAGACGCTGGCCAACGAGTCGATCGAGGCCGTCCAGAGCATCGTCGACAGCGTTCCGGCGCCAACTGGCGTGAAGGCCTACGTGACCGGACCCGCCGCACTGGCCGCCGATCAGCACATCGCCAGCGACCGAAGCATGGCCATGATCGAGCTGGCCACGTTCACGGTCATCATCGTGATGCTGCTGCTGGTCTACAGGTCGATCGTCACCGTGCTGCTGACGCTCGTCATGGTGGTGCTCTCGCTGGCGGCATCGCGCGGCGTCGTCGCATTCCTGGGCTACCACGAGATCATCGGCCTCTCGACCTTCGCGACCAACCTCCTGGTCACGCTCGCGATAGCCGCGGCCACTGACTACGCCATCTTCCTGATCGGTCGATATCAGGAGGCTCGAAGTGTCGGCGAGGACCGAGAACAAGCGTTCTACACCATGTTCGGTGGCACCGCCCACGTCGTGCTGGGCTCCGGCATGACCATTGCCGGCGCGACGTTCTGCCTGTCATTCACCCGGCTGCCGTACTTCCAGACCCTCGGCGTTCCGCTCGCCATCGGCATGGTGGTCTGCGTGATGACCGCGCTCTCGCTCGGGTCGGCCATCGTCACCATCGCCACCCGGTTCGGGCTGCTCGAGCCCAAGCGCGCATTACGGACCCGTGGTTGGCGCAAGATCGGCGCCGCCGTGGTCCGCTGGCCCGGCCCGATTCTGATCGGAACGGTTGCGCTGGCGCTGGTGGGCCTGTTGACGCTGCCTGGCTACCGCACCAACTACAACGACCGGAATTACCTGCCTGCAGACCTTCCCGCGAACGAGGGTTACGCGGCCGCCGACCGGCACTTCTCCCAGTCTCGGATGAATCCCGAACTGCTGATGGTCGAAAGCGATCACGATCTGCGCAACTCCGCCGACTTCCTGGTGATCGACAAGATCGCCAAGGCGGTGTTCAAGACCGAGGGCATCGCCCGGGTGCAGACGATCACGCGCCCCGACGGAAAGCCGATCGAGCACAGCTCGATCCCGTTCCTGATCAGCATGCAGGGCACGACGCAGACGATGAACCAGAAGTATCTGCAGGACCGCATGGCGGACATGCTCGTTCAGGCGAACGAGATGGAAAAAACCGTCAACACGATGGAAAAGATGTCGAGCCTGACCGCGCAGATGGCGGATACCACGCATCAGATGGTCGGCAAGATGAAGGACATGACGATCGATATCGCCGAATTGCGAGACAACATCTCCAATTTCGACGACTTCTTCCGTCCGATGCGCAGCTACTTCTACTGGGAACCGCACTGCTACGACATCCCGGTCTGCTGGGCCGTCCGATCGGTTTTCGACACCCTTGACGGCATCAACACCATGACCGACGACATCCAAGAGCTGTTGCCGCTCATGGAACGGCTCGACACGCTGATGCCGCAGATGGTCGCGTTGATGCCCGAGATGATCTCGACCATGAAGACCATGAAGACCATGATGCTGACGATGTATGCCACCCAGAAGGGCATGCAGGATCAGATGGCCGAGGGCCAGGAGAACTCCACCGCCATGGGCGAGGCGTTCGACGCGTCGATGAACGACGACTCGTTCTATCTGCCACCGGAGATCTTCGACAACGAGGACTTCAAGCGCGGTATGAAGAACTTCATCTCACCCGACGGCAAGTCGGTGCGGTTCATGATCGTCCACGAGGGTGACCCCATGTCCCCCGAGGGAATCGCGAGGATCGACAGCATCAAGATGGCCGCCAAGGAGGCCATCAAGGGCACCCCACTTGAGGGCTCCAAGGTGTATCTCGGCGGTACCGCGGCAGTGTTCAAGGACATGTCGGACGGCAATAACTACGACCTCATCATCGCCGGCATCTCCGCATTGGCGCTGATCTTCATCATCATGCTGCTCATCACGCGCAGCGTCGTGGCGTCGGCGGTCATCGTCGGCACCGTGGTGCTGTCCCTCGGTGCGTCGTTTGGCCTGTCGGTGCTCATCTGGCAGCACCTGCTGGGCATCGAGTTGCACTGGATGGTGATGGCGATGGCCGTGATCATCCTGCTTGCGGTGGGCGCCGACTACAACCTGTTGTTGGTAGCGCGCTTCAAGGAGGAGATACACGCCGGCTTGAACACGGGCATCATCCGCTCCATGGGCGGTACGGGATCGGTGGTGACCTCGGCAGGTCTGGTGTTCGCCTTCACGATGATGTCAATGGCCGTAAGCGAACTCACAGTGATCGGTCAGGTCGGTACGACAATTGGCCTGGGCCTGCTGTTCGACACGCTCATCGTCCGGTCGTTGATGATGCCGTCCATCGCGGCGATCCTCGGTCGGTGGTTCTGGTGGCCGCAGAACGTGCGCACCCGACCACTTCCCGCACCGTGGCCGACTCCCCCACCCTCCGCCAACAAGAATCCCGAATCGGTTCCGACCGCATGACGACAAGGAGCATTATGAAAAGCATGCGCAGTCTCTCGCTTCGGAGTGGCCTCGCCGCTGCCGCCTGTGCCATCGCCGCGACGACGTTCGCCGGGACGGCCACCGCTGACTCGACCGACGACTACCCGATCCCGAAGCGTCAGATCGAAACCCAGTGTGACGCCGAGCAGTTCCTAGCCGCCGCGCGTGACACCAGCCCGATCTACTTCGAGCGCTACATCATCGACAAGAACAACCGGCCGCCGGAGATCCAGCAGATGGCTGTCGACCGCATCCACTGGTTCTACTCGCTCGACGCCGCCGGTCGTCGCCAGTACTCCGAGAACACCGCCACCAACGTGTACTACGAGCAGGTGGCCACCCGATGGGGCAACTGGGCGAAGATCTTCTTCAACAACAAGGGTGTGGTGGCCAAGGCCACCGACGTGTGCATGGAATACCCTCGCGGCGACATGTCCGTCTGGGGCTGGCCCGTAGCCCGGTAGTACACCCCGAGACGCACAAGAGCCCGGATGCCGACTGGCATCCGGGCTCTTGCGTTTCGATCGTCTCCCAGTGCGATTTCGGCGCGGTTTGGAGCGCTGCGCGCTCCTTAGCGCGCCGAAATCGCCTGCTGGATCAGGTGTTGCGGCGCCGCCCGATGGCCACGCTGAGCATCACCGCGCCAGCGCTGAGCAGGGCGCACAGCACAGCCGCTGCCATCAGATACACGTCGCGGCCGGTGAATCCGCTCGACGCCGAGTCGTCGGAGGCCAGCCGCAGCTGGTAGTCACCCGGCAGCGGCGCTTCGCGAGGTTCGTCGAGACCCGGGAACTGCTGTGTCCGGTGCACCTCGAACTGACGCTCGCCGCTTGGTGTCTTGTTCCACTGACCCCACGCCGGAGTGACGCCGTCGAGCAGCACCTTGTGCTCGCCGTACCGGGTGTCGGGGCCCACGTCGATGATGCGCTGCACACGGAACGGCTCGTACCGCTGCTGCGAGTAGTTGACGAAGACCGGCACGTTGTCATAGCGCAGCAGCGGAGGCGGCGGGGGCGGCGGGGGCAGACCGATTCCGGGGAAGAAGCCACCCCCGAAGAAGCTGCCGACCGCCACGTTGACCGCGGTGTTGACGGCGTTCATCACCACGGCGGTGAAGCTGTACGCCGCGTACTGGGCGACCTCCAACACGATGCGCGACAGCGGCGGAATCCTCAGGATGCGCTGCGCATTCTGATACACGTAGATGATCTGCACCGGATCGCGATACGGGTTGGCGAACACCGGCCGGTAGTAGTCGTCGTACTGCACCCAGTCCGGGCTCCACTGCCGCACATTGCGGTCCCACGCCCCCGCCAGGCGAACCCTGTCGTTGGCACGCAGGTCGTTGTCGCGCCGTTGGCGGTCAAGCGTGGGCACGTCGATGATCCTGGCGATGGCCGCGACATCGGCGACCTCGGCGGGCGCCGGCTCAGACTGTTCGACGACCTTCGCGGCCTTGGCGATCTCGACGTCCTGTGCGGGCGCCTCCACCGTCTCCGGTGCCACGGCCTCGATCTCGCGGGCCGCCCGCGACACGCTCGAAGAGGTCGACTGCTCCGGGCTCGATGCGTCCGCGGCCTCCGGCTCGGTGCTCGACGTCGGCGTCGTGGGCGTTGTCGGAGAGGTCGGCGTTGTCGGAGACGTCGGAGCGGCGGGTGCCTCGCTGGGCTCCGAGGCCGGTGTCACGCGGTCAGCCGGGGGCGTGGACGTCTCCGAGGCGGACGTGGCCGTCTCAGGGTCGGACGTCGCCGAGGGCGTGGCCGACGGCACGACGCTCGTCGCTGTCGTGGTCGGCGACTTCGACGCCTGCGTCTCGGGCGCGGGCTTGGGTGCCTGCGTCTGTGTCGGCGGCGCGGGCTTGGGTGCCTGCGTCTCCGGTTCGGCCTCGACCTGCGTCTCGGGCGTCACCTGGGTCTGCGGAGTCTGCGTCTGTGGGGTTTGCGTCTGCGGGGTCTGCTCCACGTCAGGCGGGGTCGTCGGCGCAGTGACCGCTGGCGCAGTGGCTGTGGGCGATGCCGGTGGCGCCTCTTCGACGGCGCTCGGCTTCTCCTGCTTGGCCGGCTTCTCCTGCGTCTCCGGTGCCGCGGCCTCCGGCTCGGGCACGGCGACCGTCGTCGTCGGCGCGCGGTGGCCGTCGTCTGGATCGGCGGACGCGGGCGCGAGGCCGACGTTGAGCGCCGTCATCGCGACGACGACGCCCGACGCCAGAATGGCGACACCCCGGTTACGAAGATCCCAGTTTGGTGCACGCATCGTGCGTCTACTCCTCTGAATTCACGGAGCATGACGTCTCCGCCACTGCTTCCATGCGCAGCCATCTCCCCCAACGCTGGCCCTGAACCAGCAGCTGCCGCGGCTTCACTACATCCATCGTCGATTCGGTGGATCCGTTACAGCCGAGGCAATGTCGCGGGCCGCGCGGGTGGCACCGCGGCGAGCAGCGCTCGGGTGTACTCCTGCTCGGGCGCGGCGAACAGTTCCGTCGCGGGTCGGTACTCCACCGCTCGTCCGGCCCGCATCACCAGCACGTCATGGCTCATCCGTTGGATCACCGCCAGGTCGTGGCCGATGAACAGGTAGGTCAGGCTCATGTCGCGCTGCAGGTCGGCCAGCAGATCAAGCACCCGCGCCTGGACCGACACGTCGAGCGACGCGGTGGACTCATCGAGGATCATCAGGTCGGGATCGGGGGCGAGTGCCCGGGCGATGCTCACCCGTTGACGCTGACCACCGGAGAGCTCATGGGGATACCGCGACGCGAACGATGCGGGCAGTCCGACGAGATCGAGCAGTTCGGCCACACGCGCCGCACGCTGCCGCCGGCCCGACACGATGCGGTGCACCGCCAGCGGCTCCCCGATCGCCGTGCCCGCCGTCCGCCGTGGATCCAGCGACGAGAACGGGTCCTGGAAGACCAGGCTGATCCGGCGACGTAGCGCCTTCTGCGCGCGGCCCCGCACCGCCAGGACGTCAGTGCCGTCCAGGGACACCCGACCGCGGTCCGGGGCGACCAACCCGGTCAGCGCGGCCGCCACCGTCGACTTACCCGAGCCGGACTCGCCGACCAGACCGAGCGTGGTGCCACGCCGAATCTGGAAGGACAGGTCCTGCACGGCGTGGACGGTGCTGCGGCCAGTCGGCGTGATCACCGGGAAGCGGACGTCGAGATCACTGACGTCGAGCAGCACCGTGGCGTCCGGCGCGGGAGGCGGTGGGCCGCCCGTCCCGACCAGTGGCCGGGCGGCAAGCAGCTCGCGGGTGTAGTCCGCTGTGGGCCGGTCGAACACGTCGAGAACCGGTGCCTGCTCAACGGCCGCACCGTCGCGGAGCACCGTGACGTCGTCGGCGACCTGGCCGATCACACCGAGGTCGTGGCTGATCCACACCACCGCGGTGCCGAAGTCGCGCTGCAGGGTGCGGATCAGGTCGATGATCTGCGCCTGCGTCGTCACGTCGAGTGCTGTCGTCGGCTCGTCGGCGACCAGCAGTTCGGGGTCACACGCCAGCGCGATCGCCACCATCACCCGTTGGCGCTGCCCGCCGGAGAGCTGATGCGGGTAGGAGTGCAGCCGGGCCTGCGGGTCGGGCAGGCCGACCGCCTCGAGCAGTTCAAGGGCACGGGAGGTGGCCTCGCGGCGCGTCACCCGACGGTGCGTCTCGACCGATTCGGTGATCTGGCGTTCGAGCGTCAGCAGCGGGTTGAGCGAGGTGCCCGGATCCTGGAAAACGAAGCCGATCCGGCTTCCGTGCACGCCGCGCAGCACCCGCGGGGAGGCTCCGACGAGTTCAGTGCGCCCCGAGCCCCCCGTGCCCGCAAGAGTGCTCGACCCCGTGGCGACGGCGCCGGGCGCGTCGAGGAGGCCGGTCGCGGCGAGCACCGTCATCGACTTGCCCGATCCGGACTCGCCGACGATTCCCAGCGTCTGCTCGGCGGCCACGCTCAACGTGACACCGCGGACGATGTCGCGCCGGCCGATCCGCACGTGCAGATCCTTGACGGCAAGGATGGGGCCGGTCTCCCCCGGTGTCGGCGTCACTGATTCCTCCGCGATTCCAGCATCGTTCGCTGTTTGGGATCCAGGACATCCCGTAGTCCGTCACCGAACAGGTTGAACGCCAGGACGATGACGAAGATCGCCGCGCCGGGGAACACCGCCATCCACCACGCCAACGTGACGAAGCCCTGCGAGTCGAAGATCATCCGCCCCAGTGACGGCTCCGGAGGTTGTATTCCCAAGCCCAGGAAGGACAGTGCGGCCTCGGAGAGAATGGCGAACGCGAGGGACAGCGTCGTCTGGACGATGAGCGGACCCGCGATGTTGGGCAGGATGTGGCGGGCCAGCACGTACGCGTGGCCGGTGCCCATGGTGCGCGATACCGCAACGTACGGTTCGACGCGCACCGACAGCGTGCTAGCTCGCGCCACCCGCGCGAAGATCGGCGTGTAGACGACACCGATGGCCAGCATCGTGGTGGTGACGCCAGGCCCCAGGATCGCGACGATCGCCAGGGCGAGCAGCAGTACGGGGAACGCGAACATGACGTCGACGACGCGCATGAACACCGTGTCGAGCCAGCCACCTCGATATCCGGCGATCACCCCGACCGTCACTCCCACGACAACGGCGAACGCCACGCTGACGACGGCAACCTGCATCGACGCCTGTACTGCCACCAGGACGCGCGACAGCACATCGCGGCCGAGTTCGTCGGTACCGAACCAGTGCGCGGCACTGGGTCCCTGCAACGCGCTGGGAACGTCGACGTCGTTGATACCGTACGGCGCAATCCATTCCGCGGCGACGGCGATGACTGCCACGATCGCGAGCAGGGCGCCGCTGGCCACCGTGACGGGGTTGCCGAGCAGCAGCCGCCACGAGGTGATGCGCGGCTGATTCAGCGTCTCGTCGGTCATGACAGCCGGATCCTCGGGTCGACGACGGCGTAGAGGAGGTCCACGACCAAGTTGATGAGCAGGAACAGTGCGGCGATCAACAACACCGCACCCTGGATCACCGGGTAGTCCCGCGCCGAGACGGCGTTGTAGACCAGCCGACCCAGGCCCGGCCAGGCGAACACCACCTCGACGACGATGACGCCACCGAGAATGGTGGCGAGCTGGATCCCGGTGATGGTGAGGATCGGGACCAGAGCGTTGCGGACGGTGTGCCGGAAGGTCACCACCGCAGGCGACAGCCCCTTGGATCGGGCGGTGCGCACGTAACCCATTGCGGCGACGTCGAGTACGGCCGATCGGACGTAGCGAGTCATGATCGCCCCCGCCACCAGTCCGACGGTGAGACCGGGCAGGACGATGTGACTCAGCCAGCCCGCGGGATCACCGAACAGCGGTCGGTAGCCCGATGTGGGCAGCCACCCCAGCGTCGTGGAGAACAGCGCGATGAGCAGGATCGCCATCCAGAAGTCGGGTACTGAGACACCGAACTGACTCGTGACGCGGACGATGGCGTCGCTGAGCTTGCCCTCCCGAAGGGCCGACGAGATGCCTGCGGGCAGCGCGATGCACAGGGCGATCAGGATGCCGACGACGGCAAGTGACACCGTGGCGGGTAGGCGCTCGATGAGGATCTCGGCGACGGGATCGCCATTGCGGAAGCTGACGCCGAGGTCACCGCGCGCGGCCGACGCGATGTAGCCGAAGAACTGCTCGACGATCGGCCGGTCCAGCCCGCTGGCCGCCCGCAGCGCGTCGTAGGCCTCGGGTGTGTAGCGCGTGCCCAGCGCGATGCGCACCGGGTCGCCGGGGACGAGGTGCACTAGGGCGAACACGACGATCAGCACGCCGACCAGAACGACCAGCGAGTACGCCACCCGTCGGGCCAGGAACTGCATGGCGGGGTGAGATATGAACGCGGGCATGGTCATTGGTCGCTGTCTGTCATTGGTCGTCGTCCCCGGCCAGGGCAGCGGTGCGGAACCGGATCGCACCGTCGCGGCGCGCGTCATAGCCGGTGAGTGCCGGCGTCCACCCCTGGATCACCGACGGGTTGTAGAGGTAGATGTAGCTGACCCGATCGGCGATGAGGGTGGCGGCCTTGGCGTAGTCATCGGCGCGCGCGTCGCGGGCTGTCTGCACGCGGCCGGCATCCAGCAGGCGGTCGACCTCCGGGTCGGAGAACTTCTGCGCGTTGCTCGACCCGCCGGTGTGGTGTTGGGCGTAGTAGAAGTCATCGGGGTCGATGTTCCCGAGCCAGCCCATCATCAACATGTCGAAGTTGCCGGTGTTCTGTTCGTCGAGCCAGGTCGCCATGTCGACGGTGCGGATGTTGACCGTGATGCCAAGGGGTTTGAGGTTGTCGGCGATCACCTGGGCCGCTGTCACGGTCTCCGGGTACTCACTGGTGACGAGCATGTCCATGTTGGTGGGCGTGGTACCCGCCTCGGCCAGCAGGCGCTTGGCCTCCTCGATGTCATAGCGGTAGGCGTCGTAGTGGATGTACCAGGGATTGCCCTCGGGGATCGCCAGCTGGTTGGCCACGGCCGTGCCGTAGCTGGTGGCGGCCACGATGGCGTCGCGGTCGATGGCGTACGCGATGGCCCGCCGAACCCGCACGTCGTTCCAGGGCTGGCGAGCCTCGTTGAGTGCGAGGTACCAGTAATCGTTACTCGGGGTCACCGCGAGGTGAATCGAGTCGTCGCCGGCGAGCTGCGCGACGCGCTGAGTGGGTATCGAGTCGGTCCAGTCGACCTCGCCTGCCTGCAGAGCCGACAGCGCGGTCGAGGGCTCGGAGATGAACTGGAACGTCACGCCTGGCACCTTGGGGGCGCCGCCCCAGTAATCGGCGTTGGCCGCCAACGTGATCGAGTCACCACTGCGCTGCGCGACGAAGGCGAACGGACCGGTACCCACTGGATGCCTGGCGATCTGGCCGGACTCCACGTTGGCGCGCGACACGATCGCCATGCCCTTGAACCCGCCGAGGTTGGTCAGCAGATTCGGGGTGGGCTGTTTGACTCGGATCAGCACGGTGTCCTCGTCGGGCGCGCTCACGTCGGCGACCGCGCTGAACTTGTCGACGTTGGACAGCTTCTCGTCGATGATCCGCCGGTAGGAGTACACGACGTCGTCGGCGCGCAGCGGGCTGCCGTCATGGAACGTCACACCGTCGCGCAGGTGGAAGGTCCACGTCAGCTGATCTGGTGTCACGTCCCACGACTCGGCCAGCGCGGGCCGCATCTCGAGGTTCGCATCGGGTTCGACGAGCGTGTCGAACACATTCTCGAGAACCTCGAAGGAGAAGTAGGAGCTGGTCTTCTGCGGGTCGAGTTGATCGGGTTCACCGGCGATCGCAGCGATCAGGTTGCCCGCGGAGTCACCCAGATTCACTCGCTGTGCGGGGGCGCATGACGCCGACACCAGGACTGCCACGAGCAGCGCGACCATGGCGGCGGTCACGGCCGCTGGTCGTCGCATTCACTTCTCTTTCGGGCTCAGTCGGTGGGCAGCGCCTCACGGGGCGCCGGTGCTGCGCAAGACGTCTGTACCCACTGACCCGATTTCCACACCTCCGCCATGGGATCGCGGCCGCAGTTATGACGTGACAGCGACTGCCGGGCCTAGACTCAACCGCTAGTCGACCGGCGCGGATCGGAGGCGGGCATGCGAATCCAGAGTCGTTGCGGCAGGTGGGCGCTACTCACCGCCGTCGCACTGCTTACTGCCTGCGGGGCGAGTGACTCCGGGTCTGGCGAATCGTCGGTCGCCGCACCGGTGTCGGTACCCGCTTCGGTGTCTTCGACCGCCGCAGCCGGTCCCCCGCCGTCCGCCCCGCAAACGAAGCAGTGGGTCGACCTGCAGGTCGGTGAGTGTGTCGCCGAGGTACCCGCCGTCGATGTCGGCGAGGCCACAGTCACCGCCGTCGACTGCTCGGGCCCGCATCGGGCCGAGGTGTACCTGTTGGCGCCCGTCGCCGTCAACGCCGCCATCGCCGACGTCGCGGATCGGGCATGTGCCGCGGGTGTCGACCAGTACACGGGCGGCGCCGCCGAACGCACCCTGTCCGTCACCTACCTCATCGACTCGAAGCAGGATCGCACCGGCGCGATTCCCCTGCCCAGTACCGTCATCTGTCTGCTTCAGGCAGTCGACGGCGGACCGCTGGAGGGTTCGGCGCGCGGCTGACGTCGGTGCGGCGTGACATTAACCTGTCGATCGTGGAGCCGACATCAACGCGGGACGACCGTCGCAGTCAGCTCCGCGATTTCCTGCGCACTCGCCGCGAGCGGCTGACACCACAGGACGTCGGCATCGTCGACGTCGGTCGCCGCCGCACGCCAGGCCTGCGACGCGAAGAGGTCGCATCGCTGGCCGGGGTCGGCCTGTCCTGGTACACCTGGCTCGAACAGGGACGCGATATCAAGGTCTCAGCCGACGTCCTCGACGCGATCTCCCGAGCGCTGCGGCTGGCGGAGCCCGAGCGCACGCACCTCTACCTGCTCGCCGGGCTCAACCCACCCCCGGTCGCGACCGACCGCCAGACTGCGATCCCACCCGAACTACGCAATCTGCTCGACGCGTGGTTGCCCAGGCCTGCCATTCTGCGGGACATTTACTGGAACGTGCTCGCCGTCAACGACGCCACCCGCACGGTGTTCGGCCTGGGCGACGACGACCGCAACTGTCTGGTGGCGTTCTTCACCAACGAGCGGTACCGCGGTGTCCACGCGTCGTGGGCCACCGCCGCTCCCGCCGTGGTGGCGGCGTTCCGTGCCGATGCCGCGCACTTCCCAGGCGACCCCGAGTTCGGCCGGATCATCGACGACCTGCGCTCCCGTAGCCCTGAGTTCGCGGCGATGTGGGCGCGCCACGACGTCGGCGTCGCATCCCAGTCCGTCAAGGCCGTCCGCCACCCCGAACTGGGCGACCTCTACTTCGACACCACCACCATGCGGATCGTCGACCAGCCACAGTGGTTTGTGGAGATGTACAACCCACGTCCCTGATCATCCTGGTGGTGGCGGTCCCATGTTGAGTCCGCACTGGTTGCGGCGGCCGACACCACCCACGCTGGTGTCATGACCGACAACGACTTTCACTCACCGACCACGGCCCTGATCACCGGCGGCACCAGCGGGATGGGCCTGGAGACCGCACGCCTCCTACTGCGGGCCGGCGGCAGGGTGGCCATCACCGGACGCGACACCGCGCGTCTGGCGGCGGCACGCGCCGACCTCGGCGGCGGCGACCGCGTGCTCGGAATCGCCGCCGACGCCGCCGATTCCGAAGCCCTGGATACGGCGATCGCCGAGGTCGCCGAAAGATTCGGCCGCCTCGATCTGCTGTTCGCGAACGCGGGGGTCGCGGCATTCCAGCCCGCCGACGAGGTCACCGGCGCGGAGTTCGACCGCATCGTCGGGATCAACTTCAAGGGCGTGTACTTCACGATCCAGAAGGCCCTGCCGCTGCTCGCCGATGGTTCGGCGATCATCGTCAACGCATCGTGGACACTGCACCGCGGGATGGCGGGAGCGACGCTGTACTCAGCGACCAAGGCTGCGGTGCACAGCCTGGCCCGCACGTTGGCGGCCGAACTTGCCCCGCGGCGGATCCGGGTCAACTCGGTGAGCCCCGGGTACATCGCGACGCCGATGTTCCACGACAACGTCGCCGACGACGCACACAATGACATCCGTTCTGCAATCCCCGCAGCGCGGTTCGGCACTGCCGAGGACGTCGCCGCAGCCGTGGTGTTCCTGGCGTCCCCAGCGGCGTCCTACATCAACGGGCAGGACCTCGTGATCGACGGTGGCCTGGTCGGCGCGTCCTCGGGGGTGCGGGTCTGACGTCAGCGGGTCAGGTCGTCGACAATCGTCGACGACCAGGGCTCGATGCGTGAGCCCACCCCCGACAGCGCCCGACGGGTTCGATCTCGCCCGAATGCCGAACCGATGGCGTCGAGTTCGAGGTGCCCAAAGTCGTGCTCCGGGCTGCACTCACGCGACATCTGCGGTATGCACCACAACCGCCGCCAGCCCCACTCGGTCACCCGCTGCCCCCACCCATGGGGTCGATTCAACGGCTGTGGACGAGGTTGCCGCAAATGGTTTTTCGGTGATGGGAAAGAATCGGGTCAAGATGACCGACTCCGACCCGGACTCCGACCCCGCCCCCGCCGATGCCCCGGCCCCAGTGCCCGGGCCGTCCCGGCGGCGCCACATCCTGCGGCTGGCACTGTTCGCGGCGTTCCTGCTCGGCCTGTTCTATCTAGTCGCGGTGACGCGTGTCATCGACGTCGAGGGTGTGCGGAACGCGATCCAGGCCGCAGGCCCCGCGGCCCCACTCGCCTACGTCGTGATGTCCGCCGTGCTGGGTGCGGTATTCGTGCCCGGCCCGATCCTGGCTGCCGGCAGCGGTGTGCTCTTCGGTCCCGTGCTCGGGACGTTCGTCACGCTGGGCTCGGCGATGGGCACTGCGATGATCACCAGTCTCATCGGTCGCCGCGCCGGCCGCGAGAGCGCGCGTGCACTGCTCGGGACCGACCGTGCTGACCTACTCGATCAGCAGATCCAGCGGCGGGGGCTGTGGGCGGTCGTCGGTCAGCGGTTCATCCCGGGTGTCTCGGACGCGCTGGCCTCCTACGCCTTCGGCGCGTTCGGGGTGCCGTTGTGGCAGATGGCGGTCGGCGCGTTCATCGGGTCGGCGCCGCGGGCCTTCGTCTACACCGCGCTGGGCGCATCGATCGGCGATCTGTCTGCACCACTGGCCTATTCGGCCATCGCGGTGTGGTGTGTGACCGCGATCATCGGGGCGTTCACCGCCCACCGTGGCTACCGCGCGTGGCGGAGACGCTCCAGCGTCAACTGATCCGCCGAACGTGAAGTCGATGGTGAGAAATCACTCGATCCTCGACAACAAGTTCACGTTGGGCGCGGTGAGAGTGTCTACTCGCTGCCTGAGTCGCTCGACGAGGCGCTGCCTGAGTCACGCGAGGTGGATGCGTCAGCCTTCGGGGCACTGACGCGCACGGTGCCGCGAGAATTACTGTCGCCGAATCGCTTCCGCGTCGGGGCGGGCTTGGACTCGGTGTCGTCGGTGTCCTTGGCAGCTTCCGTGCCTTTGGTGGCGTCGGCCTCCTTGGTGGCTTCGGCGTCCTTGGCGACGGCGGCGTCCTTGGTGGCTTCGGCGTCCTTGGCGACGTCGGCGTCCTTGGTGGCGGCGGCGTCCTTGGTGACGGCGCCCTTGGGCGTCTCCTCCTCGGCGACGGCCTCAGCCGGCTCAGCGATCTTCACCGCCTCGACTGCCTCAGTGACCGCCTCAGCCATCGTGACCAGCTCGGCGACGGGCTCGACGACCGGCTCGACTGGCTCGACGACGACCTCGTCCTGCACGATCGTCGTGTCGGTGACCAACTCGACGACCGTCTCGGACTCGACCACAACCGGCGGCGCGTCGGGCGCCCACTTGATGTCGCGCGGCGCGGGCGGCTTACCCCACGGCGTCAGGAGGCCGGGGGCGGGAATCGGCGTGCCGCCGATCTCGCCGGTCAGCAGCGGCCGCAGGTCGCCGTAGCCGCCGAACAGCAGACCGTCGATGACGTGGCCCGGCGCCGCGACGAGCGCCTCGAAGAACGGCTGCAGCTCCCAGTTCGACATCGACTTGAAGATCTGGGCGTGCGCGGCGCCGGCGCCGCCGATGGCGCTCAGCAGCGGGCCGATCAGCCTGATCACGCCGTACTCGATGAGTCCGGGTATGGCCCGAATCTCGTCCCCCAGCACCGGGAACTGGCGCGCCACCACCTCGGCGACCGCGTCGTTGAGCGGGCCGAACAACAGTGGAGCCACGGGCATCAGAAAGGAGTCGGCGACGAGCGCGTAGTTCCAGTGGGTCAGCTCCACGTCGGCCCACTGCGCGTCCACCTGGTTCCAGAGCGCGGGAAGCTTGGTGACCAGTCCGTCGACACTCTGCTGGACTGTGGCGGCGGCGGCCTCGGTAAGCAATTGCAACGAGCTGGCCAACCCCGCCGGGGTGACCGTAGCGGCGACGACCCGGTGTGAGACAACCACGGGCTCATTGGCGGGCACGACGGCAACCGCCGACCAGGTGATGGCACTCGCCCCCGCGATCGCCACTCCGGCAGTGAGGGACCGTCGAATCGCCTTGTACGCCATGTCTTCTTGGTACTCCTACGCCGGGTTTCATCGCCTGAACAGGCGAACCCTAACCGAGCGAGTCTGGCAATTGGGGGCTACCCTCCTGCTCGTAAAGAATGCCGAGCCGGTCGATTCGCCACAGCTGGCCGTAGACGATGAGAGTCGCGCCGAACACTGTCGGCCACACCTCGAGCGCAACGAGCCCCCAGATCAGCAGCGTGGCTCCGGCGACGGCGCCCACACTCCAGAACCGTTGAACCACAGAGAAGCCGACCGGCATGCCCGACTTTCGCTGCAGCCAGAGCCGTTCACCGTAGATGCCCTTGGACGACCAGGCGGTCGGCTTGTCGATCGGCGAGAAGGCATGCGGGTTCCACCACAGCCAGGCAATGACCAGGGCGAGTGGCGCGAGCGCCCACCAACCGATCCAGACCCGACTCCAGATCGACAGGATGAGCAACGGGATCGCGGCGAACCGGGTCCACACGCTCCACGGGTTGGCATGGCGTTTCCAGGCCTGTTCGCTCATGCCGGCCATGCGTGCGTATCTATCGAGAATTCTCATCGGAGCATTCCCCTCGCCAGGGACCGGATCGTGGCATCGAGAACCTGGCGGTAGTCGGTGGCGAAGCGGTCGCGGTGCATCACGATCAGACCGGCAGCGCGGATCACGTCGACGAGAACCTCGGGGGCGATGTCGTCGACGACGGCGCCGTCGCGCTGACCTGCGGCCAGATACTCGACGAGCGGGGTGAGCAGGTGCGGGCTGATGCGTGCGATCTGTTCTCGGCCGACGCGACGGGTGACCGTGTCGAGTTCGTCCGGATGGGACAGCAGTCTGCGGTAGAAGGGATCGGCGACGAGCACGTCGGCGATGGCGTGCATGACCGTGACCAGGCCCTCCTCATCGACCGGTCGCTCGAGCATGCCGGTGAATCGCGTGGCGATCTGCGGAGCGCGGCGCAACATCACCTCCAGGTAGAGCGCCTCCTTGGAGTCGAAGAAGGCATAGAAGCTGCCCTTGGCGATGCGCGCGGGACCCACCAGTTCCTCTAGCGAGGTCTTCTTGAGTCCCTGTGTCGCGAACAGCTCCTCGGCCGTTTCGACGAGAACCTTTGCAATGTCCCGCTTCTCGCGATCGGTGAACGCCACTGCCATATCTATGACTCCTTTGGTCGTACGGTCATAGACTACTCGCCCTGCAGCCCGCCGCATAGTCGTCGCGATGAAATCGGCGCCTGCCATGCCTGAGCGCCCTCGACATTGAATGTGCTTGAAAAGGGGGCAAACAATTGCCTGCCCAGCATTGCAATCGGACCGCTAGGGGCGGCCGGTGCACCGATACCCGTAGTTGAGCGAACGCCAAAACTGCCTGGCCAGCGGTACACCGGTGCTACATTCGGCTCACTAAATCCGTCAAATGGGGGACCCAAAATGGCTGATGAAGATTGGTCCAAGCCCGCCGCCATGGCGATACCCAAAGAGGGGTATTTCGAACTCGAACGGGGGCGGTACGGCCCCATTTTCCCGCGCACGCCGGCCTGCTACGGATTCTCGATCATCGCCAAGGTCAAGGAGGGCCGCGAGGAGACCGTTCGCGCCTACGGAAAGACCATCGAGGAGACGATTGCGGCCAGCCCCGAGGCACTGGCACCGTTGCGCCTGCACTACCTCCGGTGGGTGCTGTTCGACGTCGGCTCCGGCCTGCACTTTCAGTACCAGGGCATCTTCGACACCGACTTCGACAAGTACACCGAGGACGCGGTCGCGCTGTTCAGCGCGACCGGTATCACGACGGTTTTCACGAATCTCGAAGGCTTCCCTGAGGATTGGAAGGAGAATCCGGACGCGTTCATCAAGTTCGTCCGTGACCACCACTTCCCCAGCTTCCTGGAGTACGGCGAGTACCCGTACGCGACGGCCGACGAAATCAAGAAGGCACTGCGGCTGAAGGCGGCCTTCTCGACCATGCTCGATCAGATGCAGTAGATGCTCGAGTTCGACGACATCCAGCACATCCTGCTGACCCGCACCCCGGCGATCACCGGCCGGTACGAGTTCCTGACGTTCGACACACCCGACGGCGGGCGCGCCTGGCTGACCGAGTTGCTCGACAAGGTCCAGTCAGCGACGGCCGCGCAGGACACGATGGACGAGTCCGATCGCTGGGTTACGTTGGCGTTCACCTGGAACGGCCTGCGTGCGCTCGGCGTGCCGGAGGAGTCGCTGGCCACCTTCCCCGACGAGTTCCGCGAGGGCATGGTGTCGCGTGCGCAGATCCTCGGCGACACCGGGACGAGCGCACCTGAACACTGGGTGGGCGGTCTGGCCGGCGAGGACTGTCACGCGATCGCGATCTTGTTCTCCCGCACCGACGAGCAGTGCAAGCGCTCAATCGAGGCGCACGACGAACTGCTCGCTCGCACCGACGGCGTGCGGTCGCTGTCCTACCTCGACCTCAACGCGACACCACCGTTCAACTATGCGCACGACCACTTCGGCTTCCGCGACCGGTTGTCGCAACCGGTCATGAAGGGCTCCGGCGAGGAGCCCACTCCCGGCTCCGGCGCGCCGCTGGAACCCGGCGAGTTCATCCTCGGCTATCCCGATGAGAACGGCCCGGTCGCCAATCTTCCTGAGCCCGAGGTGCTGTCACGCAACGGAAGCTACATGGCGTATCGACGGCTGCAGGAGCACGTCGGCGTCTTCCGCGATTACCTGCGCGAGCACGCCGACACCGCGGAGGGCCAGGAACTGCTGGCCGCCAAGTTCATGGGCCGGTGGCGCAGCGGAGCACCCCTGGTGCTCGCACCGGACAAGGACGATCCCGAACTGGGCGCCGACCCGATGCGCAACAACGACTACAACTACAAGGAGATGGACCCGCTGGGTTATGCCTGCCCACTGGGAGCGCACGCACGCAGGCTCAATCCGCGAGACACCGCCCACAACATGAACCGCCGCCGGATGATCCGCCGCGGTGCGACCTACGGACCCGTCCTGCCGGAGGGCTCACCGGACGACGGTGAGGATCGCGGTATCGCCGCGTTCATCATCTGCGCGAGCCTGGTGCGCCAGTTCGAGTTCGCCCAGAACGTGTGGATCAACGACAAGACCTTCCACGAACTCGGCAACGAACACGATCCGATCTGCGGCGCCCAGGACGGCACACTGGATTTCACGATTCCCAAGCGCCCCATCCGCCAGGTGCACAAGGGCTTACCCGCCTTCACGACGTTGTTGGGCGGGGCGTACTTCTTCCTGCCGGGGATCAGCGCGCTGCGCTACCTCGCCAGGCTCGGCAACTGACGACTGTCGCTACGGCGAGACTCTCGCGGCGTCGACAGTGAAGGCGATTGCCACGGTGGCCAAGTCATTGGTTGTCGTCAGGTCCAGTCCGGTGAGCGCCGCGAACGTCCGCAGTCGCGCGCGGACGGTGTTTCGGTGCCGATACGTTCGTTCGGCGATCATCGCGATGGTTCCGCCATGCGATACGAGATCTCCGACAGTCTCCAGCAGCCCGCTGCGCTCCCCCGCACTCAATGCGGCCAGCGGCTGAAAGACGGCAGCATGTATCGCCTCGGACAGTTCGGCGTTCGCGGCGGTTACGGCATTGAGCCAGCTGTCGTTGAGCCACTGGATCCCCGGGTGCGCACGCCCGCGAACTGCCATGCGCGCAAGCCGGATTGACTGAGCCACGGCGCCCAGACCGTCTGCGTGGGCGATCGCACAGACGTGGTCACTCAGCGCGAAGAGGTCATCGCGTACATCGGAACGATCGTCAGGAATATGGGCGACTCCCCGCAGCTCCTGCGCGAACCAACTGAAGTAGAACGGGTACCCGCGCGCTTGCAGGCGGGTGGCGCACTCGGCCACCAGCTCCGGTCGAGGGATCGGGAAGGCGCCGACCACGCACACGTAGTGACCAGCGACCGGCAGTCCGAGCACCGTGGCTGCGTGCTCCACGACCTGCGGGTGCAGATCCGAGTCAAGCAGCAGCCGATCGAATGCGGCGGAACGGATTTCGTCAAGACTGTCCTGCGCCTTCTGGTAGCCATGGACCACCTCCTCTGTGTTCAGCTCGACCGCCTCCCAGACCATCAACGACGAGCGCTCCAGGAAATCCGCACGGGCGCTGGCGCCGATGGCACGGCCCTCGGCAATGAGTGCCTCCCACAGCGATTTGAGGTCGATTCGGAACGCGTGCAGGACGCTGGGCAGGGGAACCCCCTGCTGGGCGCGGATATGCCCGACATCGAGTGCGGCCGACTGCAGCGAGTCGGGGATGGCGCCGCCGGCCAGCCTGGTCAGCGCCAGTCGCATGGTGCGGTCCATGTGATAGCGCAGGTCGTCACGGCTGACCGGCCCTCCCGTGTAGGTCGGCTCGTCGTCGATCGTCCGCTGCACGGTCATGTCGACGATCTCATCGATGCGAACCTCGAGGAGGCGACGAGCCGTCGTGCGGATCAGCTCAGTCGTGAGGTCCTCACCCATCGCCTCCCCTTCCGTCTGAGTGGCTGTCCGGCTCGGTCGCCGAAACCCCGTAATTGTGCATTTCGCACAGTGTAGGCGCATTTCTGGCGCCGTATCTGGCATTGACCAGGACGTTTTGACCTTCTTGAATGTGTGGTGCCCCACACCGCAACGGCTGCTCGAGAACCAGTCACCCGAGCAGCGGAAGGAAGTTTGATGCCCCACACGCCAGCTGAACCGCCCGTCACAGACGACGCCTGGGTGTCAGCTCTCACAGAGCGCCTCAGTGGGTGTTACGGGATCTCAGCCGTCAAGCTGGCCTTCCTCGGCGGCGAACTCGATCGCAACTACCGGGTGTCCACCACCACCGGTGACCTCTACCTCGCGAAGCTCCAGGTCCGCCGGGAATCCCGCACCGACAAGAAGTGGCAGGACGACATCCTGGCTCACGTTGCCGACCAGGACCTGGCGGTCGCGGTTCCGACAGTCGTTCCCAACAACAGCGGTGCGCGCAGCACCGTCGTCGACGCAGGTCCTGGCTATGGCCGACTCTCCGTCCTCAATTGGGTACATGGAACCGAATTGGCGAGGGTGGACGATCACTCCGATGATCTCCTCACCGAGCTGGGCGCCACCGCCGCCCGAGTCACCAACGCACTCAACGGGTTTCCGCCATCAGATCTACCCACCACGCACCACTGGGACATCACGCGGTCCCGCGAGGCCATCCAGGAGTGCATCGACGCCGATCCCTACCTCGCGGAAGAGCCATACATCCACACCGTTCTGCAGTGGTTCGACGAGATCGAGCCGCTCCTGTCGACACTGCCACCATCGGTGGTGCACCAAGACCTCAACGACAACAACGTTCTGGTCGAGGCTCGCGACGGAGGCGACCAGGCCATCGCGGGAGTGCTGGACTTCAACGACGCACTGTTCAGTGTCAGAGTCGCCGAGGTCGCGATCGCGGGCGCATACGCGATGCTGCGCAAGGACGCTCCGCTGGCTGCCCTCGGACATGTCGTGGCCGGTTACCACGGAGTGAACCCACTGACCGAGGACGAGCTCGCCGTGATCTACCCGATGGCGGTGGCGCGGTTGTGCGTTCAGGCGCTGACCTGGACAACCCGCGGGCGCACGAACCCGACCGCCTACGGCAGCATGCGGATGCGTCACACACTGCCAACGCTTCAACTGGTCCTCACCATCCATCCCGACGACGCCCGGGCGCACCTGAATGCGGTATGCGGACTGTCGACCTCAGAGAAGGTGCAGCAAAAGTGAGTTCGCAACCGACCTACATGGCCAATGCCTTTAATGGCGACGAGGATGTGCTCGACGAACCCGGCAAGCTCCTCAACCGACGACGCACGGCGGTCTTGGCGCCCAGCTACCGGCTGTTCTACCGGCGACCCGTCAACGTCGCACGGGCCGAGGGTGTTTGGCTCTACGACTCCGACGGCAATGAGTACCTCGACGCCTACAACAACGTGCCGGTGGTCGGCCACAGTCATCCCCATGTTCAGCGGGCCGTCAGCGAGCAACTCGGTGTGTTCAACACCCACACGCGGTACCTGACGGAACCTCTCATCGCGTACTCGGAGCGCCTGCTGGCGCTCTTCCCGCGCCCGCTGTCCAAGGTCACCTACACCTGCACCGGCAGTGAGGCAGTCGACCTAGCGCTGCGGATCGCGCGGTATCAGACTGGCGCTCAAGGCATCATCTGCACCTCGCACGCGTATCACGGCACAACGGCGGCGGCCGCGCAGATCTCTCCAAGCCTGGGGCCGAACAATGAGATCGGACCCAACGTCGTGCTCGTTGACGCTCCAGATCTCTATCGGGAGAGTCCAGACCTCGCCGGGGCGGCATTCGCCGAGCGCGTCAGGGCCGCGATCACAACGCTTGAGGAACGTGGTGTCGGCCTGGCCGGCATGATCGTTGACTCGGTGCTGTCCAGCGACGGAGTGCAGAGCGACCCCGCCGGATTCCTGGCACCCGCCGCGAGAGCCGTGCGCGACGCGGGCGGGCTGTGGATCGCCGACGAGGTGCAGTCAGGATTCGGGCGGCTCGGCACCGGGTGGTGGGGGTTTTCCCGCCACCGACTGGAGCCGGATCTGGTGGTCCTCGGCAAGCCGATGGGCAACGGCATCCCCATCGCCGCCGTGATCGGCACAGACGAGGCGATGAACCGCTTCGGTCGAGATATCCGTTACTTCAACACCTTCGGGGGTAATCCGGTCAGCATCGCCGCGGCCGCGGCGGTCCTCGACGTCATCGAGTCCGACGACCTGATCGCCCACGCGGACACCGTTGGACAACGGCTGCTCGCTGGGTTGAACGAACTCGCCACGCGCCACGCCATTCTGGGCGATGTCCGCGGCAGTGGATTGTTCATCGCCGCCGAGTTCATCACCGACCCGCAGAGCCGCGCGCCGAACGCCCCCGCCGCCTCCAACATCGTCAACGAACTGCGGGAACGCCGAATTCTCATCAGCGCGACCGGAGCCTCGGAGAACATCCTGAAGATCCGGCCGCCGCTGCCGTTCCAGGTTGAACACGCCGATCACCTGCTGGCGACCCTGGATGAGGTGTTGACCGCCGAGGCAGGTCAAGTCGTTGATGTGAAATCAAATCCCCCCAAAACCGAGGAGAAGTAGTGCGCGCAGTGTTGTTCTCAGGCAAGTCGGGCGAGGTCGAGCTGGCTGATGTGGAGCTCGACAAGCCGGGCCCCGGTGAGGTCAGGGTCAAGATCGCCGCAACCGGCGTCTGCCACTCCGACTTGCACATCATTCGCAACGAGTGGCCGCTACCGGTGCCAATGGTTCTGGGCCACGAGGGCAGTGGCACGGTGACCGAACTTGGCCCTGGCGTCACGGATCTCGCCGTCGGGGACCACGTGGTGCTGTCGTGGGTCGCGCCGTGCAACGAGTGTCGGTACTGCATGGCAGGTCATGTGGCCCGGTGCTCGGTGGCGATGAATCTCGTCGCCCCCGGCGGCGTTCTCCAAGACGGCACCTCGCGGATTCGCCACAACGGTGAGTCGATCTTCCACTACCAGGGGGTGTCCTCGTTCGCCGAGGAGGCGATCGTGCCCGCCAGCGGTGCCATTCGCGTGCGCAAGGACGCGCCGCTGGACGTCATCTGTCTCATCGGCTGTGCGATCGCCACCGGCGTCGGCGCCGTGACCAACACCGCACAGGTCGAGAAGGACGCAACTGTCGCTGTCATCGGCTGCGGTGGCGTGGGTCTGTCCGTCGTGCAGGGTGCGCGTATGGCGGGTGCGAGCCGGATCGTCGCCATCGACGTCCAGCCTCAGAAGACGGAACTCGCCCTCACCCTTGGGGCCACCGATGAGATCGACGCATCCAAGGTCGATCCCGTTGCGGCGCTTCGCGAGATCCTCCCCGACGGTGCCGACTACGTCTTCGACGCGATCGGTAAGACGACCACCACCGAGCAGGCCATCCGCATGCTCGGTCTCGGCGGGGCCGCAGTCGTCGTCGGGCTTCCAGAGGCTGGCGCCACGGCGTCGTTTGAGCCACTGGTGCTCGCGGAGGCCGACCAGCGGATCCTCGGCTCGAACTACGGCAGCGTCCGCCCGGCGATCGACTTCCCGGAACTCGTGGATCGCTACATGGCGGGCGACCTCAAGATCGACGAACTCGTCACAGCGCGGCGCCCATTGGAGGACGCCGCGGCCGCACTGGAGGAACTCGCCACCGGCGCCGCACTGCGCACCCTGCTCATCCCGGATCAGAACTGATTCGACCGACCCCTAAGGAACATGCACGATGGACAGTCCGAACTCTTCAGCTCCGATCGCCGAGGCAGGCACGCCGAAAGGTACCGCGCCGCTCTCCCTGCTCAGCCGCAACCTGGGTGTTCCCTCGATCGTCTTCATGGTGGTCGCGGCGGCTGCGCCGCTGGCTGTGGTCGCCGCCAACCTGCCGGTCCTGATCGCCCAGAGCGGTAACGGTGGCGCACCGTATTACTTCCTGGTGTGCACCGTCCTGCTGGGGGTGTTCTCGGTCGGGTTCACGCTGATGAGCCGCTACGTTCCCAATGCGGGCGCGTTCTACTCGTACATCCAGGCCGGTCTGGGACGCATCACCGGGACGGGGGCGGCGGCGGTCGCGGTCTGCTCCTACTCGATGTTGCTCATAGGCGTCACTGCGTACTTCGGCGTGGCGACAGAGAACCTCCTGTCCACCGGTATTCCGTGGTGGGTGTTCTCACTGGGGCTTCTCGCGCTCGTCGCGCTCCTCGGCTACCGCGACATCGAGCTGAGTTCCAAGGTTCTGGTCGTCGCGCTCGTTCTCGAGATCATCGTTGTGGTGGCGATGAACATCGGGGTGTTCGTCCACAGCGGTAGCGCTGGCTCATCTCTGTCCGTGCCGCTGAGCACCCTCGGGGCGGGCGTCCCGGCCCTCGGTGTGATGTTCGCGTTCTACAGCTTCATCGGCTTCGAGGCGACAGCGGTGTTTCGCAACGAGGCACGCGACCCGGACCGCACCATCCCGCGGGCAACCTATGTCGCCGTCATCGTCATCGGCCTCTTCTCGGCGGTCTCCGCGTGGTGTGTTGTCGCAGGCGTTGGCGTCGACACCGTGGTTCAAGCCTCAGCAGACGACCCCGAGAACGTCGTGCTCAACCTGATGGGGAGTGTCGCAGGCGCCATCCTGGCCGATATCGCCCGCGTGTTGCTCGTGACCAGCTTCTTCGCCTGCGCCCTGTCGTTCCACAACATCGTGACCCGGTACGTCTTCGCACTCGCCCAAAAGAACGTCCTTCCAGCAGCATTCGGCGAGGTCAGCACGAAGCACCACGCGCCGTCGCGAGCGTCACTGCTGGTGTCGGCCTTCGCTGCCGCCTGCCTGATCGCCGCGATCGCCGCGGGACTCGATCCGGTCACCGTCGTGTTCACGCTGGCTGGCGCGGCATCGTCGTTGGGTGTCGTCATCCTCATGACGTTGGTGAGCGTCGCGATGCTGGTGTTCTTCCGCCGGGTCGACACCGGTAAGGGCGTGTGGCACACCGTCATCGCGCCGGCCGTGTCCACACTGGGCCTCGGGGTGATCCTGGTGCTCGTCGTCACCAACTTCAGCCTGCTGACCGGAACCCAGGCCCAGGCCTACGGCGTCATGGGCTTCGTGCTGGCGTCGTTCGTGATCGGGGCTGTCGGGGCGATGATCATCCGATCCCGTCGCCCAGACCTCTACGACAAGCTCGACGACGGAGCGGCCACCGAGGGACAGCCCGTGGGCTGACGCCCAAGGACTCGCTGTCCCAGATCCACAACTCTCAACCCTGGAGATCGAAGATGTCCTCAGCAGTTCCCTTTCAGGTCGTGAATCCGGCCACCGGCGAGGCTGGCGTCCCGCATCCGTTCGCGAGCGCCGCCGAACTCGAGACCGCCGTCCGCACCGCACACGCGGCGCAAAGGCCCTGGGCCGGTCGCCCCCTCGGCGAGCGGACGGCGGTGTTGCGGCAGGTCGCGCAGTTCCACCGCGACCGACTGGATGAACTCGCCGAGACGGCGGTCCGCGAGATGGGTAAGCCGATCGCCCAGGCGCGTGCTGAGGTGGAGTTCAGTGCCGACATCTACGACTACTACGCGGACAACGCTGAGAGCATGTTGGTCGACGAGCCGATCGAGCTCGCCGACGGCGACGGCAGCGCACTCATCAGGAAGCAGGCCATCGGCGTCGTCCTCGGCATCATGCCGTGGAACTTCCCGTACTACCAGGTCGCCAGGTTCGCGGCGCCGAGTCTCGCGGTGGGCAACACCGTGCTGCTCAAGCCGGCGCCGCAGTGTGTGGAGTCCTCCCGCAGGATTGCCGAGGCCTTCGCCGCGGCGGCGGCACCCGATGGCGTCTTCGCCAGGATCCTGGCCTCGGAGAACGACCTCGCCGGTGTGATCGAGGACCCTCGAATCGCCGGGGTGAGCTTCACGGGGTCCGAACGTGCCGGCGCGGTGGTCGGGCGCATCGCGGGCGGGTCGGTCAAGAAGGTCGTCCTGGAGCTCGGCGGTTCCGATCCGTTCCTGGTGCTCGATGCCACGAACGTCCCGGCAGCGGTCGACGCGGCGGTCGAGGCGCGCCTGGACAACACCGGCCAGTCGTGCAACGGCGCCAAGCGCATCATCGTCGTCGACAGCGTGTACGACGACTTCGTGGAGAGCTTCGTCAATAAGCTCGCCGCTGTGACGCCGGGCGATCCCATGGACGAGCAGACGACCATCGGCCCGCTGTCCTCGGTGCGCGCGGCTGAGATCCTTGAGTCACAGGTGAACCGGGCGATCGAGGCGGGCGCGACTGCGCTGCTGAGGAGTTCACGCGACGGCGCCTTCCACACGTGCGGAGTGCTGGCCGATGTCGCCGCGAGCAACCCGGTGCACCGCGAGGAGCTCTTCGGCCCCGTCGCGATCGTGTACCGCGCGGCCGACGAGAACGATGCCGTGCAGATCGCCAATGACACGCCCTACGGACTCGGGTCGTATGTCTTCACCGGTGATGCGGCGCAGGCGGGCAGAGTTGCCGACGCGCTCGACACCGGCATGGTCTACATCAATGGCGTCGGCCTCGATGCGGCGAACCTGCCGTTCGGCGGGACGAAGCGTTCGGGTTCAGGCCGTGAGCTGGGAGCACTCGGAATCCGAGAGTTCATCAATCACAAGCTGATCCGCTCGGTGCCGCTGTGAGCGCCTAGTCCGTCGCGTCGGGCCGCGAGGTCACGCACAACGCCGCGAAAGCGGTTCCCATACAGAGTGATTCGACTGCTCCACCGACCCTGCGAGGGGTCGGTGGAGCAGCCGAACTCGGGAAGGATCGCGCCGAGACCCCGACGCGCTTGATGAAACGCGGGCGATCTGCACACCACGGGACCCTCAACGTCCTACTCTTGACGCCATGTCCGACCCGCGCCCGGGGTGGGGGGCTACGGTTGCCAAACTGGCCACACATTGTGTGCTGGCCGGGTTTCTCACGGCCGCACTGCTATTCCCCGTCGTCGGGGGCGTCGGGATGTTGACATCGCGACTTTCCAACATGGTGGCGCAGGACTCGTCGGAGGTGCTGCAGGGCGACGCACCGACCGTCTCCACCATGGTCGACGCCGCGGGCAGGCCGATTGCCTGGCTGTACGAGCAGCGACGATGGGTGGTGCCCAGCGATCGGATCGCCGACACCATGAAGCTGGCGATCGTATCGATCGAGGACAAACGCTTCGTCGAACACAATGGGGTGGATCTACAGGGGACGCTGAACGGACTCTTCGGCTACATGCGGGGCGTCGACCAGATGCGTGGCGGATCAACCATCGAGCAGCAGTACGTGAAGAACTACAACCTTCTGGTCAAGGCGAAAACAGACGCGGAGCGTCGGGCCGCGGTGGAGATAACCCCAGCACGCAAGCTGCGCGAGATCCGGATAGCCCTGGCCCTGGACAAGGAACTCCCCAAGTCGGAGATCTTGGCGCGCTATCTGAACCTGGTGTCGTTCGGCAACGGCGCCTTCGGCGTACAGGACGCGGCGCGCACGTACTTCGGCATCGATGCCCGCCAGCTCAATTGGCAGCAGGCGGCACTGCTCGCCGGCCTGCTCAGATCCACCAGCATGCTCAATCCGTACACGAACCCGGACGGTGCCCTGGAGCGACGCAACACCGTGCTCGACGCCATGATCGAGTATCTGCCCGACAGGGCTGACGAACTCCGTGCCGCCAAGGCCCAGCCGCTGGGAGTTCTCCCAGCGGTCGACCCATTGCCGCAGGGTTGCATAGGCGCGGGAGACAACGCGTTCTTCTGCGAGTACGCCCTTGACTACCTCGCGCGCGCAGGCCTGAGCAAGGAGGAGGTCGCGCGCAACGGCTACTTGATCCGCACCACCCTCGACCCCACGGTGCAGGCCAGCGTGAAATCGGCAGTCGACAGGGCGGCAGACCCCACCGCCGACGGCGTCGCGAGTGTGATGAGCGTGATCAGGCCGGGCAAGGACGCGCACCGGGTGATCGCGATGGCAGATAACCGCACTTACGGGCTCGACCTCAACGCCAACCAGACTGTGCAACCGCAACCCTTCTCCCTGGTCGGCGACGGTGCCGGGTCGATATTCAAGATCTTCACCACTGCCGCCGCGCTCGACATGGGGATGGGGATCAGTGCTCAACTCGACGTCCCCTCGTCATTTCAGGGCAAGGGCCTCGGCAGCAGTGACACCCCCGGGTGTCCGCGCGAGACCTGGTGTGTGAGAAACGCCAGGGCGTACTCCAGTCCGTTGAGTGTTACTGACGCGCTGGCCCAGTCGCCCAACACGGCATTCGCCAAACTCATCTCCCAGATAGGGGTGCCGCGCGCAGTGGATATGGCGGTCCGGCTGGGGTTGAGGTCGTACGCCGAACCGGGCAGCGCCCACGCCTATCAGCCGGACTCCGACGAGAGCATCGCCGATTACGTCAAGCGGCAGAACATCGGGTCCTTCACGCTCGGTCCTCTCGAGCTCAATGCGCTCGAGTTGTCCAATGTCGGAGCGACGCTGGCCTCGGGCGGCGTCTGGTGCCCACCGACACCGATCGACAAGGTCTTCGACCGCAACGGCAAGGAAGTGGGCCTCGACACTGCGCCGTGCGAACAGGCGGTACCCGAGGGCCTTGCCAACACGCTGGCCAATGCGCTGGGCAAGGACCACACGAGTGGAACTGCCACGGGTGCAGCGGGTTCGGTGGGCTGGACGCTGCCGATGTCGGGCAAGACCGGCACCACCGAGTCGCATCGGTCGTCGGGATTCCTTGGCTTCACCAACCAGTACGCGGCCGCGAACTACATCTTCGACGACTCCTCCACGCCGTCAGGTCTGTGCTCGTACCCGTTGCGCAAGTGCGGTGACGGCGATCTGTTTGGCGGCACCGAGCCGGCGCTGACCTGGTATCGGGCGATGAATCCGATCGCCGACGATTTCGGGCCCGTGGTCATGCCGCCCACCGACCCACGCTACGTCGACGGCGGCCCCGGCAGCGAGGTACCCAGTGTGACAGGACTGAAGCTCGACGCGGCGCGTAAACGGCTGCAGGACTCCGGTTTCCAGGTCGCCGACCAACCCACGCCGGTCAACAACAGCGCCTCGAAGGGTGCCGTGGTCGGAACGACCCCACGCGGCAGGACCATCCCCGGCTCGATCATCACGATCAACACCAGCACCGGCTATGTGCCACCCCCTGTCTTCATTCCCCCTCCGGATGCTCCACCCCCGCCCGGGGTCCCACCACCGCCACCTGAGAACGTCATCCTGATCCCCGGGCTGCCGCCGATAACGATCCCTGGCCTAGCTCCACCACCACCGCCGCCACCGCCGCCACCGCCTCCCCCGCCGGAGCCACCTCCCCCGGGCGCGCCGGCGTTCTAAGCCGACAGCCAGCACCTAGCTGCGAGTCTGCTGTGAACTTGCCGTGAGGACAGGACAACTCGGACTTCCGCGGGCACGCTAATACCGCGCGGCGGTCGCCCTCTCAGGGATAGCGTGATCGTCCGAGGTTCACGACGACGCCCACTGTCGCACCGTGTGACCCGAACGAACTGTCGACTGAAAGGCGCTCGCGTGCAACCATCCAGCACTCCGCATCTCGGGCGTTCGCTCGGCTTGTGGGCGATCGTCGGCCTCGGTCTCGGCTACATGACCCCGATGACGGTGTTCGACACGTTCGGCATCGTCTCGGGCGAGACCGACGGTGTGGTCCCGCTCGCCTACATCGTCGCGCTGATCGCCATGATCTTCACCGCGATCAGCTATGGCCGGATGACACGTGTCTATCCGTCGGCGGGATCGGCGTACACCTACGCCTCGGAGGTGATCCACCCCAACGTCGGGTTCCTCGTCGGCTGGTCCTCGCTGCTCGACTACCTGCTGCTGCCGATGGTCAACGCCGTCATCGGCCGGATCTACTTCGAGTCGTTCTTCCCCGAGGCGCCGTCGTGGATATTCGTCCTCGTCTACGTCGGCATCGTCACCGCGCTCAACGCCTGGAGCATCAAGGGCACCTCGAACATCAACGGTGTACTCGTCGTCTTCCAGGTCGTGCTGATCGGCGTGTTCATCGTGCTCGCGTACATGCAGATACGCAACGGCCTGGGCCAGGGCACGGTGTTCACGCTCGAACCGCTCTATCACGCGGGTGTGAACATGGGTGCGGTCGCCGCGGGCGCCACGGTGGTGTGCTTCTCCTTCATCGGGTTCGACGCGATCACGATGTACAGCGAGGAGGCCAAGTCGCCGAGCACTGTGCCGAAGGCGATCGTGCTCGCGCTGCTGATCGGCGGCGCGATCTTCTTCCTCGGCGCGTGGTTCGCCCAGGCCGCCTTCCCCACGCTCGACGGTTTCGAGGTCACCGACGACACACTCCCGGAACTCGCGCTCAAGGTCGGCGGCGAGTTCTTCAAGATCCTGTTCGTGTCAGCCGCGCTCGCCGCGATGTTCGCGTCGAGCCTGTCCTCGCACGCCAGCGTCTCTCGACTGATCTACGTCATGGGACGCAACGGCACGGGACGGATCCCACGATTCCTGTCCTACATCCACCCGAGATTCTTGACCCCCTTGCACGCGGTGCTCATCGTCGGCGCGGTGTCACTGCTGGCGGTCAACTTCACGCTCGAGTTCGTGTCCGCGATGATCAACTTCGGCGCGCTGATCGCGTTCACCGTCGTCAACCTGACCGTGCTCCTGTACTACGCCGTCCGGTTGAAGAAGCGGAACACGCCTGCGGAGATCCTCACGAACATCGTGCTGCCGGTCATCGGCATGTCTCTGACAGTGGTGCTGTGGCTCAACCTGCACGTCGACGCGCTCCTCTACGGCGCGATCTGGTTCGTCGTCGGCCTCATAGTGCTGGTGTACGCCACCCGCGGGTTGCGCAAGCCTCTCACCATGAATATGGAGGAGGAGACCCTCGCCGAGGAGGGCACCCCGATCCCCCACATCGAGCACGGCAAGGCGGGTGAGCCGCGATGAAGCTCCTCGTCGGATATCTCGCGACATCTGGTGGCGCGGACGCTGTCTCACTCGGTGTTCGGCTCGCCCGCACCCTCGGTGCCGAACTGGAACTGCGGATGGTCCTGGCCCCTGACGATGTGACGACTCCACGCGTCACGTCGGACAAGTTCCACGACGTACTCGCCGAACGGGGTTCGGCGTGGCTCGACGAGGCAATGCGCCTCGTGCCCGACGACGTGCCGGCTCAGGGCGCGATCCTCGTCGAGGAATCGGTCGCCGGCGCACTCAGCGCGGAAGCAGTTCGGCTCGAGGCCGCGGCCATCGTGGTCGGCGGATCGGGGGGCGGACTGGTCGGGAGCCTGTCGCTCGGCTCACTCGTCGACGACCTGCTGCACTTCGCGCCGGTCCCAGTGGCCGTGGCTCCGCGAGGCACCCGGCACTCCGACGTACAACGCGTCCGTGCCGTCACGTGTGCCATCGGTGACCGTCCCGGCGCGCGTCGACTCCTCGAGATGGCAGTGGGTGTGAGCAGGGCGACCGGGGCGCCCCTGCGCCTGGTGTCACTCGTCGCGCTGGACAAACACGGCGAGCAGGGTGTCGAGGCTGCCCGTGCACACGCCAACGCCACCCTCGAATCCGTGCAGGCGGCCCTGCCCGAGGGCGCCGACGTGACGGCCGTCGTCGCCGACGGTGCGACGATCGAAGCCGCCGTCGAAGAGCTCGACTGGCAGGACGGCGATCTGCTGATGCTCGGCTCCAGCCGGCTAGCCCCGCCCCGCCGCCTGTTCATCGGTTCCACGGCCGCCAGAATCCTGCGGGTCCTGCAGGTGCCGATGATCGTGACTCCCGGTGAGGAGGAGTCGACGTCAGGGTGAGTGGCACGCGGAGCAAGCCTTGCGCCAGTGACTATGCATTTCGTACTCTATAGAAGTACGATTTGCATACCCAAGGAGCGGATGTGGCATCGAAGCACAGCACTCCGCTCCCCACGGCCCTGGCACACGCCCCGCTGAAGACAATCCGGCCGCGCGATGCCGAGGCTGTGTACGCCCATCCTCGATCCCAACTGGTCCGGCTCGCCGAACAAGGAGTCCTTCACCGCCTCGCCGACGGGTACTACGCCGTTGTTCCGCAGGAGATGTTGGGTCGCAAATGGATACCAAACCTAGAGTCCGCTGCGGCGGGAATAGCGACGGCCATCTACGGCTTCGACAACGTTGTTGTTATGGGCCTCAGCGCTGCGCGCCTGCACGGCGTGATGCCGCGCGCGCTGGCGACGGCAATCGTTGCCGTGCCGCGCCAGCACCGTCTCATCGAGCTATCTGACCGAACCACGATCGTGCGGTTCGTCCAACGCGACACGAGCAGCCTGGACGCCGAACGCATAGGCACCGAACTCGGGCCGGCGTTGGTGACCACACCCGAACAGACCGTCCTCGACCTGGCTCACCGCCCAACCCTCGGCGACAACGAAGCCGACGTTCCGGCCGCCGTCGCGGCCCTCTACGCGCGCAGCGACGAGAAACGCCTCCAGGGCCTCGCCGCCGAACAGCGCCGGCTGGCTTCCCTGCGCCGGGCCGAGGACTGGGCGAGGATCGATCATAGATCCTGACGAACGCGACTCGGTCGCAACACAGTTCGGCGTCCCCGCCGAACAAGTCGAGCGTGACCATCTCATCTCCCACGTCCTCGCATTCCTCAGCCGCAAGTTCGGTGACCGGATCCATTTCATCGGCGGCACAGCCCTGGCCCGCACCCACCTCCCGGACGGGCGGCTCAGCGAGGACATCGACCTCATCGCCGTCGGCAGCCGAAAGGACGTCGCACGCGACCTCGACGACGCGCTCCCACGCGCTTTAGCGCGGAGCCACGGCAGGCTGATCGTCGAGCCTGCACTGAGCGACACCGCAGACACCCTCCCGGTTCTGCTCCGGCCTGCAGACGGACGTCCTGTGCGCCTGCAGCTGCTGTCGGCCCGGGACCGAGTGGTCTGGCCAACAGAACGGCGGGACTTGTTCCAGCGCTACGCCGACGCTCCCGTAGCCGAGCTGCTGGTTCCCACGCTGCCCGCATTCGCCGCTTCAAAGACCGCGACGTGGGCCGACCGGCACGCCGCCCGTGATCTCTGGGATCTGTGGGCGCTCAGCCGACTCGGGGCGATCGACGCGACTGCCGCAACGCTCTACCAGCGATACGGACCCACTAACAGGGCACCGGGGCCCTACCTGTTCCGCGGCGCGCCATCGGACGCCGAGTGGCGAACCCAGCTGGCCGGCCAGACCCGTCTCAGTGTCTCCGCAACGGATGCGCTCCAAGCGGTCCGCACGGCTTGGCGACAGGCCGTGCGAGCACGCGAACTGTCGTAGTGGACAGAAGTGGGGCGGGCGGGGCTCGAACCCGCGACCAATGGATTATGAGTCCACGGCTCTAACCGACTGAGCTACCGCCCCGTCGCGCATCTGCGCGGCCACTATGGTCGCACAGGCCTGCGCGACGCCTCCCAGGTGATATCGGAATGCTGATCATGCTTGGCATTGCCGGACTAGGCTGCCAGCCGTGATCCGATTCCTGCTGCGCATCGCCATATTCCTCGGGTCCTCGGCGCTGGGCCTTCTTGCCGCGGCGTGGCTGGTGCCCGGTGTGACCATCCGACCGCTCGGCTTCCTGGCCGCCGTCGTTATCTTCACCGTCGCCCAGGCGATCCTCTCGCCGTTCTTCCTCAAGATGGCCAGCCGGTACGCGTCGGCATTCCTCGGCGGTATCGGCCTGGTGTCGACGTTCGCCGCGCTGCTGCTGGCCTCGCTGTTCGCCAGCGGGATATCGATCCGCGGCATCGGCTCGTGGGTCGGCGCGACCATCGTGGTCTGGCTCATCACCGCGATCGCGACGGTCGTCCTGCCGGCGCTGTTCCTCAAGAGCAAGGTGGCGTCGGCCAAGGCGGGCAAGCCCGCGAAGTCCGACTAGTCAGGCGTACACCGGCTGGCCGTCCGCACCCAGCAGGTAACGCTCGGTGCCCTCTGCCACCCGTGGGGCGTCGGCCGCCAGGGCCACCGCAATCTTGTTGGCCGCGTTGCGCATCACGTCGAGTGTCAGCTCGGTCGCCTCGACATCGGTGAAGTGCGCCCGCACGCCCGCGGCGACGTCGGGGTCGATGCGCGACGGCGTCCAGATCAGCGCATCGACATAGCGCAGGGCCGCCTTGTGCCGCTCGTCGAGCAGCGTCGAGGTGTCGTAGTGCTCGATGTCGTCATACATCGACTCCGTGCCGCCGGCGTCCAGGGCCGCGCCCTCACGCAGCGACCGGCACAGTCGGCAGTTGTGCGCGACGGCGCCGCGCAGACGGACCACCTCGGTCGTGACGGGATCGAGCGATCGCAGGGCACCCACCGTCGGTGCGAACCGGTTGAGCAGCAGGTCGATCGGATCGGTGTCGTGGTCCCAACCATCGGGTTCCGGCACGGCCGGAAGGCCCAGCGCCTCCAGGCCCGCGAGTACGCGCGGCACGCAGTCGGCGACGAATATCAGTGCCGTCCCGGCGAAGGCGTCGGCGCCGAGTGCGCCCAGGAACGCCTCCCGCTGCGACGGGCTGATCCCCGCCACGTCGACGGCGAACTGTTCGGCGAAGTCACGCACGGCCGCATCGGCCGACGGGGTGTCCTCGGCTGGCAGCGGCGGCAGCGTCATAGCCCCCGCGCACGTCTGGCGCACCTGCGCGTTGACGGTACCCAGGCGCTGCGGTGATAGCGCGGTCAGCTGGCTCAGCAGGTCGTACGGCGATTCGGGCACGAACGCGATTATTGCGCCTGGCTCACCGATGACATGTGAAAGTCGGGAATTCGCAGTGAGGGCATCGAGGCGCGGGTCGCCCAGTCGCCCCATTCGCGGGGCAGCGTGACCTCGCTTGCGCTCGCCTCGGTGGCGCGCCGCAACAGGTCCAGTGGACTCTCGTTGAACCGGAAGTTGTTGACCGCGGCGGTCACCTCCCCGTCCTCAACCAGGTACACGCCGTCGCGGGTCAGCCCCGTCAGCAACAGCACCGTGGGATCCACGTCGCGGATGTACCACAGCGTCGTCAGCAGCAGCCCGCGCTCGGTGGCCGCGACCATGTCGGCGAGGCTCGTCGCACCGCCCGTCATCAGCAGGTTGTCGGCGGCGGTTGTGACGGGCACGCCGAACTCGGCGGCCGCCGCACGTGGGTAGGCCAGCGAGTTGACGGTGCCGTCGCGAATCCAGTCGACGCGCCCGAGGTCCATGCCGTTGTCGAACACCGACACCCGCTCCGAGGAACTCCTCGTCGCGACGAAGGGTGCGCACCGCAGGTCGGTCGCGCCGGGATCGGAGTACAGCGTCAGCCCGAGGTCGGTGAGCCGCTCCCCCACCCGGGTCCGGCCGGCCGCCGACATCGCGGTGCGGCCTTCCTGGGCGCCGCGGCCGTCCATGCTCCAGGTCAGGTAGATCATCATGTCGGCCACCGTCGACGGCGGCATCAGGGTCTCGTAGCGCCCGGCAGGCAACTCGACGGTGCGGTTGGCCCAGCCCAGCCGCATCGACAGATCCTCGAGCATGGAATCGGTTGGCACATCGACGAAGTCGGCGGTGCTGACGCCCGACCACGCGCTCGCGCCGTTGCGCTTGGCGTTGATCTCCACCGTGCCGGTGGGCTGGGTGTAGCGCCGCCGCAGGCCGCCCGACGTCGCGACGAACGTCGTCTCCAGTTCGTGGCGGGCGAAGCCGTACAGCGTGTCGGCGCCGCGGAATCCGCGCGCCAGGCTCTGCGCCACATCGCCGAACACGCCCGCTCCGGTTGTCGGCACCGGTGCGTGCCAGTCGGCGGGCGCGTCGGTTCCGGGCAGCGCCGGCGCGGCGTCTCTCGCCTCGGGCGCCGAACGCGCCGCCGCCGCCGAGGCCTGCACCAACCCGGCGACCGACTCGGGATCGACCTCACTGGAGGTGACCGCCCCGACGAAAGCGCGCTCACCCCGGCGGACGATCGAGATGACCGTCGTGTCGCGGCCGAGCGACTCGCCGTTGGTGGTCATCGAGTTGCCTGCCCACCGCAGCGAGGCCGTCGACCGGTCGGTGACCAGCACGATGGTCTCGTCGGCGGCGCCCAGGCGCCTGGCCTCGGCAAGGGCCAGTTCCACGACCTGTGGTGCGTCAATCATCAGCTGCGCCCCGACTCTTCGCGTGTGTTGAGCACGTTGATTCCGCGGAACAGCGCCGACGGGCATCCGTGGCTGACCGCCGCGACCTGGCCGGGTTGGGCCTTGCCGCAGTTGAACGCGCCTCCGAGGCGCCAGGTGGACGGACCGCCCACGGCCTCCATCGCCCCCCAGAAGTCGGTGGTGGTGGCCTGGTACGCGACGTCGCGGACCTGTCCGTCCAGTCGGCCGTCGCGGATGCGGTAGAAGCGCTGGCCGGTGAACTGGAAGTTGTAGCGCTGCATGTCGATCGACCACGACTTGTCGCCGACCACGTAGATGCCGTCATCGACGCGGGCGATCAGATCCTCGGTGCTGACATCCTCTGCGGCGGGCTGCAGCGACACGTTGGCCATCCGCTGGATCGGGACGTGATGGGGCGAGTCGGCATACGAGCACCCGTTCGAGCGGGCCTCGCCGAGCCGCGGCGCGAACACCCGGTCCAGTTGGTAGCCGACGAAGATGCCGTCGCGGACCAGGTCCCAGCTCTGCGCCTGGACACCCTCGTCGTCGAAACCGATACTGGCCAAACCGAACTCGACGGTGCGGTCGGCGGTCACGTTCATCAGCGGTGAGCCGTACCGCATGCTGCCCAGCTTGTCCGGCGTCGCGAACGAGGTTCCCGCATAGGCGGCCTCATAGCCGATGGCGCGGTCGTACTCGGTGGCGTGGCCGATGGACTCGTGGATGGTCAACCACAGGTTGGACGGATCGATCACCAGATCGGTGGGACCCGCGATCACACCGGGAGCCTTGGTCTTCTCGGCCAGCAGTGACGGCAGCTCGGCGAGCTCGGTCGTCCAGTCCCAGATCTCGTCACCCGCGACGGCCTCCCACCCGCGCGCCGTCGGCGGGGCCAGCGACCGCATGGTGTCGAACGTGCCGACCGCCGCGTCCACGGCGATGGCCTCCAGGGTCGGCTGCACCCGGACCCGCTGCTGGGTGATCGACGAGCCGAAGGTGTCGGCGTAGAAGGTCTGCTCCTTGGCCGCGTAGAGGCTTGCGGACACGTGATCAACGCCGTCGGCCGCCAGCAGCCTGCCGGAGTACTCGTCGAGCACGGCGATCTTGTCGGCAGCGGCCACCTCGAACGGGTCGATGCGATAGTCCGACACCCAGGAGGCGTCGGCGTACACCGGTTCGGGCGCCAGCTCGATGCGCTCGGCGTTCAACGGCGCCAGGGTGGTGGCCACGGCGACAGCGCGCCGCGCGGTGTCTGCGGCCACCCGCGGGTCCAGTTCGGCATGCGACGCGAACCCCCAGGTGCCATCGACGATGACCCGCACCGCCAGCCCCAACTCACGCGTCAGAACGGACGTCTCCAGCTCGCCATCGCGGAGTTGGATGATCTCGGTGGTGATGCGGTGGATGCGCAGGTCCGCGTAGCTGGCACCGGCATTGACGGCCGCGGTCAGCGCGGCGTCAGCAAGCTCATGCCGGGGCAGCGCGAGGAAGTCGGCATCGACACGTCGGTGCGCTGTCACGCCTACACCGTAGTGGCACGTGCTCCGAAGAGGCTTTAATGACCCCGTGACGCGTCGGAGGGTGGGAGCGACTGTGCGGGGATACGCCCTGCTGGCGCCCAGCCTGTTCGGCATGGTCACGTTCCTGCTGCTGCCGATGCTCGTGGTGGTGTGGTTGAGCCTGCAGCGCTGGGATCTGCTGGGCCCCATCGAATATGTCGGACTGGCGAATTGGCGTGCGGTGCTCACCGACGCCACGTTCGCCAAGTCGCTCGGGGTGACGGTGCTGTTCATCGCCCTGGTGGTGCCGATACAGACAGCGCTGGGGCTTTTCGCGGCGGCCATGCTGGCGCGCGGGCTGCCGGGCAGCGGATTCTTCAGGACCCTGTACGTGCTGCCGTGGATCTGTTCCCCGTTGGCCATCGCGGTGCTGTGGCGCTGGATCCTGGCCCCCACGGACGGCGCCGTCAGCACCCTGCTGGATCGCCCGGTCGAGTGGCTGACGGATCCCACGCTGGCGCTGCCTGTCGTCTCGGCGGTGACGGTGTGGACCAACGTCGGCTACGTGACCCTGTTCTTCCTGGCCGGCATCCTGGCCATCCCCACAGAGGTGCAGAACGCGGCACGCACCGACGGCGCCGGCTCGTGGCAGCGCTTCCGGCACATCACGCTCCCGATGCTGCGCCCGACGCTGTTCTTCGTGTTGGTCACGGGGATCGTGAGCGCGGCCCAGGTTTTCGACACCGTCTATGCCCTGACCGGTGGCGGTCCGCAGGGCCGCACCGATCTGGTGGCGCACCGCATCTACGCCGAGGCGTTCGGTGCCGCATCGATCGGGCGGGCGTCGGTCATGGCGGTCGTGCTGTTCGTCTTGCTCGTCGGCGTGACCCTGCTCCAGCAGCGGTACTTCAGGAGACGGATCAGCTATGACCTCATCTAGGGTCGCCTCCGGCTCCGTGCCTAGGGGACCATCCGGCTCCGTGTCCAGGGGCGCCGTCATCTATCCCCTACTGATCCTCGGCGCGCTCATCACCCTGGTCCCGTTCGGGTTGGGGTTGCTGACGTCGTTCACCTCCGCCGAGCAGTTCAACACCGGATCGCCGCTGTCCCTGCCGAATCCGCCCACGTTGAGCAACTACACCGGCCTGGCCGATGCCGGGTTCGGACGCGCCATCGTGGTGACGGCACTGATGACCGCGGTGATCCTGGTGGGTCAGCTGACGTTCTCGGTACTCGCCGCCTACGCGTTCGCACGGCTGGAGTTCCCCGGCCGCGACGCGCTGTTCTGGGTGTACGTCGCCACACTCATGGTGCCCGCCACCGTCACTGTGGTTCCGCTGTATCTGATGATGGCCGAGACGGGTCTGCGCAACACGTTCTGGGCGCTGGTGTTGCCGTTCATGTTCGGCTCGCCCTACGCGATCTTCCTGCTGCGCGAGTACTTCCGCACCATCCCGGCCGACCTGATCCGCGCCGCCCGCGTCGACGGCGCCAACACCGTCGACGTCATCGTGCACGTGGTGCTTCCGGCCAGTAAACCCATCCTCGTCACCCTCGGGCTGATCACCGTGGTGTCGCAGTGGAACAGCTTCATGTGGCCGTTGGTCATCACCAGTGGTGGGCGCTGGCAGGTCCTGACGGTGGCCACGGCCGGTCTGCAGTCGCGGTACGACGCCCAGTGGACGCTGGTGATGGCGGCGACGACCGTGGCGATCGTGCCGTTGATCGTGGTGTTCGTCGCGCTCGGGCGCCACATCACCTCATCAATCGTGGTGACGGGACTGAAGTGAGTCTCCCCCGCGCCCGGAGGCGCGCGCAGCTGCGGCCCAGGTCGTCGACGTTGTTCGCGGGCTCGGTCGCGCTTCTCATGGCCGTGCTGCTGACGGTCGCCGTCCTGCTCGGCCGATCGACGGAACCCGATGACCGCGCCGTGGTGACGGTACGACTGTGGGACGAGCAGGTGGCCGCCGCCTACCGCGAGTCGTTTGACGAGTTCACCCGCACACATCCCGATATCGAGGTGCGGGTCAACGTCGTCCCCTACTCGTCGTACTTCGACACACTGCGCACCGATGTGGCCGGCGGCAGCGCCGACGACGTGTTCTGGTTGTCCAACGCCTATTTCGCCGGTTACGCCGACAACGGCAGGCTTCTCGACATCGGCGCGACACTGCCCGGCGCCGTCAGATCGTGGGACCCGGCGGTGGCCGCGCAGTTCACGCGCAACGACACGCTGTGGGGTGTACCGCAGCTGACCGATGCGGGTATCGCGGTGTACTACAACGCCGATCTGCTCGACGCGGCGGGAGTGAGCCACGGCGAGATGGCGCGCCTGCGGTGGTCACCCGGCGGGCCGGAGGCAGGTGACACCCTGCGGGCGCTGTTGGCACGGCTGACCGTGGACGCGGACGGGAATCGCGCGGACACACCGGCGTTCAACGCCGACCGCATCCGGCAGTGGGGCTACAACGCCGCCAACGACCTGCAGGGCATCTACCTCAACTACATCGGATCGGCGGGTGGGGTGTTCCAGGACGGCGACCGGTTCGCCTTCGACAATGACGCTGCGACACAGGCGTTCGAGTATCTGGTGCGCCTGATCAACGTCGATCACGTCGCTCCCCCGGCGTCGAACACCAACGGCAACGGCGACTTCTCCCGCAACCAGTTCCTGGCCGGGCGCATGGCGCTGTTCCAGTCCGGCACCTACAACCTGGCCGCGATCGCCGATCAGGCGCGGTTCCGCTGGGGGGTGGCGATGCTGCCGACGGGGCCCGCCGGAAGGGTGAGCGTCACCAATGGCATTGCCGCGGCGGCCAACTCGGCGACCAGGAATCCCGACGCGGTACGCGCGGTGCTGGCGTGGATGGGCAGCGTCAAGGGCAATCAGTACCTGGGATTACGGGGCGCCGCCATTCCGGCCGTCATCGCGGCGCAGCCGGTGTACTTCAGGTACTGGGCCGGCCGCGGTGTCGACGTGGCACCGTTCTTCCAGGTGCTCGACGGGCCGCGCATCCCCGCCCCCGGCGGAGCCGGCTTCGCCGCGGGATTTGCGGCGTTGGCGCCGTTCTTCGACGAGATGTTCCTCGGCCGCACCGACGTGGCACAGACCCTGACCGATGCGCAGGCCGCAGCCAACGCCGCGGCTAAGCGCTAAGCCCCGCGCCGCGAAGCCCCGGCACGAGGTCCGATCACCCGCAGCAGCGGCAGCGCGATGAGCAGTGCGACCGCGACCAGGATGGCGCTCACCCACACCGGACCCAGCGCACCGGCGTTCGCACCGAGCGTCGCCGCCGCGACCAGAGGGCCTCCGGCGGCACCGATGTTCAGCGCCGCGGTCGCGTAGGACCCGCCCATGGTCGGCGCGTCCACCGCCTCATAGAGCACTCTGGCAATCAACGTGCTGCCCACCGCGAACGCCAGGGCACCCTGTATGAACACCAGGAACAGCAGCGCCACCGGCTGGGCAGCCAGGGCCGCCAGCGCGATCCACCCGAGCAGCAGGATGGGACCACCGACGCCGATCACGATGGCGGGACGCCGATCCGACAGCCGGCCCGCGACGGTGACACCCACGAACGAGCCGACCCCAAAGATGGCCAATGCCACCGGAACCCACAACGCCCCCAGGCCGGCGGTATCGGTCACGATCGGCGCCAGGAAGGTGAACGTGGCGAAGGTGGCCCCGTTGACCAGGGCGCCGAGCACCATGACCAGGGCCAGCCTGGGACGCGCCAGCGCGGCGATCTCGGTGCGCAGTGAGACGGCCCCTGGAGTGCACTGTGCGGCCCGGACCGGAATGCCCATCGCGATGCCGACGGCGGCGGGAACACACAGCAGCGCGATCGCCCAGAACGTCGCCCGCCAGTCGAACAGCGTGCCGAGCACCGCGCCGCCGGGAACGCCGACGATGGTGGCGATCGTGATACCCGAGAGCAACACCGCCAGCGCACGTCCCCGGCGATCGGCCGCGACGACGGCGACCGCAGCACTCAGTGCCACGGCCAGGAAGCCCGCATTGGCCAGGGCGGCGATCACCCGGGTGACCAGCAGAACCGCGAAACTCGTTGTGAGGGCGCCGACGACATGCACGACGGCGAACACCGTCACGAAGCCCAGCAGGCTGGTCCGGGGTGACCAGCGCCGGGCCAGCGCCGCCATCGTCGGCGCGCCGATGATCATCCCGACCGCGAACGCGGAGGTCAGTAGCCCGGCGGCGCCGATCGACACGTCAAGGGATGCGGCGAGGTCTGGTGCCAGACCGGCGAGCATGAACTCAGATGTGCCCATGGCGAATACCGCCACGGCAAGGAGGTACAGGGAAAGAGGCATTGCGGACTCCGAGGTGAGTGAGAACGAGAAGGAGACGTCTCGTCACCGCGGCCGGTGGCCCCGAAGCTGGGAAGCCGACTGGGAATTCAGCGATTCAGGGGGCTGACGGCGGCGTGACCGAAAGCCCCCACCTTGTCCGACTCAGGGCTCGACATGTCACGAACACTACCCACGACCACCGGTCCTCACGCAACCGAGTTTCGCCGCCGCTTGCAGGGCAACTCGTCCGGCGGAGATCGCGGGATGGGTGCCGGTGCCACGACGGTAGGCCAAGTGGGTTCGCCGCCGGATGGATAGCGGGGTCAACACCACCGCGGCAGGACGCGCGACGGCACCCAGGTCGGGGACGAGAGCGACACCCTGACCGGCTGCCACCAACGCGAGGACGGCACCGAAATCGTCGGCGTGATGACGGATGCGTGGAGTGAATCCCGCAGCCTCGCAGGCCCTGACGGTCAGCCTGTGGCAGAGCGTGCCCGGGGTGCCCGAGATCCACGGCGAATCACGGTGAGAGGTAAGGGGATCGGCGGCTAACCCAGCCAGGTGGACGACTTCTTCGCACAGCGGTTCGGTCTGCAGACCAGCATGGCGCAGGAGCGGTACATAGTCGTATTCCTGAACGAGAGCGATATCGAGGCTGTCCTCACGGAGTGCATCGGGAACTGACGCCGGATCGAGTTCGGTGACCATCAGATCCAAGCCCGGATAGTCACTACTCAGTGCGACGATCGCGGGCGTCAGAATGGTCGGGACCGCCGTGGGGAAGACGCCGATCCGCAGCGTTCCTGCGAGCGTCGTTGTCGACGATGCGAGTTCGGCGGCGGCCTCCTGCAGGAGCGCGAGGATGGACTCCGTGTGCTCGACGAGATCGCGAGCCGCCGGAGTGAGCCTCACTCGCCGCCCGGTCCGTTCCAACAGTGACACGCCGGTATCGCGTTCAAGTGCGGTGAGCTGTTGAGACACCGCTGATGGCGAGTATGCAAGTGCCTCAGCAACGGCCGCGATCGTCCCGCGATGGGCCAGCTCACGAAGAAGCCGAAGTTTGCGCACATCGAGCATAAGCTCAGCTTATGCTCGAATGAAGGAATGCGAACTGGACCTGCATAACGGATTGAGTGATCGTCGACATATGTCGCTCACTGGTCTCTTCGTTCCGCTCGTCACTCCGTTCACTGCCAAGGACGAACTCGCTTGTCAGGCGTTGGAGACGCTCGCCCACGGCGTGCTCGATGACGGGGCGGACGGCATCGTCGCCTTGGGCACGACCGCCGAATCGGCGACGTTGACGTTCGAGGAGCGCCGCAGGGTTGTCGACATCTGCGCCGGTGTGTGCAGTGAACGCGACGCCCACCTGATCGTCGGCACCGGGTCGAACTCGACCGCGGGCTCGATCGACGCCCTCGCCGACATCGACCCCCGAGTGACTGCGGCTCTCACAGTTGTCCCCTACTACTCGCGCCCGTCCGAGGACGGCGTCGTCGAGCACTTCCGGCGACTCGCGTCAGCCAGTCCGGTGCCGTTGCTCATCTACAACGTCCCTCACCGCACCTGCAGGCCGTTGGGAGCCGACACCCTCGCACGGCTCGCCTTGCTACCCAACGTTGCAGGGTTCAAGCACGCCGTCGGGGGAATCGACGAGGCCACTGTAACTTTCATGAGCAACATGCCGACCGATGTCTCAGTCCTCGCCGGCGACGACCTCTACGCCGGGCTGTTGATGGCGCTCGGGGCGAGCGGGGCAATCCTTGCCAGCGCCAATGTGGCCACCCGCGCATACGCCGATTTGCTCACCGCGTGGCGGGGCGGCGCGCTCGACCATGCACGCGACCTCAACAACCGACTCATTCCGCTGGCCCGTGCGCTATTCGCCGAACCCAATCCCGCGGTGATCAAGGCCGTGCTGGCGGCTCATGGCCGGATTCCGTGCCCGCACGTCCGACTACCGCTGCTTGCGGCCAGCACGGTAGCCACCGCGATGGCCCTGGAGTGTTGCGATTCGCTGGACTCAGTCCACTAGACGCTGGTCGCCAGCGGTGTGAAGACCTCGACGTAAATCGACACTCCGCACATCACCGCCACGATCACGAGCGCCACGGCGTCGCGCCATTTCGGCCTCGACGGCTGCGCCGAGATCTGGCCCGCCCCACCACGTGCGGTGATCGCGTCGCCCATCTCGTCGGCGCGGCGCAATGCCACGGTGATGGCCGCGGCGAGCAGGTCGATGGTCTCGGCGGCCCAGCGCTGGCTGCGTGCACGCCCGCGGGTCGCCTCGTCACGCGGCCGGAGCCGACGGGCCGCGAACAAGATGCGGAACTCGTCGATGAGCATCGGGAAGGCGCGCAGGGCCAACGCCAACGCCACCGCCCAGTCGTCGACGGGAATCCTGAAAAACCGCAGCGGACGCCCGAGTTTGGCGACCGCCGGCGCGATCTCGGCGACGTTGGTCGTCCAGGACACCAGCGCTCCGAGGCCGAGCAGGACAATCGACAAGACGGTGATCCGCAGGAAGTTGAAGAGTCCGCCCAGCCCCACGGTCAACGTGCCGACCGTGACCTCTGGACTTCCCCCGGCAAACGTTGCCGTCAGCCCGCCGAGGAAGACGATGAACCACAACCACATCGGAATCGACGGAAGCGCGCCGCGCGGCACCCGGGCGATCAGTGCGGTGGCCACGACCAGTAGGCCCACCAGAGCGATCGGGATCCATCCTGGATAGAACGTCATCAGCAGGCCCACCGCGGCGACGGCGAGAAGTTTCGTGCCAGCCCACAATTCGTGCACGGGCGAGCGGCCGGGCACCGGCCGCAGAAGCACGACGGGACGGCGTTGCCGCTTGGTCTCGGCGCTCACGACATGCCCCCTGTCGTGGTGGTGCTGGGCGACTGGGCGATCACACCGTTTTCCAGGTGCAGTGTGCGTGGGCAGAGTTCTTCAAGGCCGGAGAAGTCGTGCGAGATGACCACCACGGTGAGTCCAGAGTTGCGACGCAGATCCTCCAGGACCGAGAGCAGACCGCGCTGGCTGGCGGCGTCCAGACCGGCCAGCGGTTCGTCGAGGATGAGCACGCGCGGCGACTTGGCCAGCAGCCCGGCCAGCACCACTCTGCGCATCTGGCCGCCACTGAGTTGATCGATGCGCCGCAGCCCGAGCGCGGGGTCCAGTCCGACACGCGTCATCGCCCGCACGACCTTCGAATGGTCGTGGTAGTCGAACCCAGCGCTGGAGGCGATCTCGAGATCGACCCGGCCACGCATCAACTGCAGGCGCGCGGCCTGGAAGGAGATGGCAACAGCGCCAACCTGATCCGCCACGGGAACGCCGTCGAGCAGGCAGCTGCCAGTGGTGGGTTCGAGCAGACCGGCCATGATCCACGCCAGTGTCGACTTGCCGGACCCATTGAGGCCGTGGATCAGCAGACCGTCGCCCTCGTGCACCACGAAGTCGATGTCCCGCAATGCCGTCGACGCCCACGGTGTCCCGCTGCCGTACTCGTGGCTGACACCGCGCAGTTCGAGCAGCGGCCTGCCCGCGTGGTGGGTCGCGCTCGCGACGGGAGCGGGTGCGGTCGGCACCATCTCGACGTTGTCGGCGGTACCGCCGTTGCCGACGAGATTCACCGAGCGCTCGGCGGAGTCCGCCTCGTCGTTGTAGTGGGTGATGTGCACCAACGACATTTGATGCCGCTGTGTGAGACCGCCCAGCACCGATATCAAGGCCTCGCGGCCCTGTTGGTCGACCATGCTGGTGACCTCGTCGGCGATCAGCAGTCGGGGTTCACGGGCGAGTGCGCCCGCGACGGCGAGGCGCTGCAGCTCACCGCCGGACAGGCCGCCGGTGTCGCGTTCGGCCAGCCCGTCGAGCCCCACCTCGGCGAGCAGACGGTCGACATCGGGGTGCGTGCCGGCGGGCAGCCCCCAGACCACGTCGTCGGCCACGCGGGTGCCCAGCACCTGACTCTCCGGGTGCTGCATCACCACGGCAGTTCCGCCGACGTGACCGAGCCCAACCCCACCGGGCCGCTCGATAACCCCTGCCGTCGGTTCGCGTCCGGCGAGGAGGAGCATCAGCGTGGTCTTGCCGGACCCGTTGGCCCCGGTGATCGCTACGTGCTCGCCCGGTTCGATGCTCAGCGACACCGGTCCGAGGGCGTCGTGGTTGGCGCCGGGATAACGGAAATGCACGTCGCGCAGCCGCACCGGCACCGGTGATGCTGCCGGCGCGTCGTCGGCGGGAGCGTCGAGTTTGTGGACATCGGGTACGCCGAACAGACGCGACAGCACGCGCGAGAGCGCCCACCACCCGATCAGGCTGACACCCGTGATGCTGACGATGCCCGCGGCCAGGATCAGCAACGGCCAGTAGTTCAGCATCGTGGCGAAGTCTTCGCGCAACCGCAGCGCGAAGGGCTCCATACCGGGGATCTGCTCAAGCACCCTTGAGGTGCCGGTGACATTGGCTGTCATGGCGTCGAAGACCAGGTTGCGCAGGCGTGAGAGGACCGTCAGGGCCGCCACCGCGGCGAGACCGAACACGGTGCCCGCGACCAACGCGGCGACGGTCACGGTCGGCGTGCCCCGCCCCCGGCGCTTCACCACACCCGTGAGCCCACCGATGTAGGCACAGTCCACGACCGTCATGAAGCCGCCCATACCGGCGATGAGGAAGGCGATCATGGCACCCGCGACGGTGGCAGCGACCAGAACCCGCAGCCGGTAGCGGTACGCAAGCAGGCCCATCGGGACGGTGCCGAGCAACGAGAGCCCCGCCGCGAACGGCACCACGACGGCGATGATCGCGGTCGCGGCGCACAGCGCGGCCATGACGGCGGCGTGCGCGAGTTCGGTGGGCTGCAAGGACCCAGCACGTCGAGTTTCGCGTGCGCCGGTCGGGACCATTTCTCGATTCTGCCAGCCGTAAGCCAAGAACAGTCATCGCCGCCTGTGAGCGTTGCCAGGGTCACCCCTGCCACCTACATAGAATATCTATGTAATATGGACGTCATGACTCCACCTGCCTCGGCTGAAACGGCACTCTCGTCGGATCTACTGACCGTGGTCGCCAGGATCAATCGCCTGGCCAGTCAACGTGTCCGGCTCGAGCTCCCCGTCGCCCAGGCGCGCCTGCTCGCCGCCATCGAGGACCAGGGCGCCGCACGCATCTCCGACCTCGCGGCTCTCGACCACTGCTCCCAGCCGACGATGACCACTCAGGTTCGCAGGCTCGAGGACGCCGGCCTGGTCTCCCGCACCGCCGACCCCGCCGACGCGCGCGCCGTGCTGATCAGCATCACGGAAAAGGGCGTGCGGGTGCTGGCCTCGGTACGCGCAGACCGCAGCGCGGCACTCGACCCCTACCTCGAGCGGCTCGACGCGACAGACCGGCAGACCCTCGCCGACGCGGTCCGGGTGATGCGCGAGTTGCTCGACGAGGCACAGCGTCGCTGACCCCAATCCCCACGAAACACCAACCATCAGGAGGACCCGCCACATGTGGCGCCAACCCAAGGCCGTCTGGGCGGTCGCGTTCGCTTCCGTCGTCGCCTTCATGGGAATCGGCCTGGTCGATCCCATCCTCAAGCCGATCGCCGACGGTCTTGACGCCTCGCCGTCACAGGTGTCGCTGCTGTTCACCAGCTACATGGCGGTGATGGGTGTGTCGATGCTCATCACCGGGGTGGTGTCGAGCCGGATCGGGCCGAAACGCACGCTGCTGCTGGGCCTGTTGGTGATCATCGTCGGCGCGGGCCTGGCAGGCATGTCGGGCACCATCATGGAGATCGTCGGCTGGCGGGCGCTGTGGGGTCTGGGCAACGCGCTGTTCATCGCCACCGCGCTGGCGACCATCGTGAACTCGGCGCGCGGGTCGGTGGCGCAGGCGATCATCCTGTACGAGGCCGCGCTCGGTCTGGGCATCGCGGTGGGTCCGTTGGTCGGTGGCGCGCTGGGCTCGATCTCCTGGCGTGGCCCGTTCTTCGGGGTGTCGGCGCTGATGGCCATCGCCCTCGTCATCACCGCGTTCCTGCTCCCCGACAGCCCACGCCCCGAGCGGGCCACCACACTGGCCGACCCGTTCCGCGCGCTGCGCCACCGCGGCCTGTTCGGCGTCGCGATGACGGCACTTCTCTACAACTTCGGTTTCTTCACGCTGCTCGCCTTCACCCCGTTCCCGCTCGACATGACCGCCCACCAGATCGGGCTGATCTTCTTCGGGTGGGGTGTGGCGCTCGCATTCACCTCGGTCGTGGTCGCGCCGCGCCTGCAACGCCGGTTCGGCACCATCCCGACGTTGGTGGTCAACCTCCTGTTGATGACGACGACGCTGGCGGCGATGGCCGTGTGGACCGATCACAAGGCCGTGCTGGCCGCCTGCGTCGTGGTGGCTGGCCTGTTCATCGGCGTCAACAACACGTTGATCACCGAGACCGTGATGAAGGCCGCGCCGGTCGAGCGCAGTGTGGCGTCGGCGGCGTACAGCTTCGTGCGCTTCGGCGGCGCCGCCGCCGCGCCCTGGCTGGCCGGTTTCCTCGGCGAGCGGTTCAACGCCCACCTCCCCTTCTGGGTCGGCGCGGGCGCGGTCCTGCTGGGCGCAGCGGTGCTGTTCGCCACACGCAGCCACCTCGCGGGCGTCGACGCCGAGGAGGAGCCGCTCGACGAACTCACCGACGAGGCCACCGCGATCACGGTGGGCAGCGACAGTTAGGTGACGGTCGTCCCTATGAGCGTGCCGACGACATAGGTGGCGCCGATGGCTATGCCTCCGAAAGCCAACTGCCGCAACGACCCCTGCCACACCGGCTTGCGGGTGAAAGTCGCAGCCACCCCGCCGGCGATCAGCAGGCCCACACCGCCGCACGCCAACCCGAACCACAGCGTGCCGAAGCCGAGCAGGTACGGGATCAACGGAATGATGGCGCCGATCGCGAACATCAGGAATGACGATCCCGCGGCCGTCCACGGCGACGGCTTCGACCTCGGGTCGACACCCAGCTCCTGCACCAGGTGGAAGTTGAGTGCGGTGTTCTCGTCACGGTGGATCTCCTCGGCGGCCGAGGTGGCGGTGGCCTGAGTCATCCCCATACTCATGAGCGTCTCGACCAACTCCGCCTGCTCGGCATGCGGATGCTTGCGGAACGAACGTCGCTCGACGCGGACCTCTGACTCCACCTGCTCGTTGGCCGTGGTCACCGACGTGTACTCGCCGAGCGCCATCGAGAACGCACCGGCAAGCAGTCCGGCGACGCCGGACAACACGACGGTGTTGGCGTCGGCGCTGGCCGCGACACCCGCGATGAGCGCGGTGTTGCTCACCAAACCGTCCATCGCCCCGAAGGTGGCCGCCCGCAGCCACCCACCTGACACGTCCGCATGCCGATGATCAATCTGGTGCGGCATACCCGCCCCCGGCTGCGCTTCGCGAGGCTCGACCATGACGTTGATCATGCGCCTTCCCTTGTGAACCCGTCGAGCAAGGTTTACCTACGTTTGGCCCATCACAGTTTTAACGCCGCGTTCGCGGGCTACCGTCCAGGTATGACCACCACTGCCGATCATCTCCGGAACACGCTGGACGGACGCTGGCGTGATGTGAAGAACCGCGTGCGCCAAGAACTCTCCACCGAGATCTTCCGCCCGCACTACACACCCAACACCGTCATCGCCCGGACCAAGGTGGCCGAGCAACTGAAGATCATGGCCGCCAGGGGTGCGGCGGAGGACGGCTTCAAGAAGGAGCACGGCGGCAACGGTGACGTCGGCGCCGCGGTGACCCAGATCGAGATGCTCGCGATGTCGGACCTGTCGCTCATGGTGAAGGCCGGCGTGCAGTGGGGCCTGTTCGGCGGCGCCATCGAGAACCTCGGCACCGAGCGTCATCACCAGGCCTATGTGAAGAAGATCATCAACCTGGAGCTGCTGGGCTGCTTCGCCATGACCGAGACCGGGCACGGCAGCGACGTCCAGTCATTGGAGACGACCGCTACCTACGATCCGGCCACGTGCGAGTTCGTCATCGACTCCCCCACTCGGACATCGCGCAAGGACTACATCGGCGGCGCGGCCGAAACCGCCCGTGTGGCAGCCGTGTTCGCACAGCTGATCACCCACGAGGACGGTAAGCCCGTGGTGCACGGCGTGCACTGCCTGGTGGTGCCGATTCGCGACGACGAGGGCAACGACCTGCCCGGCGTGACGACATCGGACTGTCACTACAAGGGCGGCCTTCCCGGCGTCGACAATGGCCGCATCCAGTTCGACCAGGTGCGGGTGCCACGGGAGAACCTGCTCAACAAGTACGCCGACGTCGCCGAGGACGGCACCTACACCTCACCCATCGAGAACCCCAACCGCAGGTTCTTCACCATGCTCGGCACCCTGATCCGCGGGCGGGTCACCGTCGGCGGCAGCGCGGCCGCGGCCGCCCGCGTCGCACTCGACATCGCGGTCCGATATGCGTTGGAGCGCAGGCAGTTCGAAGCACCCGGGGACGAGAGCGAGGTGCTGATCATGGATTACCTGGTGCATCAGCGCCGCCTGTTCCCCCTTGTCGCGCGGTCCTACGCACTGCAGTTCGCGCAGAATGAGCTCGTCGCCAAGTGCCACGAACTGCAGACGTCGGACAGCCCGGACGCCGAGGAGCAGCGGGAGTTGGAGTCCCGCGCCGCGGGGCTGAAGGCCGCCAACACCTGGCATGCGACACGCGCCATTCAGGAGGCCCGCGAGGCGTGCGGCGGCGCAGGTTATCTCGCCGAGAACCGGTTGATCGCACTGAAGGCCGACACCGACGTGTTCACCACGTTCGAGGGCGACAACCACGTGCTCACCCAGCTGGTGGCCAAGGAACTGCTCACGGCCTACGCCGACGACGTCAAGGGCATGAGCCCGGTCGAGTGGGTGCGCTTCGCGGCGAACTTCGCAGGCGAGCGGGTGCTGAAGCGGACCGCGGCGCAGACGATCATGCAGACGATCATCGACACCCGCGAGGACAACGAGGAGGAGGGCAGCCTCTTCAACCGCGGCACGCAGGTCAAGATGTTCGAGGACCGCGAGGAGTACATGATCGCCTCCGTGGCCCGCCGCCTTCAGGGCAAGTCCAAGGAGATGTCCCCGTTCGACGCGTTCAACGCCGTGCAGGACCACGTGTTGCACGCCGCCCAGGCGCACATCGACCGCATAGTCCTTGAGGCGTTCGTCGCCGGTATCGACGCCTGTGAGGACGCGAAGGCCCGCGAGATCCTCGGCCTGGTGTGCGATCTGTACGCGCTGACGGTGATCGAGGCCGATAAGGCCTGGTTCGTCGAGCACCGCTTCCTGTCCACCGAGCGCGCGAAGGCCGTCACCCGCGGCATCAACGACCGGTGCCGCAAGCTGCGCCCGCACGCCGAACTACTGGTCGACGGGTTCGGGATTCCCGAGCAACTCCGCTACGCCGAGATGCTGCACCCAGAACACATCCCAGACGCCGACGAGGGCGAGCCGCAGGACGCCCGCTAGGCCTGCGGCCCCGGAATCGGGTCGAGCGCCTTCAGCCCGTCGTCAGCCAGCTGGAAGCGCACGGTCCCGATTCCCGTCGGGCAGCACGCCTTGTCCTGGCCCTGGCGCCACTGGTACTGGACCGTCACGGTGTCAGGGCTGGAGTTCACCACTGCGATGTAGGGCCGCGGGTCGGGCGTCGGCGTGCCGATCGGTGCGCCACCGTCGAAGAACAGCACCTGGCCCGGCGCATCGGAGGCGGGCGCAGCCGAGGCGACCTGCACCCAGTACAGGCGGCAGTCGGTGGTGTTGCCCCGCGCCGACTCCCGCCACGGCTGACCGCCGGAGAGCTTGGCGATCTCGGCATTGACGGTGTCAGTCGACGGACCCTGCTCGGCCGTGCAGGTGTTGGGCTGCGCCTGGTTCCCGCTCGATGGGCTCCAGCCGCAGCCGGCGGCCATCAGGATCAAGACGGAGGCCGCGGCGGCCGCGAATGCTCGCATGAACGCGAGTTTACGGGTGGCTCCCCCGCCTGGACTCGAACCAGGAACCGTCCGATTAACAGTCGGAAGCTCTGCCAATTGAGCTACAGGGGATTGCCCGTCTGGTGCGCGAAACCTGCCCGCGAACCGAGGCATGACTCTAGCGCATGATGGCCCGAACTCTGGAACCGGGCAGGCGACCCGCCGCCGAACACCAGCATCCGCGCTGGGCCCGCCGCCATCGCGCCGCACTCGCCTCGGGTGAGGCAGGATGGAGGCGATGCACCGTCTCGATGGAGGACTCCTGTGATCCGCTTCGCCGCCGTCCTGGCAGTCGGCTACGTGCTGGGCAGCAAGGCCGGCAGACAACGTTATGAGCAGATCGCGGGCACCTACCGTGCCGTCACGGAGAGCCCGCGAACCAAGGCGTTGATCGACGCAGGGCGACGCAAGGTAGCGGATCGGGTGTCACCCGATCCGCACTTGGTGAAGTTGACGCCCATCGACGCCACGACCTCGGTACTGCGGCCGGAAACGGCCGCAGACCGCTAGCCGATCGGCACAGTCCAGGTCTGGCCCGGCAGCAGGGGGCCGGTGGTGACGCCGATGCCGCCGCCGCGACCGTTGGCGGCGCCGCTGTTGGGGCCGTACACGCCGATATCGGGGGTGCCCACGTTGATGCCGTTACCGCTGGAGTATCCGGCGCAGACGCCGTCCTCGATGTTGCCAACGTGGGACAGGCACCGGGGGCCAGCGATGGCCTCGGAAGCGTCGGTGCTGGTCAGCGCAATGGCGATCGGAGCGGCCAGGGCGGCGACGGCCAGCGAGCCGGCGGCGACGAGACGGTGTGCTCGGATGGTCATGGGGTGGGCCCTCCAGATGGGTCGACGTGCTGAGACAGCGACCTCACAATAGCGCGAATGCTCTGCTCACGCAGTGAGGTCGTCGCCGCTCGCCCGCTCGATCAGGCTCTTGCGGTACGTCTCGAGTGCGATCAGGTCGCCGTACAGGGCGTGATACTCGTCGCTGTGGTCCACCGACGACATTCTCTGCAGCTTGGACTTCATCTCGGCGATCTGCCTGCCGACCCAGACCTCCTGCTGCCTGGCCAGCACCGCCCCGATATAGCGCGGCAGTCGCTCGTCGTCGACGACGTTGATGGACTCCGCGCTCAACTCGTTGACCAGGTTGGCCGCCTCGGCCGACGGCACCTTCGCGCGCACGGCCTCGATCCAGTCCGCGCCTGACAGTCCGGCTGAGGTTCCGCCCGCCGCAACGATCGCCGCGTGCACACCGAGATAGGCGGGATGCGCGAAGCTCTCATTGGACAACGCGTCGAACACGGGCCCGGCGATGGCCGGATACTGCAGCGCCCCCTTGAGCGACTCGCGCTGTGTCCACAGCGTGGGGTCGCGGGGGTCCGGGCGTGACACCGGCGGCGGCACGGCACGCGCCACGGAGGAGGCATCGTGGGCCGCCGAGGGCCGCCGGCCCGCCGGCCTTCCCCCACCGCGGCCGGCCTCCTCACGCACCCGGCCGAGAACCTGACCGACGTCATCCCAGCCGACCCAGCCGGCGAGTTGTCGCGCGTACTCGTCGCGCAGCGAGGAGTCCTTGATCTTGGCGACGATCGGCACGCAGCGGCGCAGTGCGGCCACCCGCCCCTCGGCGCTGTCGAGGTCGTGCTCACCGAGAGCGGTGCGAATGGCGAACTCGAACAGCGGTGTTCGCCTTGCCACCAGATCGCGCAGGGCACCCTCGCCCGAACGCAGTCGCAGGTCGCACGGGTCCATACCGTCGTCGGCCACCGCGACGAACGACTGCCCGGCGAGGTTCTGCTCGCCCTCGAACGCCTTGACCGCGGCCGCACGGCCCGCCGCGTCGCCGTCGAAGACGTAGATCAGCTCGCCACGAAAGAAGTTGTCGTCCATCATGAGTCGCCGAAGCATCGAGAGATGCTCGTCACCGAAAGCGGTACCGCAGGACGCCACCGCCGTCGTCACACCGGACAGGTGCATCGCCATGACGTCGGTGTAGCCCTCCACCACCACCGCCTGGTGCCCGCGGGCGATGTCACGCTTGGCCAGGTCAAGACCGAACAGCACGTTCGACTTCTTGTACAACACCGTCTCCGGTGTGTTGACGTACTTGGCCTCCATGTGATCGTCGTCGAACAACCGCCGCGCCCCGAACCCGATCACCTCACCGGCCGATACCCGGATCGGCCACAGCAGACGGCGGTGGAAGCGGTCCATCGGCCCGCGCTTGCCCTCGCGCGACAACCCCGCCGCCTCAAGTTCTTTGAACTCGAATCCCTTGCGCAGCAGGTGCTTGGTCAGCGTGTCCCACCCGGACGGGGCGAAGCCGCACCCGAACCGGGCGGCCGCCTCGGCGTCGAAGTTGCGGTCCAGCAGGTACTGCCGCGCCGCGGCGGCCTCATCCGACTTCAGCGCCTCGGCGTAGAACTCCTGCGCGGCGGCGTTGGCCGCGATCAGCCGACTACGGCTACCGCGATCGCGCTGGACATTGGTGGTCGACCCGCCGGTGTAGGTGACGGTGTAGCCGATGCGATCGGCCAGCAACTCCACCGACTCGACGAAGGAGACGTGCTCGATCTTCTGCAGGAAGGCGTAGACGTCGCCACCCTCACCGCACCCGAAGCAGTGGAAGTGGCCGTGGTTGGGCCGGACGTGGAAGGACGGGGACTTCTCGTCGTGGAATGGGCACAGGCCCTTCATCGAATCGACGCCGGCGCGGCGCAGCTGAACGTAGTCACCGACGATGTCCTCGATGCGAATGCGTTCACGTATGGCCGCGATATCGCGATCAGGGATTCGGCCACCCCGTGTCGCTTCGCTCCTACCCGTCGAACCGACCATCGGCTCAGTCTAGGGGCCGGGGCGAGCGCGCCTCGTGCACTCGTTCCAACCGCCCCTCGGTGTAGGACGCGATCTGGTCGATCACCACCCGCAGCCGGGCTCCGTCGTCGGCGGCCGCGACGAACTCCGGCGCGAACTGCGGGTCCAGACTGCTCGGCGCCTGCGCCCACAGCGCCAGGGCGACCTCGTGCACGAGGGTCCGCTGGTCCGCCTGAATCTGCAGGTGCTGGTGGTCGGACATGATGAACTGCAGGGCCAGCATCTTGAGCACCGCCACCTCGGCGCGCACCAGCGCGGGCACCGCGAGGTCGGTGTCGAAGCGCTTCAGCGGGCCGCCACCCGCGACGGCGCGGGTCTGTGTGATCGCCGCGTTGGCGAACCGGCCCACCAGCTCACTCGTCAGCCGCTTGAGCGCGACGGACGCCGCGATGGTGCCGTCATACTTGCCCACCGCCGCGACCACCGGTATCTGCGACAGCCGCTGCGCGGCCTCCAGCAGATCGTCGTGGCGCACCGCCGGGAAGGACTTGACGCCGAGACGAGCCAACGAGGCGGCGGCGCTGGTGTCGGCCAGCACCCGCAGGTCAATGCGCCCGGAGATCACACCGTCCTCGACGTCGTGCACCGAGTAGGCGACGTCATCGGCCCAGTCCATCACCTGGGCTTCCAGGCACGGCCGCTCTGCGGGCGCACCGTCGCGCACCCAGGCGGCCCCGTCGGCGTCGTCGTCGTAGAACCCGAACTTCTTGCGGTCGCCGCGTACCCACGGATACTTCGTCACCGCGTCGAGGGAGGCCCTGGTCAGATTCAGGCCCGCGGAACGCCCCTCGCCGTCAAGGACTTTGGGCTCCAGTCGGGTCAGAATCCGGAAGTTCTGCGCGTTGCCCTCGAAACCACCGAAGGCCTTCGCGATCTCATCGAGCGCGCGTTCACCGTTGTGCCCGTACGGCGGGTGGCCGATGTCGTGGGCGAGACCGGCCAGGTCGACCAGATCCGGATCGCAGCCCAGACCGACGGCCATCCCGCGGCCGATCTGGGCCACCTCCAGGGAGTGGGTGAGCCGGGTGCGCGGGGTGTCACCCTCCCGGGGCCCGACCACCTGCGTCTTGTCGGCGAGCCTGCGTAGCGCGGCACAGTGCAGCACCCGGGCCCGGTCTCTGGCGAAGTCGGTGCGGTGCTCGCTGTCGGTACCCGCCAGTGCCGCAGCCTTGGGCGCCTCGACCACCAGGCGCTGCCGGTCGAAGTCGTCGTAGATGTCGCTGGTGGTACTCACTGACGCACAGTCTGCCAGCACCGTTGTTCGGTCTCGGGTGCCCGGGCCGTGCTGACCACTAGATTGACGATCATGCGCAGGAGACTTCGGGTGACACGCCTTTTCAGCCTGGTGCTCGCGGTGCTCGCCGCAGCTCTGCTGGTACCCACCGCCCCGACCGCCTGGGCCGACCCGCCGCTGCGGCTGTCCAACTACGTCACCGACAACGCCGGGGTGCTCGACCGCGGCCAGTCCTCGGCGGTGCAGGCCGCGGTCGAGGATCTCTACACGCAGCGCCGCGTTCGACTCTGGGTGGTCTACGTGGACTCGTTCTCAGGTCAGAGCGCTGACACCTGGGCACGAAACACCATGCGGATCAGTGACTTCCAGAATGAGGACGCCATCCTGGCGGTGGCCACCACCGACCGTGCCTACGCACTGCTGGTGCCCAAGGCCGCGGCGGGCAGCATCGACGTCGACACGCTGCGCCGCAACGAGGTCGAGCCGGCGTTGCGGCGCGGCGACTGGGCCGGGGCGGCGGTCGCCGCGGCAACCGGCCTCAACGCCACCAGCTCGGGCGGCAGCGAGATCACCTGGGTCGGCATGCTCGCGATCCTCGCCGTGATCGTCATCGCCGTGGCGCTGCTGCTGTGGTGGCGGAGCTGGCGGCGACGCAAGCGCCGCGCGGCCGAGTTCGCGGCGGCACAACGCGTCAACCCGGCCGACCCCGCCGCGTTGGCGGCGCTCTCGCTCGACGCGCTCGACGATCTCTCCCGCTCGATCGTGGTCGACGTCGACAATGCCGTCCGAACCAGCGACAACGAACTGGTTCTGGCCGTCGAGGAGTTCGGCGAGAAGGACACCGCACCCTTCAGCGCGGCGGTCGCCGCCGCCAAGAAGACGCTGACGCAGGCGTTCAACGTGCGTCAGATCCTCGACGACGCCGTGCCTGAGACGCCCGCGGAGCGCCGCGACCTGCTCACGCGCGTCGTGGTGGCCGCGGCCAAGGCTGACCGCGAACTCGATGCCCAACGCGAGGCCTTCCAGGAACTTCGAGATCTGGTCATCAATGCGCCCAGCCGGCTCGACAGCCTGACCCAGCAGATGGTGGATCTCACCGCGCGAATCGAACCGTCACGCCAGACGTTGGCCGCGCTCGGAGCGCAGTTCTCCGAGACCGCCCTGACCTCGGTCGCCGGGAACGTCGAAACGGCAAGCCAGCGACTGACGTTCGCCGACCAGAACATCACCAATGCCAGGACGCTTGTCTCCCGGCCCGCCGGAAGCCAGAGCGGTCTGGTCGACTCCATCCGGGCCGCCGAGTCCGCGCTGGGTCAGGCCCGCACGATGCTCGACGCGATCGACAGCGCCTCCACCGATATCAATCGTGCGGTCGCGGGCCTGCCCGCGGCGATCGCCGACATTCAGAACGGCGTCAAGCAGGCGGGTGAACTGCTCGCACAACCTGGCACACCCCGGGCCGACGAGCTGCGCACCGCCCGTGACGCGGCCGCCGCCGCAGTGGCGGTCGCGCAGCGTAGCGGCAGCGCCGACCCGCTGGGCGCCTTCACACAGTTGACGCAGGCCGACGCCGACCTGGATCGGCTGCTGGCCACCATCACCGAGGAACGCGAGACCTCGGAGCGCATGAGCCGCGCGTTCGACCAGGCGCTGTTCAGCGCGCAGTCACGGGTGCGGGCGGTAACCGACTTCATCGACACCCGCCGCGGCAGCGTCGGTCCTGAGGCGCGCACCCGGCTGTCGGAGGCGGTCCGTCAACTCGGGGCTGCGCAGTCCAAGCGGACGAGTGACCTGGCCGAGGCCATCGCGCACGCCAACGGTGCGGCCATGCTCGCCGAGCAGGCGCAGACCCTGGCGCACACCGACGTCAGCAATGCGCAGCGGGCGTACTCCAACTACCGCGGTGGTGGCGGCGGGAACTCCGGGGCGATCCTCGGCGGCATCATCATCGGCAACATCCTGTCGGGTGCCCTGGGCGGCGGGCTCGGCGGCAGCGCCGGAGGCGGCTGGAGTTCAACGACATTCGGCGGCTCGGGCGGCGGCGGTTTCAGCGGCGGCGGCGGCCGCTTCTAGGTTCCGGCTCCCCCGCGAGCGCGCGTGTTTGCGGGCGACACGCCGGGCCTAGATCCAACTCTGCGCGCGCTCATGCCGCACGCGAGCGGTTCAACTCGGTCTCGATCCGACGCACCGTCTCGCAGGGCCACCGCCTGACATCGTCGAACACGATCGATATGACAGACCATCCCATCTCGAGCAGAGCGGCGCGCTTCAGCCGGTCGCGCCGGAAGGCGACGGGATCGCTATGCCAATCGAAGCCGTCATATTCGACCGCGACCTTGACGTCAGGCCAGGCGAAGTCCAGCCGCCACAGCCGGCCGTCCGCGTCGATCACCTCGTATTGCAATGCGGGCGAGGGTAAGCCACCATCGAGCATCATCAATCGCGCCTCGCTCTCCATCGGCGACTCGGCGAGCGCGTCGGCCAGCGGGATGAGTTCACGGACATGGACGATCCCTCGACGTCCGAACTGTTCGACAGCAGCCATGTGCATGTCCTGCCGAACACACGTCCGACTGCGCAGCGCTGCATCCAAGGTGGCCAGGGCCCGTGGTCGCCTAAGACTGCGGGCCACCTCGACCGCGGTCCATGCCGGCGAGGTGGCCCGCCGACCGTCAACCATCACCAGCGGCGCCCCGTCTCGGCGGTGCACCTTCAAGCCGTCCGAGTCGCGCAACAGATGTCGAGGCGGAGTGAGGACGTGGAGGTCGTCGTCCTCCTCGGTGTCGAATCCGTGCGCCGCCGCCGCGGTACCAAGGCAGATGGCGACAGGCGCGCCCGCACGAAGGTCGAGGCCACGAAGCCGGGTCTTCGTATCAGGCTCAGCACTGGCGTAGACGCCGGTCCACACCTTGATCAGATCGCCGCGTGTGATCCTGGTGTCGAGTTGGCTTCGGCTCAACACATCCCGTAGCTGGCCCGACGTCGCCACGCCACCGTGGGCGTCGAGTACCGCTTGCACCGCATCATCCACATGTCGGATGTTCCGGCCAGACGACCGTCCGCAACAGACCTCTGGCCCAATTTGTGGATGACGGCCCGTCTGTGGACAGATCGACCGAGCGCGAGAGCGCGCAAAGTCCGATTTCCAGACGGCGTGTCGCCCGCAAACACGCGCGCTCGCGGAAGGGGGGTCAGCGGAAGTTGGGTCAGCAGCCCTTGAGGCGCACCGCCAGGTAATCGGACACGGCGTCGATCGCCACACGCTCCTGTGTCATCGCGTCGCGTTCGCGAACGGTGACGGCATGATCGTCGAGCGAGTCGAAGTCCAGCGTCACACAGAACGGGGTGCCGATCTCGTCCTGACGCCGGTACCGCCGACCGATCGCACCCGCGTCGTCGAACTCGACGTTCCAGGACTTGCGCAGCTCGGCGGCCAGGTCGCGGGCCTTAGGCGACAGATCCGCATGCCGCGACAGCGGCAGCACCGCCGCCTTGACCGGGGCCAGCCGCGGGTCGAGCTTGAGCACCGTGCGCTTGTCGACGCCGCCCTTGGCGTTGGGCGCCTCGTCCTCGGTGTAGGCGTCCACCAGGAAGGCCATCAGCGAGCGCGTCAGCCCTGCTGCCGGCTCGATGACGTACGGCACGTAGCGCGCCTCGGTGGCCTGGTCGTAGAACGACAGGTCCACGCCGGAATGCTTTGTGTGCTGCGACAAGTCGAAGTCAGTACGGTTGGCCACGCCCTCCAGCTCACCCCACGGGTTGCCCTGGAATCCGAACTTGTACTCGATGTCGACCGTGCGGGTGCTGTAGTGCGACAGCTTGTCCTTGGGATGCTCGAAGAGCCGCAGATTCTCGGGGTCGATGCCGAGGTCGACGTACCACTGCAGACGGGTGTCGATCCAGTACTGGTGCCATTCCTCGGCGGTGGACGGCTCGACGAAGAACTCCATCTCCATCTGCTCGAACTCGCGAGTGCGGAAGATGAAGTTGCCGGGGGTGATCTCGTTGCGGAAGCTCTTGCCCGTCTGGGCAATTCCGAACGGGGGCTTCTTGCGTGCGGTCGTCACCACGTTGGCGAAGTTGACGAAGATGCCCTGCGCAGTCTCGGGCCGCAGGTAGTGCATGCCCTCCTCGGTCTCGATCGGGCCGAGGTGGGTCTTGAGCATCATGTTGAAATCGCGCGGTTCGGTCCACTGCCCCTTGGTGCCGCAGTCCGGGCACGCGATCTCCGCCATCGGAACGGCGTCCGGATCGTCGAGCCCCTTCTTGGCCGCGTACGCCTCCTGCATGTGGTCCTGCCGATGCCGCTTGTGGCAGTTCAGGCACTCCACGAGCGGGTCGTTGAAGGTCTTGACGTGTTCGGAGGCCACCCACACCTCACGCGGCAGGATGACCGCCGAGTCGAGACCGACGACGTCGTCACGGCCGGTGACGATCGACCGCCACCACTGCCGCTTGATGTTCTCCTTGAGCTCGACGCCCAGTGGGCCGTAGTCCCACGCCGACTTCGTGCCGCCGTAGATCTCACCTGACTGAAAGACCAGGCCACGGCGTTTCGCCAGGTTCGCAACGGTGTCGATGATGGATGCCACGGGTCCACAGCGTAGTCACGTGCCTGAGAGGCCCGCGCCGCGCCACTGGTTGACGTGCACGTTGACATGCACTATCGCGCATGTATCCTCACTACTAATGAAAACGGTTTCCAGTTTAGCGGGTCGGGCCGATCAGCCGCACGACCCCCACGAGCACGACGACATCCCCGCAGTCGAGCTGCCCGCCCGTGATGTCCTCGACTCCGCGGGTGAACTGCTGCGCGCCCTCGCGGCGCCCGTTCGCATCGCGATCGTGCTGCAACTGCACGCGTCCCCGCGCTGCGTGCACGAGCTGGTCGACGCGCTCGGGGTGCCCCAACCGCTGGTCAGCCAGCACCTGCGGATCCTCAAGGCAGCCGGTGTGGTCGCCGGCGAGCGGTCCGGGCGCGAAGTGCACTACCGGCTGGTGGACCACCACCTGTGCGAGATCGTGCTCGCGGCCGTCGCGCACTCCGCCGAGGACCACCGATGACAGGGACCGTGGAGAATCCGGCAAAGGAGTCAACCAAGGTCGCGGTCCGCGCCACCAAGCAGCGCGCCGCGATCGCCGCCCTGCTGGAGAGCGTGGAGGAGTTTCGCTCCGCGCAGGAGCTGCATGACGAACTGCGCCGCCGCGGCGAGGTCATCGGCCTCACCACCGTGTACCGGTCGCTGCAGTCCTTGGCCGCGGCAGGAGCGGTCGACACCCTGCGCACCGACACCGGCGAGTCGGTGTACCGCCGATGCTCGGCACATCACCACCATCACCTGGTGTGCCGCGCGTGCGGAACCACCATCGAGGTAGAGGGCGGTGCCGCCGAGAAGTGGGCCGCCGACGTCGCCAGCGAGCACGGCTTCACCGATGTCACGCACACCATCGAGATCTTCGGTGTGTGCGGCGAGTGCGTCTCGGCGTAGGCGTCAGCCGGTGAGGTCCGCCCGGACTTCCGCGCCTGCCGAGAGCACCATCATGACCAGGGTTCGCAGCGCATCGTCGCCGAGCCCCGCGGCCGGAAAGTTGTAGCGCAACAAGACGTCGGCGACCTTCTTGGCCGTCGACCGCCCCGTCGCCGCCTTGGTCGAGGACCCGTTCACCGGTGATTCGACGAGCTTCTCGACAAGCACCACGGTGCCCAGCATCGTCCTGCCCGCGTGCCCACCGACCCGTTCGCGGAGCTTGTTGGTCAGCGGCAGGTCCCACGCCAACGGCTGGGTCAGCGACACCATCTCCAGTCCCTCGGCGATCAACACGACGCGCAGCGACGCGACGGTGCCCTCGTGACCGACGGTGATGGCCTCGTCGTCCTCCTCGAGCAGCGTGGTCACCGCGCCGAGCACCGACGAGAGACGACCGAGCAACTCGCCGGACGCCATCAGGCCCTGCCGAACCTGCGATTGCGGTTGACGTACTCCTCGCACGCGGCCCACAGGTCGCGCCGGTCGTAGTCGGGCCAGAGCTTGTCCTGGAAGACGTACTCGGCGTAGGCGGCCTGCCAGATCAGGAAGTTACTGGCCCGCTGCTCCCCCGACGTCCGGATGAACAGGTCGACGTCGGGAATGTCGTTGCGGTGCAGATGCTTAGCGAATGTCGCCTCGTTGATCTTGGCTGGATTGATCTTGCCGTCCGCCGCCTGCTGCGCGAGTTCTTGTGCGGCCTCCACGATCTCGGTGCGGCCGCCGTAGTTCACGCAGTAGTTGACCGTGATGACGTCATTGTCGACCGTCATGTCCTCGGCGATGTCGAACTCCTTGATGACGCTGCGCCACATCCGAGGCCTGGACCCGACCCAGCGCATCCGCACGCCCATCGCGTCGAGGTTCTCCCGGCGGCGACGCACCACCTCCCGGTTGAAGCCCATCAGAAAGCGCACCTCCTCGGTGCTGCGCTTCCAGTTCTCCGTGGAGAACGCGTACACGCTTAGGTGCTTGATGCCCAGTTCGATCGCACCGCAGGTGATGTCGATGAGCACCGCCTCGCCCATCTTGTGCCCGTCGGTGCGGCCCAGGCCACGCTGGGTGGCCCAGCGGCCGTTGCCGTCCATCACCACAGCGACGTGGTTGGGCACCTGACCCGCCGGGATCTGCGGAGCCACCGCCTTCGACGTGTGCTGCGGCGGACGGGAGAACCTGCCGTTGGTCTCGGGCGGCAGTTGTGGGAACTCCACCGGCCAGGTGGACTTGTCCGGGAAGCTCGGATAGTCGTCAGGCGCTGGAGGCAGCTGCGGGAAGGTCTCCTTGCCCCGGATGGATGCCATGCGCCTCATCCTGCCTGACCAGGGCGGCCCTTTTCTCGCCGACCGTGGTGTCCGCGCGGTAGACGCGCTCCACCAGCGGCAATGTTCGCATCTGCCGTTCCAGGTGCCACTGCAGGTGCGCGGCCACCAGACCGCTGGCCTGGCTCCGGTGCGATGCCGACGAGACCTCGGCAGCCTCCCAGTCGCCGTCGTGCAGCGCGGCCATCAGATCCAGGACGCCCTGGGGCGGTGTGACCGAACCGGACGGCCGGCAGTGCACGCAGACACTGCCGCCCGCGGCGACATGAAACGCCCGGTGTGGGCCGGGGGTGGCGCACCGGGCACATTCGACGAGCGAAGGTGCCCAACCCGCAATCGACATGGCGCGCAACAGATAAGCGTCGAGTACCAGTTCCCGCGCCCGCGCCCCGTCGGCCACCGCACGCAACGCCGCGACGGTCAGACGGTGCAGTGCGGGCGCCGGGGCGCGCTCCTCGCCTGCGATCCGCTCGGCGGTCTCCAGCACCGCGCACCCGCAGGTGTAGCGGCCATAGTCGCTGACGATGTCACTGGCGAACGCGTCGATGGCCTGCACCTGCGTGACGATGTCGAGATTGCGCCCTGGGTGCAGTTGGACGTCGATGTGCGCGAACGGCTCCAGCCGGGCCCCGAACTTGCTCCGGGTGCGGCGCACTCCCTTGGCCACGGCACGGACCAGCCCGTGGTCCCGGGTGAGCAGGGTCACGATCCGGTCAGCCTCGCCGAGCTTGTGCTGGCGCAGCACCACAGCCCGATCTCGGTACAACCGCATCGGGACAGTCTCCCACCAGAAGGCGACAACGCCGCCGAGGCCCGCCCGTCGCGGGGCCGGATATTCTCGGAGCCGATATGCCACGCACTCCCTCCCCGACACGCGACTCCTCCAACCGGTTCCCCACCCTGACCCAGCAGCTCTATCAACTCGCCAGCGGCCAGACGACGTCGGTCAAGCTGGTACGACGTTCACTGGACGCCATCGCCGCCAGCCAACACAGCCTCAACGCGTTCCGGGTCGTGTTGGCCGAACAGGCCCTCGCCGATGCAGTGGAGGCCGATCGCAAACGGGCGACCGGGCACTACCTTCCGCTGCTGGGCATCCCGATCGCGGTCAAGGACGACGTCGACATCGCGGGCATCCCCACCCGATTCGGCACATCGGGTCCGGTGGCTCCCGCCGCCGCCGACAGTGAGGTCGTGCGCCGCCTGCGGGCGGCAGGCGCGGTGATCGTCGGCAAGACCAACACGTGTGAACTCGGACAGTGGCCATTCACCAGCGGGCCGGGTTTCGGTCACACCCGAAACCCATGGTCGGCCGAGCACTCGCCCGGCGGATCGTCGGGAGGCAGCGCCGCGGCAGTCGCAGCCGGGTTGGTGACCGCGGCCATCGGCTCAGACGGCGCCGGAAGCGTTCGCATCCCCGCGGCCTGGAGCCACCTTGTCGGCATCAAGCCGCAGCGCGGACGCATCTCGACCTGGCCGCTGCCCGAGGCGTTCAACGGAATCACCGTCAACGGGGTGTTGGCCCGCACCGTCACCGACGCCGCGCTGGTCCTCGACGCGGCGTCGGGCAACGTCGACGGCGATCTGCACCAGCCGCCGCCGATCCGCGCCACCGAGCACGTCGCCCAGGCACCCGGCCCGTTGACGGTCGCGATGTCCACGGCGTTCCCGTTCACCTTCTTTCGGGCCACGCTGCACCCCGAGATCCGGTCGGCCATGGAGGTGATCGCCGGCCAGCTCGGGGAACTGGGGCACACCGTGCGGGCAGCCGATCCCAACTACGGACTCCGGATGTCCTGGGACTTCCTGTCCCGCTCGACATCGGGTCTGCTGAACTGGGCCGATCGCCTCGGTCCGTTGGTCGACCTGGATGTGCGCACCACGAGCAATATGCGGACCGGTCGTCTGCTGTCCGAACGGGTGCTGCGCAAGGCCCGCAGGCACGAGGCCGATGCCCAGCGCCGGATCGGGTGGATCTTCAACCTGGCCGATGTGGTCCTGGCGCCCACCACGGCGCTGCCCCCGCCGCGGGTCGACGCCTACGACCGGCGCAGCAGCCTCGCCACCGACCGCGCCATGATCCGCGAATGCCCGGTGACGTGGCCGTGGAACGTGCTGGGCTGGCCGTCGATCAACATCCCGGCGGGTTTCACCTCCGATGGCCTGCCGATCGGCGTGCAGTTGATGGGTCCAGCGAACAGCGAACCCCTGTTGGTCTCGCTGGCCGCCGAGCTCGAGGTCATCGGCAACTGGGCGACAAGACAGCCCGATCCGTGGTGGGAATCGGCGGGCGAAGGTTAGTCCGGATCCCTCACCGGGCTCTGCTGCAGCGCGTAATGTCGCCGGACATGAGGAGCAGCGATGTCGCACGCCGGTGTGCCCGCGCCCTGCCCGCACTGGCCGTCATCGGCGGTGCGGTCATCGCGGCACCCACGGCCAACGCCGACAACAAGCGGCTGAACGAGAGCGTCGCCGCTAACGTCTACACCATCCAGCAAAAGGCCGGCTGCGAGACGGACCTCAAGATCAACCCGCAGCTGCGGTTGGCCGCGCAGTGGCACACCAACGACGTCCTGAACAATCGCGCGCTCGACGGTGACATCGGATCCGACGGCTCCACGACGCAGGACCGCGCGAACGCCGCCGGCTTCAAGGGTGTGGTGGCCGAGACCGTCGCCATCAACCCCGCGCTCGCCATCAATGGCGTCGAGATCATGAACCAGTGGTTCCACCGGCCCGACTACATGGCGATCATGTCGAACTGCGCCAACACTCAGATCGGGGTGTGGTCGGAGAACCGGCTCGACCGCAGCGTCGTCGTCGCGGTCTACGGTCAGCCCGGCTGAGCGCGATTTGGGTTAGCCCGTGACCGGCGGCCACTCTCGCGTTAGCGGGTTGCGCTGCAGCGCATTCGACGGGAAGAGAGCGCAGTAGATGCGGATCCTGGTGGCGGGTGCGACGAGCGTGCCAGGCATTCCGCTGCTGCGTGAGCTGACTGCCCGCGGTCACGACGTGGTGGGGCTGACCCGGTCAGCGTCGAAGACGCCGCAGATCGCCGCCACAGGTGCGAAACCACTGGTTGCCGACGTGTTCGACCAGACCCAGATCGACGCGGCGCTGGCCGAGATCGCTCCTGAGGCGGTGGTCAGCCTGCTCACCACACTGCCCGCCTGGGGGCCAAAGCGCGTCAAGGACTTTGAACCTGCGACCAAGTTGTGGAGTATCGGTGCGCCGAACCTGGTGGCGGCCGCACAGCGTGCCGGCGTTCGTCGGATAGTCGCTGAATCGGTGATCTTCGCCTACGGGTACGCCCCCACCGGTCCGGCGCTGATCGACGAGGCCGACCCGTACCCCGGGCCGCCGCCTCCGAAGGGCGCCGGGTTTCTGGCCGCGCTGCGGGAGATGGAACGGACAGTGCTCGCGGTGGACGGAATCGTGTTGCGGTACGGCGTGTTCTACGGCCCCGGCGTGACGCACGACGAACTGTTCGTCAAACTCGCGAAATGGTGGGCGGTGCCCGCGATGACGGGCACCGGAATCCTGTCGTGGGTGCACATCGATGACGTCGCCCGCGCGACGGCCGACGCCGTGGAGAACGGCCGAAATGGCCAGATCTACAACATTGTCGACGACCGGCCGCGGTCGTTTGGCGACTACATCCGCGAACTCAACGCGAAACTGCACAGGCCGAGGCCGTGGCCAATCTCACCGAAGCTCGTCAGGTTGGTCGCCTCGTATCCGGCGACGGCGTTCGGCACGACGTGGCTGCCACTGTCGAACGCGAAGGCCAGGGCCGAACTCGGTTGGACACCCATGCACGGGTGAGCCGCTAGAAACCCAGCTTCCCCAGCTGCTTTGGGTCGCGCTGCCAGTTCTTGGCGATCTTGACCCGCAGATTCAGGTACACCTTGGTCCCGAGCAGCTTCTCGATCTGAGTGCGCGCCGCGGTGCCCACCTCCCGCAGTCGCGCGCCGCCCTTGCCGATCACGATGCCCTTCTGGCTGTCGCGCTCGACGTAGAGGATGGCGTACACGTCGATGAGTTCCCCCTGCTCCTCCGAGCGGCCCTCGCGGGGTGTCATCTCATCGATCACGACGGCCAACGAGTGCGGAAGTTCGTCGCGGACACCCTCGAGCGCCGCCTCCCGAATCAGCTCGGCCATCAAGACTTCCTCCGGCTCATCGGTCAGTTCGCCGTCGGGGTAGAACGCGGGCCCCGGGGGCAGCTTCGAGACGAGCACGTCGACAAGGACATTCACCTGTTCGCCGGTCGTCGCCGACACGGGCACGATCTCGCAGTCCCCGCCGGTCAGTTCACTCACCGCGAGTAGTTGAGCCGCGACCCGTTCCTTGGGCACCTTGTCGGTCTTGGTCACGATCACTATGAGCGTGGTCCTGGGTGCGACGGCACGGACCTGCTCGTAGATCCAGCGGTCACCCGGGCCGATGGCCTCGTCGGCGGGTATGCACAGTCCGATGACGTCGACCTCGGAGTAGGTGTTCTTGACCAGTTCGTTGAGCCGCTGGCCGAGCAGAGTCCTTGGCCTGTGCAACCCGGGCGTGTCGACGAGCACTATCTGGAAGTCCTCGTTGTGCACGATGCCGCGGATAGTGTGCCGCGTGGTCTGCGGTCGGTTCGAGGTGATCGCCACCTTGGTCCCGACCAGCGCATTGGTCAGCGTCGACTTACCGGTGTTGGGCCTGCCGATGAAACAGACGAAACCCGAACGGAATTCGGTATCAGTCATCGCGGCTCCCCCGCCCGGTCGGTGACGATGATCGCGGCGTCCGCCGACAGCTCGCGCACCGCGGCCACCCCCGCGTCATCGGCGGTGCCGCCGACGAGGACCGCGGCCTCCAGGCCCGCCGCTCCGCTGGAGACCGCGGCGGACACCGCGGCCTGCAATGCGGTGAGGCTCAGGGCCGCAAGCCCGACGGGGGCTCCGGCGTAGGTGCGGCCGTCGAGATCGCGCACCGCCGCACCGCTTTCCGACTCGGTCCGGGCCATCGCCCCACGGGCCAGGGTCACCAGCTTCGCGTCCTCGGTGTCCAGGGTGGTCATCGATCCTCCTCGATCTCTGTGGTGGGCGCGACCAGCACCGTGCCGATGCGCACCCGACCGCGGTGGTCACGGCCACCCTCCGCGCGCAATCGCAGCCCATCCCAGATCACCTCGGCGCCGGGAAGGGGCACCCTGCCCAGCTCGTGGGCCAGCAGTCCGCCGACGGTGTCGAAGTCGAGGTCGTCCTCGATCTCGAGACCGGAGAACAGTTCGGTGAGGTCCTCCAGCGGCAGCCGCGCGGATACCCGGAACCGCTGGTCGCCCAGGTCCTCCCAGGGCTGGACCTCGTCCGTGTCGTACTCGTCGGCGATCTCGCCGACGATCTCCTCAAGGACGTCCTCGATGGTTGCCAGTCCGGCGATCGCGCCGTACTCGTCCACCAGCAGTGCCATGTGGTTGCGGTCGCGCTGCATCTCGCGCAGCAGGTCGTCCAACGGCTTGGAGTCCGGTACGAACACCGCGGGACGCATCACGTCGGCGACCTTGGTGTCACGGCCGCCGTTGGTCGAGTAGTACGTCTGTTGAACCAGGTCCTTGAGGTACACCACGCCCACCACGTCATCGACGTTGTCACCGATCACCGGGAGGCGGCTGTGACCACTGCGCACCGCGAGGGACGTGGCCTGGCCGGCGGACTTGTCGGACTCGATCCAGACCATCTCGGTTCGCGGCACCATGATCTCGCGCGCCGCGGTGTCCCCGAGTTCGAACACGGACTGGATCATGCGGCGCTCGTCGTCGGCGACCACGCCGCTCTGCTGCGCCAGGTCCACCACCTCACGCAGTTCGATCTCGGAGGCGAACGGGCCGTTGCGGAAGCCGCGGCCCGGGGTCAGCGCGTTCCCGATCAGCACCAGCAGCCGACTGATCGGGGTCAGCAGAACCGAGATCGCCTGTAGCGGAAGGGCGGCCATCAGGGCTATCGAGTAGGCGTTCTGCCTGCCGAGAGTGCGCGGGCCGACGCCCATCGCCACGAATGTGACCACCACCATGATGGCCGCGGCGACCACCAGTGCCCACTGCAGCGCGAAGTACTCGGCCAGGTAGGCGACGAGCAGGACGGTGGCAATGGTCTCGCACGTGATGCGTAGCAGCACAACGAGGTTGATGTAGCGGGGCCGGTCGGTGACCAGCCGCGCCAGTCGGGCGGCGCCGGGGCGTTCCTCACGGACGAGTTCCTCGACGCGGGCTATGGAGACGGTGCTGATGGCGGCGTCGATCGCCGCGAACAGTCCGCCGATGAGAATCAGGGCGATGGCGCCGAGCAGCGGCGCGAGTGCGGTCACGGGTGGTCGTAGAACCGCGACTTGTCGAGCAGCTCCCGATCGCGCTCGGTCTGCCGTTCCCGGTGATAGGCCGCCACCTGATCGGCGACCCACTCCTCGAGCAGTTCGCCCTGCAACGCAAACATCTCCTTCTCCTCATCGGGCTCGGCGTGGTCATAGCCCAAGAGGTGCAGGACACCGTGCACGGTAAGCAGCGCGAGTTCGTGGCCCAGTGAATGTCCGGCGGTCTCAGCCTGTTTGGCGGCGAACTCCGGGCACAGCACGATATCGCCGAGCATCGACGGTCCCGGTTCGGGCGCGTCGGGCCGGCCACCGGGCTCGAGTTCGTCCATCGGAAAGCTCATCACGTCCGTCGGACCGGGCAGATCCATCCACCGCATGTGCAGATCGGCCATGGCCGCGGTGTCGAGCAGCACCATCGACAACTCGGCGGCCGGATTGACATCCATTCGCTTGATGACGAAGCGCGCGACGCTGATCAGCTCGGACTCGGAAACGTCGATCCCCGACTCGTTGGCCACCTCGATGGTCATCGGCGCTGCCTGCCCATGTTGGCGCGACGCTGGGAGCGGTTGAGTCCGCCAGACTCCTCGGACTCGGATCTCGCGTAGGCGTCCACGATCTCCGACACCAGCCGATGGCGCACGACGTCGGCACTGGTGAGTTCCGAGACGTGAATGTCGTTGATGCCGTGGAGGATGTCGACGGCGGCCCGCAACCCAGAACGGGCGCCTCCGGGCAGGTCGACCTGCGTGGCGTCCCCCGTCACGACCATCTTCGAGCCGAAGCCCAACCGGGTGAGGAACATCTTCATCTGCTCTGCCGTGGTGTTCTGCGCCTCGTCGAGGATGATGAACGCGTCATTGAGACTGCGGCCACGCATGTACGCCAGCGGCGCGACCTCGATGACACCCGTGCTCATCAGCTTCGGGATCAACTCGACGTCCATCATGTCGTGCAGCGCGTCATACAGCGGACGCAGGTAGGGGTCGATCTTCTCACTCAGCGTGCCGGGCAGGAACCCAAGGCGCTCACCGGCTTCCACGGCCGGCCTGGTGAGGATGATGCGCGACACCTGTTTGGTCTGCAGCGCATTGACCGCCTTCGCCATCGCCAGGTAGGTCTTGCCGGTGCCGGCGGGGCCGATGCCGAACACGATGGTGTGCGCGTCGATCGCATCGACGTACCGCTTCTGGTTCAGCGTCTTGGGACGAATGGTCTTGCCGCGCCGCGACAGGATGTCGAGCGTCAGCACCTCGGCGGGCGACTCGGTGCCCGATCCGGTCAGCATCGACAGCGTGTGACGCACGGCGTCAGGGGTCAGTCGCTGTCCGCTGGCGACGACAGCGAGGAGTTCGGTCACCGCACGCTCGGCGAGTGCGACGTCGGCGGGCTCACCGGACAGGGCAAGTGCGTTGCCGCGCACGTGGATGTCTGCGGTCAGCAGGTTCTCCAGGGCGCGCAGATTCTCGTCGGCTGAGCCAAGCAGGCCCACCACCAGATCGGGCGGCACGTTGATATTGCTGCGCACGGCGTCGTTGCTTCGCATGGCCGACGACGCAGCCTGCGTCTCGCGGGGAGTCACGTGGTGTTCAGTGCCTGCTTTCTGTGCTCTGGTAGCGGTGCAATTGCAGTTTACCGCTGGTCACGCACTCAAACCAACGGTCGACCCACAGCGCGGGGTGCAAACCGCACTAGGACCACCTGCCAGTCAGCACCCCGAGGGCTCCCAGCGCGACCGCCGCGGCGGTGGACGTTCGCAGCACCGAGGGCCCCAACCGCACCGCCGTCGCACCCGCCCGGGTCAGTGCCTCGATCTCGTCGTCGCTGATCCCGCCCTCGGGCCCCACCAGCAAAAACACGGCCCCGGCCCGCTCCAGACGCGCTGTCATCGCGGGCGCGGTGAGCGGTCCCGTCGCCGATTCGTGCAGCGCGAGCACCACCGCCCCGGAGTCGACGGCCGCGCCGACGGCGTCGACGAGATCAGCGGTGGACAGCACCGACGTGACCGTCGGGATGTACGGGCGGCGCGACTGCCTGGCCGCCGACCGGGCCACCGCCTGCCACCGCCGCAGCCCCTTGTCCACCTTGGCCGATCCCTCCCAGCGCGCGACGCACCGCTGCGACTGCCAGGCGATGAAACTGTCCGCGCCGGCCTCGGTCGCCAGCTCGATGGCAAGTTCGGAGCGGTCGGACTTGGGCAGTGCCTGCACGACGGTCACCGTCGGGGTGGGCGGATCCACGGTGCGCCGAGTCATCAGCCGCGCCTCGAGCCGGCCCTTGGCGACGTCCTCGACGACGCAGTGTGCGACCGCCCCCGCACCGTCGCCGATGTCGAGTTCCTCACCGACGCGGATGCGGCGGACGGTGGCGGCGTGGAATCCCTCATCACCGTCGACGACGACCCGCTCGCCGGCCTCGGGAAGCACATCGACGTAGAACAGTGCGCTGCTCACGCGCGGCTCACCCGATCTCAGCGGCCGGTGAAGGTCTCACGCAGACGGCTGAACAGGCCCCCGCCCGAGGACGTCGCATGCGTGGACTTGACCTCGGCGATATCGCGCGGCCGCTGCTCCTTGAGCTTGCGCAGCAGCTCGGTGTCGTGTGTGTCGAGACGCGCGGGCACGACGACCTCGACGTGGATGTGCAGGTTGCCGCGCACGCCCGTCCGCAGGTGCGGCATACCGTGTCCGCGCAGCGATGTGACGGTGCCCGGCTGGGTCCCCGGCGCAATGGTGATCTCGGTGGGACCGTCGATGATCGCGTCAACCGACAGGGATGTGCCCAGCGCGGCGTCGACCATCGGAACCGACACCGTGCAGTGCAGGTCGTCACCGTCACGCACGAACACATCGTGCTGTTGCTCGTGGACCTCGACGTAGAGGTCGCCTGCGGGTCCGCCACCCGGGCCCACCTCGCCCTGGGCCGCCAGCCGAACGCGCATCCCCTCGCCAACGCCTGCGGGAATCTTGACGCTGACCTCGCGGCGGGCGCGCACCCGGCCGTCGCCGCCGCAGCGGTGGCACGGATCGGGGATCACCTCACCGACGCCGGCGCACACCGGACACGGCCGCGACGTCAGTACCTGGCCGAGCAGCGAACGCTGCACGGTCTGCACCTCACCCTGGCCGTTGCAGGTATCGCAGGTTACCGGGGTCGAGTTTTCGTGCGTGCCCTTGCCGTGGCACAGGTCGCACAGAATCGCGGTGTCGACAGTGACCTGCTTGGTCACGCCGGTCGCGCACTCCGTCAGGTCCATCCGCATCCGCAGCAGCGAGTCCGAACCGGGCCGCACTCGGCCAACCGGTCCGCGAGCCCCGCCGCCACCGCCGCCGAAGAACGCCTCGAAAACGTCACCGAGCCCACCGAAGCCACCGAACCCGTTGCCGCCACCTGCGGCCCGCTCCATAGGGTCGCCGCCCATGTCGACGATCCGGCGCCGTTCGGGATCGATGAGGGTCTCGTAGGCGAGCTTGACCTCGGCGAACTGCTCGCCCGCATCGGGGTTGACGTCGGGATGCAACTCGCGCACCAGGCGGCGATATGCCTTCTTGATGTCCGAATCGCTCGCGCCCTTGCTCACACCGAGCAGGCCGTAATAGTCGCGTGCCACGCCAAACCCTTTCAAAACCCTCTGAGCCGCGTTTCGCGGCCCGACTCACACCCCTAACGGGTGCCCAAGACCTCGCCTATGTAGAGAGCAACCGCCGCAACGTTGGCGATGGTTCCCGGATAGTCCATTCGAGTGGGACCAACCACACCCATGCCGCCGTAAATCTTGCCCAAGCGGCCGTAGCTGGTGCTGACCACCGATGTTCCGGCCATCTGCTCGGCCTCGGTCTCGTGCCCGATACGTACCGTGACCTTACCGGCCTCCTGCTGCACGGCCAGCAACCGCAGCACCACGACCTGCTCCTCCAGTGCCTCGAGCACCGAACGCAGTGATCCACCGAAGTCACCGGTGTTGCGAGTGAGGTTGGCGGTGCCACCGAGAAGCAGGCGTTCCTCGTGGTGCTCCACCAACGTCTCGACCAGCACCGTGGCCGCGCGACCCACGGCGTCGCCCAGTGCGCCGTGGCCCACGAGCTGCGAGGCGAGGTCCGCGACGGCGACTGACGCCGCCGAGAGGGGCTTGCCCTCGAGCGCATGGGCCAGACGCTCCCGCAGCTGCGCGAGCTGATGGTCGTCGATGGCGTCACCGAGTTCCACGATGCGCTGATCGACGCGGCCGGAGTCGGTGATCACGACAAGCAGCAACCGCGCCTGCGTCAGCGCGACGACCTCGAGGTGACGCACCGTCGACGTCGATAGCGTGGGGTACTGGACGATCGCGACCTGGCGGGTGAGCTGAGCGAGCAGCTTGACCGCGCGTCGCAGAACATCGTCGAGGTCGACGCCGGACTCCAGAAACGACAGGATCGCGCGGCGCTCGCTGGACGACATCGGTTTGACGTCGTCGAGGCGGTCGACGAACTCGCGGTAACCCTTCTCCGTCGGCACACGTCCCGAGCTGGTGTGCGGTTGCGCGATGTAGCCCTCGGCCTCGAGCACCGCCATGTCATTGCGCACGGTGGCACTGGAGACGCCGAGGTTGTGCCGCTCGACAAGTGCCTTGGAGCCAATCGGTTCCTTGGATGTCACGAAGTCGGCGACGATGGCGCGCAGCACCTCGAAACGCCGATCATCAGCGCTACCCATCGTTCACCTCCTGGTCGATTTTCATTTTACGGTGCAGAGCAGCGAGGACACCGAACGATAGTGCTCCGATGCCAGGGACAAGGCGCGCCCGGGGCACTAATCTCGACACATGCCGACGCCTATGTTGCGAAACAAGCAGTGCGCGACGGCCCAGCGATGATCTTCAAGGGCGTCCGCGAGGGCAAGCCGTATCCGGAGCACGGCCTGTCCTACCGGCAGTGGGCGCAGATCCCGCCCCGCCAGATTCGGCTCGACGAGCTGGTCACCACCACCACGGTGCTGGCACTCGACCGGCTGCTTTCGGAGGACTCGACGTTCTACGGTGACCTCTTCCCGCACGCCGTGCGGTGGAAGGGCGTGGTGTACCTCGAGGATGGCCTGCACCGCGCGGTGCGCGCCGCGCTGCGCAACCGCACTGTCCTGCACGCCCGCGTGTTCGACATGGACGGTCCGCTACCTCAGCCGAGCTGACGCTCGCCTCTACCTTCCACGAGCGATGACCATGATCCCTGTGAGGACCTGCCACGCATAGATCGCGTAGACGCTGCCGCGTTCCCAGGCCCCGATCGGCGACAGCTCGGACGCGACCGCGAACAGACACAGCAGCCCGAACACCCCGAGCGCGATCGACACCTTCCGATAGGCCGGTGCGGCGAGCGCCGATCGAAGGACCGACGACCCGGCCAGCACCGCCACGTTGCCGCCGATGAGTGCCAGCGCGGCACCGACACCGTGCCAGGCCGAACCCGTTCCGCTGGGTACGGCAGCGACGAGCAGATTGCCGACGCCGTTGCACACCGCGAGCGACAGGAACGGCAGCGCCCTGCCTGCCTGCGCAGCCCGGGACACCAACCACGCGCCGAGCGGGAACGCCAAGCCCTGCACCACGAAGGCCGCGTTCATCACCGCGGCATGCGGCGACCGCTGAGGGTCGCCCAGGGTGCTGACGAAGTCGGTGGCGTACGCGTAGCCGTCGAACCCCGCGGCGGCGACCGCCTCTGCGGCGAAGTAGCAGACGGCGGAGGCGATCCACAGCAGCGCGCCGACCCAGACGGTCACGCCCGCCAGCGTAGGGCTAGTCGGCGGCCATGGCCTCGCGCAGTGTGCGTGGCCGCAGGTCTGTCCAGTTCTCCTCGACGAAGGCCACGCAGTCGGCGCGCGTGCTCTCCCCGAACACCACCCTCCAGCCCGCGGGCACGTCGGCGAACGTCGGCCAGAGGCTGTGCTGATCCTCGTCGTTCACCAGAACGAAGAAGGTGCCGTCCTCGTCATCGAACGGATTGTTGCTCATCGAGTCTCCTCATCGGATCGTGGGTCAGGTCGGCGCCCAGCACCCGGTCCGACAACAGCCCGAGGCAGGACAGGTTCGGGAACCCGGGGCCCTGGGTGAGTCCGGACAGGCCGGGCAGGAACAACTTCGGGTGCACGCCGGTGACGGCCAGGTCGTCGCCGATGGACTCCTGCAGCGACTCACTGGTCATCGGCCCGCCCATGCCGAGTTCCAAAACGTCCAGCGCGTCCTGGGTGAACAGCGGCACGAACCACAGCGCGTCCGCGCCGGACCCGTCGATCACCAGGTCGAAGCCGTGCACGGTCTCGACGGCCTCCCCGCCGGTGTTCGTGCTGAGCGTCAACCTGATTCGACCGTCCCGCGCGACGGCGTGCGCGACGCGGCCACGCAGGTGCCGGATACGGTCATCGGCGAGCAGAGCGTCCTGAACGCGTGCCGAGAAGACGCCGCGATCGGTGCGGGCCAGGGCGTCGCGACGCTCAGCCAGAGTCAGCCCGGTCCACCCCGTCGGATCGGAGAACAGCGCGTTCTCGAAGAAACTCTCGCCGCGGGTGAACAGCGTGACCGACGGCGAGATCACCGTGATGGTCGAAACGCGATGGCCGAAAAGCTCATTGAGCATCGACGCGGCGGTCTCGCCACCGCCGATCACCGCGACGCGCTCGGCGGAGATACGTTCGTGCTGCGCCGCGTGATGCCAGAACTGGGCGATCGACATGACGCGCGGATTGCCCGGCAGCACCGACCGTTCGGCCTGTCCCGGACCGGTGACCATGACCCCGTCGGCGTACACCGTGTCCTCGGCGGTGTGCAGCGCCCAGCGCTGGTTGCCCGCGTCCTCGTGCACCGAGATCCGCTCGACCTCACCGTTGACCACGGTCATGCCGACGTCATCGGCCACCCACCGCAGGTACTGGCTCCACCGCCGATGCGTCGGCGCGGGTCGACCACGGTCGATCCACTCGGCGAAACCACCTGTGGCCACCAGGTAGGCCTGCCAGCTGTGCCGGGTCATCCGCTCGTCGAGTTCGGCGTTGCGGCGGGGCACCAACGACGACCGGTACGGGAAGCCCACATCCTTCTCCGGGCCTGTGCCCAGGCGGTGATTACCGTCGGTCCAGCCTCCGCCGGACTGCCAGTTGGCGGCCACACCGGCGCGTTCGACGGCGACGACGTCCGGTGCGGGCACGCCCATCGCACGCAGTTCGGCGGCCTTGGCGGCGACCGCGACGGCCTTGGCCCCCGCACCGATGACAGCCAGTTTCGGAGTTGTAGGACTCACTCGATTACCTCTCGCAGAGCGTCCATCCACATCGCCTGCAGGGTGGCGACATCGGAGGTGGACAGGATTTCGGGAAGGGTGCGCCACTGGGTGCCGAGAACCGCCGACCCATTGCGGTCGATCACGGCCGCCATGATCGTCAGTTCGTGCCGCACCGCGGCGTTGGGCTCGGGAAGCGTCGACACGTCGCTCAGCAGTGAGCGGTCCTGCCGCAGCGCCCCACCGTCGGCGGCGAGCTGCATGCGACCCAGGTAGTTCAGCAGAATCTGCGGATCACGATGCGCGCCAAGTCGTTCGGCGGTATCGGCGCGCAGGTAACGCAGCAGCCCGTAGTCGATGCCGTCGCCGGGTATCGCCGCGAACGCCTCTGCCACCCCGCGGGCGTCGGTCGCGGTGAGCCGCAGCGGGTAGATCGCGCTGAGCAGACCGACGGTATCGCCGGTGTCGATCTGACGGGCATCATCGCCCAGTCCCGCCGACACGGCCAGGTCGGCGCGGCCGTGCGTCTCCAATGCCAGCAGCGGCGATGGTGTCGCCTGGCCGCGATGACGACGCCACGCGGTCAGCGTGCATGCCGTCGTCGCGGCCAGCACCTCCGTCACGGGGATCGGGCCGGTGAGCACACGCGCTGTCACCTCGGGGTCGGCGAACGCCATCTCGACGATCACATCGCCCATGCAGTCGGTGCCCGGGGATATCCGCCGTGCCCCCAGAAGGGGATCGCCACCGTCGAACTGGGCCGCCCAGAAGTCGCACGTGTCGAGCGTGCGTGCACGCTCGGCCAACAGCCCCGACCACTGACGCAACGACGTGTGCTCCCGTGCCGGCGCCGGACTGGTGCCGCATGCCAGCGCGTGCCAGCTCGCCTCGAGTTCTCCGAGCACGATCCGCCACGACGCCGGATCCATCGCGAGCACGTGCACGGTGAGGACAAGCACGCTCGGCCCGCCGGCACCGTCGTGTAACCACACCGCGTCCAGCATCGAACCCGCATCGGGATTCAGGCGTTCCACCGACTCCGCGGCGTGCTTGGAGACTGCACCGATCAGGTCACCGGACACGATCGCCTCGGACAGCACGGCTTCGTTGACGTGGCCGACCAGTGTCATCGTGTCGCGGTCCAGACGACTGCGCAGCACCTCGTGTCCGTCGATCACGTTACGCAACAGCGCATCAAGCTGTGCGCGGGTGATGCCGTCGGGGAGCCCGAGCGCCTCGGTCTGCGCGAGCCTGCGCGGGTCACCGTACTGGTAGAGCCAGTGTCCGTTGGGCAGCAGCGGGATCGGATCCGACCCCTCGTCGTAGTCTGCGTCCACGCCGTCGTCGGAGTCGATCGCCGCGGCCAGCTCGCGGACCGTCGAGCAGTCCAACATCAGTCGCGCTCGCAACGCGATACCGCGTCGGCGCACGGCCTGCACGACCGACAGCGCCACGATGCTGTCCAGACCGAGGTCGAGGAAGTCGGCCGTGACGTCGATCTGCGTGGCCTCGAGCACCTCGGCGAGTACCTCGGCGAGCACGGTCTCGGTGTCGGTGACCGGAGAATCGAACTGCTCGGAGCGCCGGTCGGCGTCAAGCGCCGCCAGCGACACGTCATCGACCTTCCCGTGTCTGGTCAGGGGTATCTCGTCGACGACGACAATGTGGTGCGGCACAAGGTATCTCGGCAACGTGGCAACCAGCAGCCTGCGCAGGTCGGACACCGGGGCGCTCGTCGCGACGTAGGCCACCAGCCGGGGGCCGCTGCGGTGGCGGCGCACTGCCACGTGGGCGTGGCGCACACCGGGGTGACCGGACAGCGCGGCGACGACTTCACCCGGCTCCACCCGGAATCCGCGGATCTTGACCTGGTCGTCGCTGCGACCCAGGAACTGGATTGCACCGTCAGTGCGGCGGACCACGTCGCCGGTGCGGTACATCCGCGCACCTGGAGTGAACGGATCGGCGACGAACCTGCCCGCGCTCTCGCCGGCACGACCGAGGTAGCCGCGTGTGAGTTGGCCTCCGGTCAGGTACAACTCGCCTGCCACGCCGTCGGGTACGGGTCGCAACCAGGAGTCCAGCACGTAGGCAACGGTCGAGTCGGTGGGCGTGCCGATGCACGGTTCGTCGTATGTGGTGATCGCGGCGACGACGGCCTCGACCGTCGTCTCGGTCGGCCCGTAGCAGTTGTGCGCGGCCATGCCGGTGCGCCCGCACTCCGCGCGGATGGCCTGCCACAGCGCGGTGTCGATGGCCTCTCCCCCGAGCGCCAGCACCGCCAGGGGCACCCTGCTCAACAAACCCGCCGCCTGCAACTGACCGAACATCGACGGAGTGGTGTCGATCAGATCGATTCCGTGCCGGTCGATCACCTCGACCAACGCCTCGGCGTCGCGCTGCACGGCGTCGCCGACGATGTGCACGGTGTGCCCGTCGAGCAGGGCGGCGAGCGGCTGCCACGCCGCGTCGAAGGTGAACGACCACGCATGCGCGACGCGCAGCGGACGGCTCAGTCGCTCGGCTGCTGGGCGCAGGACGTTGCGCACGTGATCTGCCGCGTAGAACAGCAGCGATTGGTGAGTTCCGATGACACCCTTGGGCTTTCCCGTTGTCCCTGAGGTGAACACCACGTAGGCGCCCTGACCCGGACGGATGTCGGCAGCCCGGTAGTCGGCGCCTGCCACGCGTGGCGCGGCAGCCAGCACGGCGTCATCGACGATGAGCGACGCACTTGTCTGGCCCACGATCTCATCGATGCGGTCCTCGGGCATCGAGGGGTCCAGCGGAACGATCAGACCACCTGCCTTGAGCACCGCCAGCATCGCGATCACGTACTCCGGGCCACGGCGCAGCAGAATCGGCACCGGGGTCTCGGCGCGCACCCCGCGTCGGACGAGTTCATAGGCCAGTCCATCGGCGACCTCGTCGAGGTCACGGTAGGTGAGTTCACCGCCGTCCCAACTCAGTGCGGTCGAACCCGGGTGCTGCGAGGCTATCTCGGCGAAGGCGGTGTGGAAGCCACCCGCGGGTTCGGTGCGGTCGACGGGAACCGGCGGCGAGACCTCGTCGTCGAGGGTCACGGCGACATCGCGCAGCGGCCGGTCCCACAACCGCAGGAGGCGTTGAACAACCGTGAGCACCCGGCGGCCGAGCGTCTCGGCGTCGAGCGCTCCGAGCGCACCGTCGAGGGTCTCGACGAGCACCGTCAGGCGCCCATGCGTCGGATGCGCGGCGATGGTGACCGGGAAGTGCGACAGGCTCTCCAGGGCGGCCGGGCGCAGTACCGCACCGTCGAGCGGGAATTCGTCGCTGCCGACCAGCCCGCCCGGCGGGAAGTTCTCGTACACCAGCAGCGAGTCGTACATCTCGCCAAGGCCACCGAGTGCTCGGATCTCGGCGTGGCTCAGGTAGCTGTGGTCGCGCAGCTCGGCGGCTTCGCGTTGCAGTGCCAGACACTGCTGCCCCACCCGCCCGGTGGCGTCGAGGCGGATGCGCAGCGGCACCGTGTTGATGAACAGCCCGACCATCGTCTCGACACCGGACAGCTCGTCTGGTCGGCCCGACACGGTGACTCCGTAGACCACGTCGGTGCGGTCGGTGAACGCTGAAAGAATTGCCGCCCAGGCCAACTGGAACAGCGTGTTCACGGTGACCCCACGAAGTCGCGCGGCGTCCACCAACTCGGCGGTGGCCGCCTCGTCGAGCATGACCTCGGCGCGCTGCGGCAGCCCCGGCGCGGCCTCACGACCGGTCAGCGCCGGTGAGAGCAGCGTCGGCCCGTCGAGACCGTCCAGGTGTGTCCGCCAGCGCACGCGGCTGGTCTCCGGGTCGCGGCCCGCCAGCCAGCCGATGTAGTCGCGGTAGGGCCGGGGCACCGACGGCAGCGCGTCGACGTCGCCGCCGGCGCAGTACAGCGTGATCAGTTCGCCGACGAACACCGGCAACGACCATCCGTCGATGACGATGTGATGTGCGATCACGACGAGGCGCCACTGCGACTGCGGTTTCTCGATGAGCAGGAAGCGGACGACGGGCCCCTTGGCCAGATCGAATCGTCTGCGCCGTTCGTCGGCCTCGATACCGACAGCCTCCTCTGCGGTCGCCGTCACGTGCCGCCACGGCAGGTCCACGCTCGACGGCACCACAGCCACCGGCCGGCTCAGATTCCCCTGGAAGAAGCTGGCCCGCACATTGGGATGGCGCACCAGCATCGCCTCGGCGCAGCGGCGTAGAAGCCCCACATCGAGCCTGCCCTCGACGTCGGCCGCCATCGCGATGACGTACGGATCGGCAGCGTCGTCGCCATCGGTCAGGCCCGTCAGCGAGTAGAGCCCCTGTTGCAGCGGGCTCAGTGCCATGACGTCCTCGACGGCTGACGGCGTTCCGATCGTCGTCACGTCGTCTCGTCTCGCGTCTCCGACCAGCCGGCGGTCAACGCCGCCAGTTCATCGGCGGTCAAACCGGACGCGGCCATCGGCGCATGGTGGGCGTCGCCACCGGTGGGAGCACCGCCGGCGGCGGCCTTCTCGTCGATCGCTACGGAGAGTTCGGCGATCTCGGGATGCTCGAACACCATTCGTGCCGTCAGCGGAACGCCGGCGTCGCGGGCCCGTGCGGCCAGCTGGACGGCCAGGATGCTGTCGCCACCCAACGTGAAGAAGTCGTCGTTGCGACCCACTTCGCCGATCCCGAGAACATCGATCAGCACCGCGGCCAGAGCGCGTTCGGTGTCGGTGCGCAGGGGTTCGCTCGGTGCGGTGTTGGTGAACACCGGGCGGGTGAGGGTCCTGCGATCGACGGAGTCGACAACGGTGATGGATGGCGGAACCAGATCCGCGGGCAGTGCCGCAGCCACCTGCTCGACGAACCGGACACGTTCGGCGGCGTCCTCGATCGGCGCCTCGGGCACGACGTAACCGGCCAGCTGCGTCCCGACGCGACCGGGCCACGCCCTGGTGGCCGCCGATGCGACACCATCGACTGCCTCCAACGCGGCCTGGACGCGGTGATCACCCGCGTCGACGACCTCGAGCCTGCCGTCAGCGGTCCACCGCGCCCGATCGCCGGTGCGGTAGAGGCTGGTGCCCGTCGTGAACGGGTTGTCCACGAACCGGATCGCGCCTGCGACATTGGCATTCACCGCCGCGTCGTCGACTGCGCCTCCTGCGTAGTGGACATCGCCGATGACACCGACTGCGGTCGGTTCGAGCCACTCGTCGAGAACGTAGACAGCGGTTGCGCCCGCGGTCTGTGGCAGCGCCTCCGGCGGTACCGCCCGACGACTCCAGTCCTCGACGATGCGGCGGCGTTCGCCCGGCTCGATGACCGTGATGTCGCGCAGCGTCTGATCCGCGTTATCGGCGAACGCGGCGATCACGCGGTGCAGCCATGAGACGAGGCGTTCAGCGGTGGCACGCTCATAGAGCTCGGTGCGGTAGATGACGGTGCCCTTGTACCCCGCGGCAGGCTCGGCGAAGAAGTTCAGCGACAGGTCGGCATGGGCGACGTCGAACGTCGGTTCCAGTGCGGTGAAACGGGTCTCCCCGTCGGGGCCGGAATCGATGACCCGATCGGCAGGCAAATCCTCGCGGACGTGCACCACGACGCCGAAGAGCGGGTTGCGTGACAGCGACCGCACCGGGCTGACCGCGTCCACGACGCGATCGAACGGCAGGTCTTGATGCTTGTAGGCATCGAGCGCCATCTCCCGGGCGCGACGCAGCACCTCACGCAGTGTGGGGTTGCCGGCAAGGTCGTTACGCAGCACGACGATGTTGATGAAGAAGCCGATCAACGCTTCCAGCTGCGGTTCGGTGCGCCCCGCGACCGGTGTGCCCAACGGGATGTCGACGCCCTCCCCCGCGGCATAAAGCGCAACGGCCACGGCGGCCTGCAGCAGCATGAACTCGGTGACGCCGAGTTCTCGGGTGAGTTCGGTCAGCTTGGCGCGTGTCTCGCCGTCGATGCTGAAGCCCAGTGCGTCGCCGCCACCGGACGGCACCGGCGGGCGCGGGAAGTCCGGACGCAGCCCGTTCTCCTCGGGCAGCCCGGCCAGCTGGCGGGTCCAGTACTCCCGTTGCGCGACAACCGCTTCACCCTCATCGGCGAGCAGCCCGGCCTGCCACGACGCGAAGTCGGCGTACTGCACCGACAGGTCGGGCAGCTCGACTTCCTGGCCCGCGCGTCGGGCGCGGTAGGAGGTGAGGATGTCGGTGAACAGCACGCCAGCCGACCAGTGGTCGGCGGCGATGTGGTGCACGACGATCGACAGCACATGATCGGACGGCGTGGACAGGACCGCGGCGCGAATGGGCCAGTCGCTCTCCAGCTCGAAGCAGTACTTGCGCTCGGCGTCGAGTTCGCGCTGCAGCCACTGTTCGTCGGCACCGCGTGCACGCCGCACCGTCAACGGCGCGACCGGGTTGATCAATTGGTAGGGCGCACCGTCGATCTCGGTGTAGGTGGTCCGCAGGATCTCGTGGCGTGCGACGACGTCGTTGATCGCCGCGACCAGCGCCTCGGCGTCACTGGGTCCGGTCACCCTGGCGGCGAACGGGATGTTGTTGACGGGGTTGGGGCCGTCGATCCGGAACTGGAACCACTGCCTCAGCTGTGCGGCCGACATCTGCAGCGGCCCCTCGTGCGGGATGGCCACGATCGGGGGCCGCCCTGACGTCCCGCCCGATGCGACGAGATCGTCGACGTGGGCGGCCATCGCCGCGACGGTGGCGAGTTCGAAGACGTCCTGCACACCGATGTCGACGCCGCAGCGCGAACGCACCGCCGCCACCAGCTTCGTGGCCAGCAACGAGTGCCCACCGAGTTCGAAGAACGAGTCGTCGGCGCCCACCTGATCGCGGTCCAGTAGCTCGCCGAAAAGCGTGGCCAGCTGACGCTCGGTGTCGTTGGCGGGCTCGCGGAACTCCGTCGCCGACCGGATCTCGGGCTCCGGTAGCGCTTTCCGGTCGATCTTGCCGTGCGCGGTGATCGGGATCTCGTCGATCGCCACGTACGCGGCGGGGATCATGTACTCGGGCAGCGCGGCCGCGACCCGCGCCCGGATGCGGTCGATCTCCACGACCTCGGCATCTGCGGCAGGGGTGATGTAGGCGACCAGGCTCTTGCCCAGCGTCGGCAGGTCACTGACCACCACCACGGCCTGACCGACCGAGGGGTCCACCGAGATGGCGGCGGAGACCTCGCCGAGTTCGATACGGAATCCGCGTACCTTGACCTGTTCGTCGGCGCGGCCGACGAACTCGACGTCACCGTCGGCATTGCGGCGCGCGAGGTCACCCGACCGGTACATCCGCCCACCCGGGTTGAACGGATCGGCGACGAAGCGCTCGGCGGTGAGGCCGGCCCTGTCGTGGTAGCGGGCGACATGGCTTCCGCCAATGTAGATCTCACCGATGACTCCGACCGGAACCGGGGCCAGCGCCTCGTCGAGCAGGTGGATGGTGGTGTTGATCTTCGGGGTGCCGATCGGCACGATGCGGGCGCCCTGTTTGCCCTCGACCTTGAACCGGGTGCAGTTGAGCACCGTCTCGGTGGGACCGTAGAAGTTGTGCAGCAGCGAGTCGAAGGTGGCGTGGAACTTATCCGCGATCTCGCCAGGCAGGGCCTCGCCGCCGATCGGCACGCGTTGCAGGGTGCGCCACTCGTTCACCCCGGGCAGCGACAGGAACAGACCGAGTAGCGAGGGGACGAAGTGCATCGACGTGATGCCCTCGTTGCGCAGCAGATCGGTCAGGTAGCCGATATCGCCCAGTCCTCCCGGCCGCGGAATCACCAGGCGGGCACCGGCGGCGAGCATGCCGAAGATCTCACCGATCGAGACGTCGAAGCTCTGCGAGGCGACCTGCAGAAGCCGATCGTCCTGGGACACCTCGTATTCGGCGCCGAACCACACGAAGTACTCGGCGATGGGGCGGTGCGATACCGGCACACCCTTGGGCAGGCCGGTGGAGCCCGACGTGTAGATCAGGTACGCGGTGTTCTCGGGCCGCAGTGGTCGGACACGGTCGGCATCGGTCGGGTCTGCCGCCGAGTAGTCGTCGAGTCCGGTGACGGGCTCGCGCAGCACCACCCTGGGATCGGAGTCGGCGAGGATGTAGGTCAGCCGATCCTCGGGGTAGGTCGGGTCCACCGGCAGGTACACCGCACCCGCCTTGACGATCGCCAGTGCGGTGATGACGAGTTCCGGGGACTTGTCGAGCAACACAGCGACACGGTCCTCGGTGCCGATACCCTGGCCGATCAGCCAGTGCGCCAACCGGTTCGCGGATTCGTTGATCTCGCGGTAGGTGTAATGGCGTCCCTCGTACACGACGGCGATGTTGTCGGGGGTGCTGGCCGCCTGCTCACCGACCAGTTCGGTGAGCGTCCTGGCCGGGGTCTCGAAGATCTCACCGCGCGACACCGAGTCCATCCACTGTGCGTCCTCGGCGGTGAACAGCGGAAGCCGGGACAGCGGAAGGTTCGGATCCGCCAGCGCGGCCTCGAGCAGCACGACGAAGTGATTGAGCATCTGGCGAGCCAGGCCGGCGTCGATGATCTCGGTCAGATGCTCGGCCTCGACAACGGCTCCCGCCGCGTCGATCTCGATCATGAAGCCCAGCGGCAACTGTGTGGTGTGGCCGCGAAGTTCAGCACGGGCACTGAGCACGCCGTCTGGGCTGAATCCGCCGCCGTCGGGTTCGCGGAAGCCGAAGCTGACCCGCGTCATGCGCTCTGCGCCGTGGCGGCGATCCGGGTTCAGCTCCCGCACCACCCGGTCCAGGTTGACGCGCTGGTGTGCGAACGCGCCAAGTGCGGTGTCGCGGGCCGCCGTGACTAGATCGCGGAAACCCGCCGACCCCTGCGGGCGCAACCGCATGGCCACCGTGTTGCCGTAGTAGCCGATGGTCTCGTCGGACTCGCGGTTCAGCACCGGGGAGGCCACCAGGAAGTCGTCGGCGTGTGTGTAGCGGTTGATGAGCGCCCCGAAGGCAGCCAGCAGCACCATGTAGGGCGTGGACCCGGTGTCGCGGGCCAGCGCCGACACCCTCTCGACTGTGTCGGCGGACAACCGGATTGTGCTGCGCTGCGAACGGAAGCCGGTGGGTATCGCAGATCCGGTGGGCCCCGGAAGCTCAAGCGGCTCTGGTGGATTCGCCATCACCTCACGCCAGTACCGCACGTCCTCGGCGGTGGTGTCGGCCGGCGGGGCGGCGGGCCGCGGCGTCGGTGCCAGTTCGGCACCGGAGTAGGCCTGCGTGAGGTCGCCGAAGAACACCCGCCACGAGCCGTCGTCCCAGGCGATGTGATGTGCCACCAGCAGCATCACGTGTTCGGCCGGGCCGGTCTTGATCAGGGTGATGCGCAGCGGCGAATCGGTGCGCAGGTCGAAGGGCTTGCCGAACTCGCGCTGCGCGAGCACCTCGAGCCGAAGTTTGCGCGCCCGTTCCGAGGACTCGGACAGATCGTGCACCGTCCACCCGGGAGCCAGGTCCTCGTGCACGCTCGCCTGCGGCTCGCCGTTCTCGTCGGCGGCATAGGTGGTCCGCAGAATCGGATGGCGCTGTGCGGTGGCGGCCAGCGCGGTGTGCAGGCGGTCGGCGTCGAGGATCCCGGTGAGCCGGTAGGACAGGCAGATGTTGAGCAGCACGCCACTGGGGTCCACCGCCTGCACGAACCACATCCGGCGCTGCCCGTCAGACAGCGCGTTCGGATCGGCCTCGGCGATCTGGTCCGAGTCGGCGGCGGTCGAGGACAGCCCCCGCTCGGCGAGCTTGCGCTTCATCAGCTCGAGGCGGGACTCCTTGTCGCCCTGCTCTGATCCCGCCGTCTTGTCGGTACGGGTGCCGTCTGCAATGTCAGTCACGCGAAAGTGCCTTCTTCTCGGGTCGTTCGAGGTGCTCGATCAACTCGGTGGCCGTGGCTCCGCCGAGAATTCTGGCCAGGGGAACGTTGTGCCCGGTGGCCTTCTTGAGCTTCTTGCGGAGGTCGATCGCCAGTAGTGAATCGACCCCCAGGTCCAGCAATGAGGTATCCAGGTCCAGCCCACTGGTGTCGGTCAACTTCAGGACCGCTCCCAGCGCGGCGCGGATGATGCCCACGGTGTCCAGACCGCTGGTGTCCAGATCGGCCGCGCCGGGCGCGTCCGCGGGTCCGCCCGACTCCGGTTCGGCTCGAAGGAATGCCCGCAGCCGGTCCGGATCCGCCGAGAACACCAGCGGATCCGCGCCGTGATCGCGCAGGCTCTCCTCGACGGCCCGTTCGGGCTGCATCGCCCGCAGACCCGATCGCTCGACGCGGGCGATCTCGTCGGCATCGATGACGCCGGTGCCCTGCCACAGACCCCAGCGAACGGACGTGCACTGTCTCCCCCGGTCGCGCATCTGCCCGGCGATGACGTCCAGCAGCCGGTTGGCTGCCGAGTAGGCGGCGTGCCCACGGCCGCCCCACAGCCCGGACACCGACGAGCACAACAGGATTCGGGCATCGGTCCGCATCGGCCACGTGTTCTCGAGCAGACCGAGGCCGACGACCTTGGCGGCGAACGTGTGGTGGGCCGATTCCCGGGTCAGCTCGCGGTGGCCTGCGATGGTGGCCGCGCCCGCGGCGTGAATGACCAGTGATGCACCGTCTCCGCCGTATTCAGCGGCGATGGCCGACAGCGCGGCAGCGTCGGTGATATCGCAGCGGGGAGCGACTATCTCGGTGCCGTGCCTCTCGGCAAGCCGGGTCAGCGCGGTGATATCGGCGCCGCCGCGGCTCAGCAGCACGATCCGGCGGGCGCCACGCTCGGCGAGGCAGCGCGCGTAGTGCAGGCCGATCGCTCCGCCACCGCCGGTGATCACGACGTCGTCGAACACGCCGCTGTCCGCCGACCATGGCGCCGCCCGAGACGTCTCATCGCGCGTCGAGCGCCCGTATGCCCTCAGACCGGAGGCACTGGCGCGCAGGGCCATCGTGTCAACATCGCCCAGTAGCGCACCGATGACCGCGGGCGTGGCCGCAGCGGGCAGGTCAGCGGGTAGGTCCAGGTGCCGGAATCGTTGGTAGGGGTACTCCAGGCCGACGCTGCGGTGCATGGCCGCCAGCGCCGCGGGACCCGGTCGCGGGCCTGCGGCCGACGGGTCGACGCGTTCAGCACCGGCCGTCACCAGCCACACGTCGCGACAGGCCGCGGTGATGGCGTCGACATAGCCGAACAGTCCGTCGCCGATTCGGCGGCTCAGCTCGTCAGCGGCCTCGTCAGCGTCGCCGTCCACGTCGGGTGCCACCACGATGAGCAGATCGGCGTCGGCCGCATCCACCAGCTCGACCGCCTCGTGTCCTTCGGCGGCGGCGCGCAGCCATGCGCCGACGCGTCCCTGCGCACTGCTGTCGAGGATGGCGGCGCGCCGGGTGCCCGTCGCGGGCATCGATGCCGCGAGCGCCTCCCAGTGCTCGACCGCGACGGTCAGGCCGGGGATCGGTGGTAGCGGTTCCGCTGTCGCCCAGTGATGTTCGCGCCGCATCGGCGCGTACGGGAAGTCGGCCAGCGGTCGGCGCGTTCCGTCGGCCTGATCTGCCCAGCGATGCCCCGGCTCGGCCAGCGCGGCCGCGACGATGCTGGCCGCCAATTGATCCGCTATCGGTTCGTCGCGTCTGCCCGAGCCCAGCAGGACCGCCGCGCCGTCGGTCAGATCGGGCAGGTCGTCGAGCACCGCGCCCATGGCGAACAGCAGAGCGGGGTGCGCCGACATCTCGACGAAGGTCCGCGCACCGTGCGAGACGGCCGCGGCGACGGCCCTGTCGAATCGGACCGTCGAACGCAGGTTGGTGTACCAGTAGTCGGCGAACGGCGTGTTCGGCGCCACCACGTCGGCGGTGGCCGAGCCGATGAACTGAATCGGCGTCTCGGTGAATTCCGCTGTGGGAAGCAGTGCTTCGAGATCGGCCCGCAGCGGATCCAGGGCTGTGGTGTGCGCGGGGAACCACATCTCGATCTCCTTGGCGAACGCGCCGCGCTCGGCGACGGTCCGCACGGCGGCCGCGACGGCGTCGCAGTCACCGGACACCGCGACCGACGAGTTCGAGTTCACCACCGACAGTTCCAGCCAGCCGGGTGTCTGCTCGATCACTGCCTGCGCCTCGTCGGGGGTGATGCCGAGCACCGCCACCCGATAGGGACCAGTGAGACGGTCCAGCAGCGTCGCACGCGCGATGACCACGCCGACGGCGTCCGACAACGTGATGGTTCCCGCGACGTACGCGGCACCGATCTCGCCGAGGCTGTGCCCGACGGTGATGTCGGGCAGCACACCGCAGGAGCGCCACACGGCGGCCAGTGCGACGCCGTGCACGAACTGGGCACCCTGGGTTGCCACCTGTGTGAACTCGGCGGTCGGGTCGGCGGCGAGCAGGTAGGACAGCGGTGACAGCGCTCCCGCCGCCTCGAAGGCCGCGGCGCACTTGTCGGCCTCCGCGCGGTAGACGGGAAGACGGTGATAGGCATCCACGCCCATCGACGGCCACTGGCTGCCCTGCCCGGGAAAGACGAAGGCCACCCTCGGCACCGAACCCGCGGCGCTGCTCGCGAAGCGCGTGAGTAGCGGGTGCTCATCGCCCGCGGCGAGTGCGCTCAGCCCCGCTCGCAGCTCACCGATGTCGGCGGCCCGCAGTACGGCGCGGTGGCGCCGGGTCCGACGTGTGCGCAACAGGGTCGCGGCCACATCGTCGACGTCGGCCACAGCGGGTCGCGCGTCCAGGTAGGTCAGGATCGCGGCGGCGTCACCGCCGATGAGGTCATCGGCGTGGGCGCTCAGCAGCACCGGTGTACGGCCGTCGGGCAGCGGATTCGCGACCATCAGGCGGCCCGCCCATCGGTGTCGCTGGCGGGATCCTCGGGCATCGACACGACGACGTGGGCATTGGTTCCGCTCATGCCGAAGGCCGACACCGCGGCGATCCGCTGGCCATTGACTGCGGGCCACGGAGTCTGCTTGGTGGCCAGCCTCAGACCCTGTGCATCCCAGTCGATCTCGCGGCTGACCTCGTCGATGTGCAGGCTGGCGGGAACCGCGCCGTGTTGGGCGGCGACGAGGACCTTGGCCAGACCAAGCGCACCCGCCGCGGCCTGCGCGTGGCCGATATTGGACTTCACCGATCCCAGCAGCGCGCCCGTGCCGGCAGCGGTGGCCCCGTAGGTCTGGGCCAACGACCGCAGCTCGGTGCGATCGCCGAGGCGAGTCCCGGTGCCGTGGCCCTCGATCATGCCGACGTCCTCCGGTCCCACGCCTGCGGCCTCGATCGCCTTGGTGAACAGGCGGGCCTGCTGCCTGCCACTCGGGGCGGTCAGCCCGACCGTGCGGCCATCCTGGTTGACGGCTGTCGCGCGGACCTCGGCGAGGATGCGTCGACCATCGGCCAGGGCCCGGGACTTGCGCTGCAGCAGGAAGATCGCGGCACCCTCGGCCCACACCGTTCCACTCGCCAGCGCGCTGTACGGCCGGCAGTGCCCGTCGTCGGACAGCGCATGTTGCTTCGAGAACTCGACGAAGTAGCCGGGGGTGCCCATCACGCACACGCCACCGGCCAACGCCATATCGCAGTCGTCCGCGCGCACCGCCTGCACCGCGGTGTGGAAGGCGGTCAGTGCCGACGAGCACGACGTGTCCACGGTCAGAGCCGGGCCTGCGAGGTCAAGGGTGTAGGCGATGCGTCCGGAGATGACGCCGAGCGATGTCCCGGTGATGAGATGGCCACTGTGGTTGGAGAACTCGGATAGCGCGGGTCCGTACTCGAGGCCCGACGCTCCGATGTAGCAGCCGACGTCGTGGCCTGCCACGTCATCGGGGTTGATCCCGCTGTTCTCCAGCGCGCGCCACGCCAGGCGCAGTGCGACTCGCTGCTGCGGGTCCATCGCGACGGCCTCGCGTGGTGAGACCCCGAAGAACGCGGGGTCGAACGTCGCCGCGTCCGAGAGGAAGCCCCCGAGATCGTGGATCGCCTTGAAGCCGTCCCGGCGCGAGCCGTCGAACAGGTCCCTGATCGCCCAGCCGCGGTCGGTCGGGAAGTGCCCCAGCCCCTCTCGCTGCTCGGACAGCAGTGACCAGTAGGCGTCGGCGGTGTCGATCCCGCCGGGGGCCTCGAGCGCCATCCCGACGATGACGACTGGATCATGCGCAGTGAGCTGGCTAGAGCTCATTGATCAGCTCCGCGACGTCCGCGGTGTGCTCGTTGACGTAGAAGTGACCACCGTCGAACATCGACACGGTGAACACACCGGTGGTGTGAGACTCCCAGCGGCGCAGCATGTTCTCACTGACCCGATGGTCGCGGTCACCGCCGAGGGTGTGGATGTCGGCGCCGATGGTCACGTCGGTCTCGCAGCCGTAGCGGTTGAACGCGTCGTAGTCGGCGCGTACCGCCATCAGCAGGAGCTCGACGAAGTCGTCGTCGGCGAGCAGTTGTGGGTCCGTGCCTCCGAGGTCCACCATCTCGGCGAGGATCTCGGACTCCGCGGTCGGCAGCGCAGGCGATGCCGCGACCGTCGAGGGTGCCTCGCTGGCCGAGACCCACAGCGAACTCACCTCGACGCCGTGATGCTCAGCCACGCGGACGAATTCGAAGGCCACCACCGCACCCATGCAGTGCCCGAACAGGCGCAGCGGGCCCAGGCCGGCCCAGTCGCCCGCGTCGAAGAGATCCGTGGCGAGGTCGCCGACCGTGGCCGGCGCGGGGTGCGTCAGGCGGTCACCCCGCTGGGGGTACTGCATCACGTATGCGTCGGAGCCCGCCGTGGCCAGCGCGGTTCCCAGCGACCGATAGGCCAGTGCGGCGCCCCCGGCGTGTGGAAAGACCAGGGTGGCACGCGCGTCGCCGCCCGCCGCGGGGTAGCGCTTCACCCACGGCTTGAAGGCGAGCTGCGCCCTGTCCTCGATCATGGCTGCGCCGATGCGCGTTCCAACTCGGACACCACTGCGGCGGTGTCCATGTCAGAGATCTCCAGGTACAGCTCGGCCACCTGCTCCAGCCGGTCGCTGCCCGTCTCGCGGTCGGCCAGCCGCGCGGCGAGCATCTCGACCGTCCGGGTGGCGAAGATGTCGGGCACCCCGACCGTCGGTGTGTCCAGCCAGTCCCGCACACGGGCGACCACCGTGGTCGCGAGGACCGAGTCGCCGCCCAGTGCGAAGAAGTCGTCGTCGACGCTGACGTCCGTGCGCGAGAGCACCTCGCCGACGATGGCGGCCAGCGCCTTCTGCAGGTGTGTGGACGGCGCACGGTACACCCGCTCGGCGGGGGCACCGGCCTCGGCGAGACGTTGAGCGACGGCCTTGCGGTCGATCTTTCCGCCGACGGTGAACGGGATCCGGTCGGTGGCGACCAGGATCTGCGGAATCATGTGCGCGGGAACGAGTTCGGCCATCGCAGTGGTCACCGAGGCGGTGTCGATCGAATCCCCGCCCAGGACCTCGGCATCGACCCGGATCAGCGCACCAAGCACCTCGCGGCCACCGTCGACCTGCACAACGCCCGCCACAGCGGCGCCCACACCGTCGACGCGAGCCAGCGCGGCCTCGACCTCGCCCAGTTCGATGCGGTATCCGCTGAGCTTGATGCGGTGATCGACACGACCGACGAACTCGATGGTGCCATCGGGCCAGTAGCGCGCGAGATCACCTGTCCGGTACCACGTCCGCCCCTCGTACTCGACGAACTTCTCGGCCGTCAGGTCCGGACGTCCCCGGTACCCCCTGGCGATGCCACGACCGGAGAACCAGAGCTCGCCGGGCACCCAGTCCGGGCAGTCCGCGCCGCTGGCACTGACCACGCGGCAGGCGTTGTTCGCGAACGGAACGCCGTAGGGCACCGACGGCCAATGCGCTGGGAGCGCCGCATCCAGGTCAGCACCGATCTCGAATAGCGTTCCGTGCACCGCGGTCTCGGTGGCCCCGCCCAGACCGGCGAAGCGTGCCTGCGGCGCGCACCTGCGCACCGCTCGGGCCAGATCAGGGCGCACCCAGTCACCGCCGGTCAGCACGACACGCAACGACGAGACCGACCGCCCGGTGGAGGCTGCCGCCTCGACGAGCATCTCCAGCCAGCCCGGCAGGAAGTTGACGACCGTCACGCCGTGCTCGTCGATGAGCCGGGCCCAGGTGTCGGGGTCACGGCGGTGCTCCTCGTCGACCACGACGATCGCCCCGCCGGCACGCAGCGTGCCGAACACGTCGGGCACCGACATGTCTGATTCGAGGTGGGACAGCGCGAGCGCCCGGTCGGCGGAGCCGATGTCGAAGTGGCGGTACAGGAATTCGAGGGTGTTCATCACGGCGTCGTGGGTGAGTTCGACGCCCTTGGGCGCACCAGTGGAGCCCGACGTGAACAGCACGTACGCCAGCTCCTGCGGATCGACCGCCGTCGCCTCGAAATGAGCTGGATCACCGATGATCTCGGCGTCGGCGACGGTCAGTGATGGCACTCCGCAGGTGTCGAGCACGTCCGGGGTGTCCGTGCCGCACACGAGGGCGAACTCGACTCCCCCGGTTTCGAGGATGCCGGCGGCCCGGTCTGCGGGCTGGTCGGGCCCGATCGGGAGGTATGCGGCGCCGACAGCCAGGATGGCCAGCAGCGCGGGAATCTGCTCGACGCCCTTGGGCCCCATGATCGCGACGACGTCACGTCGGCCGACGCCCCGGGACTGCAGTGCGGCCGCGATCGAGAGCACCTTGTCCTGCAGCTCCGCATACGTCAGGGTCTCGGCGCTGCCGATGAGCGCCGTGGCATCCGGTGTCCGTGCCGCGTTGCGGAAGAACCCGTCGTGCAGGGCATCCCCACTGGGAGCGGCGACCGTCGAGTTGACCGCGTCTCGCACGGCGCGCGCGGTCTCCGACAGCGCGGGCGGGTCGGTGGCCTCCCACGCCGCGTCATCGGTGGCGAGTCGCGTCAGCTCGGCGACCTGGTAGGCGAACATCCCCTCGGCCACGCCGGGCGGGAAGGCCTCGACGCGGACGTCCCAGTTGATCATCAGCCCGTTGGCGAGCGGCGTCGCCTGAGCGTCGATGAGCACCTGCGGTCCCTGCGAGATCGTCCACACCGGCTCGCCGAACTGGTCGGTGACATCGCCGGCGAACAGGTCACCGAGGCCCAGCGCGCTGGTGTAGACGATGGTCGCCAGGGTCTGGGTGCCGCGGTGGCGGCTGGTGTCGCGCAACACCGACAGCCCGGACACCGCCGAGTGCCTCGCGGTGGCGTGCAGGGTCTCCTGCACCGACCGGGCCCGCGAGATCGGTGAGTCGGTGTTGGTCAGGTCGATGTCGAGCATGAGCGAGGAGGTGAAGTCGCCGACGAGTTTCTCGACGTCGGCGTGGTAGGGCTCGCGGCCGAACATCGGCAGGTTGAGCAGGAACCGCGAGTTGGTGGACCACCGTGCCAGCGCGTTCGCGTACGACGCCGCGACCGCCATCGCCGGGGTGATTCCGCGGCGCTGCGCCGCGGCGAACAACGCGTCGCGGGTGGGCACGTCGAACACGTGCCACAACCGGATGTTTCGCAGCGGGTTGGCCTGCTCGGAACGCGGAACCAGTGGCAGCGCAGGCGGTTCCGGAAGATCGGGGATCCGCTCTGCCCACCACTGCACGTCCTCCTCAGGAGGCGGCGGCGTCGACGCGGTCAACTGCGCGCGGTACTCCCGGTAGGTGTAACCCAGCTCGGGCAGTTCGACGCCGCGGTAGAGGGCGGCCAGGTCACCCATGAAGTTGCGATAGCTCACCGCATCCGCGGCCTGCATGTCCATGTCGACGTGCAGGCGGGTGCGCCCGTCGGGCAAGAGCGACAGGCTCAGCTCCAGCATGTCGACCTCGAGCAGCTGATGGGACTTCGCGTCGCGGGTGATCTCGAGCTGCTCATCGGCGGCCGCGGCGTCCAGCCCACGAAGGTCGTACACGTGCACCGGCAGCTCGCGGTCGCCGATCCGCTGGGTGCCGTCGGGCAGGATCTCGACACGCAACATCGGATGGCGCGCAGCCAGTTTGACCGCCGCGGCGCGCAGTCGATCGGGGTCGACACCGGCGCCGTCGAACTCGACGTACAGGTGGGCGGCGACACCGCCGAGTTCCTGTTCCCCGTTGCGCCCCAACCACATTGCGTGCTGGATGGGGGCGAGCGGGAACGCGGTGTCGGGATCGAGGTCATCGACCACGGAGGCGTCAGCCGCAGCGGCCTCGTCGGCACTGCTGTGCTCGGCGACCAGATCGATCCACGAGGCGACCGTCGGATTTGCTGCGAGTGCCGCGAAGCCGACGTTTATGCCCTGCTTCCGCCAGCGCCCCGACAGCGACATCATCCGGATGGAGTCCAGACCCGAGGCGATGAGATCGGCCTCCGGATCGAGGTCGTGGGCGCTGATGCCGAGTAGTTCAGCGACCTCGTCGCGAACAGTCTGAGCACTTGTCGCACCTGCACGCACTTCTGGACCTCTCCAACATTTAGTAAAGGCTGCCCTAACTTTGAGCAGGCTACCCTATATAGGATCTTGGGAACACATCTACCCAGAGGGGTTGGACTTCACCGATGAGCACCGGATCTCAACGTGGGCAACGTGACCTCGGCCAGGGTTTCGTGCCGTTTCCCGACCACCGCGCCGAGGAATACCGAAGCGCCGGCTACTGGCGGGGACGGGCCCTGGAGAGCATCCTGCGCGACGCGGCGACCCAGTGGCCGGACAAGCCCGCTGTGATCGATGCGACTGGTAGCCATACGTTTGCCGAACTCGACGCGGTGGCCGATCGAATGGCCGCCGCGCTGGCCGCCCGTGGCATCGCACCGGGCGACCGCGTGCTCCTGCAGCTGCCCAACACCCGGGAGTTCGCGGTGGCGGCGTTCGCGCTGCTGCGGGCCGGCGTGGTCCCGGTCTTGTGCCTGCCCGGCCACCGTTCGGCGGAGTTGGGCCACTTCGCCGAGGTGAGCGGCGCCGTCGGTCTGGTGATCCCCGACGTGGTGGGCGGCTTCGACTACCGCGAGATGGCCGGTCAGCTCCGGGACGCACACCCCGATCTGCGCCGCGTGTTCGTGCACGGCGAGCCCGGCTCCTTCGAATCCTGGTCCGCACTCGCAGATTTCGAGGATCCGGGCCCTCCCTCCTTCACGGTCGACACCAGCGAGCCCGCGGTGCTGCTGGTATCGGGCGGCACGACGGGGCTGCCCAAGCTGATCCCCCGCACCCACGACGACTACGTCTACAACGCGGTGGCCAGTGCGCAGGCCTGCGAGATGGTCCATGACGACGTCTATCTGGTGGTGTTGCCTGCCGGGCACAACTTCCCCTTCGCCTGCCCCGGCCTGCTCGGAGCCATGACCGTCGGAGCGTCCTCGGTGTTCACCGCCGATCCCAGCCCCGAGTCGGCGTTCGCCCTGATCGACAAGCACGGCGTCACCATCACCGGCATGGTCAACGCCCTGGCCAAGCTGTGGACACAGGCGTGCGACTGGGAGCCCGTGCTGCCGACCACACTGCGGCTGGTCCAGGTGGGCGGGTCGCGACTCTCCCCCGATGAGGCCCGCTACATATATGACGGCCTGACCACGGGACTGCAGCAGATCTTCGGCATGGCCGAGGGCATGCTGCAGTTCACCCGGCCCGGCGACCCCGTCGAGGTGGTGGCCAACACTCAGGGCCGGCCGATGTCCCCGCACGACGAGCTGCGCGTGGTCGATGAGTCAGGTGTCGAGGTGGCACCCGGCGAGGAGGGCGAACTGCTGGTCCGCGGGCCCTACACCCTCAACGGGTACTACCGTGCCGACGAGGCGAACGCCCGCTCCTTCTCCCCCGACGGCTTCTACCGATCGGGTGACCGGGTACGCATCTTCGCCGACGGCCCGCTGGCCGGCAACATCGAGGTCGTCGGCCGGATCAAGGACGTCATACACCGCGGCGGTGAGACGGTGTCGGCCACCGACCTCGAGGATCACCTGCACACGCACCCCGCGATCTACGCGGCTGCCGCAGTCGCACTTCCCGACGACTACCTCGGCGAGAAGATCTGCGCCGCAGTCGTCTTCAGGGGGCCTCAGATATCGCTCGCCGAACTCAACGCCTTCCTCGACGAGCGCGGCGCCTCGGCGCACGCACGGCCCGACATGCTGGTACCGATGCCGTCGCTGCCGATGACCGCCGTCGGCAAGGTCGACAAGAAGAGTCTCGTGGCCGCGATTTCGGCGCGATAAGGAGCGGTGAGCGCTCCGAAACGCGCCGAAATCGCGGGGTTCAGCCGCGCAGGGCCGCCTCGCACAGGCCGTGGGCCCGTTCCACGGCGGCGCGCAGTGCCGCGGGCTCGGCGTCCAGGCCCGCAACCACATCGTCGATCGCGCCGAGGCCCGCGCGCGCCAGCAGGGTCTTCTCGTTGGTGATCCACTCGCCCCGCGCCGCGAGCACTGAATGTGCGCTCTTCATCGCCGCCTGGATCAGCAATCCAGTGGACTGCGCCACGCGTCCCTGCGGAGCGCACGCGTTGCGGGCATGCCCGAACACCAACTCAGCGTCCGCCCACCAGACGCCAGGCGCATGCTTCCGCAGTGCGTCGGGATAGGCCGGCTTCTGCAACGGATCCGGGAGTTCGCCGCGCAGCACGCGATTGATAGCGAGTTCGGCGACCACGAGGTACGACGGGATGCCCGCGAGGTGAAACAGCAGCGGCTCGACATGGAACCGGCCGGCCTGCGCCTCGCCCATTTCGTGCTCGACGACGTCGAGGTCGCGGTAGATCACATCGACGGACTGGCCGTCGACCTGAAGCCACGCGCCGCCGTTGAAAATCCCGCCGCCCCAGGCGCCGACGTCGAACACCTCACCCGTCCAGCCGACGGCTCGCAGGTCGTCCGGATCGAAGTGGCCGCGGTAGTACAGGCCGAGGTCCCAGTCGCTGTCGGGCCGATGGGTGCCCTGCGCTCGGGACCCGCCGAGGGCAACCGCCTCCACGCCGGGCAGCCGGACCAGGCGGTCGGCGATATCGGCGATGAAGTTGTCTGCCATCCGGCGACGATCTCACGGACATCGCCCTCGGGACCAACGATTTTCGGCGCGCTAAGGAGCGCTCACCGCTCCAAAGCGCGCCGAAATCGCGGCTAGTGCGGCTAGAGGGTGACGCTGGCGGCCGAATCCAGCATCTCGGCGATCTTCTCGGCGACCGCGGCCGCGGTGGGGTGCTCCCACAGCAGCGTCGGGGGCAGCGTGAGGCCCGTCTGCTTCTCCAACTGCCGCCGCAGCCGCACCGTCATGATCGAGTCGACACCGAGTTCCACCAGCGGCAGGTCGGGATCCACATCGGCCTCGGACAGCCCGAGCTGAGCGGCCACCGCAGCCAGCACCTGGCCGGCCAGCCACTCCGGATCCACCTCACCCGATGCCATGTGTGACGGTGCGGAGCCCTCATCGATGGGCTCATCGTCGCTGGGCGCCACATCGGCCAGGATCGGCACCGCGGCGGCGGCCGGAAGCAACGGCAACACCACGACGTTCGGATCGTCATCACGCATCGCGAGGTCAAGCGCTCGCATCGCGTCATCGGCTCCCACGGTGCCCATGCCGAGCGCCTCGAGTTGTGCGGCGACGAACTCCGACGCCGAACCCATACCGAGGCCGCGCCACGCCGTCCACGCCACCGCGGTGGTCCGATCACCCAGGCTGCGCCGGTGTCGCGCCATCACGTCGAGGAACGAGTTCGCGCACGCGTAGGCGCCCTGGCCCGGGAATCCGGCGAGGTAGCCGCACGACGAGAACAACACCATCCAGTCGAGTTGCTCCGGCGGGAAGACCTCGTGCAGTGCCAGCGTGCCGTGCACCTTCGGGCGCATTGCCGCGGCGAAGTCCGCCGGCGTCGTATTCGACAGCAGCGCACCGGCTTCCACACCAGCCGCGTGGATGACACCACGCACCGGCGGCAGGTCTGCCAGCACCGCGCGCAGCGCGTCGGCGGAACCGGGCGCACCGATGTCGACGGCGGCGGCCGTCACGGTGACACCGCGATCCTCCAGCGCGCAGACCGCGCGGACCGCGTCGGACTGACCCTCGTTCCAGGACGCCCGATCCGGTAGCCCCGATCGCGACAGGAGCACCAGGCGTCGGGCGCCGAGGTCGGCGAGGCGCTGCGCCATGCGCAGGCCGAGCACGCCGGTGCCGCCGGTGATGAGGTAGGTGCCCGCCGGGGAGCACTCCATCGGGGACGCCGCTCCGGGCCCGGTCGGAGCCAGGCGCGCCACCAGGGCGGCACCGTCCCGGATCACGACGACACCGTGACCGTGCAGTGCGATCGCGCCGAGCGGCAGACGTCCGTCAGCCACGTCGATGACGCCGCCCCAGTGTTGAGGCTGTTCCGCGGCGGCCACCCGGGCCAGGCCCCACAGCGGTGCGTGAGCGAGGTTGGCACCCTCGTACACGCCGGTGGTGAGGACCCACAACCGGGCGTTCAACCCCGACTCCTGCACCAGGGCCAATGTGCGCATGACCAGATCGACAGACGCCTCGGGCGCATCGTCCTGCCGTGGAAGTACCAGCACCACCGCGGTGGGACCGAGTTCCTCTGAGAGAACGTTCGATTCGGTGATCGACGCGATCTCGGCGGGATCCTCCACCGCACGGTAGGGCACGCCCGCGGCTGCTAGGTCGCGTACCGCGCCGTCCAGCCCGTGGGCGTCGCCGCCGACGAGTACGACGCCGCTGGGACGGTCGTCCGCGCGCCAGGCAACGGGCTGCCAGTCCACGTGGTGAAGCATTCCGGCCGCGTCGTTCAGCGAACGCTCCCGGCCCGGACTGTCGAGTTCCTCGAACGCCATTCCCGATATCGACACCAGTACCGAGCCCGACTCGTCGGCGATGGACACGTCGGTGGTCGTGGTGCCGGGGCGGCGCCTGACGTGCAGCGTCGCGACGGCGGGCGGCGCACCGTGCACGTGCACTCGCTCGATGCGGGCGGGCATCCGAAGCCGCGGCGGTCCGTCGAACGTCGTCGACGCGGCCGATGTCGCGGCGTCAATGAGCGACGCCCACGTGCTCGGGGCCGATCCGTCGGCCTCCGCCGCAACGACACCAAGCAACTCGTCGGCACCGCGACGCAGATCCCGCACATCCCAGCCGAAGCCCATCGCCGCGACGCCGAGGGTCGCGAGCGTGTCGATGACGTGGCGCGGCGGCAGCTGCTCGGTGCAGCGCTGTCTCGCGGACTCGAGATCCACCTGGGTGTCCAGGAGTTCGTCGATATCGTCCTGCACGGCCACCACGGCGCGGCTGTGCGTCAACCACCCACCGTCATGCGAGTCATCGAGTTCGACAAGCCGCGATGCCAACGTCAGCTGCCGGTCCTGCAACACCACCTGGAGATCGCGGGCGCGTCCCGGCGGGACCGGGGTTCGCAACTGGACGTCGGCCAGCCCGATACCGGTGCACTCACGGCCAGCACCGAATTCGCCGCCGCGTGCCGCGGTGAGGAAGGTGTTGAGAAGCACTGCGGCGGGGACGATCTCGGTGCCCTGCACGGGATGGTCGCCCGGGTACGGGCGGGTGTCGAGGTCCAGCCTGGTCTGCCACATCCGGGTCGACACGGCGCCCGTGACCTCGGTCCGTCCGCCGAGCAGGGTGTGACTGTCGGTGTCGTGGACGCCGCGACCGCCGGGCGGCGGGGTCGGGGTGCGCCAGAAACGGCGGTGCTGCCACTGCGTGCCGGGCAGATCGCCGGCCCATGGGTCCTCGGCGGTCACACCGTGCGCAACGGTGGCGCCGTGGCAGTACAGCCATGCGACCGACGTCGCGACGGCCCGAACCTCCGGGGTGTCACGGCGAAGCACTGGCACGGCCCCGTGCTCGTCGATGCCGAGGCCCAACAGTGTCTCCACGATCGAGTGCGACACAACCGGATGCGCGGACACCTCGAGGAAGAGCCGGTGCCCGTCCTCGGCGGCGGCGGTGACGGCCTCGGCGAAGCGCACGCGCCCCCGCAGGTTGGCCACCCAATAGTCGGGATCGCGCGGCGCGGTGGAGCGCGGATCGGCCAGTGCCGTCGAGTACAGCGGGATGCGCGCGGGCCGTGACGGTGCGAGCCCGCCGACCAGCCGCGCGAGATCGCCGGTGAGCGCATCCATCGCGGGGCTGTGGAACGCCACGTCGGTGTTGACCCGCCGCACAACGACGCCCTCAGCGGCCCACGACTCGCACACTGCCTCGACGGCGTCGGTCAGTCCCGAGATGACGGTCGACTCCGTCGAGGCGCTGATGGCCGCGACGACATCGGTGCGACCGGCCAGTCGGCGCTCCGCCTCCGCGAACGGCATGCGGACCAGTGCCATCGAGCCAGCACCCATGACCGAGCGGAATCCGCGGGCCCGATAGCACGCCACCGCGGCGCCCTGGCGTAGGTCGAAGACGCCGGACACCACGCAGGCGGCGACCTCGCCCACGGAGTGGCCTATCACCGCGCCCGGTGTGACGCCGCGGTCTCGCAGCACGGCGGCGAGCCCGACCTGCATCGCGAATGTCAGCGCCTGGACCCGGTCGGTGCCGCCCAGCTCGCCGGAGGTCAATGCCTGGCGAGCCGAGAAGCCGAGCTCGACACCGAATACCTCGTCCACCTCGTCAATGACACGGGCGAACGCCGGTTCGGACTCGATGAGCTCGCGGCCCATGCCGACCCAGTGCGAGCCGTGACCGGAGAAGACCCAGACCGCATCGCGGGCCCGGCCGGATGGCACGGTGCCGGTGACGAGATTGGTGGTGGACTCGCCGCGAGCCAGCGCGTCCAGTCCCGCGATCAGCTGGTGTGGATGCCGGGCCACGACGGCGGCGCGGACGGGCTCGTGGGTCCGTCTCGCCCACATCGTCGCCGCGACCTGCTCGGCGGGCACGTCGGCGGCCCTGAGGTGGTCGGCCAGCGCCTCGGCCTGACGGACCAGCCTCGCCTCCGAGCGCCCTGACAGGGGGATGACAACGGGCACGGGCTGCACGGCAGGCCCGGGCTGCGCAGCGACGGGAGCCTCCTCCAGCAGCACGTGCGCGATGGTGCCGCCGTATCCATAACTGCACACCGCCGCCCGCCGTGGCACCGCACCGCGCACCCACGGCTCGACCTCGATCGGAACACGCAGGCCGCTGTTCGCCCAGTCCACCGCGGGAGTCAGCGCTTTCAGTCCGGCGGTCGGCGGAATCGCCTCGTGATGCAGGGTGAGCACGGTCTTGATGAGCCCGATGACGCCCGCGCCACCCTCGAGGTGGCCGACGTTGGGCTTGACGGAGCCGATGCGGCACGGCTGATCGGCCGGGCGTCCGGCGCCGTACACCGCGGCCAGCGCACCCACCTCGGTGGGATCGCCTGTGGGCGTGCCGGTTCCGTGCGCCTCGATATAGCCGACGCTGACCGGATCGATAGCCGACATGGTGCAGGCCCGTCGGAACATGTCTGCCTGGGCATCGCCGTTGGGCGACATGATGCCGACCGTGCGGCCGTCCTGCGCGATCGCTCCCCCGCGCACGACCGCCAGCACGTGGTCGCCGTCGCGCTGGGCGTCGGAGAGTCGCTTGAGCACCACAACGCCCACGCCCTCACCCCGGCCATAGCCGTCGGCGGCCGCGTCGAAGGTCTTGCACCGGCCGTCGGACGCGGTGGCGCCGGCCTCGTCCAGCACGCGAACCAGGCCCGGACCGATCAGCGCGCTGACACCGCCTGCGAGCGCCAGCGACGTCTCGCCCGCGCGAAGCATCTGGCAGGCCTGGTGCACGGCGACCAGCGACGCGGCGCACGCGGCATCGAGCGCGACGCTGGGGCCACGCAGGTCGAGCAGGTGTGACACGCGGTTGGCGATGCCGCACAACGAGGTGCCGATCCCGGTCCACGCCTCGATACCGGGCAGATCCTCCATGATCAACTTGCCGTAGTCATCGGAGTTGACGCCCATCAGCACGGCAGTGTCGCTGCCCGCCAACGCCTTCGGTGACACGCCCGCGTTCTCGAGCGCTTCCCAACTCACCTCAAGCGCGAGGCGCTGCTGCGGGTCCATCAGCTCCGCCTCGCGCGGCGACACCCCGAAGAACTCGGCGTCGAAACCGGGCAGATCGTCAAGGAAGGTGCCCCAGCGCGTGGTCTCACGCAGCACCGCGGCGTTGCGCGGGTCGCGACGAAGGTACGGCTCCCACCGTTCCTCGGGGACCTCCCGCACGTCGCTGCGGCCCTCAAGCAGGAATGTCCAGAAGTCAGCCGGGGTGGCGATGTTGCCCGCGACGCGGCAGCCGAGACCGATGACGGCGATGGGTTCCGGCACCAGCGTTTCCGGGGCCGACGTTTCCGGGGCTGAGGTTTCTGGCGCCATGTCAGCAGGTTTCCGAGGACACGAAAGTCTGGATAGCCTTGCCTAAGTACGCTGGCGACATGCGGACAATACTGGCATACCGACCCTGCCGGTTGGCCCCCACCCGCGCGGGGAGCGCGAAGAAGGGGGAGTTTGCCTGTCGGCGCCCATGACGTGGGGTTTCACCGTTGCCGGGTTGTCACACCAGCGCTTGCCCCCAGCACGCGGGCCGACACGGTGTTAGCTCACTCACACGCCGGGCCGCCACCGGCCCCGGCGAACCCACCTGTCAGGCGAGCAGGTCGCGCACGACGGCGTCGGCGAGCAGTCGCCCTCGGTCACTCAGGACCAGGGCATCGTCGCGGCGCAGGAGAAGGCCGTCACCACGCAGCGTTTCGGCTCGGGCCAGTTCGTCGGCGTCGAGGAGATCCACCGCGAGGCCGTCACGCAGCCTGGCCTGCAGCATCACGGCCTCGACGTGCATATCGGTGTCATCGAGCACCTCGGAGTCGGCGACGGGCAGCCTGCCAGCGGCGAGTTCGCTCGCATAGGCGTTGGGGTGCTTGACATTCCACCACCGCGTGCCGTCGACGTAGCCGTGCGCACCGGGGCCCGCACCCCACCATTCGCCGCCCTGCCAGTAGCCGAGGTTGTGCTGGCACTCCCCTCCCGGCCGACTCCAGTTCGACACCTCATACCAGTGCAAACCGGCGTCGGACAGTCGCGCGTCGAGCAGTTCGTAGCGGCCGGCCAGCACGTCGTCGTCGGGTGCCGCGATCTCACCGCGCCGGACCCGGCGGGCGAGGGCTGTGCCGTCCTCAACGATCAGCGAGTAGGCGGACACGTGGTCCACCCCGGCCCCGATGGCTGCGTCGATCGAGGCCCGCAGATCGTCGTCGGTCTCGCCAGGTGTGCCGTAGATGAGATCGAGGTTGACGTGCTCGAACCCCGCCGCACGGGCCTCGATGGCCGCTGCTGGCGCGCGGCCCGGCGAGTGCACCCGATCCAGCGCGGCGAGCACGTGCGGCGCCGTCGACTGCATACCCAGCGAGATCCTGGTGAACCCCGCGGCGCGCAACTCGGCGAAGAACGCCGGTGACGTGGACTCCGGGTTGGACTCGGTGGTGACCTCAGCGCCGGGTTCGAGATCGAAGTGCTCAAGGACCGCTGCCAGCACCGCGGCCAGGCCCTTGCCGCCGAGCATCGACGGGGTACCGCCACCGACGAACACCGTCCGCAGCGACCGGCGATCACCGAGGCGCCGGGCGGCCAGCTCCAGCTCGATACGCAGAGCGGCCAGCCAACCGTCGGGGTTAGCGCCGCCCAGCTCCGACGGTGTGTAGGTGTTGAAGTCGCAGTACCCGCACCGGGTAGCACAGAACGGCACGTGGACGTACATGCCGAACGGACGGGAACTCACCATGTCAGTGTTGCAGAACCGGTTGCACTCACCGTGATCGCAAAGCTGGCCCAGTTAGGGCGCATGAGGCCGGTCGTGGCAGAATGGGCACCGTGTCTGCCGCCCTGAGTCCACGCCGCGTATCGCTCGTGGCGCGGCGGCACGTTGACTTCAAGCGCGTTTGCACCTGTATCTGTCTGCTTTGACGTCGTAGACCTGCCCACCTGTACTTCCAGCTGGCCGCCGGATCTGCGCCGCCGGAACAGCCCCCGGTGGACGCTTGTGATCTGAAACGCCGGCTCCTCGCAAGAAGGGGCCCACCCCATGACCACAGCAGCATCCAAACCCGCAGATACATCCGCCGCGGCCAAGCCCGCCAAAGCCCCCAAGGTCGAAGGCCAGTGGGCGCTGGGACACCGCGAGCCGCTCAACGCCAACGAGCAGGCCAAGAAGGACGACAACCCGCTCAACGTGCGGGAACGCATCGAGAAGATCTACGCCCCCGGCGGCTTCGAGTCCATCGACAAGGGCGACCTGCGTGGCCGCTTCCGCTGGTGGGGTCTCTACACACAGCGCAAGCCCGGCTACGACGGCACCTGGACCGGTGACGACAACACCGACATGCTCGAGGACGAGTACTTCATGCTGCGGGTCCGCAGCGACGGCGGTGCGCTGACCGCGGCCGCGCTGCGCACCCTCGGCGGGATCTCGACTGAGTTCGCCCGCGACACCGCCGACATCTCCGACCGCCAGAACGTCCAGTACCACTGGATCCGCGTCGAGGACATGCCCGAGATCTGGAACCGGCTCGACGCGGTCGGCCTGCAGACCACCGAGGCCTGCGGCGACTGCCCGCGCGTCGTGTTGGGCTCGCCGCTGGCCGGCGAGTCGCTCGACGAGGTCATCGACGGCACCCCGGCGGTCAACGAGATCGTCAAGCGCTACATCGGCAAGCCCGAGTACTCCAATCTCCCCCGCAAGTTCAAGACCGCGATCTCGGGCCTGCAGGACGTGGTGCACGAGATCAACGACGTCGCATTCATCGGCGTTGTGCACCCGGAGCACGGGCCCGGCTTCGACCTGTGGGTCGGCGGCGGCCTGTCCACCAACCCGATGCTGGGTCAGCGCCTCGGCGCGTGGGTGCCGATCGACGAGGTGCCCGATGTGTGGGAGGCCGTGGTCAGCGCGTTCCGCGACTACGGCTACCGCAGGCTGCGCGCCAAGGCCCGGCTGAAGTTCCTGATCAAGGACTGGGGTGTCGAGAAGTTCAGGGAGGTTCTCGAGACCGAGTACCTGAAGCGCCCCATGATCGACGGCCCCGCACCCGACCCGGTGACGCGTCCCATCGACCACGTCGGCGTGCAGAAGATCAAGAATGGGCTCAACGCCGTCGGCGTGGCTCCCATCGCGGGCCGGGTCTCGGGCACGATCCTGAGCAAGGTCGCCGATCTCGCCGAATCGGTTGGCTCCGACCGGATCCGGTTCACCCCGTATCAGAAGCTCATCATCCTCGACGTGCCCGATGACAAGGTCGAGGAACTGCGCACCGGCCTCGACGCCCTCGGTCTGCCGTCGCAGCCGTCGCACTGGCGGCGCAACCTGATGGCCTGCACCGGCATCGAGTTCTGCAAGTTGTCCTTCGCTGAGACCCGCAAGCGCAGCCAGACGCTGGTTCCCGAGCTGGAGCAGCGACTCGAGGACCTCAACGCCGAACTCGACGTCCCGGTGACCATCAACATCAACGGCTGCCCGAACTCGTGCGCCCGCATTCAGGTCGCCGATATCGGCTTCAAGGGCCAGATGGTCGACGACGGTGACGGCCCGGTCGAGGGTTTCCAGGTCCACCTCGGCGGCAGCCTTGGCCTGGACAGCGGTTTCGGGCGCAAACTGCGCCAGCACAAGGTGCCGGGCACCGAGGTCGCCGACTACATCGAGCGAGTCGTTCGCAACTTCATGAAACAACGCGAGGATGGCGAGCGTTTCGCTACGTGGGCAGTGCGTGCTGACGAAGCGGACCTTCGATGAGCCGCTTGCGCGAAGAGCAGATTGAGGTAATCGATGACTGACTTGCGATCTGAAGAAGACCTGATCGAACTCGCCGAGCGCGGCGCGGCAGAACTGGTGGACGCGTCCGCCGAGGAGCTGCTGCGCTGGACCGACGAGCACTTCGGCGGGCAGTACGTCGTGGCGTCCAACATGCAGGACGCGGTTCTGGTCGACCTGGCCGCCAAGGTGCGCCCGGGTGTCGATGTCCTGTTCCTGGACACCGGCTACCACTTCGTCGAGACGATCGGCACACGGGACGCCGTCGAGGCGGTGTACGACATCAACGTCGTCAACGTGACCGCCGAGAACAGCGTTGCGCAGCAGGACGAGTTGCACGGCAAGGATCTCTTCGCCCGCGACGCCGCGTCGTGCTGCCGGATGCGCAAGGTCGAGCCGCTGGGCAAGGCCCTGTCGGGTTACACGGCGTGGGTGACAGGCATTCGCCGCGTTGAGGCACCGACGCGCGCCAACGCGCCGTTGATCAGCTTCGACCATGCGTTCGGCTTGGTGAAGATCAACCCGATCGCGCCGTGGTCGGACGAGGATATGCAGGCCTACATCGACGATAACGACGTGTTGGTCAATCCCCTTGTCTACGAGGGCTACCCGTCGATCGGTTGCGCCCCCTGCACCGCCAAGCCCGAAGAGGGTGCCGACCCGCGCAGCGGCCGGTGGGCCGGGCAGGCCAAGACGGAATGCGGTCTACACGCCTCGTGAGTGTCTTGATCCTCGCGGCCCACGGCAGCGCTGATCCCCGATCGGCCACCGTGACGCACGCGCTGGCCGGTCGGATCAGGCGGCTGCGGCCGTGGCTGGCCGTCCGCGCGGCGTTCCTCGATCACTCCGAGCCCAGCCTGACCGACGTGCTCGCCGACATCGCGGAACGCGACCACTCCGCTGTGGTGGTGCCGATGCTGCTGGCCAGCGCGTATCACGCGCGGGTCGACATCCCGGCCATGATCGAGGCGTCCGGCGCGGCGGTACGCCAGGCCGACGTCCTCGGCGAGGATCCGGCACTGCTCGCCGTGCTCGGGCAGCGTCTCGCCGAACACGGCGTGTCCCCTGGTGATCGTGATCTCGGGGTGATCGTCGTGGCGGTCGGTTCCTCGAGTGACGCCGCGAACGCCCGCACCGCCACCGTCGGGCCTGCGCTTGGGTCGGGTACGAGCTGGGCTGGGGTCGAGGTGGCCTTCGCGACGGGACCGCACTCCGATCTGACCGAGGCCGCCGACCGCCTGCGGCGCCGGGGTGCGCGCCGCATTGTCGTCGCCCCCTGGTTTCTCGCCCACGGCCTCATCACCGATCGCGTCGCGAAGTCGGTGGCTACCGTGGGTGCGTCGATGACCGCGCCGCTGGGCTCCCACAATCTCGTCGCCGCGGCATTGCTGGATCGGTTCGACGAAACGCAGTCCGCCTACGTCGCGGCCTGACGCGCCTGCCACGAACCCTTGGCCTCGGCGGCTTACCCGCCTGGATTAACGGCTACGAGGTCCGACCTGCGGCTCGAGCCCGTCAGATTCGCGAATTCGCCGTCTGAGCTTTGCCACAAAAGTTTGCTCTGGTGTGCCACAATATTGACGTTACCGTTGTACGCCAACGTCTCGCAGAGCAGTCGTTGGTTCCAATTCGGGGATGAGATTGGACAACAGCATGAAATCAGGTCGTTTTGCCCGTCGACTGGCGTTGGTCGCCAGCGGGGGCGCGATCATCGCGATGGGTGCGCTGACCGCTGGCTGCGGTACCAGCGAAGAGCCGAGCCCGTCGACCACGACCACGACGACCACGTCCTCGGTTGCACCTTCTCCGACGGAGAAGAACATCACTCCCGGCGGCGGGAACAGCTTCTCGCCCACGGTTGTGGCGCCGCCTGCTGCGACGCAGGCTCCCGGCAACCACCGCTCGGACGGAAGCCACCGCGGCTGACAGCCAACCGCCCCTCCTGCAGATGGCACTGAATTCGCCACTCTGCGGGAGGTGCGTTCGGCACAGGTCGGCGATCATTGATGGGTAGGCGCAGGCTCTTTCGCCAGCTGCTCGGATGCTGGTTGACGGTGTCGCTTGCCGCCGCGACCGTGTTCGTTGCGGGTAAGAACGCTGATCCGGTGACACCGGATGCCACGGCGATCGGTGGCCCCTATGCGCGGCTGCTCGCGAGTTCCACCGATCTGGGTCCCTCCACCCTCGACAGCGCGCAGCTGACTGTCGCCCTTCGTGATTCGGCGCGCCCTCTGGCGTTGATGCGGTGGGCCGAGGCCGAGGGCCTCGACGTGCGCTGGGACGACGGCGAGGACTGGGCCATCGTCGGGGGTCGCCCAGCTCAGCTCGCCAACGCCTTCGACGTCCCGGTGCACGACTACCGAGGCATGCAAGGTCAGGTGTTCTACGCCTCGGCCAAACAGGCGGCGGTGCCACAGGCGATACGTGGCACCGTGAGCGACCTCGGGCGCATCCTCGGCTTCACCCCGCACCGCGAGGCACGTCCATGGATGCTTCCGCTCGACGTCCCGAACCACGGCTTGTCGCCGAACCACGTGCTGACGGCCTACAACGCGAATCGTCTTGCGGCGGAGGGGTTCACGGGCAAGGGTCAGACCATTGCGATCTATGCGTTCCATGGTTTGGACCAGACCGATCTCGACGAGTTCGCCACCGGATCCGGCTTGCCGCCGCTGAAGCCCATCGTGGTCGGCGGGATGCCAGACGACACCAACGGCGCTGAGACCGTGATGGATCTTGAGGTGGTGCACGCCATCGCACCCGACGCGCAGAAGGTCGTCGTCAACGCGCGGCCCACTCTCGAGGGCGGCCGCACCTACGAGCGCATCGCCGAGATGTTCGACTCGGTCGATCGCCAGTTCCCCGGCGCCATATGGAGTTTGTCGATCGGCTGGGGGTGCGACGCACTGATCACTGCCACCGACCTGCGACCCGTGCAGTCCGCACTGCAGCGCGCGCACGCGCATGGGACGACGGCCTTCGACGCAAGCGGGGACACCGCTGGGCTCGAATGCAAGGGGGGCCCGAACTGGTCATCCCCGCCTGGACCGGATGACGTCGGACTTGACGCCGTCGCATCGTTGCCCGGCATGACCTCGGTTGGCGGGACCACACTGTCGACCGACGACAGGGGCGAATGGCAGTCGGAGCAAGCCTGGTTCGACTCGCCCCTGTCCCAGGGCTCCAGCGGGGGTGTGTCGAAGCTGTTCCCCCGCCCGATCTGGCAGGAGCATGTGTTCTCCAAGCGCGACCCCGACTTCGAGAGTCGATTGACGCCCGACGTCGCCGCGGTGGCCGATCCGTTCACCGGTATGCGGATCCGGTACGACCAGCAAGACTTCGTCGGTGCGGGCACGTCTCAGGCCGCGCCCATCTGGGCTGGGCTGACCGCAATCATGAATCAGTACCTCCTTGCCAACGGCGGACGAGCACTCGGCGACATCAATCCGTTGCTCTACCGGGTGGCGGCTGGCGCGAATCGTCCCGGCTTCCGTGACGTCAGCCTCGGCGCGAGTGCGGTCGATGTCGCGGCTCCCGGCTACGACCTGGTCACCGGACTCGGCAGCCCCAATGTCGAGGGGCTGGTGCACGACTTCCTCGACATCCAACGCGGGGCGGCGCCGCGATGACCGCTGAGCTGCCGCCCGATGAGTGGGAGTCGTTGCCCACCATGCCCTGTCGTGCGTGCGGGCGAAGCGTTCCCGCCGGCGCGTTCTGCGGTGAGTGCGGCACCGCACTGTCCCCTCAGCCTGGTGATGGACCCGTGTGGTTGCGGATCCGGGCCTACGCCGCGGCACCGGACGAGCACATGGTGCGCCCTTCGATCACAACCTCGGTCTTTCCGCAGCTGCCACGCCGTTCTCGAACGGCTTTCCGGGTGGGCCTTATCCTGCTGGTCGTCCTCCTGACCGTCTTCGCCGCGCTGCAGCTGGAGCCAGCGCTGATCGGGATCAGCGCGCTCGGGTTGCCGCTCTTGTTCGGTGTCTATCTGTGGGAGACCGACGCATTCGATGGCGTGTCCGTCCGCTCCCTCGTGGTCAGCGCAGCCCTCGGCATCGGGTTGGGCATCGGCTGGGCGGTCGTCACCAACGCCGTCTGGGCTCGGACCTACGACGACGTGCTCGGCACACCGATGACGCCGGTGCAGGCGCTGATCAACCTGGTGGTTCTGCCCATCGCCGGTGTCCTCCTCATGCTCCTTCCGGTGGCCGTCGTGCGGTTGTGGCACACCGGAGCACGGGAGTCGCTGGACGGGTTCTCCATCGGTGCGCTCGGGGCCCTCTGCTTCATCGCCGCGGGCGTCCTCACGTACGGTGCGCCGGAGTTCGCGAACGGGCTTGTGGCCAAGGACTATCCACGGGACGCGCTGATCTCGCTGGCCGCGATCCGAGGTGTGGCCGCACCCCTGACGGCGGCGGCCATCGGCGGCATGGTGGGTGCAGCGCTCTGGTTCAGGCCGCGAGCAGATCCCGAGGTCGTGCGGCACTGGCACTCGCTGACCTCTCCCGTGCCTGCCATCACCATCGCCCTGCTCGCGTACGTCGCGCAGAACGCGATCGACTTCGCCTGGATCTCGTACGGCCTGATTGTGGGTCTCTACGCCGCGATCGCGGTGCTCTCCCTCGTCGCGCTGCGGGCGGTTCTGCACTCCGCCCTGCTCGGTGAGACCTCCGCTGACACCAACCCCACCCAGCCGGTGCTGTGCCCGCAGTGCGACCACGTGGTGCCTGATCGGGCCTTCTGCGTCAACTGCGGGATCGCGGCGAACGCGGCATCGCGATCGTCTCGGCGGGCACGACGGACCGACCGCCCGGTGTCGATCGACCAGCCACAGGCCGGCCCATGAGCGCGCCAACGACTGCCGCCCCGACGCCACAGTGGCCGGGACAGTCGGTCCCGGGCGGATCGTATCTAACCCCACCACCGCGCCATACGTCACTGGGGCGCCTGCTGCTGATGCAGGGCACCGCAGCGGCTGTCGTGGTGGCGGCGACGATCGGCCTGTCACTTCTGGTCACGCCCGCCCCGGCGGACTACGCGTGTCCCCCCGACTGCGGACGGCCTCCCATCGGCCAACCCGTCGCGACCAATCCCCGGTTCACATCCGCAGATGGCGCGTTCTCGGTCTCCTACCCTGGGCCCACGACGGCGTACGAGGCCACCCTCGAGCCCGATGGCGTGGTCTTGGACCTGCAGGCCGGAGACGGCGGGACGCTGCACCTGTTCGGTCAGCCCGCACTGGGCCGGAAGCCGCGTCAGATCGCCAATGACCTGATCGACGAGCACTTCCCGGACTCGACCATCGCCTACGAGATACCGAACGCGCAGGTCGGCTATCAACCGGGATACGGCGCCGTCGTGGATGTGTACAAGCCCAATGCGTCCGGCGGTTCCGCCCGGCTGCGGGTCCTGATCATGGTCGCTGTGAAGCACGACCTAGCGCTGATCGCCGAAGGCGCAGGGCCGTATCACGAATTCACTCCGGACTTCGGTTCCGGGCACCCGTCCGGCGCCAACTTCTTTCTCGCGCTGGACATGAGCAAGTACGTCAACAGTTTCATGTGGCGCGGGGACCCGCCGCGCTGACGCAAATCAGGCCCCCGAATCAGGCTTTGGTCAGCGTCTCGACCTCGTGGTCCACCGAAGCCGCGGCGGCGCCGCCGGGAATCGGCGGTACCCGGGTGGCGCGCACGTACACGGTGTCGCCCTCCTTGAGTCCCAAGGCCTCGGCGTCTCCGCGGGTGATCTGGGCGGTGAACGGCGTGTGGTCGGCGGAGTTCGTCAGCTCGACACGAACCTCGAAGCCCAGGACCACGATTCGGTCGATGACGGATCGGATCACACCCGTGGCCGCGATGCTGCCCTCGGCCTGCGCGATCGCCATATCCGGATTGCGGCCGACGCGAATGTCGTGGGGCCGCACCAGGGTGCCGTTGAGTGATGACACCGCGCCGAGGAAGGACATCACGAAGGCGCTCTGCGGGCTGTCGTACACCTCGGTGGGAGAGCCCACCTGCTCGATGCGTCCCTTGTTGAGAACCGCGATGCGGTCGGCCACATCGAGGGCCTCGGCCTGATCGTGCGTGACGAGCACCGTCGTCACGTGCACCTCGTCGTGCAACCGACGCAGCCACGCGCGCAGGTCCTCGCGCACCTTGGCGTCGAGCGCACCGAAGGGCTCGTCGAGCAGGAGCACCTGCGGGTCGACGGCGAGCGCGCGGGCCAGGGCCATCCGCTGCCGCTGACCGCCGGACAGCTGATTGGGGTACCTGGTCTGAAAACCCGAGAGACCGACGATCTCGAGGAGGTTGTCGACCCTGTCCTTGATCTCGGCCTTCGGCTTCTTGCGGATCTTGAGCCCGAAGGCGACGTTATCGCGAACCGTCAGGTGTTTGAACGCCGCGTAGTGCTGGAACACGAAGCCGATGCCGCGTCGCTGGGGCGGCACATTGGTGACGTCCTCGCCCTTGATGGTGATGACGCCGCTATCAGGCTGATCGAGCCCCGCGATGGCGCGCAGGAGCGTCGACTTGCCCGAACCGCTGGGACCCAGAAGTGCGGTCAGCGATCCCTCCGGCACGTCGAAGTCGATGTTGTCCAGGGCCACGAAATCGCCGTAGCGCTTGTTGGCGCCGCGCACGGTGATCGCGTTCTTGCGCTGCTCGCCCCGCGAGCGCTCATCGAGTGTCATGTCATCGGGTCCTTGTCGATCGAAGGCCTATTTTGCCGCGCGGGCGCGGCGGGCGTCGAGAATCACCTGTGCGACGAGCACGAAGACGGCGACACCCATGAGCAGCGTTGAGATGGCGTATGCGCCGTACTCCTGGCCGCGGTTGTAGCGGTCGGCGACCAGCAGGGTGAGCGTCTGCGAGGTTCCGGGCAGGTTCGACGACACCATGATCACCGCGCCGAACTCCCCGAGCGTGCGTGCGATGGTCAGCACGATGCCGTACGTCAGACCCCATCGAATGGACGGCAGCGTGATCTTCCAGAAGGTCTGCCACCATGACGCGCCCAGTGTCGATGCCGCCTCCTCCTGGTCGGTGCCGAGCTCGTGCAGCACGGGCTCGACCTCCCGGATGACGAAGGGCACGGTGACGAAGATCGACGCGAGCACGATGCCGGGCAGGCCGAAGATGATCTTGAAACCGAGGTCGTTCTCCACAAACCCCAGCACGCCGGCAGAACCCCACAGCAGGATCAGCGCGACGCCGACGACAACGGGTGACACCGCGAACGGCAGGTCGATGACGGCCTGCAGCGCACTCTTGCCGCGAAACCTGTTGCGGGCCAGTACGAGTGCGGTCGGAATGCCGAATATCACGTTGAGCGGGACGACAATCGCCACTACCAGCAGGGACAACTGCAGCGCCGAGATGGCGGCTGGGGTGGTGATGGACGCGATGAACTCACCGACGCCCGGTTCCAGGGTGCGCCACAGGATCAACCCGACCGGCACGATGACGAGGATCAGGATGTAGCCGAGTGCGGTGTAGCGCAGCAGGTTGCGAACCAGTGGCGACAGGTTCATTGCGCCAGCTCCTCGCGCTTGGCGGCCCGGGATCCGACCGCCCGAAGGACGAACAGCACGACGAACGAGATCGCCAGCAGCACGATCGAGATGGCTGCGGCGCCGGTGCGGTCGTCGTTCTCGATCAGGGTCCGGATCCACTGCGAGGAGACCTCGGTCTCGCCGGGAACGGCACCACCGATGAGCACAACGGAGCCGAACTCGCCGATCGCGCGCGAGAACGCCAGGCCCGCACCGGACAGTAGCGAGGGCAGTAGCGCCGGAAGGATGATCTTGGTGAAGATCGTCACGTTGTTGGCGCCCAGCGACGCCGCGGCTTCCTCCACCTCGTGGTCGAGTTCGAGCAGTACGGGTTGCACCGAGCGCACCACGAACGGCAGCGTGACGAACAGGAGCGCGATCCCCACGCCCCACTGAGTGTGTTGAAAGTGAAGTCCCACTGGACTGTTCGGTCCGTACAGGGCCAGCATCACCAGGCTGGCGACAATCGTCGGCAGCGCGAACGGCAGGTCGATGACCGCGTCAACCAGTCGCTTGCCCGGGAAGTCATCGCGTGTCAGCACCCACGCAACGATCAGACCGAACACGACATTGATCACCGTGACACCGATCGAGATCGTCAGCGTGACACGAAACGACTGCAGTGCCGCGGGCGATGACACCGCACTCCAGAACGCACTCCAACCGCCGCCCGCCGACTGCCAGAGGATCGCCGCCAGCGGAAGCAGCACGATCACCGACAGCCACAGGGTCGCGGCACCCACACGCAGTCCCGTGGTTCCGTGTGCCGCGCCGAATGCCCGCCGCCTCCGGGGAGATCCGCCCGAGGCACCGCTTCCGGTGACCTCGGGGCGGACCGCCTCGGGATTCGGGTCGACGGCTGTGGTCATCCAGTCGCCTGCTTGTAGATCTTCGTGATCGTGCCGTTGTCCTTGTCGAACAGTGCGGGATCGACCTCAGTCCAGCCACCCAGGTCGGCGATTGTCCACAGCTTCTCCGGGGCCGGGAACTGCGCGGCGAACTGCTCGGCCACGGCAGGGTTCACCGGCCGGAACCCGGCCTCTGCCCACAGCTTCTGCCCCTCGTCGGTGTAGAGGAAGTTCTTCAGCGCGTTGGCCTTCTCGACGTGTGCGCTGCTGGTGACGACCGCGACTGGGTTCTCGATCTTGAACGTCTGCGGAGGGTTGAGGTAGTCGAAGTCGCGGCCCTGGCGCTGGGAGTTGATGGCCTCGTTCTCGTAGGCGAGGAGGACGTCACCACTGCCCTGCAGGAACACATCGGTGGCCTCACGGCCGGAGCCCGGTCGCAGCTTGACGTGCTCGGTGACGAGCTTGTTCACGAAGTCCAGGCCGGCCTGCGGATTTTGGCCACCGTTGCTCTTGACGGCGTAGGGCGCCAGCAGGTTCCATTTCGCCGAACCCGAACTCAGGGGGCTGGGTGTGATCACCTCGACGCCCGGCTTGAGCAGGTCGTCCCAGTCCTTGATGCCCTTGGGGTTGCCCTTACGGACCATGAACGACACGACGGATCCGAACGGGATGCCCTTGGTGGCATCCGCGTTCCAGTCCTTTGCCACCTTGTCGGCCTTGACCAGTCGGGTGATGTCGGGATCGACCGAGAAATTGACGATATCGGCGGGCTTGCCGTCGACGACGCCGCGGGACTGGTCACCCGACGCGCCGTAGGAGGTCGTCACCGCGACGCCCTTGCCCTCCGGGGTGGCGGCGAACGCCGGGATGATCTTGCTCCAACCGGGTTCCGGGACCGCGTACGCCACCAGGGTCAATGTCGTGTCGGCCTTGCTCGCTCCGTCACCACCCGCGACGTCGCTGGCTCCGCCGCCGCAGGCAGTGAGCAGCGTGGCGGTGAGCGCGATGGCACCGGCCGATAGCCAGGACTTCCTGCTGTTGAGCGACTTCTTGATGTGGGACATGGGGACCTTTCGAGAGGTGAGGGAAAGTATTACCCCGTCACAACGGAAAGGTGATCGATCAGCTCCCGGGCACCCTGGCCACACGACTGACGCCAAACCGCGAACGGGCTGGGGTCAGCGACAACAGAGAACGGCTGCAACAACGGGAGAGCCCACGCCAACGAGAGCCACGATGTGGCTCTCGGCGCTGCGGGACGCTGCGTGCATGGCGCGAAGAATAACAGAGGTGTTCGCCGAACATGAGACGAGCGAGCCCGACGATCCGATCAGCGGGTGAACAGCCACATGACGATGACCAGGACCACCAACAGGATCAGGATCAGCGTGACGCGCGAACGGGGCATGCCGGTCACCCCTCTTCCTCGCCGGTGTGCCCGGCGCGTCGCAACAAACGGATGCCATTGCCGAGCGCCCCGTCGAGCACCACCGCGATCCCGTAGGCGAGAAGCAGGACCACGGGCATCACCACCGCGGTCTGCGCGACGAATCCGAGGCCCGACAGCCACAGTTCCACGCCGTCCCACCAATTCAGAATGCCGCTCATCACGACCACCATACGATCAACGCCATGGCGGACCCCGGCAAGGCTCCTCTCGATGTGACGACGTGCCTGGTCGCGGGCGGTGGTCCGGCGGGGATGATGCTGGGTCTACTGCTCGCCCGGGCCGGGGTGGACGTCACGGTGATGGAGAAGCACGCCGACTTCCTGCGCGACTTCCGCGGTGACACCGTGCATGCCAGCACGCTGCGCCTGTTGGACGAGTTGGGTCTCGGCGACGAGTTCGCCGCCCTCCCGCACCGGATGATCGACAGTGTCAACGCGACCATCCAGGACACCACGGTCAAGGTGGACCTGACCCGGTTGCCCGGCCCGCACAAGCACATCGCACTGGTCCCCCAGTGGGACTTCCTGGAGCTGCTGGCCAGCGCGGCGCAGGACGAGCCAACCTTCCGCCTGATGCGCAGCACCGAGGTTCTCGGTCCGGTGCGGTCAGGGGGCCGCGTCACAGGGGTGCGCTACCGAGGCGCCGACGGCGCGGAGGCGCAGATGCGGGCCGATTTGACCGTCGGCTGCGACGGGCGGTCCTCGACCCTGCGCGCGGCCGCCGGGCTCGCGACCCGCAGTTTCGGCGCCCCGATGGACGTGTGGTGGTTCCGTCTGCCCCGTCATGCCGGCGACCCGCACGGCCTCAACGGCATCTTTCGGTCCGGACACGGCTGCGCGCTGATCGACCGCGGCGACTACTTCCAGATCGCCTACCTGATCCGCAAGGGCGCCGACGCGGCGATGCGCGCCGAGGGTATCGAGTCACTGCGACGTCAGGTCTGCGAACTGGTGCCCTGGCTCGCCGACCGCATCGACGCGCTGGAGTCCTTCGACGACGTGAAACTCCTCGACGTGCAACTCGACCGGCTGCGCCGCTGGTACACCGACGGGCTGCTCTTCATCGGCGACGCGGCGCATGCCATGTCGCCGATCGGCGGGGTGGGCATCAACCTGGCCGTCGCCGACGCGGTGGCCGCAGGCCGGATCCTCGCCGATCCGCTTCGCCGACGGTCTGTCACCACCAGACACCTGGCCGGAGTGCAGGCCAGACGGTGGCTGCCCGCGGCCATCATTCAGCGGGTTCAGCGCACGGTGCAGGACCGCGCCATCGCGGTGGGGCTCGGCACCGACACCGGCCTGCGGACCGCGCCGCGGGCGGTGCGCCTGGTCAACAGATTCCCCGCGTTGGGGGCTGTGGCTGCGTACGGCGTGGCCATCGGCCCGCTGCCGGAGCATGCACCGGCCTACGCCCGCCGCTGAGTCGCGGCCGGCTCACAAGTAGACGGCGGGCGGGTTGGCGGTCGATGATGTGCCCATGGTCATGGAGCACACCGAGTCCGCCGACGACACCGACACGGATGCCGTGGCCGAGGCGCCCTTCACTGTGACCGCGCCGGTGCCGTACGCGCCCGGCGGGGGGCCGCTGCGCAACCCGTTCCCGCCGATCGCGGACTACGCGTTCCTGTCCGATTGTGAGAACAGCTGTCTGGTCTCCTCGGCCGGGTCGGTGGAGTGGATGTGTGTTCCGCGGCCGGACTCACCGAGCGTGTTCGGGGCGATCCTGGACCGCGGCGCGGGCCACTTCCGGTTGGGCCCCTACGGGGTGACGGTGCCGTCTGCGCGTCGCTACCTGCCGGGCAGCCTGATCCTGGAGACGACCTGGCAGACCCACACGGGTTGGGTCATCGTCCGCGACGCGCTGGTGATGGGGCCCTGGCATGACCTGGACACCCGCTCGCGCACCCACCGCCGCACGCCGATGGACTGGGACGCCGAACACATCCTGCTGCGCACGGTGCGCTGTGTGAGCGGTGTGGTCGAACTGGTGATGAGCTGCGAGCCGTCCTTTGACTACCACCGCGAGCCTGCCACCTGGGAGTACTCGGCGGCCGCCTACGGCGAGGCCATCGCGAGGGCCAGCAAGAACCCCGAGGCCCACCCCACCCTGCGGCTCACCACGAATCTGCGGATCGGCCTGGAGGGTCACGAGGCGCGGGCGCGGACGCGGCTCAACGAGGGCGACAACGTGTTCGTGGCGTTGAGCTGGTCCAAGCACCCGGCCCCTCAGACCTACGAAGAGGCCGCCGACAAGATGTGGAAGACCAGCGAGTCGTGGCGGCAGTGGATCAACATCGGCGACTTCCCCGACCATCCGTGGCGCTCCTATCTGCAGCGCAGCGCGCTCACACTCAAGGGCCTCACGTACTCCCCCACCGGCGCACTGCTGGCAGCCTGCACCACGTCGCTACCGGAAACCCCTCAGGGCGAACGCAACTGGGACTATCGCTACTCCTGGATTCGGGACTCCACGTTCGCACTGTGGGGTCTGTACACGCTGGGCCTGGATCGTGAGGCCGATGACTTCTTCGCGTTCATCGCCGATGTGTCCGGTGCCAACAACGGGCAACGCCACCCACTTCAGGTGATGTATGGCGTCGGCGGCGAACGCACGCTGGTCGAGGAGGAGCTGAACCACCTCTCGGGCTATGACAATTCGCGGCCCGTCCGCATCGGCAACGGTGCGTTCGACCAGATGCAGCACGACATCTGGGGCACCATGCTCGACTCGGTGTATCTGCACGCCAAGTCCCGTGAGCAGATTCCGGAGATGTTGTGGCCGGTGCTCAAGGAGCAGGTCGAGGAGGCCGTCAAGCACTGGCGCGAACCAGACCGTGGCATCTGGGAGGTCCGCGGCGAGCCGCAGCACTTCACCTCGAGCAAGATCATGTGCTGGGTGGCGCTGGACCGCGGCTCCAAACTGGCCGAGCTGCAGGGCGAGAAGAGCTACGCGCAGCAGTGGCGGGCGATCGCCGAGGAGATCAAGGCCGACATCCTGGCCCACGGTGTCGATTCGCGCGGTGTACTGACCCAGCGCTACGGCGACCCCGCACTGGACGCCTCACTGCTGCTCGCTCCGCTGGTGCGGTTCCTGCCGTCCGACGACCCCCGAGTGCGGGCGACGGTGCTGGCCATCGCCGACGAACTCACCGAGGACGGCCTGGTGCTGCGCTACCGCGTCGAGGAGACCGACGACGGGCTGTCCGGCGAGGAGGGCACCTTCACCATCTGCTCGTTCTGGCTGGTGTCGGCGCTGGTCGAGATCGGCGAGTTCAGCCGGGCCAAGCACCTGTGCGAGCGGCTGCTGTCATTCGCCAGCCCGCTGCACCTGTACGCCGAGGAGATCGAGCCCCGCACGGGCCGCCACCTCGGCAACTTCCCGCAGGCATTCACTCACCTGGCGCTGATCAACGCCGTGGTGCACGTCATCCGCGCCGAGGAGGAGGCGGACAGCACCGGCGTGTTCCAACCGGCCAACGCGCCGACCTAACAGCGGGTCCTGACGTCAGGATCACGCTGCACCGATATCTTGTCGCGGCCGCCGCCAGCACGGACCATGTTGCCGGTGAGCATCCATCTGCACTGGTTTCTGCCCACCAACGGCGACAGCCGGGAGATTCTCGGATCGGGTGATGACTCGCATCTGGCCGTTGGTCCGTCGGCGAGCCGAATCCGCCAGCCGACGATCGCCTACCTCGGCGAAATCGCCCGCACCGCAGAGCTTCTCGGATTCGAGTCGGTGCTCACGCCAACCGGGACGTGGTGCGAGGACGCGTGGGTCACCACGGCGGCGCTGACCCAGGTCACCTCCCGGTTGAAGTTCCTGGTGGCGTTCCGGCCGGGCTTCATCTCCCCCACGCTCGCGGCGCACCAGGCCGCCACGTTCCAGCGCATCTCCGGTGGCCGGCTGCTGCTCAACATCGTCACCGGTGGCGATCCCGTCGAGCAGGCCCGGTTCGGCGATCACCTGGGGCACGACGAACGCTACCGGCGCACCGGGGAGTTCCTTCGGGTACTGCGCGGCGTCTCGGCGCTGCCTCGCGGCGAGACGTTCGACCTCGACGGTGACCACTACCAGATATCTGGTGCCCGAATCGATTTCGGCGACTGGGATCCTCCGCAGATCTTCTTCGGCGGTGCATCCAGCGCCGCCGAGGACGTCGCGGCACGCTATGTCGACACCTATCTGTCGTGGGGCGAGACGCCAGCCCAGATCGCCGAGCGGCTCGACCGGTTGCGTGTCCGTGCCGCCGAGCAGGGCCGCTCGCTGCAGTTCGGCATCCGGCTGCACGTGATCAGCCGGGACACGTCGGCCGAGGCGTGGGCGCACGCCGAACGCCTGCTGTCGGCCATCAGCGATGAACGGATCGCGACCGCGCAGCAAGTCCTGGCCCGCTCGGAGTCCGTGGGCCAGCGCAGGATGACCGCCCTGCACGAGGGGCGAACGGCGAATCTCGAGATCTCGCCGAACCTCTGGGCCGGTTACGGTCTGGTGCGCGGTGGTGCGGGCACGGCGCTGGTCGGCAGCCACACGGAGGTCGCCGACCGCATCGCGGAGTACCACGCGCTGGGCATCGACCACTTCGTCCTGTCGGGACAACCACACGTCGAGGAGGCGTACTGGTTCGCCGAGGGCGCGGGCGCGGTGCTGCGCGCCCGCGGCCTGGTGTGAGGCCTCAGGTGTCCACCCTGTGCACGTGGGTGTTTGCAGGAGTGAGTTCGACGCCGTCCTTGTTCACCACACGAAGCGTGGGCACAGCACCTCCACCGGTGTCGTCGACCAGCGTCGAGTGCCGCTCGCCAGCCAAGAAGGCGTGGCGTTCACCCCATTGACGGAGACTCACGATCACCGTGAACAGGTCACGGCCGCTACTGGTGAGCACGTACTCCTTGCGGGTTCCCTGCTCGTTTGACTGAGTCTCGAGAATCCCCTGTTCGACCAGGACGCGCAGCCGGTCACTGAGGATGTTCTTGGCGATACCGAGACTGCGCTGAAGCTGACTGAACCGGCGAGCACCGTCAATGGCGTCCCGCACGATCAGCAGCGACCACCGATCGCCGACGAGGTCGAGTGCTCTCGCGACGGGGCAGTGCTGGTCGGTCCATCGATCGTTGTCAGTCATCAACCCTCCACGATGGTTGCATAATGAAACCGTTTTGATCTACCTTCACATGGTTGCAATAGAAAACCATACGGAGGTTGGCGTGGTCGAGGATGAGCAAGGCGCGGCGGCGCCGGCGGGGACGGGCATATCGACATCCCTGCGAATCCTGTTGGCGGTGTTGTGCGGCGTAGCCGTTGCCAACATCTACTACGCCCAGCCGCTTCTCGAACGAATCGGCTCCGACCTGTCGATTCCGCGCGCCAACCTCGGCGTCATCATCGCGATCGCCCAACTCGGCTACCTGGTGGGTCTGATAGCCCTGGTTCCGCTCGGCGATCTGGTGAACCGCAGAAAGCTGATTGCCATCCAGATCGGCGCCGCAGCCGCGGGGACGACGCTGGTCGCCTTCTCCACGACGAGTGTGCAGCTACTGGTGGGAATGGCTGTGGCAGGACTGTTCTCGGTGGTGGTGCAAGTGGTGGTGGCCTACGCGGCGGCGGTCAGCGCACCTGCCGAGCGCGGTATGAACATCGGTGTCGTCACGAGTGGGGTGGTCATTGGCATTGTCATGGCGCGTACCGCTTCCGGCGTCATCGCGGATCTCGTGGGCTGGCGTGCCGTTTACGCGGGGTCGGCCCTCATCTCCGTGCTGCTTGCGGGTGTTGCGCTGGCTCGGCTACCTCGTGACAAACGGGTACCGCCCGAGCGCACGTATGCCCGGGCAGTTGTCTCGGTGATCACCCTGACGGCCACCGATCGAGTGTTCCGCCCGCGGGCGGTGATAGCCCTGTTTCTGTTCGCATCCTTTGGGGTGCTGTGGAGCGGGATGGCGCTGCCGCTCAGCGCAGACCCGTGGCACTTGTCGACCACACAGATCGGGCTGTTCGGGATCGCGGGCTTGATCGGCGCCCTCGGCGCCACCCGCGCTGGACGATGGGCCGATCGGGGGAAACAGCAGCGCGTCACCGCGATAGGGCTGATCGTCCTCATGATCTCCTGGGTGTTCAGTGCGCAGGCTCCCCACTCCCTCGTTCTGTTCGTGATCGGCGTCATCGCACTCGATTTCGCCGTTCAGGCCGTACATGTCACGAGCCAGAACCAGATCGTCGCGCACGCGCCGGAATCCGCAGGCAGCGTTGTCGGCAGCTACATGGTCTTCTACTCGCTCGGCAGCGCCATCGGAGCAATGAGCAGCGCCGCGGTCTTTGCGTCCGCGGGGTGGGGAGCGGTGTGCGTCCTTGGCGGTGCCTACGCTGCTGTGGCCTTCTGCGTCTGGGCGGTCGAGCTACGCGGACTCAGTTGCCCTGCCCGCCGCGACCGCCGGCAACGAGACTCGACACCGGTGTCCTGCCGTTGACGAGCCAGTCCCCCAGGATCCGGGCCTTGTAGACCCGCGGGTTGTGCGACGCCAGGGTCCTGGCGTTGCGCCAGTGCCTGTCGAGCCCGTTGACCTCCGACACCCCCGATGCGCCAAGGGCATCGAAGATCTCGGTGGTGGACTTCAGCGCAGCGGCGATGATCACCAGCTGCGCCTGCGACACCGCAACCTCGGCGTCGATCAAGAGCTGCTCGACGCGGGATTCGCGGGCCTGCACGCGGGCGTCGACGATATCGTCCAGCGTGCTGCTACCTCTGCTCAGTGCGGCGTCCGCCGCGAACACATCGGCCGACACCTGACCGATGACCTGAAGTAGTTGTGCGTCATCGGAGGGAACCTCGGTGAGTCCCTGCGGGTAGTTGCGCGTCCGCGCCCTCAATTGGGCTGTGCCGTCACGCAACGCCGCGCGCGTGATACCGGTCAACACCGACAGCATCGCGGTCTGATAGAAGTGCGCCTGGTAGACGAACCGGTCTGTGGCTGGGAAGACGTCACCCTCCTGCGCGGGGACCTGGTTGTAGCGCGCCGATCCACTGGCCGTGGTGCGCTGACCGAATCCTCGCCAGTCATCGACCAGTTCGACTCCCGGATCATCGGCCCGCACGAGCGCCGTGAGCAGTGTCCCGTCGTCATCCTTACCCAGAACGTCGAGCCAGTCCGCGTAGAGGCTGCCGGTGGCATAGTATTTCGCGCCGGTGACCTCCCAGTGGTCGTCGCGTTGTATCACGGTCGAGGCGATGTTGGCCAGGGTGACGTTGTTCGCCTCGGTCCATCCGCCACCCACGAATGCACCCGAGAGGAAGCGCTTCAGCCAGGTGTCGGCACCAGCCGACCGTGGCGCGTTGAGCCGGTCCTCGACGAAGGCGAGATGGTTGCGGAAGATGTGCGCGACGTTCGGGTCGGCGGCAGCAAGATCCGCCAACAGCTCGAACGTCTGCTGCAGCGAGGCTCCGAAACCACCGTCCTCCTTGGGGATTCGCAGCGTGCCGAAACCCTCGTCCCGCAACCAGCGCACCTGCTCGTGCGGGAACGTCCGGTCGCGCTCTCGCTCGGTATTGCCCTCGGCGATGAACTCGAACACGGGCCCGAACCTCACCCACAGCTCGTCGTCCGTTGCGCTGGGGTGGCGCAGGTAGGTCTCGTTGTCACTCATGGGTGTTCGGCTCCCTCACGGCATCGATACGGTATGCGTACTGGTTCTCCACGGCGACGTACCCGAGTCGCCGGTACAGCAGGTGGGCATTGCTCTGGTTGTTGATGTCGGTGCCCAGGGAGGCGACCGTCACCCCGCGCCGCAGCGCCGCGAGCCAGACCTTGCGCAGCAGAAGCTCACCGATCCCCCGCTTGCGCTGATCGCTGCGGACTCCGATGTAGTCGGTGTGGGCACTGCGTTCCTCGCCCGGCGCCGTCCCTGCGGTGAACGTCGAGCCAAGCACATAGCCCACGACATCACCGGAGGCGTCGACCGCCGCGACGCTGAAGTCCGGCGTGAACGACCGGCTGTGCAGGTGATGTGCGAACGCCGCCGGGGTTTTCGACATGTTGCCGAAGTGTTCGAGGAACGTGTCGTACTGCAGGCGGCGCACCTGCTCACCCAGGCCGCGGTCGACGACCTCCGCCCAGCTCAGCACCGTCAGTCCCGACACCTCGACCGCTGCCAGCCCGTCGACGTCCTCCCCCTCCAGCGGCTTGCGGGTCCTGATGAACTCCCCCTCCCGCCAGGCGCCGCGTGCGATGAGCGCATCCAGCGCCGCAGCCTGGTCGGTGCCGATGAAGACGCGCAGATACGCCCCCGCGACACCCCTCGCCTCGCGGTGGAACCGATCCACAGTCGCGCCGACGATCTCGTCGATGAGGACATGTCGCGCATCGGGGCCGAACACGAACTCGCCCGAGATCTCCGCGAGGTCGACACCGTGTGGCGGTCGCAGCAGTGCGTAACCCCGCACGCGGCCCGCCTCGTCACGCAACACCGTCGCACCGTCGGGATAGACGCCGTCGAGCTGCTCGGCGACATCGCGGGAGTCAGCGGAGAACTTGCGTCCGCCCAACCCGCTGGTGGTGGCCAGAAAGTCGGCGATCAGGGGATGGTCGACGGCGGATGCCGGTGACCGCGACCAGCTTCCGACGCCACGAAAGTCGGTCAGTGTCATGGCGCGACTGGCTCCCGGTCGCGCGACGACTCGGGATCGCCGTCCTCGGCCGGGTCCTGCTCGGCCCGGTGCTCCTCGGCGAGGACTTCCAGGATGCCCGCGTCGACGAGCCGCTGCTGCTCCTCCTCCGACAGCGTCTGGATGGTTCCGATCCGCTCGGCCACTTCGGGTTTCGCCCAGCGCAGGTAGGCGTACCAGAGCAGCCCGGCGAGCAGGATGCCGCCGTAGATGAACGGCAGGATGTTGAACGGGAACTCGGGCACCGGGTAGAAGTTGCTGAAGATGACGTATCCCAGCCCGATGGCCGCCGCCACCGAGACCGCGAGCCGCACCGGCGTGAGCGCCTTGATCTTGGCCAGCCAAATCGGCGTCGCGATGACGACCAGCAGATAGCTGATCAGGAAGCCCCATGTGGCGACGTAACCGCCGTAAACGTCGAACACCAGACGCCCCACCGAGCTGAACGTCGCGACCACCGAGAAGATCAGCGACACAGCACCCACGAAGACGATTCCCGCCCAGGGTGTGCGGTGCCTCTCGTGCACCTTGGTGAAGACCGCGGGCAGCGCGCCCTCGTGGGCGAACGTGAACAACGACCGAGCAGCGGCGGTTGTGACCGCGGTGACGAAGACGATGAACGCGATGGCGACCGCGGCGCTGACCACGTAGTTGACCCAGCTCACACCAACGGCGTCAGCCAGTTGTGGCAGTACCGCCTTATCGCCGTCGATATCGTCGAAGAACAGGATCTGCGGGTAGGTGGCGACGATGTAGAGCACACCGAGCAGAAGGACAACCCGCAGCAGCGAACGCGAGATGTTGCGGTGCGCATCCTTGGCCTCGGCGCCCAGCGAGGCGACGCTCTCGAAGCCTGCATAAGAACCCACCGCGGTCACGGCGGCGATGAAGGTGGCACTGGATCCCAGATGTGCGGGATTCCACTGCTCCCAGTCGATTCGGACGCCGTATGCCACGTAGGAGCCGATGATGATCACCAGGATGGACGCGATCGCGATGAGTTCGAAGGCCAGTTCGTACTTCGCCGCGATCGAGACCCCCCGGTAGGGCAGGTACACCGCGGTGGCCACCACCACGATGACGAGCAGCAACTTGAACCAGGTTGCCTCCGAACCGATGCCGATGGCCTCCAGGAACGAGTCCAGGTAGAGCACACCGCCGAGGGTGCCGGTGGTGGCGAAGCCGATGTAGCCGATCAGCAGGCTGAACCCTGCGGCATAGGCGAATCCGGACCCGAGACCGTTGCCGGTGTAGGTGCCCAGCGATCCCGAGGACACCGTGCGCTTGGCCTGGAAGCTGATGGTGGTGGCGATGAGGACGACAATCACCAAGCCCACCAGCACCGCCCACGCGGCGCCCTTGCCCGCCGCCACGAACAGTGAGAAAGGCACCACCGCGACCGCCACGCTGGGGGCGGCTGCCGCCAGACCCTGGGCGAAGACGCCCCAGGGTCCGAGTGCCTCCCGTTCCAGTCCGGTGTCCTGAGCCGACGTCAACCTCTTGCCCGACAGGCTCACCTCTGGATTCGCCGAGTTCGACACGATTACCGCCTTTCGCACATGCGTCATCGCCGGGCGGCGCAATGCGTTGCCGGAACTGTGATTAACGCTGAAATGATCTTGTAGTCACACTGCCGCAACACCTCTGTCGGCGGCAGTCATCGGATCGGGCAGATTCTTATCTGCGGTATGCGGCGGCCGGGTGATCGCGCGCGAGCCGCGCCGAGTCGGAGCCGAACAGCCGCTGCCGCAACGTCGTCGGGTCCCCCTGCTCCGCAGCGCGGCCACGGCGTCGCAGTTCGGGGATGACGTGCTCGGCGACGTCCCGGAAACTTCCGGGCGTGACGTGGTAGGCGATGTTGAAACCGTCCACGCCGGAGCGTTCTGCGTAGGCCTCCAGCTCGTCTGCGACGGTGGATCCCGAGCCGACGAACAGCTCACCGCCGAATCCGCCGAGACCTCCCACGTAGTCGCGCAACGTCAATCGTTCCGAGGTGGCGACCGACGCGAGAATGGAACGGCTGGCGTCGGTGTCGAACTGTTCGATCGGCCGGTCCACCCCGTAGCTCGACCAGTCGACACCGCTGAGCGCCGACAGCAGCACCAGGCCGCCCTCGAGGTCGTGGTAGGTGGCCAGCTCGTCGGCCTTGGCGCGTGCCGCGGAATCAGTGCTGTCCGTGACGATCTCGACCGAGGTGATGAACCTGATCGAGTCGGGATCACGCCCGTGGCCCACCGCGCGGCGCCGGACGTCGTCGATGTTCGCGCGCAGCACGTCAGGGCGCGGATCGCTGGCGAAGACGAGTTCGGCGTTACGGGCGGCGAACTCGCGGCCCGCGGCCGATGTGCCGGCCTGGAACAGCACCGGGGTCCGCTGCGGCGAGGGTTCCACCAAATGGGCTCCCGGCACGCTGAAGTAGCGACCGCTGTGCTCGATCGGGTGGACCTTCTGCGGATCGGTGTAGACACCGCGGTCACGGTCCCGGACCACCGCATCGTCCTCCCACGAGCCCTCCCACAGCTTGTAGGCGACGTCGAGGAACTCACTGGCCATCGCATAGCGCTCGTCGTGCGGAATCTGGCGGTCCCTGGCGATGATGTTGCGCGCCGCACTGTCCAACAACGACGTGACGATGTTCCAGCCGATCCGGCCGCCCGTCAGGTGATCCAGAGTGCTGAACTTGCGGGCCAGTAGATAGGGGCTCTCATAGGTCGTTGACACGGTGATGCCGAACCCGATTCGCTCGGTGACGGCGGCCATCGCGGACACCGCCAGCAGCGGATCGGTCACGGGTGTCTGCACGCCGCGCGACAGTGCGGCCGACGCGTCACCACCGAAGACGTCGAGCTGGCCGACCGCGTCGGCAACGAACAGGACGTCGAACCCGCCGTCCTCGAGCAGCTTGGCGAGATCGGTCCAGTACCGCAGGTCGGTGTAGCGCGAGGTGTGATCCTCGGGGTGTCGCCACATGCCGAAGTTGCCGTGCGAGGCCGTCGACATGGTGAACGCCGACAACGCGAACGGCCTGTCCACCCGCGTCATGCCTGCACGCCGAACCGCGCGGGCACCTCGAGACCCAGATGGCTACGCAACGTGGCACCGGCGTACTCGTGCCGGAACAGACCACGCTTGCGCAGGACCGGCACCACCTGGTCGACGAAGAGATCCAGCTGCCCGGGCAGACCCGAGTCGCTGAGCACGAAGCCGTCGGAGGCCCCGGTGTGGAACCACTCCTCGATATCGTCGGCGATCCGTTCGGGGGTGCCGATCACCTGCGCACCCCAGCCGTTGACGGTGCGGTACAGGAACTCCCGCACCGTGGTGGCTTCGGCTGCCAACGCCCGATAGCCGGCCAGGGCGGTCTGGTGCGTCTGGGTGGTGGCGGGGAACGCCGAGGAGGGCACCGGACCGTCCAGGTCCGCACCGGTGACGTCGACGTCGACCTCGAGCAACCAGCCCGCCTGGTACTCGGGGCTGAAGTGCTCGTAGGCGGTGCGTTCAGCACGCGCGGCCTCGTCCTCTGTCGAACCAACGATGAACCGCAGCGACGGTGTGATCAGCGGTGGTGTCCTCCGACCGACGGCCAGCGCCTTGGCGTGGATCTGACGGTAGAAGTCAGCTGCCCGCGCCCGGTTGCCCTGGCCGGTGAAGATCACCTCGGCGTGCCGTGCGGCGAACGCACTTCCCGCGCTCGAGCTGCCCGCCTGAAAGATCACCGGCCTGCCCTGAGGGGAACGCGCGGCACCGATCGGCCCCTTGACGTCGAAGTAGCGCCCATGGTGTTCGGTGACGTGAATCTTGCTGACGTCGTTGAAGACTCCCGCCTGACGGTCGGCGACGATGGTGTCCTCGCCCCAGCCGTCCCACAGGTTGGTGACGACGTCGATGGCCTCCTCGGCGATGCGGTATCGCTCGTCATGGTCGACCACTCCGCGGGCGCTGAAGTTGTCGGCGGCCGCCGCGGCGAAGCTGGTCACCAGATTCCAGCCGGTTCGTCCCCCGCTGAGATGATCGAGTGAGAGGAACTGGCGGGCCAGGTGGAATGGGTGCGCGAGGGTCGCCGATCCGGTCAGCACGAGGCCGATGTGTTCGGTGACCGACGACAGCGCGGCCGCCGTGGTGAGCGGTTCGAAGTCCTCGGTGGTCTTGTACGCCCAGGTGGCAGGTGGGCCGAAGTTCAGCCCGTCGGCGAAGAACAGCGCGTCCAGTCCCCCGCGCTCAGCCGTGCGCGCCCGTTCGATCAACGCGCGTCGTACGCCCGCGGTGGTGTGGTCGATATCGGGATGCCGCCAGGGCCCTGCCGAACGGGTGTTGCCGAACAGCAGCAGATGCAGTTGACGGGTCACGGGTGAAGCACTCCTTGCGACATTCCTTGTGGCGTTGGGATTCTCGACGGTAACGATGGTGCGAGCCTCCGTCGCCGGTAAAGCGCGGCGCGAGCCGAACACGATCCCCGCAGGATCGACGTGATCTAAACCGTTGCGATGCCCCACGCACTGGGTCACTATCCGCGCATGACCGCCCCGGAACCCAACGTCACCGATACCACCGCAGGACTGGCGCAGATCGCCGGCAGGCTCGATGCGCTCGCAGAGCGGCTGGGGGTGAAGTCAGTGCTGGTGATGCGCTCCGATCCAGACGCGATGGTCGTGGCGGCCACGGCCGGCGAGGCGACCAAGCACTACACCGTGGGCGCCGCGGGCCGCAAGGCCGGCAGGGACGCCGACCGGGTGCCGCTGTACTGCGAACGCATCGTGGACACCGATGCTCCCTTGTTCGTGCGGGATTCGCGGGAGGATGCCACCTTCGCCGGCAATGAGGACGAGGTCGAATTCGGCTTGAGCAACTACCTCGGTGTCGCGGTCCACGATGAGTCGGGCGCGGTGCTCGGCACCGTCTGCGTGCTCGACGACGGCCCGCGCGACTACACCGATGAGCAACGGGCCGAACTCGAGAGCCTGCGCGACGACGTGGAACAGATCGTGCGCCGCGACAGCGGTGCCCTGGGCTAAGCCGAACGCCGCGCCGCCGGACGCCTATGGCGAGGCGGAGAACCCACCGGTCGGCGACCCCGAATCTGGGGCGCCGACGGGATGCGGAGAGAACAGGATTCCCCCGATGACGACGGCCGCGGCACCCAGTACCAACGGAATCCACGGCCGGACTAGACGCAGCATGGCGGGCTCCTTCGACGGCAGGTACCCACGACGCTAGGCCGCGGTGTGCCCAACCTGCTGGGTGCCGGTCCGACTCCCCCGCTCACCGGCGGGCGACGACGACGTGCGGGTGCCACCGAATCGGTTGCCGAACAGCTCATTCCGTGCCCGACGTACCAATCGCCGGGGGGGCATCGGTGTTCGAATCAGGCTGGTCGCAACCGGCAGATCGGACCTAGCGCTTGGCCGCCTTTGCCAGCATCTTCTCGGCGATGTCGACGGCCTGATCCTCGATACCGAAGGCGCACGCCCACGTCTCGACGCTCAGGTTCGACACCACCGACATGGCGTGCTGGCACTGCCAGTCGTCGAAGTCTTCCTGCACAGTGACCTGAGCGATCACGTCATCGCGGGTATCGAGGTCCTCGACGTGCCAGATGTAGGTGGACTCGTAGTCGTCCACGGAGACCGAGAAACCGGCGCAGTGACCCCACGCCGCAGCGGAGTCGTCGAAGAACTCGCGGGCCTGGCGTTCGGACGGAAACAGCACTGCGGTCTGCTCGACCCAGTGCTGCCTGTCGTTCTCCTCGTCGCCGACAACCTGATCGCGGACCGCCGTCCAGCCGGTGCCCTCGTACACGGCCTCCTCGGCGCCGAAGAGCGCGCCCAGGCAATCCGGATCCGACACCGAGTCGGCGTTATCGGACATCTCCCCGGTCTCGAGGATGACCTCCAGATTGCGCGCGCCGACGATGTCCTCGATCTCGTCGACGGTCAACATGATTCGGTCGATATCGGACTCCTTGAGGGACCCGACGTTCGCCGGCGCGGCCGCCGGGTCGCGTACCGCGGACCCCGTCACCGTGCTCGTACACGCCGTGAGAAGACAGGCGGCGGCCAGCACGACAAGTAGTCGAGGGGTCGGCCCCTTGCCAGCAGTACTCACCGCGTCATTGTGACGGACACAGCGGCCCTCCGCCGCATTCTGACAACGTCCACTTCTTGGGGTCTACTTCTTCGGCTTGTCGCTTGCCGCATCAGAGGACAGCGCGGCGACGAAGGCCTCCTGCGGGACTTCGACCCGTCCGATGGTCTTCATCCGCTTCTTGCCCTCCTTCTGCTTCTCCAGCAGCTTGCGCTTGCGGGTGATGTCACCGCCGTAGCACTTGGAGAGCACGTCCTTGCGGATAGCCCGGATGTTTTCGCGCGCAATGATTCTCGACCCGATCGCGGCCTGAATCGGGACCTCGAACTGCTGGCGCGGAATGAGTTCCTTGAGCTTGGTGGTCATCTTGTTGCCGTAGGCGGCGGCGGAGTCCTTGTGCACGATTGCACTGAACGCATCCACCGCCTCGCCCTGCAGGAGGATGTCGACCTTGACCAGGTCGGCCTCCTGCTCGCCGGCCTCCTCGTAGTCGAGGCTGGCGTAGCCGCGTGTGCGCGACTTGAGTGAGTCGAAGAAGTCGAAGATGATCTCGCCCAACGGCATCGTGTACCGCAGTTCGACGCGCTCGGGTGAGAGGTAGTCCATACCGCCCAGCTCGCCGCGACGCTGCTGGCACAGCTCCATGATCGTGCCGATGAACTCGCTGGGTGCGATGACGGTTGTCTTCACCACCGGTTCGTAGACGGCGCCCACCTTGCCCTCGGGCCACAGCGACGGATTCGTCACGACGAGTTCGCTGCCGTCGTCCTTGACCACCCGGTACACGACGTTCGGTGACGTGGAGATGAGATCGAGGTCGAACTCGCGCTCGAGGCGCTCACGGGTGATCTCCATGTGCAGCAGACCGAGGAAGCCGCAGCGGAATCCGAAGCCGAGCGCCACCGAGGTCTCTGGCTCCCACACCAGCGCCGCGTCGTTGAGCTGCAGCCGCTCCAGCGCGTCCCGCAGGTTCGGGTAGTCGGAGCCGTCGACCGGGTAGAGGCCCGAGTAGACCATCGGCTTGGGTTCGCGGTATCCGGTCAGCGCCTCGGTGGCGCCGTTGCGGGCGGACGTCACGGTGTCACCGACCTTGGACTGTCGAACGTCCTTCACACCGGTGATGAGGTAGCCCACCTCGCCGACGCCCAGTCCCCCGGTGGCCTTCGGCTCGGGCGAGACGATGCCGACTTCCAGCAGCTCGTGCGTCGTCCCGGTCGACATCATCTTGATCTTCTCGCGCGGGTTGAGCTTGCCGTCCACCACGCGGACATAGGTCACCACGCCGCGGTAGATGTCATAGACCGAGTCGAAGATCATGGCTCTGGCGGGCGCATCGGCGTCACCCACCGGAGCGGGGACCAGGCGGACCACCTCGTCGAGCAGCTCTGTGACACCCTCGCCGGTCTTGCCCGAGACCCGCAGCACGTCGCTGGGTTCGCAGCCGATGATATGGGCGATCTCGCCCGCGTAGCGGTCGGGATCGGCGGCGGGCAGGTCGATCTTGTTGAGCACCGGGATGATCGTCAGCCCGCGGTCCAGTGCCAGGTACAGGTTGGCCAGCGTCTGCGCCTCGATGCCCTGTGCGGCGTCGACCAGGAGCACCGCTCCCTCGCAGGCCTCGAGCGCGCGGGACACCTCATAGGTGAAGTCGACGTGCCCGGGGGTGTCGATCAGGTGCAGGACGAACTGCTCACCGTTCACCTCCCAGGGCAGGCGCACGTTCTGCGCCTTGATGGTGATGCCGCGCTCGCGCTCGATGTCCATTCGGTCCAGGTACTGGGCCCGCATGTCACGGTCGGCGACGACACCGGTGATGCCCAGCATCCGGTCGGCCAACGTCGACTTGCCGTGGTCGATGTGGGCGATGATGCAGAAGTTCCGTATCTGCGCCGGTGCAGTGAACGTCTTGTCGGCGAAACTGCTGATGGGAATCTCCTGATAGAACGGGGCTTAGCCCTGGGTGAGGCTCTACCAGGGTATCGAGCCACACCCGCGACGGCACAATCGCGCACACCAATCGTCGCCAGAACAACTCCCCGGATCCTCACCTATGCTCGTTTCCATGGCGTCGCAGTGGAAGACGTTTCAGCGGATTCTGAAGAACACCGAGAACCTGGTGTTCCGCGAGACCCCCAAGCTCATCCGCCAACTACCCGTGCCCGAATCGGTGCAGCGCAGCCTTGCGCAGGGCATCAAGATCGGCATCGATGCAGGTCTGGCCGCGCTGAACGCGACAACCAGCCCGCCGCCGGAGGCCATCACCGCAGGCCGCCCGATAACGCAGAACGGCGTCCCGACCGCGCACCGGGCGCGGCGGGTGGTCTACGCCCCCGACCTCGACGGCCGCGCCGACCCTGGCGAGATCGTGTGGACCTGGGTGGTCTACGAGGATGACCCGACGCGCGGCAAGGACCGACCAGTTCTCGTGGTCGGCCGCGACCAGCGCACACTTCTCGGGCTCATGCTGTCGAGTCAGGACCGGCACGTCGTCGATCACCAGTGGGTCGCGATCGGCACCGGCGGCTGGGACCACGAGGGTCGCCCCAGCTTTGTTCGACTGGACCGCGTGCTCGACGTGCCCGAGGAGGGAATCCGCCGCGAGGGCGCCATCCTGGAACGCGAGCGTTTCGAAGCGGTCGCCGCCCGCCTGCGCGCCGAGTACTCCTGGAGCTGACGTCGACGGACCTGCGCCGCTACAGCGGCAGCAGGATGTTCTTCACGTCCGGATCATTGGCCAGGTACTCCTGCACGGCCGGGTCCTTGAACGTCTCGACCAGCTTCTTGACGTTCTCGGTGTCAGCCCACTCGCTGCCGATCGTCAGCTGTCCGGCGAACTCATCGGGTGCCGGCGGCGCGAAGATCTGCTGACCGATCGGCACCTTGGCCGCCAGGTAGTACTCCGTGTAGCCGACCGCGGCGTCCAGATCGGGCAACGATCGCGACTGGGCGGCGAAGTCCAGGAGGGTGAACTTCAGGTTCTTCGGGTTGCCAACGATGTCCTTCTGCGTCGCCGTCCACTTGTCGACCGCCGGGTTCAGCGTGATCAGCCCGGCCCGCTCCAGCAGCCACAGTCCCTGCGCCTCGTTCGCCGGATCCGAGTACAGCGAGACGTTGGCCCCGTCAGGCAGCTGCGCGGGGTCGGTGTACTTGTCCGACCAGATTCCGAAGCCCCACCGGAACACCGGCGTCGCCGCCTCCTCCGTGAAGTCCGGGTTGGCCTCCAGCACCTGACCCAGCCACAGCTTGTGCTGATAGATGGTCCCGGCGACCTCGCCGTCGCTGACAGCACGGTTGATCGTGTTGCTGTCCGACAGGCCCCGGAAGGCCACCTTGATCCCGTGCCGCGGTGCGACCTCCGCCGCGATGTACTCGATCAACGCCTGCTCGGCCGCGTTGCCCTCATTGGTGGCGACGACCAGGGTTGCGCCGGGAATCTCGTTCGCCGACTCCGTCTTGCCGAAGAACAGCAGCCGCGCCCCGACGACCACGACCACCACAACTGCGAGGCTCAGTGCGATCCAGAGCCATTTCGGCCGACGTTTCAGCTCGAACCCGTGATCGTCGGTGCCCTCCACCGTGGTGTTGGTCGCCATGGGATTTCCTCTCAAGCGGGGACTGCGCGTTTGCGCAGCGGACGGGCCGCGCCGGTGCCGATGCGGCTGCGCGGCGTGGTGAAGCGAACGAGGGCATCACCGATCAACTGAACCGCGGCGACGGTGATGACCAGGATGATGATGGTGGCCAGCATGACGCCCTGGTCGAAGCGCTGGTAACCGTAAGTAACTGCGACATAGCCGATTCCGCCGGCGCCGATGGTGCCTGCGATCGCGGAGTACTCGATCATCGCGATGATGTTGATGGTCAGGCCACCGATGATCGACGGCACCGCCTCGGCGAGCTGTGCGCTGCGGATGATCTGAACATTCGACCCGCCTGACGCGCGGGCCACCTGCACCACCGACGGCGCCACCGAGCGCAGCGAGTTCTCCACGATCCTGGTGAAGAACGCGGTGCCCGCCAACGTCATCGGCACTACCGCTGCGGCGATGCCGATGTTGGTACCGGTGATGAGTCTGGTGAACGGCATGATCGCGGCCATCAGGATCAGGAACGGCAGCGACCGGCCGATGCTGATGATCCAACTCAAGACCGTGTGCAGGCTGGGGTTCTCGAACAAGCCGCCCGGAGCCAGGTTGTGCACGAGGGCGCCCAGCGGCACGCCAACAAGCACCACGATGGTCATGACGATCCCGACCATGATCAGCGTGTCCAGCAGCGCCGGGAACAGCAGACCGGGCAGCTCGTTCACCGGCACCTTGGTGGTGGCCAGCAGCGTCTCGGTCACGCCACGCCCTCCAGCGCGGGGTCGCTGCGACCCTCCGTGTTGGTGGCCAATCCATAGCGCGCCAGAACCTCGGCGGCCCGCGAGTCGAACCGCTCCGGAATCCCCAGCGTCGCAGCGCCTATCGTGACACCGCCGATCTGCTGCACGGACGCGCCAAGCACCGAGAGGGGCGCACCGAGGTCCGCCGAGGCGCGCGCGATCCAGTCCGCTGGCACGTCCGGCGCGTCGTACACCACGTGCCACACCTGCTGACCCGTCGCCGCACTCGCTGCCACCCCCTGCGGGCGCAGTTCGGCGCCCAGCGATGAATCGGGGTCGGTGAGTAGCTCCACCAGACGGCCGGACTCCACGATGCTGCCGCGGTCGAGCCTGGCGACGGAGTCCGCGATCTTGAGCACGGTGTCCATCTCATGGGTAATGAACACGATCGACAGACTCAGGTCGTCGCGCAGTTCACGCAGGAGCGCCACGACGGACTCGGTGGTCGTCGGATCCAGCCCCGCCGTCGCCTCGTCGGATAGCAGCACCGAGGGCCGCAGCGCCAGTGCGCGGGCCACTCCGACCCGCTGCCGCTGACCGCCTGACAGCTGGAACGGGTAGTGGTTGGCCCGCTCGGTCAGACCCACCCGGTCGAGCAGTTCGGCGACGCGGGCGCGCGTCTCCACTGGGGTGACGCCGAGGTACTCCAGTGGCAGCGCGACGTTCTCGGCTGCAGTTCGGCGCTCGAACAAGCCCGACGACTGAAAGACGGTCCCAATTCTGCGGCGGGCAACGCGAAGCTCCCTCGACGAGAGTGTCGTCAGGTCGTCACCGTTGACCACGACTGACCCGGACGTCGGCGCCGTAAGCAGGTTGACGCACTGTGCCAGCGTGCTTTTCCCGGCCCCACTGGGGCCGACGACGGCGAGGATTTCGCCGGCATCCACGCGGAAGTTGATCCGGTCCAGCACCACCGTCCGTTCGTCGCCGTGGCCGTAGATCTTCGTCAGGTCAGTCAGCTCGATCATCGAAGGGGGACGTCCTCAGGAAGTGGGGTGTGCAGGCGTCATCGCCGTTGGAGTCGAACCGTCTCAGAACTCGGCACCGAGCGAAAACCATTGCAATCACCATGAATCAATGCAATTGACGCCAACGTGATCCAAACCATGGGCGAAGAAGTTCGCGGCCGCCACACTCCTGAAGACATGAGCATCGACGACTCGGTCTCCGTCCGCGACGGGGCCGAACCACACGGTTTCACCATCGACAAGCGACGCAAGTGGCCCTACCTCATCGTCACGGCGATCGTCGTCATCGCCATCGCCACATTCGTCGTCATTCAGCGCAGCGCCGGCACGGCGTCACCGAATGAAACCGCCGGTGCCACTCTCGATGTGGTCTATCTGGACTCGAACCCGGCCGAGAAGCGAATCATCGAGTTCATTGCGGACAAGATTGCCCCCGACTACGGCGTACGGGTCGGTGCGGTCGGACTCGGTGACAGCACGCAGATCAACCAGGCGATAAGCGACGGTCGCTACGCCGGCACCATCTTCCAGCACCGGCATTGGCTGCAGCAGGTGCTCGACGCCAACCCGGGCTTCCGGGAGGAGGCGGCTACCGGTCCGTTCTTCCACTGGGTGTTCGGCATCTGGTCGTACAAGTACAAGACACCGCAGGAGATCCCTGACGGCGCAACGGTATCGCTGCTCGCCGACCCCGCGAACAACGCCCAGGGCATCTGGTACCTGGCCCAGGCCGGCTTGATCACCCTGCGACCTGACGCCGATATCACCGCGTTGACCCAGAAGGACATCGTCGGCAACCCGAAGAACCTGAGGTTCACGCTGCTCGACTTCGGCGCCCAGCCGCGCGCCCTGCCCGACCTCGACGCGGTCGTCGGATACGCGGAGTCCTTCCTCGCGGCGGGTGTGCCGGAGGACAAGCTGATCTACGCCCCGAAATCACCTGACGAGTTCGCCTCGGTGCTGACTATCGGGAGCAACTACGCCGACACCGAGAACGTCCAGAACCTCGTCAAGGCGTTCAAGGACCCCCGGGTGCAGACGTTCATCGCCGAGGACCCCGCCGTGAAGAAGCTTGCGCTGCCTGGCGATCCACAGTGATCACGGCGAACCGGGAACTGCACCTGGGTGTCAACGTGCTGTCCGACGGTATGCACCCGGCGGCGTGGCAGCATCCCAGCGCTGACCCCGACTGGTTCACCGACCCCGCGTTCTGGATCGAGGTGGCCCAGACCGCGGAGCGCGGAACGCTCGATGCGCTGTTTCTCGCCGACAGCCCGTCGCTGTTCCAGAAGCCCGACGAGCCGCTGGTGGCACCGCCGCTCGCACTCGACCCGCTGGTGCTGCTGTCGACACTGGCCTCGGCCACCACACATCTCGGGCTCATTGGCACCGTGTCGACGTCCTTCGAGGAGCCCTACAACCTCGCTCGCCGGTTCTCGTCACTGGATCACCTCAGCCGCGGGCGGGTGGCATGGAACGTGGTGACCAGCAGTGATCCATACGCGTGGAACAACTTCGGCCATGGCGATGACCCCGGCGGCCGGCCCGACCGGCGCGACCGGTACCGGCGCGCCGCGGAGTTCATCGACGTGGTTCGTGCGCTGTGGGATTCCTGGGACGACGACGCCGTACTCGCCGACAAACGCACAGGAGCGTTCAGCAGACCGGGCGCCATCCACACGATCGACCACCGCGGCGAGTTCTTCAGCGTCGACGGACCGCTGACGCTGCCCCGTTCCCCGCAAGGGCATCCGGTGCTGTTCCAGGCCGGCGGCTCGCCGGGCGGCCTCGATCTGGCGGCCCGGTATGCCGACGGTGTGTTCGCCGCGCAGGCCTCGCTGCCGGATGCGCTACGCAACGCCGACGAACTGCGTTCGCGCACAGTCGCGTACGGACGACCCCGGGATGCAATCCGCATCATGCCCGGGCTGTCGTTCGTGCTGGGCAGCACCGACGATGAGGCCCGGCGCCGCAACGACGAATTGAACGAGCTGGCCGGGGAGCGCCGGCTGGCACACCTGGCCGGGCAGATCTCCGTCGATCCCGGCGAACTCGACTGGGACAAGCCACTGCCACAGTGGCTGCTCGACGGTGCGGTGACCGATACGGGATCCCAGGGTGCACGCGACATCGTCGTGAACCTGGCACGCCGCGAGGAACTGACGGTCCGTCAGCTTCTCGATCGAGTGATCACCTGGCACCGACTGGTGATCGGCTCGCCCGAGCGCATCGCCGACGCGATCGAGGAGTGGTTCGTCGCCGGGGCTGTCGACGGTTTCAACCTGATGCCTGACGTCTTCCCGTCCGGGCTCGAACTGTTCGTCGACCACGTGGTGCCGATCCTCCGCGACCGCGGCCTGTTCCGTCGGGAGTACCGGCACACCACGCTGCGCGGTCATCTGGGGCTGCAACGCCCGCTGGATCGTCGGGCAGAGCAGGCTGCGCAGACCGGCTAGACCGCGCGCGTCAGCGCGGCTGGCGCCACATTGGGACCAGGCTCGGGCCGTCGGGCAACCTGATCTCGCCGGTGACCTCGAACCCGAACCTCTCGTAGTACGGCACGTTGTCAGGGTTGCTCGACTCGAGGTAGGCCGGGGCGTACTCGGCATCGCAGCGGTCCAGGCGCGACCTCATCAGCGCATTGCCGTAGCCCTTACCGCGCACGTCGGGGTCGCTGCCGATGACCGCCAGATACCAGTGCGGTTCCTCGGGGTGCGCCCTCTTCATCAGCTCCGACACCGCCAGGCCGCGCGTCATCGACTTCCGGAATGCCATGACCAGGCCGGGCATCGCCCGCATCTCCTCCCAGCGGGTCTGTTGCCACTGCCCGGGTGGGTCCCAGAGTGCGGCTCCGCCGATTCCCGGACCGTCGGGGGCGACCTCGACACCACCGCGGGACAGGTGGTGATGGCGGGTCAGCGCGCCGAACAGTCGGTGCAGCTTGCGTCGGCGCTCGTCGTCATCGGGCAGCATCCAACGCATCACGGGGTCATCGAAGAAGGCGCGGCCCAGCGTCTTGGACAGGGCGGGCACATCGGCACGGGTGGCGGGACGAACCTCGACGCTGGTCACCCCGCCATCTTGGCTGATCGCACTGCCGAGGTGAAAGGGTCGAACCTCACCCCTGGGTGATGTAGGCCTCCAACTGCTCCTGCTGCATCTGGAGTTCCTCCATCCGGGTCTTCACCACGTCGCCGATGCTGACGATGCCCACCAGCTGCCCGTCGGCGATGACGGGCACGTGGCGCACCCGATTCGTGGTCATGAGCCCGCTGAGGAGGTCCACCGGATCATCCGGCGTGCAGGTGATCAGCTCGGGGGTCATGATGTCCGCGACGCACCTGTGGAGCAGTGCGGGGCCGAATTCGTGCAGTTTGCGCAGGACGTCGCGCTCGGAGACGATGCCCACCGGCCCCTCCGGACCTATCACCACCATCGCGCCGACATTGCGTGTGACCAGTCCGGTCAGCAGGTCGCTGACCATGGTGTCCGGGGTGATGGTCAGCACACCCGCACCCTTGTTCTTCAACACATCCGAGATCCGCACCGCAGCCTCCTAGGTGACCTGGCTCACACCAGGCTAGGTCGGATCTCGGCGCGAGGAAAGCCCCAGCGAACTCGCATAACCGTCCGGCGCCCGACCCTGGGCGGTATACCTGTGCCCATGATCGACGTGACGCTGCTCGGCACCGGCAGCCCCGTACCCGACGCGAACCGAGCAGGACCGGCCACGCTGATTCGCGCCGGCGAGCAGACCTTCCTGGTCGACTGCGGACGTGGCGTCCAGCAGCGCCTCGCGGCGGCGGGCAGCAGCGCCCCCGCCCTGACCGCACTGCTGCTGACTCACCTGCACAGCGATCACATCGCCGACCTCGGCGACCTCCTCATCACCCGATGGGTGATGACGTTCACCCCAGATGCCCCGCCACTGCCCATCATCGGGCCACCCGGCACCGCGGAGGTCGTCGATGCCACGCTGAAGGCGTTCGGGCACGATATCGGCTATCGCCTGGCCCACCATCCAGATCTCACGGGTCCACCGCAGGTGGAGGTCCTCGAGTACACCGAGGGTGTCGTGTGGGAGCAGGGCGACGTGCTGATCCGCGCCGCCCCGACCGACCATCGGCCCGTGGCCCCGACCGTGGCCTTCCGGGTGGAGCATGCGGGCGCGTCGGTGGTTCTCGCCGGGGACACGGTGCCGTGCGAGAGCCTGGACGAGCTGGCCGCAGGCGCGGGTGCGTTGGTGCACACCGTGATTCGCAAGGAACTCATCGCCCTGATGCCCGCGCAGCGGATCCGCGACATCTGCGACTACCACTCCTCAGTCGAGGAGGCAGGCGCAACCGCCACCCGGGCGGGCGTCGGCATCCTGATCCTCACCCACTACGTGCCCGGCATCGCACCGGGCCAGGAGGAGGAGTGGCGCGCACTGGCCGCCACCACGTTCAGTCGCCAGATCGAACTCGGCGACGACCTGCTGCGAGTGGACGTGCACCCCGGCGTCTGTGGACACAAGATCGACGGCGCCGACGCGGCTAGGCCAGGCGGGTGATCTCGACGACGACGTCCAGATCGGTCGAACCCTCACCGGAGTAGATGCCCTTCAACGGGCTGACATCGGCGTAGTCACGGCCGACACCGACGCTGACGTACTGCTCGTTGATCGCGGCGTCGTTGGTGGGGTCGAAGTTCCACCATCCGCCCGTCCACGCCTGCACCCAGGCATGGCTCTGACCGTCGATGGTGTCACCCACGACGGCCTCCTTGTGCGGATGCAGATAACCAGACACATATCGAGCGGGAATCCCCATGCTGCGCAACAGGATCAACGTGAGGTGCGCGAAGTCCTGGCAGACGCCCTTGCCCTCCCGTAACGCGTCAAGACCCGAGGAGTGCACGCCGGTGGTCCCTGGCACGTAATCGAGCTCACCGTGCACCCAGTTGGCGGCCTCGATGACAGCCTCGGCGGGGTCGTGCTCCTTGGCGATCCGCTGCCCGACCCGAGCGATGCGACCGCTCGCAGGCGTGTAGTGCCTGGCCGTGAGCACCTCGTCGAACCGGTCGATGACCGCCCCGGACTTCAATTCCTCCCAGGTGACCGTCGTCTCGGGCATCTCCTCCGTGTCGGTTTCGACCACCGATGACGCCGTCACCTCGAGTTCGGTGTGCGGGGCGTGCAGATCGAAGGCCGTGACAGCGGTCCCCCAGTAGTCGACGTACCGGTAGGACCTGGTGGCGGGCACCGTCTCGATGCGGTTGAGGATGACGTTCTGCCGCGAGTCCGACCGAGGCGTGAGCCGAACCTCGTTGAACGACGCGGTCACCGGTGACTTGTAGGCGTAGCCCGTGGCGTGGATGACACGCATGCGCCACATCAGACCTCACCCTCCTCGATCACGACCGAGGCATTGCGCCCCGCATCGGTCCACGCCACCCACGGCGCGGAGTGGAAGTACTCCACCGCCAGCGCCTCTCCGACCTCGTGGCAGGTCTCCTGCAGGCCCGCCAACCGCTCCTCGAGGGACTCCAACAGGACTCCCGGCCGCAGAAACTCCAACTCGCTGCGCGCCCGACCCAAGAGCCGTTGCGTCTCCGCGGTGGCGCCGACCCGATTGAGCGCGCTGTGGCGCAGTTCCTCGAGGCTGTGCTCGGCCAGCCGCAGCGAGTACATGACCGACCGCGGGAAAAGCCGGTCCAGCAACATGAACTCGACGACTCTGCCGGCGTCGAGCACACCGCGGTACGTGCGCAGATAGGTGTCGTGCGCGCCGGCCGAGCGCAGCACCGTCGCCCACGCCGGTGAGGACGCGCTGTCGCCGACACGGGACAGCAGCAGGCGCACCGTCATGTCGACACGTTCGATCGCGCGGCCCAGCACCATGAAGCGGTACCCGTCGTCGCGGGACAGCGTGGAGTCGGCCAACCCGGCGAACATCGCCGCCCTGCCCTCGACGTAGGACAGGAACTCGTGCGGTCCGAGGCGTTTCGCGGCGCGTTCGCGTTCGGCCAGCGCGTTGTAGGTGGTGTTGAGGCACTCCCAGATCTCGGTCGACGTGACTTCCCGTGCGCCACGGGCATTCTCACGTGCCGCGGAGATCGCCTCGACGATCGAGCAGCCGCCGTCGGTGTCCCGGCTGAAGGCCACCAGGTCGGTGAGCGACCACACGTCCAACGCGATCTTCGGGGCCTCGATGCCCAGCACCCGCAGCAGTGTCCGCGATGCCTGGTCGGGGTCGACGCTGGAGTCCTCTAGGAGTTGATGGACGGTGACGTCGAGGATGCGGGCGGTGTCATCGGCTCGCTCGACGTAGCGTCCGATCCAGTACAACGATTCCGCGTTGCGCGCCAGCATCAGTGCCTCCCGCTGCTCTGTTGCTGCTGCTGTTGCTGCTGGCTCATGGTGTCAGCGTCCTTCTCCACCGTCGGCCCCTTGGCGTTCTTCGGCAGCGACCGAACGACCTCGGCAGCCGCCAGCTCGCGGTCGGCGGCCGACGTGCGCGAGGCCAGCACCCAGGTGTCCTTGGACCCGCCGCCCTGGCTGGAGTTCACCACCAGCGAGCCCTCCGGAAGTGCCACCCGGGTCAACCCGCCGGGCAGCACCCACACGTCGTCACCGTCATTGACCGCAAACGGACGCAGATCCACGTGCCGCGGCGCCAGCTTGTCGTCGATCTGGGTGGGAACGGTGGACAGCTGCACCACCGGCTGGGCGATCCAGCCGCGCGGGTCGGCCCGGATCTTCTTGCAGATCGTGGCCAGTTCCTTCTCCGACGCATCGGGGCCGAACACAATGCCGTACCCGCCGGAGCCCTCGACGGGCTTGATGACCAGCTCATCGACGCGGTCGAGCACCTCCTCGCGCTCATCGTCCAGCCAGCACCGGAAGGTGTCGACGTTGGCCAGCAGCGGCTTCTCCCCGAGGTAGTACTCGATGATCGTCGGCACGTAGGTGTAGACCAGTTTGTCGTCGCCGACACCGTTGCCCACCGCGCTCGAGATGACCACGTTTCCCGCCCGGGCCGCGTTGAGGATCCCGGCCACGCCGAGCACGGAGTCGGGTTTGAAGTGCATCGGGTCTAAGAACTCGTCGTCGATTCGGCGATAGATGACGTCGACCTGACGCTCACCCTCGGTGGTCCGCATGTAGACGGTGTTGTCCCGGCAGAACAGGTCGCGACCCTCGACCAGTTCGACACCCATCTGGCGGGCCAGCAGCGAGTGCTCGAAGTAGGCCGAGTTGTAGACGCCCGGGGTGAGCACCACCACGGTCGGGTCGGCCTCATTGGACGCCGCCGCATTGCGCAGGGCGCGCAGCAGATGCGAGGCGTAGTCCCCGACCGCGCGGACGCGATGCGTGGCGAACAGATTCGGGAAGACCCGCGCCATGGTGCGGCGGTTCTCCATCACATAGGAGACGCCCGACGGCGAGCGCAGGTTGTCCTCCAGCACCCGGAAGCTGCCCTGGGCGTCGCGCACCAAGTCGATACCCGCCACGTGGATGCGCACACCGTTGGGCGGGACGATGCCGACGGCCTCTCGGTGAAAGTGCTCACACGATGTGATCAGCCGGCGTGGGATGACGCCGTCGCGCACTATCTCCTGCTCGCCGTAGATATCGTCCAGATACAGCTCAAGCGCCTTAACGCGCTGTTTGATGCCCTTCTCCAACCGCGACCACTCGGCGGCCGAGATGACCCTCGGCACCAGGTCGAGCGGGAACGGCCGCTCCTGACCCGACAGCGAGAACGTGATGCCCTGATCGACGAAGGCGCGGCCAAGCGCCTCTGAGCGGGCGGCGAGCTCGGAGGCATCCGACGGCGCGAGTTCGGCCAGGATGCCCTTGTAGGGTCCCCGCACGTTGCCCGCGGCGTCGAACATCTCGTCGAACGCCTTGGCGTAGCCCCCTACGCTGTTGTAACCCCCGAAGATCCCGTCATGGCGTTTCGAGGACTTGCCACGCGATGACTTGCCAACCGATGGCTTGCTAACCGATGACTTGCTGGGCGCCGTTCGCGACGGTTCGACGGGCACTGTTCGCGGGCTCACCCTGACATGCTGCACCAATAACGACGTTTCGGCAGGCCAGAGGCGTCACTTTGGGGATTCACCCCCTCCGCTGGTAATCTGAACACTCGCTGCCCGCGTTCGGGCGCCCCAGAAACACTTTGGTAAACCCAAGCCGACCTTAAGAAGGAACGACACGCGTGGCCAATATCAAGTCGCAGCAGAAGCGCATCCTCACCAACGAGCGCGCGCGTTTGCGCAACCAGTCGGTGAAGTCGGCTCTTCGCACGGCTGTCCGCGGCTTCCGTGAGGCCATCGACGCCGGCGAGAAGGACAAGGCAGCCGAGTTGCTCGCCGCCACCAGCCGCAAGCTCGACAAGGCCGCCAGCAAGGGTGTCATTCACAAGAACCAGGCCGCCAACAAGAAGTCGGCTCTGGCGCTCGCGCTGAACAAGCTCTGAGTTATCCCCTGGCCGCGAGTTCGGCCACTCTGCGAACCGCAGTCTCGAGGGCGTAGTCGGCACTAGCCGCTGCGCCCTTGACGTCTGCATTGAGCGTGGCCACCAGCCGCATCGCCTCCGCCACGGAATCACGCGACCAGCGACGAGCCTGCTTCTGCACCTTCTGCACCCGCCACGGCGGCATGCCCAGTTCTCCGGCCAGCCGGTAGGGGTCACCGGACAGCGGTGCCACGCGGGCGATGGCATGGACCGCCTCGGCCAGCGCGTCGGCAAGAACCACCTGCGGCTCGCCGCCCATCATGGCCCAGCGCAGCGCCTCCGCCGCACCCTCGATATCCCCGGTGACCGCCTTGTCGGCGATGTCGAAGCCCTTCACCTCGGCCTTGCCGCTGTGGTAGCGCCGCACAGCCGCGGGAGTCACGTCGGCGCCGGTGTCCGCAACGAGTTGTGAGCACGCCGCCGCGAGTTCGCGGATATCGGATCCGACGGCGTCGAGCATCGCGTTCACCGCATCGTCGCCAACCTTCACCTTGAGGGCACGAAACTCGTTACGGACGAAATCGGCCCGATCGCCGGGCTTGGTGATCTTCGCGCACGGATGCACGTCGGCCCCGAGTTTCTTCAACTGGTCGGCCAGCGCCTTCGCGCGCCCGCCACCGGAGTGAATGACGACGAGCACGGTGCCCGGCGGGAGGTCCGCCGCCGCGGAACCGATGAGCGCGACCGCGTCCTTGCCTGCCTCGCCCGCCGCCTCGAGGACCACGACCCGCTCGTCGGCGAAAAGTGACGGGCTGAGCAGCTCGGCGAGTTCGTTGGTGCTCACCTCGCCCGCGCGCATGCGGTCCACCGGGATGTCAGACGTGCCGGCTTCCTCACGCGTTGAACGCAGAACGGCGGCCACCGCGCGTTCGACGAGCAGATCTTCATCACCGAGAACGAGGTGCAGTTGGCTCACCCGAAGATCGTGTCACGTCCCGCCGACGTCCACGCAACCACGCAGACCAAGCACGCGCCGAGCACGATTCGGCCCCACCGCCACCGCCACAGCACCACGGCCGCGACACCCGCCAGTGTCACGCACAGCACCCCGGCCGCACCCGACGGGACGGGCACCGCCGCGCCGGGCGCCGCGGCCGCCACGTCGGCGACCCGCAGCAGCCACCACAGGGCAGGCCCGGTGAACCTGATCACCAGGCCCGCGAGGTCGGGCGCCGCGGACGCCAACGCCGCCGCACCGGTGCCCAGCACCGTGATCGGCGGGATGACCACGGCCACTGCGAGGTTGGCCGCGACCGACACCACGCTGAAGGACCCCGATATCCCCGCGACGAGCGGCGCCGTGACCAGGTGGGCCGCCACCGCGACGCTGACCGCATCGGCCAGCGGTTTGGGCCACCGCCGTTGGACGAGGCGCTCCGACCACGCCGGTGCGATGACGACCAGTGCCGCCGTCGCCGAGACCGACAGCGCGAAGCCGACATCAACGGCCATCTCGGGCCATCCGATCAGCACGGCGATGACGGTGGCCGCGAGCGCGGGTATCGCCTGGCGCCGGCGGCGGGACACCATGGCCAACAACGTGATCGCGGCCATGCTCGATGCCCGCAGCACGCTGGCAGAGGGTTGCACCACGATCACGAACGCGATGAGTGCCAACGCCGCCAGGCTCACCGCGACGCGCGGACCCACCAGCGCCGCGGACAACAGGACCGCACCACACACGATGGTGACGTTGGCACCCGAGACCGCGGTCAGATGCGTCAGCCCGGCAACCCGGAAGTCCTCGACGGTGTCGCGCGGCAATGCGCCCGTGTCGCCCAGCACCAGTGCGGGCAGCATCGCCGCCTGGTCGGCGGGCAGCGCGGCGCGGGCGGCCGCCCCGAAGTCGGCTCGGACGTCCGCGGCCACGCGATACACCGGACCCGCCTCCCCCACCCGCGGTTCACCGGTCGCCGACAGCACCGCCACCGTCAGATCACGGCGAATGGGCCTTCCGACGCGCGCGCGAAACGCCGCAGGGCGGCCCACCGTCAGATCGCCGTAGCCGCGCACCGACGCGAACACCAGGACCCGACCGGACTGTCGATGGTCACCGATGGCGAGCAGCTTGGCTCGAAACATCAGCCGACCGCCCGCCACGACGCGCGGTGTCTCGGTCGGGGCGATCGTCACCGCAACGGTGTCGCCCAGCCGGGCGATGACGGGATGGTGCTCCGCGTCGGCCACCCGCAGCGCCACCGACAGCGCGAACATCGCACCGGCGGCGGTGACCGCCAGTACGGCGGGCCAGGTCAGCGTCGCCGACCCGGGATCGCGGCTCATCCGCATGGTCAACGCGGTCAGCGCGGTCGCGACGATCAGGACACCCATCGTCACGGCCGGACCCCACACGATTCCCGATGCCGTGACCGCCCAGCTGGTCAACGCTGCCGGGACCAACCGCAGGTCGGACCCGGTGGTGCTCACACATGAACCAGGTCGCGCAGCTTCTCCAGCCGCGCCGGGCCGATACCGTCGACGTCACCGAGCTGTTCGACGTCGGTGAAGCTGCCGTTGGCGTCGCGGAAGGCGATGATCGCCGCGGCAGTGACGGGTCCGACTCCCGGCAGGGCGTCGAGTTCCTCGACCGTTGCGGTGTTCAGGTTCACCGGACCCGCCGTGGAAGTGTCCGTGGCGCCGCCGGTCGGGGGCGCGGACTGCTCGGCCGGGCTGCTGACGGAGCTGCCCATCGCCGTCCGAACACCGGGTGGCGCGGCGATGCCGACGACGATCTGCTCCCCGTCGGAGAGTCGGCGCGCCACGTTCAGCCCGCTCAGGTCGGCGCCGTCGAGCACCCCGCCTGCCGCGGTGAGGGCGTCGTCGATGCGGGCGCCCGGCTCGAGCGTGACCAAACCGGGGCGGTGGACCAGTCCGACAACGCTGACCACGACCGGCTGATGCTCCGACGGTGCGGACGGGACCGTCGAGGAGACCATCTGTACCGGAGGGAGATTGGCCGATACGACGGGCGGCGGATCGTCGCCGGTGACGGTGAAGACCGTCACCAGCACCGCGATCGCCCCGACGGCGGCCAGGGCGATGGCACCGGCGCGGCCGGGATCGGCGCGGATCGTCGCCAGCCACTGCGGATGGCCGCGCGAGGCCCCCTCGGGTAGCCACCTGGCCAGCGAGGTGTCGGGCTGCTCGTCCTCGGAGGACTCGCCCGCCGGCGACGCCTCCGCGCCGTCGGATCCGTTGAGGCGGCGCGCAACCCTGTCTGCGGGCAGTTCGGTTCGCATGGCGCGACGGTAAGGGTGCGACGCGACGCGAGAGGCCGGGCGACGCTGCCGCCGCACCGCCCTGTGGATGAAAACCGGTCTGTGGATACCGGCTTGGCGTCTGCTGCCGCCGCGGCTACGCCCACCCGCCCGGGCGCCAACACACCCAGTCGATCTCGACCAGTGCGCCGACCGCGAGGCCGGTAACCCCGACGCAGGTCCGCGACGGTAGCCGGTCCGGGAACCAGGCCGCGTACGCGTCGTTGAAGGCCGCGTAATCCGCCCAGTCGAGCAGGTAGGCGCGCACCGAGACGACGTCGCTCAAGCGACCGCCGCACAGCTCGGTGACCCGCACCAGGTTGCGCATCACCTGATCCGTTTGGGTCGCCACGTCGGCGCCGACGACGGTGCCCGTCACGTCTGTCGGCATCTGCCCGGTGACGTAGAGAGTCTCGCCGGCGACGGTGGCGTGAGCGAACGGAGCGACACTCGGAGGCACGCCGTCGTCGGGGGTGAAGGTGAAAGCGCGGATTGAGGGTGGGAGATCTTGCACCGCAGAGATGATGCCAGCGCAGCGGATCCTCGCGTATACATATTGACCGAAGGTGTCTACTGAACCACCACAACGAGGAGTCGCCGTATGAGCGCCGAAGCGGGATCGCGATTGACCACTAACCGTCCGCTTCGAGTGATCCAGTGGACCACCGGCAACATCGGCAAGCGCTCGCTGCACGCCATCATCGGCCGTGACGACATGGAACTCGTCGGCGTGTACGCCCATGGCGCGGACAAGATCGGCGTCGACGCCGCCGTCCTCGCTGGCCGGTCCGAGCCCACCGGGGTTACTGCCACCAACGATATCGACGCGCTGATCGCGTTGCGTCCCGACGCGTGCTGCTACAACCCGTTGTGGCCCAACGTCGACGAGCTCGTCCGGCTGCTGGCCGCGGGCGTCAACGTCTGCTCCAGCGCCGCCTGGATCACCGGCGGCAAGCAGTCACCGGAGGACACGGCCAGGATCGAGAAGGCCTGCCAGGAGGGCAATTCCACGATCTTCGGCAGCGGCGCGCATCCCGGTATGACGAACATGGTCGGCATGGTGCTCTCCGGTGCGTGTGAGAACGTCGACGAGATCCGCATCACCGAGTCGGTCGACTGCTCGACGTACGAGTCGGAGGGAACGCAGGCCGCCATGGGCTTCGGCCAGGACCCCGAGACACCGAATCTGGCCGAGAGTGTGCGACGCGAGAGCGAGGTGTTCGCCGAGTCCGCGGCCATGATGGCCGATGCCATCGGCGCCCACCTCGACCGCCTGACGTTCGATGTCGAGTTCACGACGGCCACCGGCGACAGCGACCTGGGCTTCATGCGGATACCGAAGGGCACCGTCGGCGGCGTCTACGGCTACCACCGCGGTTGGGTCGGCGACAAGAACGTCGTCAGCGTCGGATTCAACTGGACGATGGGCGATCACGTCACCCCGCCAAAACCGTTGGAGCACGGACACGTGATTCAGGTCTTCGGCACACCCAACATGCGCACGGTGCTGCACTGCCTGCCGCCGCGGGATTGGACGGAGCCGGGCTTCATGGGACTGGGCATGATCTACACCGCGATGCCGGTGACCAACGCCGTGCCCGCCGTGGTGGCGGCCCCGCCGGGCATCGTCACGCTCAAGGACCTGCCCCCGGTCACCGGACGCTTCCGCGGCTGACCCCCGCTCTCCGCTTTCCTCCGCTCCGCACGCCCAGGGCTCCTGCTGCCGCGGCCTTGAGATAGCGCTGGAATGTTGGACATTCGGCGTGACTGGAGGCGGGACACTCAGCCGCGTGCCGTAGTCCGTCTCGCATGGCGCTGAGATGTCCTATCGTCGCGTCGAGTTCGTCTGCCTTGGCCGCAAGCGTCTTCCTGTCGATCCTCGGTTGCCCATCTGGCATCAGCATCACGGCGATCTCGTCCAGTGAGAATCCTGCGGCCCGCCCGAGTGCGATGAGCGCCATCTGATCCACGACGCTCGACTCGAACAGCCGGCGCTGACCTCGTCGGCCGATCGACGAGATCAGTCCCCTCTGCTCGTAGAACCGCAACGTCGACGCGGGCACACCGCAACGTCTCGCCACTTCGGCGATATCCACGTTTCGCTCCTCCCCTTGACTTGAAGTTGACTTTAACTGAAACCGTGAAGCCAACCAGTTCCTATCAGCAGAGGGAGAGATCGTGAAGACGACGCACACGGCGACGGCGGATCAGGCGCGCGCATGGAACGGCGGTACGGCACAGGCATGGATCGTGATGCAGCAGATTCTGGACCGCACGTTCGAGCCCTTCGCGGATCTACTCGTCGAGGCGGTGACAGCCGGTGGCGGCGGCCGCGTCCTCGACGTCGGGTGCGGCACCGGGGCCACCACTCTCGCAGTCGCACGAAACCTGACCGGAGGCGGTCACTGCACGGGGATCGACATCTCCGACCCGATGATCGGCGTCGCGCGCGGCCGAGCTAGAAGTCCCCAGCTGCCGGTGCGCTTCGTCGTCGACGACGCCGAAACACACCAATTCGACGCCGGGTCGTTCGACACTGTCGTTTCGCGTTTCGGCGTGATGTTCTTCGGCGACCCCATCGCCGCGTTCGCGAACCTACGACGCGCGGCGCGCACCGACGCCCAACTCCAGTTCTTCGCTTGGCGGTCCCCCGACGAGAACCCCTTCATGACAACGGCCGAGCGCGCGGCGGCACCGCTGCTGCCCACCCTGGCCCTTCGCCGACCCGGCCTGCAGGGACCGTTCGCGTTCGCCGACGCCGATCGTCTCGCCAGCATCCTCGAGCCAGCCGGATGGACCGACATCGACATCACGCCGATCGACGTCGGGTGCACTCTGGCCGAGGAGGAGTTGGTGCCCTACCTGACACACATGGGCCCGGTCGGTCAGATCCTGCACGGCAGCGACGAGCAGACGCGCTCACGGGTAGTCGCGGCTATCCGGCCCGCTCACGAGCAGTTCGTCCATGACGGCGAGGTTCGCTATACCGCTGCGTGCTGGTCGGTCAGCGCCAGGAACAGGGCTCGCCCAACGTGACGCCACTGCGAAGAATCCGCCATTTTCTCGCAGTGGCGGCACGTTCGGAGTGCATGCGCGGAGGCGACGGTCATTGTTACCCGTCGACGGTCACGCACACACCGACGGCATCCGCGCCGACGTGGACCGCCAGCACGGGACCCATATCCGACACCGTCAGCGACTCGATCTGAGGCAGACGATCGGTCAGCGCGGCACCGATGACGTCGGCCGCGTCGTGGTTGTCCACGTGATGCACGACGACCGTGGCCCGACGCTCGCCGACCACCTCGGCGACCGCGTCGACCATGGCCGCGTGTGCCTTCGACACCGTGCGAATCCGTTGGGACAGCACCAGCCTGCCGTCGACGTCCAGGCACAGCAGCGGCTTGAGCGACAGCGCGGTGCCCAGCCACGACGCCGCAGCGCCGATCCGCCCGCTGCGGCGCAGGTTGTCCAGCCGGTGCACGACGATGAATGCGTGTCCGCGGGGCACCGCCGCGCGGGCCGCGGCCTCGACGGTGTCGAGGTCGGCACCCGCGATGGCTGATTGCGCCGCCGCGGCGGCGACGAAGCCGACGCATGCCGCTGCCGACCGCGAGTTCACCACGCGCACAGCTGATCCGAACTCCCGCGCCGCCGCACTGGCATTGCTGAAAGTACTCGACAGCGCCGCGGACAGGTGCACTGCCACCACGCCGTCACCACCACTGTCGGCGAGGGCGGCACGGTAGACCTCGGCGAGGTCCGCAGGCGACACCCCAGATGTGGTGGCGTGGCTGCGCGCGTACACGTCGTTCGGCACCGCGTCGACACCGTCGAGAAGGTCTGCGCCGTCCACCAGCACGTGCAACGGCACCTGGCGGATCCCCCACCGCTGCAACTCATCCGGGCGTAGCCGCGAGGATGAGTCGGTCACCACCACGACGGCCATGATCAGTCGCCGGGGCCCGGTGTCACTCCGGCCTCGGCGAGGCCCTTCATCATCAGGTCGGCGACACCCTGGTGTGCCTCGAAGTTCCAGTGAATCCCGTCGGGGTTGCCCCGCCCGCTCATCACCTCTTCGTCGACGGCAGCCTTGAGGTCGACCACCGGAACACGGTGTTCGCCAGCCCATTCCGTGATCGCGTCAACCGTGGCGTCGCGCCAGCGGTGCGACCGCCCGTAGGTGTCGGCGATGTGCACCGAGGGCACACACGCCACGAACGGGATGCCGGGCCTGTTGAAGTCGATGGCCGCGCGGGTCTGTTCGAGGTAGTCGACGGTCAGCTGCGGCGGCAGGGCCGGTCGGGCGATCGGCGACAGTCGGGGCTGCGCCCAGCCGTAACCGTCGCGTACCCAGCGACGCAGGAACGATGGCCTGATGTAGCGGATGAACTCGCGGGCGGCGGTCGGTAGCGGGGAGGGCAGTGAGTCCATCCCACTGGTCGCGAAGATCACCGCGCCGGCCCGCGGTAGGGCGGCCCATGCCCGGGGATCGCCGATGGCCGCCCACCACACATCGCGGGAGGTCCAACCGATCCGACCGATCAACTCGAGGTCCCAACCAAGTTGGCTGGCAACGATGTTGGGCCAGATCCGGGGGTCATCCGACGGCAGCCCGCCGGTGGGTCCGTAATAGGACAGCGAATCGCAGAAGACCAGCAGTGTCCTGCGCGGCGTGCCCGACGACTCCTCAGAGGACATCGTTGGCCACCTGCGCCGAGGCGTTCCACACGTCGAGGCGCCAGCGGATGTCACCGAACGCGGCGTCGGGTTCGCCGTGCCCCGACAGCTGCACCCAGCTCGCGTTGCCCATCCCGCCGAACACGGGCCAGTTGTCCACCGGGATACCGAGGACTGCGCCGGTGAGCGCCGCGATCAATCCACCGTGCGCCACCAGCACTACGGGCCGGTCGGGCTCATCGACACCCCACTCCCGATGCCCGGCAACGAGTTCCTCGACGAGCGGTAGGCTGCGGCGCGCGACGTCGACCCGACTCTCGCCGCCGTGCGGTGCCCACCGGGCATCGTCGCGCCACGCCAGCCTGGCACCGGGAGCGATCGCATCCACCTCGTGGTGCGTCATGCCCTGCCAGTCGCCGAGGTGTGTCTCACGCAGCCGGGTGTCGGCCGTGACCGGTACGCCGGCCCGTTCCCCGAGTGTGGTCGCCGTGTCCAGTGCGCGGCGCAGGTCCGACGAGACGATCAGCAGCGGCTGGCGCTTGGCCAGCACCTCGGCAGCCGATACCGCCTGGGCGCGCCCCAGGTCGGACAGTTCGGTGTCGAGCTGACCCTGCATGCGGCTGCCCGCGTTGTACTCGGTCTGCCCGTGCCGCAGCATCACCAGGTGGCAGACCCTCACTGCGAATCCTCCGTGGACTCGTCGGCTCGGTCGGCTCCGTCCTCGAGTTCCACCGGCACCACCGGGCAGTCCCGCCACAGCCGGTCCAGGGCGTAGAAGTTGCGCTCATCCTGATGCTGGACGTGCACGACGATGTCGACGTAGTCGAGCAGCACCCACTTCCCCTCGCGGGTGCCCTCACGGCGGGCGGGCTTGTACCCGGCCACGCGCATCTTCTCCTCGACCTCGTCGACGATCGCGTTGACCTGCCGCTCGTTATTGGCCGAGGCGATGACGAAGAGATCGGTGATGAAGAGCTGCTCGGAGACGTCAATGACGACGATGTCGTCGGCCAGTTTCGACGAGGCGGCCTGCGCGGCCACCGTCGCCATGTGTACGGATTCGTCGCCTGCGCTCATGTTTGGGGCTCCTGGACTGCGTGGGTTTGGGATTGGGCCTGGGATCGGTAGAGGCCGCGCTTGGACACGTACTGAACGACACCGTCGGGAACCAGATACCAGATGGGCCTGCCGGACCCGGCCCGCGCGCGGCAGTCACTCGACGAGATCGCCAGCGCGGGCACCTCAACCAACTGCAACGCGTCCTCCGGTAGTTCCTTCATTGCCGCTGCGATGTGCTCGCCGTCGAGTTCGTAGCCGGGCCGGCTGACGCCGACGAACCGGGCCAGGGAGAACAGTTCCTCCCAGTTCTGCCACGACAGGATCGATGCCAGCGCGTCCGCCCCGGTGATGAAGAACAAGTCGGTGTCACCACGCTGCGCCGCGAGGTCCCGCAGGGTGTCCTTGGTGTAGGTGGGGCCTGCGCGGTCGATGTCGACGCGGCTGACCGAGAAGCGCGGGTTGGCGGCCGTCGCGATCACGGTCATCAGGTAGCGGTCCTCGGCTTCGGTGACGATGCGCTCCCGCTTCTGCCATGGCTGACCCGTCGGCACGAACACCACCTCGTCGAGGCCGAACTGGTCGGCGACCTCGCTGGCCGCGACGAGGTGACCGTGATGGATGGGATCGAACGTCCCACCCATCACACCCAGCCTGCGTCGAGTCACGAATAGGCAGCTTACGGCAGTGATCCGGACCCGCCTGCGCTCGCCGAAACGCAGAGGTTAGACGGGCAGCAGCTTGTCGATCACCGTGGCGAGCTGCTTGGCCGAGCGACACTCGTGCATGGGGATGACGCCCTCGTAGCGCGGGACGGCGGAGTCACCGCTGCCCCACAGGTGCTTGGGCTCCGGGTTGAGCCAGTGCGCGTGGCGGCTCGCACTGACCATGCGGGCCAGCAGGTCGAGTTCTGGGTTGCGGTAGTTGTTGCGGCCGTCGCCGAGGACCAGCAGCGCGCTGCGCGGGGACAACACGTTGGGGTACTTGTCCAGGAACGACACGAACGCGTGCCCGTAGTCGGAGTGGCCGTCGCGGGTGTACACGCCCGACTCGCGGGTGATGCGCTGAATGGCGACAGCGAGGTCGGACTCCGGGCCGAACATCTCGGTCACCTCGTCGGTGGTGTCGATGAAGGCGAACACCCGGACCCTGGAGAACTGCTGACGCAGGGCGTTGACCAGCATCAGCGTGAAGCTGCTGAACCCCGCGACGGAACCGGAGACATCGCACAGCACCACCAGTTCGGGGCGCGCGGGATGCGGCTTCTTCAGCACGACGTCGATGGGCACACCGCCGGTCGACATCGACTTACGCAGGGTCTTGCGCAGGTCGATCTCACCACGGCGGGAGCGCCGCCGCCGGGCCGCCAACCGGGTGGCAAGCGTGCGCGCCAACGGTGCGACGACGCGGCGCATCTGCGCCAGCTGCTCGCCCGACGCGCGGAGGAACTCGACGTTCTCGGCCAGCTGCGGAATGCCGTACATCTGGACGTGGTCGCGGCCCAGTTGCTCGGCGGTGCGGCGCTTGGTCTCGGCCTCCACCATCCGGCGCAGCTGCGTGATGCGCTTCGCGGCGATCGCCTTGGCGATCTCCTCCTGCGTGGGCGTGGGTGCGTCGCCGTACGGCGCGAGCAGCCCGGCCAGTAGCCGGCCCTCGAGTTCGTCGAGCGCCATGGCCTTCAACGCCTGATACGACGAGTAGGACGGCCCCCGGCTGGAGTTGTAGCGACCCTGGGACTCGACGATCTGGGCGATCATCGCCGCCAGCCGTGCGTCGAGGTTCTCAAGGTCGGCGTTGTTGGCCAGCATCTCGACCAACGCCTCGCGCAGACCCTCGATGTCCTGGGCAGGCGGAGCGGCGGGGTCGTCCTCGGCGGTGCCGTCGTCGTCCACCACCGTCCGGGCGCCCAGTGCGGGCGGGAACCACAGGTCGAACATGGCGTCGTAGGTTTCGCGGTGGTCCGCACGGCGCAGCACGGCGCACGCGAGTCCCTCCCGAAGCACATTGCGATCGCTCAGACCCAGAGTCGCCATAACCCGCCCGGCGTCCACTGTCTCGGATGGTCCGACGGAGATACCCACGCCGCGCAGCGCCTCGACAAACTCGACCAGGTGACCCGGAATGCCGTGGGGGGCAATCGGTTGCGGGGGTCGGGTGCGTCGGGCGGCCATCAGCGGATCCTCAGTTCAGGCGAAGTTCGCCGGATGCGCGTTGCTGATCGGACTGGTGCTTGAGCACCACGCCCAGCGTCGCGGCGATCAACTCGTCGTCGATGGTGTCCATGCCCAGCGCGAGGACGGTGCGGCCCCAGTCGATGGTCTCGGCCACCGATGGCGCCTTCTTGAGTTGCATTCCGCGCAGCACGCCGATGATGCGGACCAGTTCCTCGGCCAGCCGTTCCGGCAGTTCGGGCACCCGCGACAGCAGGATCCGACGCTCCAGATCGGGTTCGGGGAAGTCGATGTGCAGGAACAGGCAGCGACGCTTGAGCGCCTCGGACAGCTCGCGGGTGGCGTTGGAGGTCAGCAGCACGAACGGTGGCCGCTCGGCCTTGATGGTGCCCAGCTCGGGAACCGTGACGGCGAAGTCTGACAGGACCTCGAGCAGCAGGCCCTCGATCTCGATATCGGCCTTATCGGTCTCATCGATCAGGAGCACGGTGGGGTCGGTCCGCTTGATGGCGGTCAGCAGCGGACGGGTCAGCAGGAACTCCTCACTGAACACGTCCATCTTGGTCTGGTCCCAGTCGCCCGAACCGGCTTGAATTCGCAGGATCTGCTTGGCGTGGTTCCACTCGTAGAGCGCGCGTGCCTCATCGACACCCTCGTAGCACTGCAGCCGGACCAGCTCAGATCCTGTGCACTGCGCGACGGCGCGGGCCAGTTCGGTCTTACCGACGCCGGCCGGTCCCTCGACGAGCAGCGGCTTGCCCAGCCTGTCAGCGAGGAAGACCGCGGTCGCGGTCGCAGTGTCGGGCAGGTAACCGGTCTCGGCCAGACGCGCGGCGACATCATCGATGTCCGCGAAAAGCGGTACTGGGCGTGCGGGGACGCTCACGGGGTGTTCTCCTCGTTGTTGCTTGATTAGACCGGGCGGGTGTGGCCGTTTCCCCACACAATCCACTTGGTCGAGGTCAATTCTGGCAGACCCATCGGGCCCCTGGCGTGCAGCTTCTGCGTCGAGATGCCGATCTCGGCCCCGAACCCGAACTGCTCACCGTCGGTGAAGGAGGTGGCGGCGTTCACCATCACCGCCGCCGCGTCGACCTGGGCCGTGAAGCGTTCGGCGGCAGCGAGATTGGTGGTCACGATGGCCTCGGTGTGCCCACTGCCGTACTCGTTGACGTGGGCGATGGCGGCGTCGACGCCGTCCACCACCGCGACCGCTATGTCCATCGACAGGAACTCGGCCCGCAACTCGTCCTCGCTGGGGTCAAGGTGCACGGTGACACCGGCGTCCTGCAGTGCCTCGATGAGCCGCGGCAGTGCGGTCTCGGCGATCGCGGCGTCGACGAGCAGCGACTCCGCGGCATTGCACACACTCGGGCGCCGGGTCTTGGAGTTCAGCAGAATGCGTTCGGCGACATCGAGATCCGCCGCCTCGTGCACGTAGACGTGACAGTTACCGACGCCCGTCTCGATGGTCGGCACGGTCGCGTCCCGAACCACGGCGGCGATCAGCCCGGCTCCCCCGCGCGGAATGACGACGTCCACCAGGCCGCGGGCCTGGATCAGGTGGGTGACGCTGGCGCGGTCCTCGCTGGGCAGCAGCTGCACGGCATCGGCGGGCAGACCCTCGGCGACCAGGGCGGCGCGCAACGCGGTGACCAGCGCCTCATTCGAGCGCCTCGCCGACGAGCTGCCCCGCAGCAGCGCCGCGTTACCCGACTTCAGGGTCAACCCGAAGGCGTCGACGGTGACGTTGGGTCGGCCCTCGTAGACCATGCCGACGACACCGAGCGGCACCCGCTGCTGACGGATTCGAAGACCGTTGGGCAGCGTGCTGCCGCGCAGCACCTCCCCGACGGGGTCCGGCAGCCCCGCCACCTGACGCAGTCCGGCCGCAATACCGTCCACACGCTGCGGGTTCAGGGCGAGCCGATCGAGCATCGCGTCGGGGGTACCCGCCGCCCGCGCGGCGTCAAGGTCGGCGGCGTTGGCCGCGAGAACCGCGTCCACCTGGGCCAACACCGAATCGGCCGCGGCGTGCAACGCGCGGTCCTTGGTCGCGGTGTCCAATGTGCCCAGCACGCGCGCGGCCACCCGGGCCCGTCGGGCGGCGTCATGCACCTGCAGGCGCAGGTCAGCGTCCACGGCAGCGTCCACACTCATCTGCCCAGCGTATCGAGACAAGCCGGGATCGGCCCGGTTGGGGTTACCGCTGCTGACCGGATAGTGGACTCCGGCGATCGATACTGCGTTCGGATGTATTTGTCGGTGTTGTGAATCGTGGAGTGAGCCCGGTCCGTGCACCCCCCCGCTCGGAAGGAACAGTGCTGGCGCGGCGTGATGTCGGCTGGGGGGTTTGTCGGTGGCGCTGGTCAGAATGTGGTGCATGGATGTGCGCGCTCGGTTACGTCGAGTTGGGGACCCGGCGGTGGCAGCTGCACCTGCGGGTGTGCGGATCCGGACCCGGATTCACGTGACCGAAGCTGAGGCAGCAGCGCTGCGGGTGATCGGGTCATTTCTCGGCGAGGTGTACCGGGCCGAACTGGCCTCCCGGGTACGGCTTGGTGGGCTGGATCGGGCCGGTCACGGGCTGTGGCGGGCGCAGCGTAAGCAGGCGATCACAGCGGTGTGCTCAAGCAGGTGGGCGGGGGCGATCACCCGTTCAGTAGAGGACCAGTACCAGCTGGGTATGCGCGGTCTGAGCGCCCATGTCCGCGATCTGCAGCAGGCCGTTGCCGTGGTGGCGCAGAGGTGCGAGCTGCGCCCCGGAGAACGGTCCCCGCAGGGCACCGAGGTGCGCGCGCATGGTGATCGTCGTCGTCGCGGCTACCGATCGGCGCATGAGCGGTTCGCCAAGACCCGCCGGCTTGCGCAACTGAGCTCCCGACTGACAGCAGCCGAGGCCGCGTTGACGGCTGGCCGGCCGTCGCTCACGGTCGGAGGAAAACGCCTGTGGCGCAACCGTCATCACCTCGATGCGGCCGCAATGACCGAACCCCAATGGCGAGCACGCTGGAATGCGGCCCGTATGTTCTTGACCGCCGATGGGGAGTCAGGCAAGACCGGCGGCAACGAAACCATCCGCGTCGACACCGCGGGCCAGCTGCATATCAAGGTGCCCGCCGCTCTCACCGGTCAATTCGGGTCCCACCTGCAGATCGCGGCCCCAGTGGGGTTCGCGCACCGCGGCGACCAGTGGGCTGAGCGCATCGCCTGCCGCCGCGCGGTGCGTTATGACATCGCCTACGACCCGGTCAAGAGCCGCTGGTATCTGGACGCGTCGTGGAAACAGGACATGTCCGTAGCAGCGCCCTCGATCGAACACTTGCGGACCGGCCCGGTCCTGGGTGTCGATCTCAACGCCGATCACCTCGCCTGTTGCGTGCTCGACGGCGCCGGGAACCCGATCGGCGCTCCGACGACCATCGCGCTCGATACCTCCGGGTTGCGCGCCAGCCGTCGTGATGGGCGGGTCCGCGCCGCGCTCACCACGCTGCTCGATGCCGCGCGGACACAGAACTGCACTGCAGTTGTGATTGAGAACCTCGACTTCTCCGACGCCCGAGCCACCGGCCGCGAAACGATGGGTCGCGGCAGCCGGGGCAAACGCTTTCGACACACGGTGGTCGGGATACCCACCGCCGGATTCCGCGCCCGACTGACGGCGATGGCGCATCGTCGGGGGATAGCGGTGATCGGAGTGGATCCGGCCTACACCACTAAATGGGGTGCCCAACATTGGACGAAACCCCTGCAGCAACAGACTTCTGATCCGGTCACGCGGCACCACGCCGCAGCGGCCGCGATCGGCAGACGCGGCCTCGGCATGACGATCAGGCGGCGACCGGCAGGACCCCGCAACGGACAGAGGACCGTGACGGGCACGCCACCGGCCAGGCTCGATCGCCGCCCGAGCCGCGGTGGCAGGCGCGGCAGTTCCGGCTCACCGACACCCACGCGATGCGTGCCGGTCCACCGGAGAACACCCGCCGGCAGCGGCCAACACCGTTCGGGCCGCAACCGAGCAGGACCCTCTCCTGCTCACCATAAGGAACGGTTACCGTAAGCCCGTGGCAGGTTCGAGCAACCGGGTGTGCGTCGTGGGTAGCGTGAATCTCGACCAGTCCTTCGAGGTCTCGACACTGCCCAAACCCGGCGAAACGGTGCTGGCGTCCGCGGTGACGTCGTCTCCGGGCGGCAAGGGCGGCAACCAGGCCGTCGCGGCGTCCCGCGCGGGCGCCACGGTGGATCTCGTCGCAGCGGTCGGCGACGACGATGCCGGTTCACGACTGCGTGCCCACCTGCTCGACAACGAAGTCGGCCTCGGCGGCGTCATGACCGTGCCCGGACCGAGCGGTGCCGCGGTGATTCTGGTGGACGAGCACGCCGAGAACTGCATCGTGGTCGCACCGGGAGCCAATGCCCATCTGCATCTGGCATCGGCGCACACACGGATCGAGATCGCCGACGCCGACGTCGTGCTGATCCAGCTCGAGATACCGATCGACACCGCGCTCGCGGCCGCGCGCACGGGGCGGGCCGGGGGCGCTGTGGTGATGCTCAACGCATCACCCGGGGGGACGCCGCCTGCTCAACTCGAGGAGCTGGCCCAGGCCGTGGACGTCGTGATCGTCAACGACCACGAGTCCCGCGAAATTCGTTGGCAGGTACCCCATCTGGTGATCACTCGTGGTGCGCGAGGCGCCTCCTATCAGGGCGTCGCCGAACGCTACGACGTCGAGGCACCAGCCGTGGAGGCCGTCGACACCACCGGCGCGGGCGACGTGTTCGCCGGCGTGCTCGCCGCGGACTGGCACCGCGGTCCCAGGAACGCCCTGATTCGAGCGTGCGCCGCAGGCGCGCTCGCTACCCTGACGCCCGGCGCGGGCAACTGCGCGCCGACCCGCGAAGCCATCGACGACGTACTGCAATGAGCCCTAGGAGCCCGATGACGACCGCCGCCAAGAGCACGCCCCGCCCACCCGAGGGCGACTGGCTCGGCACCCCATTCCTGCGCTTCGAGCGCGAGGGGCCGTTCGGGATCGTCACGCTGGACCGCCCGCAGGCACGCAACGCGATGACGCCGGCGATGTACTTCGGGATCCGATACGCGGTCACCCACGTCGAGGCCGACGACGACCTGGCGGGCCTGCTGATCACCGGCACCGGTGACGTGTTCGCGCCGGGCGGTGATCTCGGCGGCGGTGACGGCGTGGACGACTGGATGACCTTCGGGCCCGCGCTGTCGATGGATGTCACGCCGTTCGAGACGCTGCGTCAGTCGGTCAAGCCGGTGGTGTCGGCGGTCAACGGCCTGTGTCAGGGCGGCGGCCTGCAGATCGCGATGTGCAGTGACATGGCGGTGGTCAGCGACCGCGCGACCTTCCGCGTCCCCGAGTTGTACCGAGGCATCGCCGACACCTACTACAGCCAGATGCTCGCCCGCGTCATCGGACCCATGCGAACCAGGGACCTGATGTTCACCGGCCGCACCCTGACCGCGCAGGAGGCCGCGGACTGGGGAATGGTGGCGCGAGTGGTCCCGCACGACGATCTCGCGGGCGCCGCGCGCGAGGTGCTGACCCAGGTGTGCCGCACCGCGCCCAAGGCGCGCTCGGTGGTGAAGTCGAGCCTCGACAACTACATGGGGCTGTTCGACCGGATCGGCATGAAGGCCTCCTACAGCGGGCCCGAGGCGGTCGAGGGTTTCGTGGCGTTCAAGGAGCGCCGCTCACCCGAATGGGTGCACCCCGACCTGCGTACCGACGGCCGGCTCTAGCCGCTGCCGCTCAGGCGTGCGGCCGACGCACGTCGTGCGCGATCGCCATGCCGACACCGGATTCGAGATCCGCGGCCGTCTGGGTCAGCAGCACCCGACTTCGGTTCGGCGACAGCGTCACCGACAGACAGTGATGCGGCCCGGCCGCGGTGTGGGCCAGCGAGTTGATGCGGATCAACGCCGCGCCGATCGACACACCGAGTGTGGCCGCCGTCCTGGGCCCGGCGATCTCGGCGGTCAGCTCGTGGTCGAGGCTCGTCAGCCCGACACCCGCGTCGTGCAGGACGTGAAAGATCGGGGCACCTGCCAGCCCGGGCGCGGTGAGTTCGTCGGCGAGACCCTCGGGAAGCCATGCCTCGGAGATCATCAGCCGCTCACCCGTGCGTCGCTCCCGCCGCAGCCTCAGCACGTGAAGCGCCTGGTCTGGTCCGCCAAGGCGCTCGGCGATGGGTCCCGGCACGGTGCGCACGCCGAACTCGATCACCTCGACCTCGGTCTCGAACTCGACCTGCCGCAGTTCGTCCATGTACGAACCGGTCTCGTCGTACCCCCGCGGCGGTGATCGGTCGGTGACGAAGGAACCGACGCCGTGTCTGCGCTCGATCAACCCGGCGTCGGCGAGGTCGGCCAGAGCGCGGCGCACGGTGATCCGCGAGACGCCGAACTGCTCGCACATCGACAGTTCGGTCGGCAGACCATCGCCCGCGGCCAATGCGCCGCGGGCGATCTCGTCGTGCAGCACCAGGAACAGCTGCCGATGCAGCGGCACCCCGGCAGCGACGTTGACCAGCGACTCTTGGTCGCTCGCTTCTGCCATCGTCGTGATCTTCGCACGATCTGGCGCGTAGCGGTCGGATACCGCTACGCCCCTATGCCTCGGGTACTTCGCGCTCGATCTCGTCGAGCCAGGTGCGTGCGGACATGTCCGACGGCGCCCGCCAGTCCCCGCGCGGTGACAGCGCCCCGCCTGCGGACACCTTCGGACCGTTGGGCAGGGCTGACCGCTTGAACTGGCTGAAGGAGTAGAACCGCTGCACGAAGACCGTCAGCCAGTGCCGAATCTCCTTGAGCGAGTACGACGGTCGTTTGTCATCTGGGTACCCTGCGGGCCAGTCGCCATGATCGGCGTCATGCCAGGCATGCCAGGCCAGGAAGGCGACCTTCGACGGCCGAAATCCCCAGCGGAGCACCTGGTACAGCGAGAAGTCCTGCAGAACATACGGGCCGACCTTCGCCTCACTGCTCTGGATCTCCTCGTCCTCACCCGTGGGCACGAGTTCGGGTGTGATCTCGGTGTCCAGCACCGACGCCAGGATGCCGTTGACGGTGTCGTCGAACTGCTCGGAGGCGATAACCCATCGAATCAGGTGCTGAATCAACGTCTTCGGTACACCACCGTTGACGTTGTAGTGCGACATCTGGTCGCCCACACCGTAGGTCGACCAGCCCAGTGCCAACTCGGACAGATCACCCGTGCCGAGCACTATGCCGCCGCGCTGATTGGCCAACCGGAACAGGTAGTCGGTGCGCAGACCCGCCTGCACGTTCTCGAAGGTGACGTCGTAGACCTTCTCGCCGCGGGCGAACGGATGGCCCATCTCGGTCAGCATCAACGTCGCGGTGTCACGGATGTCGAGTTCGGAGAAGGTGACGCCCAGCGCCTTACTCAACGCGATGGCGTTGCCCTTGGTGCGCTCACCGGTGGCGAAACCGGGCAGGGTGAAGGCCAGGATGTCACTACGGGGGCGCCCCTCCCGGTCCATCGCATGCGCGGCGACGATCAACGCGTGGGTGGAGTCCAGGCCCCCCGACACACCGATCACGACGTTCGGATAGTTCAGCGCCCGCAGCCGTTGCTCCAGCCCGGACACCTGGATGTTGTAGGCCTCGTAGCAATCCTGTTGCAGCCGTTCTGGATCCGCGGGAACGAACGGGAAGCGCTCGACCTCGCGACGCAGCCCGATATCGCCTGCCGGCGGGTTGACGGTGAACTCGATCCGCCGGAACGCGTCGGTCCGCGCACCGTGGTGGCGCCGGTTGTCGTCGAAGGTGCCCATGCGGATCCGCTCGGCGCGCAGCAGTTCGGTGTCGACATCGGCGACAGAGCGCCGCTCGCCCTTGGGAAAGCGCTCGGATTCGGCAAGCAGGGTGCCGTTCTCGTAGATCATCGTCTGGCCGTCCCAGGACAGGTCAGTCGTCGACTCGCCCTCCCCCGCGGCGGCGTACACATAGGCAGCGAGGCAGCGAGACGACGCCGAGCGGGCCATGAGCTTGCGATCCTCGGCCCTACCGATCGTGATCGGACTGCCGGACAGGTTCGCCAGCACCGTCGCCCCGGCCAGCGCGGCCTCCGCACTCGGCGGCACCGGCACCCACATGTCCTCGCAGATCTCCACGTGCAGCACGAAACTCGGCAGATCGGTCGCGGTGAACAACAGGTCCGGTCCGAACGGCACGTCGGTGGACGCGACGCGAATGGTCCCGCGCACGTCATCACCGGCCGCGATCTGCCTGCGCTCGTAGAACTCCCGGTAGGTGGGCAGATAGGACTTCGGCACCACCCCGAGCACGCTGCCGCGGTGGATGACCACAGCGGTGTTGTAGATCCTGTTGCGGTAGCGCAACGGCGCACCCACGACGAGCACGGGCAGCAGGTCGGCCGTGGCCGCCACCAGATCTGCCAGCGCCCGTTCGACGGCGTCGAGCAGGCCGTCCTGCATCAACACGTCCTCGATGGAGTATCCCGAGAGCGTCAGCTCTGGGAACACCGCCAACGCGACACCCTCATCGTGGCAGTCGCGCGCCAGCGCGAGCACCGATTCGGCGTTGGCCACGGGGTCGGCCAGCGTCGTGTGATGGGTGCATGCGGCCACTCGGACGAAGCCGTGCCGGTACGCCGAATGGAAGTCCACGGCTCAATTGTCGCAAAGTGGCTAGCCTCGACGGTGTGGAAGGCCCCGAACTGCTCCGCGTGCTCGCTGGTCAACGCGTGGCCGTCCTGACCGGCGCCGGCATGTCCACCGACTCCGGCATCCCCGACTACCGGGGACCGGACTCACCCCCGAGCAACCCGATGACCATTCAGCAGTTCACCTCCGACCCCGAGTTTCGGCAGCGGTACTGGGCGCGTAACCACGTCGGTTGGCGGCACATGGCGGCGACGCTGCCCAACGCCGGACACCGCGCGCTGGCCACGCTCGAACGCGCCGGAGTGGTCACCGCCGTCATCACCCAGAACGTCGATCTGCTGCACACCAAGGCGGGCAGTCGCACGGTCGTCGACCTGCACGGGACGTACGCGCGGGTGATCTGCCTGGCGTGTGACTTCTCGATGAGCCGGGCGGCGCTGGCCGACGAGTTGGAGGCGCTCAACCCCGGCTTCCTCGAAAGCGCCGAGCGGGTGGGCGGTATCGCGGTGGCGCCCGACGCCGACGCGGTGGTCCGCGAGACGGCGTCTTTCCGGTTCCTCGACTGTCCGTGCTGCGCAGGCATGCTCAAACCCGACATCGTCTACTTCGGCGAGAGCGTTCCGAAATCGCGTGTGGAGAGGGCGTATTCACTCGTCGCCGACGCCGATGCCCTGCTGGTGGCCGGGTCATCGCTCACGGTGTTCTCCGGGTTGCGGTTCGTCCGCCACGCGGCTTCAGCGGGCAAGCCCGTCGCGATCATCAACCGTGGGCCCACCCGCGGCGACGCGCTGGCGGCGGTGAAGGTCGACGGCGGCTGCTCCGAACTACTGGCCCTGCTGGCCGACGAACTCGCGATTTCGGCGCGTTAAGGCGCGGTGAGCGCTCCAAAACGCGCCGAAATCGCTAGAAGGTGACGGGCATCGACCGGATGGCGTGGATGAAGTTGCCCGCGACGTAGGTCGGCTCACCGGCCGCGATATCGGGGATCTGGGTGAGCAGCTCGGAGAATATCGACCGCAACTGCGCGCGGGCGACGTGCGCGCCCAGACAGAAGTGCCGCCCGCCGCCACCGAAGCCGACGTGCGCATTGGGCTTGCGCCCCAGGTCCAGTCGGTGCGGCGCGTCGAACACCTCGGTGTCGAAGTTGGCCGACGAGTAGAACATCACGACCTTCTCGCCGGCCGCGATACGTTGGTCGCCGAGTTCACAGTCCGTCGATGCGGTCCGGCGGAATGTCATCACCGGGGTGGCCCACCGGACGAACTCCTCGACCGCGCCGCCGATGCGGTCGTCGAAGTCGGCGGCCAGCCAGGCGCGTTGATCACCGAAGTCGGTCAACGCCCTCATGGCGTGGCTGGTGGTCTGGCGGGTGGTGTCGTTACCCGCCACCGCCAACAGCACGAAGAACGCCGACACCTCGGCATCGGTGAGCCGGTCGCCGTCCACCTCGGCGTGCACCAGCGCGCTGATCAGGTCGTCACCGGGATTGGCCCGCCGATCCGCGGCCAGCGCACCGGCCACCTGATGCAGGTACATCTGATTGCCGACCAGCACCTCAAGCGGGTTGCGGCCCTCCAGGTAGACCTCGTCGCCCCACGACACCAGCGCATCGGCGGCGCTGGCCACCTGCGCGCGTTCGGATTCGGGGATGCCGACCATATCCGACAGCGTTCGGATCGGAAGTTCCTTGGCACAGTGCTCGACGAAGTCGGCACCACTTCCCGCCTCGCGCAGCTCGCCCACGATGTTCCGCGCGTTCTCCTTGATCGAGTCCTCGATGCGCCGCACCTGGCGCGGGGTGAACGCCGAGTGCACGACCTTGCGGATCAGCGTGTGCCGCGGCGGGTCCATCGCCAGGAACGACTGCGAGGCCTCGAGCAGCTCCTCGGGGATGTTCTCGAACAGCACGCCCTTGCCGGACAGGTACGTCTCGCTGTCGCGGCTGACGGTGACGACGTCGGCGTGGCGGGTGACCGCCCAGTAGCCGTGGTCCTCCGGGTCATGCATGAGCGAGTCCTCGACCGGTGGATGCCAGCTGACCGGGCGCGCGGCCCGTAGCTCGGCGAACGACGTCTCGCGGTCCGCGGCGGTGCCCGACCAGAACGCCTTCGACGACAGGTCGATGGGATCGTACGGACGCGACGAGCTGGGTGTGAGCGGCGACACAGTCATGGCGCTGACCATAGGTCTAGACACTATGTCTAGTCAAGGTGTGGCTCGCTCGGATACCCTGAGTCGGTGCCGTCCGTCACCCGAAGACCGCAGGCCAAGCGACAGGAGCGTCGCGAGCAGATCGAACGCCAGCTCCTCGACGCCACCGATCGCCTCATGGGCGCCGGTGCCAGCTTCACCGAGCTGAGCGTGGACCGGCTGGCGACCGAGGCCGGGATATCGCGGGCCAGCTTCTACATCTACTTCGAGGACAAGGGCCACCTCCTGCGCCAGCTGACGGGCCAGGTGTTCAGCGATCTGGCCAACGGCGCCGAGCGCTGGTGGAGCGTCGCGCATCGCCGCGACCCCGCCGATGTCCGTGTCGCGATGACCGCGATCATCGCGAGCTACCGCCGTCATCAACCCCTACTGGTGGCGCTGAACGAGATGTCTGCCTACGACCCACTGGTCGGCTCCACCTACACCGAGATACTCGCCGGAATCTCGGCGCGCGTGACCGCCATCATCGAGCAGGGCCAGGCGCAGGGAACCATCCGCCAGGAGCTGCCGCCCGAGTCGACCGCGACGACGTTGACGTGGATGGTGGAGCGGTCGTGTCAGCAGACGCTGCCAGGCAGACCGGACTCCTATGACGCCGAACTCGCCAACGCGCTGACCCAGATCATCTGGGGCGCACTGTATCTCGAAGCGCCCTAGACAGCGACCAGATCGTCCGCGTGGACGGCGGGGCGACGCATCTCGGGAGGAAGGTCAGATGTCGAGCGCCCGATCATGGTCGCCAGCTCCCCCGCCTCATAGGCCACCACACCGCGCGCCACCGTCACCGCGTCGGTGCCCCGAAGCTCCACCACGTCACCGCCATGGAAGCGTCCGGACACTCCGGTGATACCCGCGGGCAGCAGTGAGCGACGTTGTCTGAGCACCGCCCGGATGGCACCGTCGTCCAGCGTCAGGACACCTGCCGCCTCCGCCGCGTAGCGCACCCAGAACCGACGGGCCGTCATCCGCTCGGGCCGGGCCGCGAACACCGTTCCGACCGACGCATCGACCAGCGCGGCGGTGGCGTCGGCCGCCGCAGCCAACAGCACCGGCACGCCCGCGTCGGCTGCCAGCAACGCCGACGACAGTTTGGAGGCCATTCCCCCGGTGCCCAGCTTGCTGCCGTTACCTGCCACGACGCCGTCGAGGTCGTCGGGCGCTGCGACCTCGGCGATGAATCGCGCGGGGCGATCCTCGGTCGCCTTGCGTGGGTCCCCGTCATACAGGCCGTCGATATCGCTCAGCAGGATCAGCGCGTCCGCTCCGACCAGATGCGCGACGAGCGCTGACAGGCGATCGTTGTCACCGAACCGGATCTCATTGGTGGCGACGGTGTCGTTCTCGTTGACGATCGCCACCGCGTGCAGTGCGCGCAGCCGATCCAGGGTGCGCTGAGCGTTGTTGTGCTGCACGCGCATTGAGATGTCATGGGCCGTCAGCAACACCTGTCCGACGGTGCGGTTGTAACGACCGAATGCCGCACTCCAGGCGTTGACCAACGCCACCTGACCAACGCTGGCGGCCGCCTGCTTGGTCGCCAGGTCAGTGGGTCGCTTGGTCAGACGCAGTGGTTCGATACCCGCCGCGATAGCACCCGAGGACACGATCACGACGTCGGATCCCGCCTCCATGCGCGCCTCGATGGCGTCGGCGAGGGTGGCCAGGCGGTCGGCGTCGAACCTGCCCGAGGGCGTGGTGAGCGCGGTCGTGCCAACCTTGACCACCACGCTGCGGGCCGTGCGGACCGCCTCGCGATGGAGACTGGTCACTGCTCGTCTCCACCGGCCCGACGGCGCTCCTTACGAGCGGCCTTTCGTTCGGGTGCACCGATGCGGTCGGTCTGTTCCAGGCGCACGTCGGTACCGCGGCCCGACAGCGGCATGTCGACACCGGCCGGAGTCTGGGGCTCCCAGTCGAACGTCATATCGCCGATGGTGACGGCGCAACCCGGCCGTGCCCCCAACTTGATCAGCTCGTCCTCGACGCCGAGCCTGGCCAACCTGTCACCCAGGTAGCCGACGGCCTCGTCGTTCGTGAAGTCGGTCTGGTTGATCCAGCGTTCCGGCCGGGTGCCACGCACCACGAAGCCATCCTCACCGTCGGATTCGATGGTGAAGCCACTGTCGTTCGTCGGAACGGGCCGGATCACGGGACGTCGGGGCGCGACGACGGGCTGCGACTCACGGAACGCCGTCACCATATCGGCCAGCGCGAAGGTCAAGGGCCGCAATCCATCCCTGCTGACGGCCGACACCTCGAAGACCGGCCAGCCGTAGCGCTGGGTCACCTCGTCGCGGACGAAGTCGGCCAGCTCGCGGGCATCGGGAACGTCGATCTTGTTGAGCACCACCGCACGCGGGCGCCCGGCCAGGTCACCCAGCGTCGAATCACCTTGCAGTGTCGGGACGTAGGCGGCGAGTTCGGCCTCCAGCGCCTCGATATCGGAGATCGGGTCGCGACCCGGTTCCATCGTCGCGCAGTCGACGACGTGAACCAGCACGGCGCATCGCTCGATATGGCGCAGGAAGTCAAGGCCGAGACCACGGCCGGCGGACGCGCCAGGAATCAGTCCGGGCACATCGGCCACGGTGAAGGTGCGCTCGCCTGCGGACACGACGCCCAGATTCGGCGTCAACGTGGTGAACGGATAATCGGCGATCTTCGGCTTCGCTGCCGAGATCACCGACACGAGCGAGGACTTGCCCGCCGAGGGGAAACCGACCAGACCGACGTCGGCGACCGTCTTGAGTTCGAGAGTGAGATCGCGGGCCTCACCCTTCTCCCCCAGCAGGGCGAACCCTGGAGCCTTGCGGGCACGCGATGCCAGCGCGGCGTTGCCGAGTCCACCACGACCGCCTGCGGCGGCCTCGAAACGGGTGCCCTCGCCGACCAGATCCGCGAGTAGCCGCCCGTTCTCGTCGAGGACGACGGTGCCGTCGGGCACCCGGACCTCGAGGTCTGCACCGGCCGCACCGTCACGGTTATTACCGGCCCCCTGCTTACCGGAGGGCGCGTCGACGTGCGGATGGAAGTGGAAGTCGAGAAGCGTGTGAACCTGAGGGTCCACGACGAACACGATGCTGCCACCCCGGCCGCCGTTGCCGCCGTCCGGTCCACCGAGCGGTTTGAACTTCTCACGGTGCACCGAGGCGCAGCCGTGACCGCCATTGCCGGCTCGTGCATGAATCACGACTCGGTCAACGAACCGGGGCATGGTGTCCTTCCCCTCGATTGTGAAGCTAGTGAGCGATTCGGGTGAGAACTCGCAGCAGCTTCACTCGCGTGGAAGTCCTCGGGGTATTAGGCCTCGGGTCGCGGGACGCGGACGATGTTGACCGTCTTGCGTCCACGCTTGACACCGAACGTGACAGCGCCCGGAGCGGTGGCGAACAGAGTGTCGTCGCCGCCACGGCCGACGTTCACGCCGGGGTGGAAGTGGGTGCCGCGCTGCCGGACGATGATCTCGCCAGCCTTGACGACCTGACCACCGAACCGCTTAACGCCTAGGCGCTGTGAGTTGGAGTCGCGACCGTTGCGCGAGCTGGAAGCGCCCTTCTTGTGTGCCATTGTTCGCTCCCTTGCCTTACTTGATTCCGGTGACCTTGACGACCGTCAGCTTCTGACGGTGGCCCTGCCGCTTGTGATAGCCGGTCTTGTTCTTGAACTTGTGGATGCGGATCTTCGGGCCCTTGGTGTGCTCGAGGACCTCTGCCGTCACGGCGACCTTCTCGAGGGCCTTGGCATCGGTGGTGACATTCGCACCGTCGACGACCAACGCCACCGGAAGCGAGACCGAGTCGCCGGCCTCGATCTCCAGCTTCTCGACCTTGACGATGTCTCCAACCGCGACCTTGTACTGCTTGCCGCCGGTCTTGACGATTGCGTACGTCGCCATAAGTGTGTCTTCCTCTACTTCGCTGAAGCGGGCGCGCGCTACCCGAAGGCTGCGTGCGCGGGTCTGGGGTGCGGGGAAAGGCCCCGCCGCCACCGGCTCAGATATTCACAGAGCCAGCAGACAACTGCTCAAGATTACGTGACCAGCGGGTAAGGGGTCAAACCGCCTCGCCCGTAGGTCGGTGCACAGGTCATGAGGCCGGAGGACCCGCCGGACGTGCGGCTGCGCGGCGACGGCGGGGACGGGACGGGGCGACGAGGTCCTCATCGTCATCCTCGTCATCGTCGGAGTCCTCGTCCTCATCGTCGTCAGAGTCGTCATCCGAGTCGTCGTCAGAGTCCTCGTCGTCCTCATCATCCGCGTCGTCGTCATCGTCATCATCGGCGTCGTCATCATCGGCGTCGTCATCGGCGCCGATCACCTCGATGTCGTCGTCGTCGATGTCGTTCTCGTCGTCATCGACGTCGAGGTTCTCCTCGTCGGTGTCGTCCTCGTCGTCATCAGACTCGTCGTCGCTCTCGGCGTCATCGATCTCGTCGAAGTCACCGTCATCGGGTGCCCGGTGCCTGGCGACCGACTCTGCGACCTCGCCGTCTGGGACCACCAGGGTCTCGTCGTCGCCGACCTCACCCTCGGTGTCATCGTCCTCGTGACGTCCGTTTGCGGCGGCCATGGCCTTGAACATCGGATGTTCGTTGGCGCCGTGCACGGGCACCTTGGCGACTGCGACCTCGGCCTCGGCGGGCTGAGTGCCCTTCTTCCCGCGCTTGCCACGCCGGCCACCGGCCGTGCCCGGCTCGGCCTTGCGGCCGGAGTTCGACGACCCCGAGTCGACGGGGTCACCGTGGATCACGATGCCGCGCCCGTTGCAGTGCGTGCAGTTGGTCGAGAACGCCTCGATCAGGCCGGTGCCGAGCTTCTTGCGGGTCAGCTGCACCAACCCCAGCGAGGTGACCTCGGAGACCTGATGCCGTGTCCTGTCGCGGGCGAGCGCCTCGGTCAGCCTGCGAAGCACCAGATCGCGGTTGGACTCGAGCACCATGTCGATGAAGTCGACGACGATGATGCCGCCGATGTCACGCAACCGCAGTTGGCGCACGACCTCCTCAGCGGCTTCGAGGTTATTGCGCGTCACCGTCTGCTCGAGGTTGCCACCCGAGCCGGTGAACTTGCCGGTGTTGACGTCGACCACGGTCATCGCCTCGGTGCGGTCGATCACCAGGGTGCCCCCCGATGGCAGGTACACCTTGCGGTCCAGCGCCTTGGTGAGCTGCTCGTCGATGCGGTGCACCGCGAAGACGTCCGGGCCGTTGCCACCACCCGCGGGCTCGTACTTCGTCATCCGCGGAAGAAGTTCCGGCGCAACAGATGTCACGTAATCGTCGATCGTCTTCCAGGCGTCGTCGCCGGAGACGATGAGGCCGGAGAAGTCCTCGTTGAACAGGTCTCGGATCACCTTGACCAGGACATCGGGCTCCTCGTAGAGCGCGACCGCCGCACCGGCGGCCTTCCCGGTGATCTCGGTGGCCTTGGCCTCGATCTGCGTCCAGCGCTCCTGAAGACGATTGACGTCGGTGCGGATGTCGTCTTCCTTGACACCCTCGGACGCGGTGCGGATGATCACGCCGGCGTCAGCCGGGACCACCTCGCGCAGAATCTCCTTGAGTCGCTGACGTTCGGTGTCGGGAAGCTTGCGGCTGATGCCCGTCGACGAGGCTCCCGGAACGTAGACCAGGTACCGCCCGGCGAGCGACACCTGCGTGGTCAGCCGTGCACCCTTGTGCCCGACCGGGTCCTTGCTGACCTGGACGACGACGTAGTCACCGGGCTTGAGTGCCTGCTCGATCTTGCGCTGCGCACCGCCGAGGCCTGCGGCCTCCCAGTTCACCTCGCCGGCGTAGAGCACACCGTTGCGGCCACGGCCGATGTCGACGAACGCGGCTTCCATCGACGGCAGCACGTTCTGCACGATGCCCAGGTAGACGTTGCCGACGAGGGACGCCGACGCGGCCGACGTGACGAAGTGCTCAACGACGACGCCGTCCTCGAGCACGGCGATCTGGGTGTAGCGGGCACCCTCGTGGGGCGGTTCGGTGCGGACCTTGTCGCGCACCACCATGACGCGCTCGACGGCCTCGCGACGGGCCAGGAACTCGGCCTCGCTCAGGATCGGCGGCCGGCGCCGGCCCGCGTCGCGTCCGTCGCGCCGCCGCTGCCGCTTGGCCTCCAGCCGGGTGGACCCGCTGATGCCTTGAATCTCGTTGCTCTTGTCGACCTTGGCCCGAGGGGCGCGTTCGTGGACGACCGTGTTGGGCGGATCGTCGGGCGACGCCGACTCGTCACCGTCGCTCGTACCCGACTTGCGCCTGCGGCGGCGGCGACGACGGCGGTTGCCGCCCTCACCACCGGCGTTGTCGTCATCGTCGGCGTCGTCCTCGTCGGACTCATCGTCGTCGGAGTCGCTGTCACCGGACTCGTCGTCGGAGTCACCGTCGGTGGGGTCGTCGGGGTTCTGCTCGCCGCGCCCCCGTCCGCGTCCGCGGCGTCCACGCCTGCGCCGCCGGTTGGCGGGCCGGTCCGAGGAGTCGTCGTCATCGTCGGTCTCGAGGGCGCTGTCCTCGGCGTCATCGGCCTCGTCGGCGTCATCCGCGTCGTCGCTGTCCTCGTCATCGCGGCGACGCGGTTCGAATGAGACGGGCTGCGGCGCGACAAAGAGCGGCAGGTAGTCCGCCGCGACGGCCGGCGCCGACGATGGGGCCGGTGGGGCGAGAGGGGCCGATACCTGGAATGGAAAGGCGAACGGATCCATCGGCTCCAGCAGCAGCCGAGACTCGGGCTCCTCGCCCTGTGCCGTCTCATCAACCAGAGGATCGTCCGCAACGACGGAATCGTCCTCAACCACGATCGCCTGCTCGATGACGTCGGCCTCGTTGGCCTCGGTCACGTCGCCGAAGGCATCGGCGATCGCCTCGGCGGGGCTGGACTCACTCAGCTGAGCAGGTGGCTCCTGCTCGAACTGGAAGTCTTCTGGCTGGTCTTGGGTATGCGCATCCTGGGCCACGTATTCTCCTCAAGCCCCCGGGCGCGTCCTAATCGACGCGGCCACGCGAGGGCTCCCGCTATGGACTCGAGATTGACCCGAGTTTGTATGGTCTCGCTCCTAGTGACCCCGCAGGGCCTTCGGTGCCTGGCTGAATGACGGCTGGACGGCCGGCGCCGCACCTGCAAATCACAGGTTGTCGCGCTCGTCTAAGTCTTCATCCGGGTGTCGGCCTCTGGTATGAAGCCGGTCACCCGAGCCCAGTATCCCACATCGCGGCGTGGATTCCGACGAGGTGCCGTCGGAGGCTTACCGAACGGCTAGCGTCCGGGGAACCAGAGTTCGATCTCGCGGGCCGAGGACTCGGCCGAATCCGACCCGTGCACCAGGTTGTCCTGAGTGACGAGTGCCAGGTCACCGCGGATGGTGCCGGGGGTGGCCTTCTCGACGGGATCGGTCCCGCCGGCGATCTGACGGAACGCCGCGACGGCGCGCGGGCCCTCGACAATGGCCGCCACGACCGGGCCCGAGGTGATGAACTCGAGCAGCGAACCGAAGAACGGCTTGTCCGCGTGCTCGGCGTAGTGGGCGCGCGCCAGCTCGTCGCTGACGGTCTTGAGTTCCAGGGCCGCGATGCTCAGGCCCTTCCGCTCGATCCTGCCGAGAATCTCGCCCACGAGGTTGCGCTTCACACCATCGGGCTTCACCAAAACCAGCGTCCGCTCAGTCACCGCGATAGCGTACCGGTCAGGCTCCGTCGCCCTGTTGCCCAGGCAGGAGACCCCGCTCCTGACGGCGCTTGACCTCGGCCTTCAGGTAGGCGATCAACAGCCACACCCCGCCGAACACCACCCCGATGAAGCCGATGGCGCCGTGGATGAACGCCCCGGCGATCACCACCACCTGGAATCCGATGTTCGCCTTCAATGCCCACGGCCGCCCCTGCATGCCCGCCAACAGGATCAGCAGGACGGCCATGCCGATCACGTAGCCACCGGAGAAGACGGTGAGCCCGCCGTGCGACATGGAGACGACCGGCAGCGCGAGGAGCACGACGATCGCTTCGAGGATGAGGGTGCCCGCCATGACCCCGCGGAAGCTCTTCCACGGGTCGGGTGGGGTGGGCGATTCCACCGGTTGCTCGGTCACTGTGGTTGCTCGTTCACTGCGGGTCCCGTCCGAACAGAGTGCGTGCCGCGCCTGCGGTCACGACGGATCCGGTGATCACCATGCCGCTGCCGGAGTATCCGTCATCATTGCCCGACTCCTCGACCATCGCCGTCGCCGTCTCGATCGCGTCGGCGAGTGTCGCAGCGGTCACGACGCGTTCGGACCCAAAGCGTTCCTCGGCGCGCTCCGCAAGCGCCTCGACGTCCATGGCCCGTGGGGACCCATTGTGGGTGATGACGACGACGTCGAATGCGGGCTCCAGCGCGGCGAGGATTCCGTCCACGTCCTTGTCCGCCATCACCGAGATCACGCCGACGAGGAACCTGAAGTCGAACTCCTGGTCGAGCGTTGCGGTAAGCGCCGCAGCGCCCGCCGGATTGTGCGCGGCGTCGATGAACACCGTTGGGGCACTGCGCATCCGCTCCATACGTCCCGGACTGAGGACCGACGCGAAGCCGGCCCGAACCGCGTCAATGTCGAGTTGGCTTTGGGCTCCCGCCCCAAAGAACGCCTCGACCGCCGCCAGCGCAAGCACCGCGTTGTGCGCCTGGTGCTCGCCGTGCAGTGGCAGGAAGATCTCGGAGTAGGTGCCGCCCAGGCCCTGCAGCTCCAGAAGTTGCCCGCCGATGGCGATCTCGCGCCGCAGCACGGCGAACTCCGAGTCCTCGCGGGCCACGGCAGCTTCGCTGCGCACCGCCTGGGCCAGCAACACCTCCATCGCCTCGGGCGCCTGCTGCCCGATCACCGCCACGGTGTCGGTGGGCACCAGCGCGTCGGGCTGCTTGACGATCACCCCCGCCTTCTCCCCGGCGATCTCCCCGATGGTGTCACCGAGGTAGTCGGTGTGGTCGATGCCGATCGGGGTGATGACCACCACCGGCGCGTCGATGACGTTCGTGGCGTCCCAGCGGCCGCCCAACCCGACCTCGACAACCGCCACGTCGACGGGTGCGTCGGCGAACGCGGCGAACGCCATGGCGGTCACGACCTCGAACTTGCTCATCCTCGGACCGCCGGCCGCCTCGGACTGCGCGTCGACGAGTTCGACGAACGGTTCGATCTCGCGGTAGGTCTCGACGTACTGCGCGGGGCTGATGGGATGCCCGTCGATCGAGATGCGCTCCACCGCGGACTGCAGGTGTGGGCTGGTGGTCCGCCCGGTGCGTCGGTGCAGCGCCGACAGCAGTGCGTCGATGAGCCTGGCCACCGACGTCTTCCCGTTGGTGCCGGCGACGTGGATGCTCGGGTAGGCGCGCTGCGGTGAGCCGAGCAACTCCATCAGCGCACTGATCCGTGCGGTGCTGGGCTCGATCTTGGTCTCCGGCCACCGCTGATCGAGCAGGTGCTCGACCTGCAGTAGCGATGCGACCTCGTCGGGTGTCGGCGCGGTCATGACAGCGCGGCGAGGCGGCCGGTGATGCGCTCCACCTCTTCCTGGGCCACCTGTTGGCGTGCACGGATCTTCTCGACCACGGCATCGGGCGCCTTCGCCAGGAACTCGGCGTTGCCGAGCTTGCCGGTGGTCTGGGCGAGATCCTTCTGCGCGGCAGCGAGGTCCTTCTCGAGCCTGCGCCGCTCGGCGGCGACGTCGACGGTGCCCGAGGTGTCCAGTTCCACGACGACCGTGGCACGAGACAACCGCACCTCGACCGATGCCGACGGGTTGAACCCATCGGCGGGATCGGTCAGCCAGGCCAGTGCCGCGACGGCCGCCACCTGCGTGTCCAGATCGGCCTCGGTGACGCCGACGAGCCGGGCGGGCACCCGCTGGCGGTCGTTGAGGCCCTGGTCACTGCGGAACCGGCGCACCTCGGTGATGAGCCTCTGCATGTCGGCGATCCGTTGTGCGGCAACGGGATCCAACGCGATACCGGATGCGGCAGGCCACTGGGCGATGACGACCGACTCGCCACCGGTCAGTGTCTTCCACAGCGTCTCGGTGACGAACGGCATTACCGGGTGAAGCAGCTTGAGCAGCGCGTCAAGAACGGCCGCCAACACCGCGTTGGTGGGCCCGTCCGGCTCCCCCGCGAGCTGCACCTTGGCCAGCTCGAGGTACCAGTCACAGAACTCGTCCCACGCGAAGTGGTACAGCGACTCGCACGCGCGACTGAACTCGTAGCCGTCGAACGACGAATCAACCTCGGCGCGAACCTCTTCCAGTCGACCCAGGATCCAGCGGTCCGCGTCCGTGAGGTCCTCGACGGGTGGCAGCGGTGCCGGCGAGGCACCGTTCATCAACGCGAACCGCGTCGCGTTGAAAAGCTTCGTCGCGAAGTTGCGCGAAGCCCTGGCGTGATCCTCGCCGATCGACAGGTCACCACCGGGACTGGCGCCGCGGGCCAGGGTGAACCGCAGCGCGTCCGTTCCAAACGTCGCCACCCAGTCCAGCGGATCGATGCCGTTGCCCTTGGACTTGCTCATCTTGCGACCGAACTCGTCGCGGATCAGCCCGTGCAGGAAGACGTTCTCGAACGGCACCTGCGGGCCGCGCGCGCCACCTGAGGTGATCGCGTCGTCGTCACCGACGAACGTGCCGAACATCATCATCCGGGCCACCCAGAAGAACAGGATGTCGTAGCCGGTGACCAGCACGCTGGTGGGATAGAACTTCTCGAGTTCGGGCGTGCGATCGGGCCAGCCCATGGTCGAGAAGGGCCACAGCGCCGACGAGAACCACGTGTCGAGGACGTCGGGGTCCTGTTCCCAACCCTGCGGCGGCGTCTCGTCGGGACCCACGCAGACCTGCTGACCATCGGGTCCGTGCCAGATCGGAATCCGGTGCCCCCACCACAGTTGCCGCGATATGCACCAATCGTGCATATCGTCGACCCAGGCGAACCATCGCGGCTCGAGGCTGGCGGGGTGGATCACGGTGTCGCCGTTGCGAACTGCGTCGCCGGCGGCCTTGGCCAGGGTCTCGACCTTGACCCACCACTGCAGTGAGAGGCGGGGCTCGATGGGCTCACCACTACGTTCGGAATGCCCGACACTGTGCAGGTAGGGGCGTTTCTCCGCGACGATGCGGCCTTGCGCTGCGAGTGCCTCACGCACCTTGACGCGGGCCTCGAACCGGTCCATACCGTCGAATTCGGTTCCGGTGTCGGCGATCCGACCCTTGGCGTCCATCATCGTCGGCATGGCCAGCTTGTGCCGCATGCCGATCTCGAAGTCATTCGGGTCATGCGCCGGCGTCACCTTGACTGCGCCCGTGCCGAACTCGGGATCCACGTGCGTGTCGGCGACGATGAGGATCTCGCGGTCCATGAAGGGATGCGGCAGCGTGCGACCGACGAGAGCGCGGTACCGGTCGTCGTCGGGGTGCACGGCGATCGCGGTGTCACCGAGCATCGTCTCGACCCGGGTGGTCGCCACGACGAGGTGCGGTTCGTCGTCATTCATCGAGCCGTACCGGAACGACACCAACTCGCCCTCGACGTCGGAGTACTTGACCTCGAGATCCGATATCGCGGTCTGCAGAACCGGCGACCAGTTAACGAGACGCTCGGCCTGGTAGATCAGCCCGGCATCGTAGAGCCGCTTAAAGATGGTGCGGACCGCCCGCGACAGACCGTCGTCCATGGTGAAGCGGTCGCGGCTCCAGTCCACGCCGTCACCGATGGCGCGCATCTGCGAGCCGATGGTGCCACCGGACTCACGCTTCCAGTCCCAGACCCGCTCGACGAACTGTTCGCGGCCGAGGTCCTCCTTGGACGTGCCGTCGGCGGCGAGCTGCTTCTCGACGACGCTCTGAGTGGCGATGCCCGCGTGGTCCATGCCAGGCAGCCACAGCACCTCATAACCCTGCATGCGCTTTCTGCGGGTCAGCGCGTCCATCAGGGTGTGGTCCAGCGCGTGACCCATGTGCAGATTGCCGGTGACGTTCGGCGGGGGCAGCACGATCGAGTACGGCGGCTTGTCGCTGGTCGGGTCGGCGGTGAAGTAGCCGGCATCCACCCAGCCCTGGTACAGGTCGGCTTCTACCGAACCCGGATCCCAGGATTTGGGGAGGGCATCGGCGCGATTGTCAGGGCTGGGGGTCACCGAGCCATTCTAGGAAGGACGGACCGCAATACGCGAAAGCCCCCGACACCCGGTGCGTTCGCTGGGTGTCGGAGGCTGTCGCGATAAGGACCGACCGGCTACTTCTTGCCGCCGAGCAGGCCGCCGAGGATCTCGCCGATGGCGTTGCCCTGGCCACCGCCACCACCGAGCACGCTGCCGAGAATGCTGCCCAGCGGGTTGTTGCCGCCGCCGCCTGCGCCGCCGCCTGCTCCGCCGAGGATGCCGCCGAGAATGTCACCGAGGCCGCCACCGGAGCCCTGAGCCTGCGCCTCGGCTGGGGCCGCGTTCTTCTGCGCGAACTGCTTGCCGATGTAGGCCAGCACGATGGGCGCCAGGATCGGCAGCAACTTCTTGACCAGATCGCCGCCGCCTGCGCCGGTACCTGCCAATGCCGACGCAACCTGATTGCTGTCGTTGCCGCCGAAGATCTTCGAGACGATCTGGTCGCCTTCCTTTGCGTCGACCTGGTCAACGCTTACGCCTCCATCGAGCAGACCGCTCGCCGCATGCGCGGCGACAGCCGATTCGAGGTCACTCGAGTCGATGTTGTCGGCCTGCACGTTCTCTGCGACACCACCGACCAGCGCGGGCACCAAGGTCTTGATGGCCGCGTCCACCTCGCCCTCATTCACGCCAAGTTGCTTCGCGATATCCCCTACCGGGATCTGCGCGAAGAGATCGTCGAGACCGGCCATTGTTCTTCCCACCTTCGTTGCTGGCGTAGTTGAAGCCCTCGCAGACGACACTAGACGAATGTGACCTTGTCCCACAGGCGTTCGACCGTGCCGGATCAGGCAAGACGGTCGGTCTCCAACCTCACCCCCGCCGCGGGGAACCGGGCCATCAGCGCGTCGCCCATCGAGGCCGCCGGGGTCAGCACGCCACGCAGATCGGACAGGGCGTCGCGGTCCAGGGCGAGCGCCAGCCCACACTCCCCCAGCAGCACCGAGGTGGCCTTGTAACCGGGGTCGCCGCGCTGCGCCATCAGGGCGCGGTACCGCGCGCCCGAGGTTGTGGTGGTGTAGGTCTCGACGGTGTAATGCCCGTTCTCCCTGGCGCGTTCGCTCGGCCCGGTGCCCGGTTTCGGGACCACTCGGTCGACCATCCGGCGCGGCAGTTTGTTGAAGTAGCGACTGCCCAGACCCAGCACTGCGGCGTTCGCGGCGGTTCCCAGTGCCGCGGCAACCGGCGCGGCGATCGACGAGCCGGTGCTCATCATCTCGGTGTAACGGAAGGAGCGGCCGTAGGACCAGTCGAGCAGGGCGTTGCTGCGCCGCACGATTCTGGAGTTCGGCGCCCCCATGGGAAATGCACCGGTCCAGAGGCCATCCAGTTCGGGGGCGATATCGCGGCCACGTCGCCACGGCGTGTCCGACTGGTGGCCGAAGTCGGGTTCGGCCTGCCGGTCGGTGCTCAGTGTGTAGGGGTCGGCCATCTCGCGGCGCGCCGCGGGATCGCCCGACGCCGTGGCCATCACCTCCAACATCGATGCGACGGTGCCACCCGAGACCCCGCCCGCCATGTCACGCAGGACGAAGGTCGTGTCGCCCAGTTCACCGGCACCGTCCCGCTGTGCCTGCTTGTACAGCGCGTACACGGTGAGATCGGAAGGGATGGAGTCGAATCCGCACGAGTGCACGATGCGTGCGCCGGTGTCGACGGCCTGCTTGTGGTACCCGTCGATGCTGTCCCGGATGAACATCGTCTCGCCGGTGAGGTCGGCGTAGTCGGTGCCGGCCGCCGCACATGCGGCGACGAGCGGCAGCCCGTACTTGGTGTAGGGCCCGACGGTGGTCACCACCACCCTGGTGCGCGCCGCGATGTCGGCGAGGGTCGACGGTGCCGACGCGTCGGCGGCGATCAGCGGCCACGCCGCCGCGGCCTCGCCCAGCGAGTCCCGCACGACACGCAAGCGTTCGGTGGAACGGCCCGCCAGCGCTATGCGCGCATCCCCACCGGCTCTGGCGAGGTACTCGGCCGTCAGCTTTCCGACGAATCCCGTCGCGCCGTACAGAATGATGTCGAATTCACGCTGCGCTGCACTCATGGCCCCAACCTACCGGTCGGTGGAGGGCCTGCGGGGTCAGCCGAGGGTGTCCGGCAGGTCCGTCTCGACCCCGAGCACGTGCGTGCCCAGGAACGACGCCACCACCTGGTACCAGACCTTGGCGTGCTGTGGCGTCGCCACCCAGTGCCCCTCGTTCGGGAAGTAGAGGAACTGGTGCGGGCTGGCCCCGTCGTCGTCGGCTGGCCGCGCGGAGTCGGTCAACAGCTCATACCAGAGCCGAAGACCCTCGCCGATCGGCACGCGATAGTCCCGGTCGCCGTGGATGACCAGCATCGGGGTGCTGATCTCACCGACGTGACGATGCGGCGAATTCCGCTCGGCCATGTCTGACGTCATCTCGCGGGCCCACCAGTAGGCGCCGTCGGTGGTGTGGCCGAACTGGTCGAGAGCCCACAGGCTGGCGTGGGTGACGATCGCGTCGAACCGGTCTGTGTGACCGGCGATCCAGTTCGCCATGTAGCCGCCGAAGGATCCGCCCATCGCGGCCGTCCGCGTGCCGTCGACGCGCGGATGCTCGCAGGCCGCATCCGTGGCGGCCATCAGGTCGGTATACGGCGCACCGCCCCAGTCGCCCCAACCGCGCTGGATGAAGTCCTGTCCGTAGCCGGTGGACAACGCCGGGTCGGGCAGCAGCACCGCGTAGCCCAGCGCGGTCAGCAGCCAAGGGCACCATCGCCAGTGCCAGGCATTCCAGCTGGCGAGCGGGCCGCCGTGCACCCACAGCACCAGCGGCGCCGGGTCGGCACCCGCGGGTAGCGCCAGCCAGGACCGGACGGTCGTACCGTCCGGTGCCGAGGCGCTCAGTTCGACGAGGTCGCCGGGCAGCTCGGGTCTCGCGACACACGGCAGCTCTGTCACGGTTCCGTCGGCGTCGACCCGCACCGGATGTGGCGGCCTGGCGTAGGAACTCCGCAGCGCGAAGAGGACGCCTCCCGGGGCGGCGTGCACATCGGTGTAGGTGAAGTCGTCACGGGTCAACCGGGTGACAGTCGAGTGCTCGGGATCCACCGCGTACACCGGCCCCCTGCCGGCCTCGTCCGCTGTGACCAGCAGCGCCGAACCATCGTCGGTCCACGTGATCGAGGTCGGCCACCGATCCCACTCCGCTGCCAGGCGGACTGGATCGCTATCAAAACCCTTGACCCAGAGCGTGATTCGGGGCGCCTCGGTGGGCGTGGTCAACGTCTCGTGCAGGTACGCCACCCTGGTGCCGTCCGGGGAGATCACCGGGTGGGACAGGTCGGCGCAGGGATCGTCAACGAGCACGGTGCGCTCACCGGTGGTGACGTCGACGCGCATCAATCGGCCGCGAACCGCGGCGCCGGGGGCCGGCGCGTTCCACGCCGTCACGGCGAACAGTCCGTTGCGGCTGATGTCCGCATCGGCCTCGTGCAACGCCTGGCCCGGATCCGCGGTGATGTCGCGAACACCGTCGAGGGTCAGCAGATGCGGCTGCTCGGGCCCGATGTCGTGATCCCAGTAGCGCACCGGGTATCCCTGATGCAGTACTGCCGACACCTTGTTGTCCTTGCGCAGCGCGCGCAGGCGCCGGTCCTCCTCGACCCCGGCCGCCGACTGCAGCAGACTCGCGCGCACCAACACCGTGTCTGCGTCGCGGGCCGCGACCACACCGTCGACACCGCCGGGCAGCGTCAACTCGGCCACCGCCTCGCCACCCTCGGCGGGCAGGCGCCATAGCGCGGCGGGCGGTTTGTCGTCACCTTCGGCAGCGCCGACCCGGGAGCGGGATGCCACGAACAGCAGGTCGCCGTCGGACGTGAACGCCGGTGCCGACTCCCCCTTGGCGCCGCGAGTGAGCCGGCGCGCGGGCCGCTTGGCGTCGGGGTCGAGTTCCCATATGGCCGTGACATATTCGGTGCGCGTCTCGTCGAGTTCGGCGATGGTTGTGACGACGCGCGATCCATCACGTGACACCGCTAAACCGCCGACGCGGGGCAGTGCGAGGAACTCGTCGAGGTCGTGGAACGGGGTGGCGGTCATATCAGCTGAGGTCTCGAAGGCAGAGCAGCACAACCGCGAACCGTACCCGCGCGAGCCCGCGACTTCATCGCAATATCCATCGGTTTGATTTTCAAACCGATGACTGGCACGCTGGACACCATGACGACGTCACCGCTGGCTGACCTGCCGGGGCGGGCGTGTCCGATCGCCGCGGCGCTCGAGGTCGTCGGCGAGCGGTGGGCGCTGTTAGTCGTGCGCGAGGTTGCCCTGGGCGCGACGCGGTTCAGCGAGATCGTCCGTGGCACTGGGGCACCCCGTGACCGCATCGCCGCCCGACTGAAGACCCTCGAGGCCGCGGGCGTCCTCACCCGGGTGCCGCGCACGGCTCATCGCGATGAGTACGCGCTGACCGAGTCCGGCCGCGCACTCACTCCCGTCCTTGAGTCGCTTCTGGCGTGGGGCGTCGCGCACGCCGTGGCCGCCGATGACCCCGACCTGCACAACCGCTACGCCAGCCTCATCGATACGAAGGAGACACCGTGACCGCAGAACTGACCGAGGACACCACCCGCGAGGGTTGGGGCGAGGCACGCTCGAAGGTCGTCACCTGGCACGATCCGGCCCCCACCGCAAGCCTGGGCCTGTCCATGGCGGGTATCGACTACCTGCGGGCCATGGCCGACGGCACGCTTCCCCCACCGCCGATCTCGGGCCTGATGGAGTTCGGTCTGGTCTCGGTCGAACCCGGTCGCGTGGTCTTCAGTTGCCAGCCCGACGAATCGACGTACAACCCCATCGGCGCGATTCACGGCGGCCTGGTCTGCACGCTGCTCGACTCGGTCGCGGGCTGCGCCCTGCACAGCACGCTGCCCCAGGGCAAGGGCTACACGTCGATCGAGATCAAGGTGAACTACCTCAAGGCAGTCCGGCCGGCCAGCGGCCCACTTCTCGCGACCGGAACGGTGGTCAAGTCCGGGTCCCGCGTCGGCTTCACTGAGGGTGTCGTCACCGACGCCAGCGGCGCGGTGGTCGCAACCGCCAGCAGCACACTGCTGGTATTCGACTTCTGATCTGACCTAGCTTCATCTGCGTGACACAACGCATTCTCGTGGTCGGTGCCGGCATCGCCGGTTTGGCGACCGCCGTGGCCCTGCAGCGCCAAGGCCATCACATCACCATTGTCGAGGAGCGGACGGACACCTCCTCCGGTGCCGGAATCAGCATCTGGCCCAATGCGCTTGCCGCGCTGGATGCCATCGGCCTCGGTGATGCGGTGCGCGAGTCAGGCGGCCGCGTGACCGCGGGCGCCATGCGCTGGCGCGACGGCTCGTGGTTACGGCACCCCAGCGCCGAGCGCATCGTCACCGCACTCGGCGAACCCCTCGTGGTGATTAGACGATCGGTGCTTACGGAACTTCTCGCCGGTGCACTCCACACCGGAACCATCGAAACTGGTCTCGCGGCAACCGAACTCGTACCCACCGGCCACAGTGTGCGAGTCACGCTCACCGACGGCACCACCCGCGAGGTGGCCGGCGTGATCGGCGCGGACGGCACCGGGTCCGTCGTGGCGCGCCACCTCAACGGCGCACTGCGGCACCGCTACGCGGGATACACCGCCTGGCGCGGAGTCGCCGCGTACACCTTGGATCCGGATCTGGCCGGCGAGACCATGGGTTCTGGCACGGAGTTCGGCCATGTTCCCCTGGGCGAGGGGCACACCTATTGGTTCGGTACCGAACGCTCACCCGAGGGGGCGTCGGCGCCCGACGGTGAACTGGCTTATCTGCGAGCCAAATACGCCGCGTGGGCCGATCCCATCCCGGCGCTCCTGGCGGCGACCGATGAGGACGCGGTACTGCGCAACGATCTCTACGACCGCGACGAGGCCCGGCAGTGGTCTCGCGGCCCCGTCGTCGTGGTCGGTGACGCCGCCCATCCCATGCGACCTCATCTCGGCCAGGGCGGCTGCCAAGGCCTCGAGGATGCCGCGATCCTGGCGCGCTGTGTCGCATCGGGCGAGGATCTGGCTGCCGCGTTCACCCGTTTCGCCGCGATCCGGCGTCCCCGCGTGCGCTCGCTGGCCCGGGAGTCGCGTCTGATTGGCCAGCTGGTGAATCTTCGGCCTGCGTTCCTGAGTGCCGCGCTGATGCGGTCCTCGGCACTCGTCCCGGAGGCGATGCTCACCCGACATCTGGCGTGGGTGGCCTCGGGATCGGCGTTCAGGCTTCCCGAACCGCCACCCGGGCTCTGAGCGGTGTCAGCGCACCTGGCCGAAGGTACCGAGGGGGTTGAGCAGCGCGGTGCACATCTGGCGGGGGTTGATGAACCCCAGCAGACCCTTGGTGGGCATGGTCTGGCATCCCACGGGGACCGCCGTCGCGGGCGCCGCCGGGACACCGGGGTTGTTCCACACTGCCGGCGCCGTGCCACCGAGGGGGCCGCACTTCGGCCATGCCTTGACACCCTGGGTGCGCAGCACGTTCTCGGCAACGCGGATCTGCTCTTCACGCGATGCATTGGCGGGCGAGCCGACGCCGCCGTTGGAGGACCAGGTGGCCGGCTTGAACTGCAGTCCACCGAAATGACCGTTACCGGTATTGGCGGCCCAATTGCCACCCGCCTCGCATTGTGCGACGGCGTCCCAGTTCATCGTGTCAGCGTGCGCGTTGCCCGCAGAGAGGACCGTGGAGAGGGTCATCGCGGCGACGGCGAAGCCGCAGCTCAGGATGACAAACCGAACGCTCCGGGTGATCAGGCCTGCAATGCTGTTCTTGATGTTCATTTCTGCGGTCCTTCCCCGACCGGTTGACACGAGGACCGCGGTGAAAGTGATGCGCTCTTGCACTGCAGTCATCGAGTACTTCGTGTGAGGGAATTCACGCGTTACAGAAGCGACTGAAGTTCTTTATCGGGACGTGATGGGTCGTTGGGGTGCTTGGGACAAAAGAAAACGGTGCCGGGCGAATAAACGCCCGGCACCGTCAATCCAAACGGTCACGTCATCGATCCAAGGAAAGACCTAGATAGAACTAAGCGGGAAAGATGAACCGCGGGGAACTAGCCCCGGCGACCGCAGACCGGCCATGCGCCGATGCCCTGCGACTTCAGCACGTTGTTGGCGACCCGAATCTGCTCCTCGCGGCTGGCCTGGTGCGGCGATCCCGAACCACCATTGGAACGCCAGGTTCCCAGGTTGAACTGCAGGCCCCCGTAGTAGCCATTGCCGGTGTTGATCGCCCAGTTGCCGCCTGATTCGCAGGACGCAACCGCGTCCCAGTTCACGCCACTGTCCGCATTCGCGGTACCGGTCGCCAGTGCCATCGGGGCCACGGCGAGCGCCCCGGCGATGGTGGCCAGACCAAGCTTGGTGCGGATGTTCTTCAACTTCGATCCTTTCGCCATGCGCGCGCCAATAGACCGTCCGCGCACGCGCGGACGTGATCGCCTGGCAATCCAGGTATGGGATATGTGGGTCGCGCCGTCTCTGTCAGGCACGACAGCAGGAGGCAGGAAGGCCTCGCCGGGGCTGAACGCCCGGTGGCCGCAGTGAATGCCGGGATCGTCCCAGGCACGCCGCAGCCCTAGCTCACACGCAAGTTCGTGTATTTGAAATTGTTTGCTCCGTTTGGAGTCCCTGGGAACGTACAAAGGTTTTTCGGCGAAGTCATGTTTGGCGACGGGGGTGTGGCGGGAAGATAACGTTCAGATAACGACTCGGCCAACGGCGGGTCCGTGCAGGTCAGCGCTGCGTTTTGACACTCATCCAGGCTCGCCGTCGAACGGCATATCCGTGACCGAGATCACCACGAATTTGTGAGCTGCCCCACATTTCTGGTGATCACACCAGCACCACGCGTCCCCGACTTTTATTCTGCCGCACCAGATCTGCTGCTCAGGGCATGAACGGGGTACACCGGCCTTCGCTGAGCCACAACTCGCCGAGGGGATTGCAGGAACACCGAATCCCACTGCATGCCAAGTACTTACAACCCCGTGCGATTGCCGTCAGATCCAGTCAGATTCGGCCCGCCAGGCAGTGCAACAGGCATCTAGATGCGTTAGTACGTTGCACTGCAATGTGTTTCAAACTATGGACAACCGCTCTTGCATGGGGACTCGGCGCCACCGCCCGCAGCATCCCCGCCCTCTCTCGGCCGGGATCTGCCCACTCGCACAGATGATGTGGCTCACCACCACGAGGAATGGTCACGGACTTCATATGAATCAGACTGCCCGCCTTTACTTTCAACGCCGTCGCGACCACGAAACCACCTCCACCTCAGAGGCTTTCACGGATCGAGCGCGCCGGTCGGCGACTAGAGCCGACCTTTCGGGGCATGAATTGTCACGTGAATAACACGCCACACCAGCAACATTAATTGCCAATTCGAAGCGACTTGACGAATTGCCGAAAATTCACGACATAATTCGCAGTTTGCTGGAGTTTCAGAACAGGTCGGCGGGCGTGTTCACGTTGGTCAGCGACCGCTGCTCGGGCATGACAACCCGCTGAGTGTCGGTGGTGCCGATGAGGGCGCGCATACTGCGCTCCCCCGCGGCGACCAGCTCGTGGGCGCGAGCGGCAAGAGAGGTGCGATAGACACCGGCCAGATAGTGGTCCCGGCCGTCCCACGGCAGGACCACCTCGGCATGTAGCCGCAATGCGGGTCCGACGAGGTCGTCGATCAGCTCGACGGAGAGGTACGGCATGTCGACGGCGCAGACAAAGGCCAGGTCAAGACCGGCAGCGGCCGCCGCATGCAGCCCGCGCGCTGTCGCCAGCAGCGGCCCCACACCGCGCACCTCGTCGCGCAGGATCTCGGCGTCGAGCTGCGGGAGCGCCTGGCCGGGCGCAGCGATGACGAACACGGGCGAACAACGCGTCTTCAGCGTCGCGACGATGTGCTCGACCATCGTGATCTCACCATCTAGCCCCGCATACGGCAGCGTGGCCTTGTCCCGGCCCATTCGCCGGGAGGCTCCGCCTGCCAGCACGATCGCGGCCAGCGGAGAGGTGACGTCAGTCGACAGTCCAGGTGTCTTTTCCACGGAGCAAGGATTGCAGAGCCGCCGTGTCGTGGGGCTTGGAATCCATGGCAGAGCTGACCTGATCGCGCGCCATCTCGTCATACGTCGGCCGGCTCACCTGACGGAAGATGCCCATCACGGTGTGCTCGAGGTTCTGTTCGCTCAGTCGTGACAGCGCGAAGGCGTAGGCCGGGTCGTCGACCTCGGCGTTATGCACGACGATATCCGCCGGGGCGACGTCAGCGGTCTTGGCGACCTCCAGCCCGTAACCGGACTTCACCACGCAGAACTCGCCCTCGGCGCCGAATGTGATCGGCTGACCGTGCGAGACACTGATGAGGCGGTCCTGCGCGCCCTCCTTGCGCAGGGCGTCGAACGAACCGTCGTTGAAGATCGGGCAGTCCTGCATGATCTCGACAAGCGCGGCGCCACGGTGCGTAGCGGCGGCCCGCAACACCTCGGTCAGACCCTTGCGATCGGAGTCCAGTGCCCGGCCGACGAAGGTCGCCTCGGCGCCCAGCGCCAGCGACACCGGGTTGAAGGGGTAGTCCAGCGAGCCCATCGGGGTCGACTTGGTGACCTTGCCAACCTCGGACGTGGGCGAGTACTGCCCCTTGGTCAGGCCGTAGATCCGGTTGTTGAACAACAGGATCGTGAGGTTGACGTTGCGGCGCAGCGCGTGGATCAGGTGGTTGCCACCGATGGACAGTGCATCGCCGTCGCCGGTGACGACCCACACCGACAGGTCCTCGCGAGCCAGCGCCAGACCGGTGGCGATGGTCGGCGCACGACCGTGAATGGAGTGCAGACCGTAGGTCTCCAGGTAGTACGGGAACCGGCTCGAGCAGCCGATGCCGCTGACGAAAACCATGTTCTCGCGGCGCAGGCCCAGCTCGGGCAGGAAGTTACGGATCGTGTTGAGGATGACGTAGTCACCGCAGCCGGGGCACCAGCGGACCTCTTGGTCACTGGTGAAGTCCTTGGCCTTCTGCGGCTCGTCAGTCCTGGGCACCGCGCTGGTCTTCGTCAGACCGGCAGGTGTAAGACCGAGGTCGGCCCCAATCACGTCCGTCATGCGTCTACTCCCACACCAGCGTCCACGGTGGCCGCTGCCAACCGTGCGAACTTGGTCTTGTCGGTTTCCTTCTCAGCAAGCGTTCCATCCAGCGCGGCGTCGATGATGCCCTCGACCTCGTCGGCCAGGAACGCCATACCCTCCATCTTGGTCACCGACTGGACGTCTACCAGGAACTTCGCCCGCAACAGCATGGCGAGCTGGCCGAGGTTCATCTCAGGAGCGACGACCTTGGAGTACTTGGCCAGCACGTCGCCGAGATTCGCCGGGAACGGGTTGAGGTGCCGAACGTGAGCGTGCGCAACCTTGATGCCCTTGCGGCGTGCACGGCGGCATGCCTCACCGAGCGGACCGTATGAGCTACCCCACCCGATGAGCAGCAGCTCGGCCTCGCCGCTGGGATCGTCGACCTCGAGGTCGGGCACGGTGATGCCGTCGATCTTGGCCTGGCGCAGGCGTGTCATCAGGTCGTGGTTGGCGGGCTCGTACGAGATGTTGCCCGAGCCGTTCGCCTTCTCGAGGCCGCCGATGCGGTGCTCGAGACCCGGCGTGCCGGGCACCGCGAACTGGCGGGCCAGGGTCTCGGGATCACGCGCGTAGGGCTCGAACGGCTCGCCGGCCTTCGCGAATGTGTGGTCGATAGCGTCGTAGGTCGTGACGTCGGGGATGCGCCACGGCTCGGAGCCGTTGGCGATCGCACCGTCGGACAGGATGATCACCGGCGTGCGGTAGGTCAGCGCGATGCGCGAGGCCTCCACCGCGATGTCGAAGCAATCCGAGGGCGACTTCGGTGCCAGCACTGCGACCGGTGACTCGCCGTTGCGGCCGTAGAGCGCCTGCAACAGGTCGGACTGCTCGGTCTTGGTGGGCAGACCCGTCGAGGGTCCGCCGCGCTGCACGTCGACGACCAGCAGTGGCAGTTCCATCATGACGCCAAGGCCGATGGCCTCGGACTTCAGCGCCACACCGGGGCCCGAGGTGCTGGTCACGCCCAGCGCGCCGCCGTAGGACGCGCCGAGGGCGGCACCGATGCCGGCGATCTCGTCCTCGGCCTGGAACGTCAGAACGTTGAAGTGCTTGTACTTCGACAGCTCGTGCAGGATGTCGGAGGCAGGCGTGATCGGGTAGGTGCCGAGAATGACCTGTGTGTTCGCGAGCTGACCGGCGGTGACGATGCCGTACGCCATCGCGGTGTTACCCGAGATCTGGCGGTAGTCACCGGCGTCGAGCTTCGCGGGCGCCACCTCGTAGGTGACGGCGAACGCCTCGGTGGTCTCGCCGTAGTTCCACCCGGCCTTCAGGGCCAGCACGTTGGCCTCGGCGATCTCGGGCTTGCGGGCGAACTTCTCGCGAATGAACGCCTCGCTGTGCTCGAGCTCGCGGCCGTACATCCACGACAGCAGCCCGAGGGCGAACATGTTCTTGGCGCGCTGCCCGTCCTTCTTGGTGGCGCCGATGGCCTCGACCGCGCCGAGCGTCAGGGTGGTCATGGCGACCGCCTGCACGACGTAGTCGGACAGCTCGTCGCCCTCGAGTGGATTGGACTCGTAACCGACCTTGGCCAGGTTGCGCTTGGTGAACTCGTCAGAGTTCGCGATGATCAGGCCACCGCGGGGCAGGTCTGCGACGTTGGCCTTGAGCGCGGCCGGGTTCATCGCGACCAGCACGTCGGGACGGTCTCCCGCGGTGAGGATGTCGTAGTCCGCGATCTGGATCTGGAACGACGACACACCGGGCAGCGTGCCCTGTGGTGCCCGGATCTCAGCGGGGTAGTTCGGCTGCGTGGCAAGGTCGTTGCCGAAAAGGGCGGCCTCTGAGGTGAACCGATCACCAGTCAGCTGCATGCCGTCACCGGAGTCACCAGCGAACCGGATGACGACCTTCTCGAGCTTTTGCCGCGGGGCAGTTCCGTTGCCGGTGCCGTCCAGACTCACGACGCCCTGCCTTTCACGCTTGGTGTGGGCTACGTCATTCCATGTCGCAATCGAGGCCGCTGCCGCGCGATGCGCCGCTGGTATGACGTGCACCCAGATTTTTCTGTCACTGGCAGTACCGATTATTGCACTGCTCTTAGTCTGACCTTTACCGGACTCGCCGGTTACCCGCACGTAAAGGGCGATGAACTTCGCAGGTCAGCCCCTGTGAAGTCAAGTGCCACCGCAGTGATTTGTGGCTTTCGTCACTTTTCGAGAATGGCATTCTCTAAGACTCGGTTACCGATCGGTAGGCACGCGCACACTTGCTGAGCATCTGCCCAGCACAACGTCACGACCTGCGACTACACGGGATCGGGCGAGCCGACATGCAACCGCTTCTCGAGTTCGCGGGCAACCAGTTCACTCGCCAATTCGGCGGCCCGTGTCGGCTCGGCGCCCGCGGCCCGGTTTGCGACGTAACAGGCCGTGAACATGTCACCCGCGCCGGTGGTCTGCACGTCCAGCACACGCCATGCCGCGGGGACGCGAGAGACCGTGCCATCGACGTGGATGTCGCACCCCTCGGATCCGTACGTCACGACGATCTCGGGCACTCCCAACCGTGCGGCGACCGCGGCGTCAAATTCCCCGTCAGCGACCACGACGGCTTCGTCCTCCGCGAGCTTGAGGATGTCGAGGTGGGTGAGAAGGTCGGCGGGAAAGTGGCTGTCCTCCACCAGGGGCCCCAACCGGTCGGCCCGCACCAGGCCCTGCCCGTCGTAGGCGACGCGATGGCCCCGCTCGGACAGCAGCGCCAGCGTCTCGGCCGGGAAGTCGGTACGCAGCAGCGGCGCGAGGTGCACCCACGTGGTGTCGGGATCGGCGGCCTCTACCTCGGCACGCCCCCACACCGGGCCAATCGCGTCGACCGACATACGGCGGTGGTCGACGTCTTCGTAGTCGAGGCGGAACCCGCTGGTGCGATCGGCCGGCAGGATCGTGACCATATCGCCGAACCGCTCCCGCAGCGGGGCGAACAGCGTGTGGTCCTGCTCGGCTCCCATTGCCACGATGCGGCCGCGTCCACCTGCCGCCTGCAGCGCCACGCCGGCGAACGACGCGCAGCCGCCCGGGGTCCTGGGGGCTCCGTTGATGACGTCGATCGCCAGGTTGCCCAGGACGGTCACGCCGTTGACGAGTTCTCTCGACACCGATGATCTCCTGGTCTACGTCGGCGCGTTCTGGCGCGCCGTGGGGCGAAATGCTATCGGGGTTCGTCGGATTTCAACCATTCAACGCTCAGGCCGGGAGGTTGTACGGCGTGATGACCTGGATCGGGGTCGGCCGGAACGGCTCGGCGGGCAGTGCACCGTGCTGCTGCAGAATCAGGCGCATCGCCAGCCGCGCGTCGGCACGCAGATCGTTGTGCAGGACCACCGAGATCCGGCCGTCACGCAACAGGCGGCGGTTGTCCGCGTCCAGGTCGTGGGCTATGAACACCCTGCACGCCCGGCCGAGCCTCTCGAACGCGGCCACCGTCGCGGTGTTGCCACCACCTGCCGAGTAGACCGCCTCGATATCGGGGTGACGCTCGAGCGCATCGAGAACCAGCGCCTCGTTGGTGGCGTCGATACCGTCGCTGTCGCTGACCTCGACGATGTGTCGCCCCGACCCGCGGAGCCCCGCCCGGAATCCCACCTCACGCTCACCCTCGCCACGAAAGACCGTGCGGCTCAGTGTGATCAGTACGCCTGATGGATCGGATCCCAGCCACTGATCGACGAGGTACGCCGCGGTCACACCCGCGCCGTGGTTGTCGATGCCGACATAGCCGCACCGAGCGCTGGTCGGCACGTCTGTGGTGTAGGTGACAACGGGCACCCCGGCGTCGACGAGGCGGTCGACGGCCTCGCCCACCTCAGGTTCGTCCTGCGCCTTGAGGATGACGCCGTGGCTGCCTCGAATCCGCGACAGCACGTCGACCATCTGCGCCGTCGACCCCGCCTCCCACAGGTGGAATCTGGCCCGCACCATCGCAGGCGCGAACGCGGGGAGTTCGGCCTCGATCGCGGCCCGGAAGGCGTCGGAGAACCGCTGCGGAGTCTGCATCACCACGTCGACCAGGTAGCGCCGGCCGTTGAGTCGCAATTGCGCACGTTGTTTGTCGAGGTCGGCGATGGCCTGCATAACCTCGGCGCGGGTGTTCTCACGGACGCCGGCGCGGTCATTGAGGACGCGATCGACCGTCGCCTCACTCAGCCCCGCCTGCTGAGCGATCTCGCGGACCTTGTATCGGTGCGGCATCTCTCCCCTCACTTCCTCTGCGATTTCGGCGCGCTAACCCGCGCTGAGCGCGCCTTTTCGCGCCGAAATCGCTCCGCCAGACGCGGCAGGTGATGGCTTTTTGATGGTTTTCTGGTGTTGATTGCGGCTCAGGTCACAACAAGACTAGCGGGCATGGCCGCACCACTCACCGCCCCACGACGGGCATGGATCGAGGAATCCGACTGCGATCTCGCGGCCTTTCACGCCGAGGTCTCCCGCGACTCCGTCCACGCCGACTACCCGCTCGCGACCGACATCCGTGCGGGCGTGCTCGTCTACGACGCCGAGACGGTCGCCAGCGCGGACCGACGCGCCCTGCAGGCCGAGCTGATCCGCGCGCTCGCCGACGGTCCCGGCGTGGTGGTGTTCGAGGACGCCTTCAATCACGACGTCGTGGACCGCGCCAGCGACGCCTTCACCGCGCTCATCGCCGAGCAGCGCGCCGACGGCGCGGCCGCTGGTGACCACTTCGGCAAGGCAGGCGCCAACGACCGGATCTGGAACGCCGCGCAGAAGCTCGCGCTGCACTCCCCCGATGTGTTCGCCGACTACTACGCCGCCGATGCCCTTGCGGTCGTGTCACAGGCCTGGCTCGGCCCGCGGTACCAGGTGACCTCACAGGTCAATGTCGTCAATCCCGGTGGCGCCGCGCAGGTTCCGCACCGCGACTATCACCTCGGTTTCGTCGATGAGGATCAGCTGGCCGCCTATCCGGCGCACATGCACGCGATGTCGGCGGCGCTCACCCTGCAGGGCGCCGTCGCACACTGCGATATGCCACTGGCCAGCGGACCGACCATGCTGCTGCCGCACTCGCAGCGATTCGCAGCCGGCTACATCGCCTTCTACCGACCCGAGTTCATCGAGTACTTCGCCGAACACCACGTGCAGGTGCCGCTGCGAAAGGGCGACGCGGTGTTCTTCAACCCAGCCCTCTATCACGGCGCGGGTAGGAACACATCGGCTGACATCGCCCGGATGGCCAACCTGCTGCAGATCTCGTCACCGTTCGGGCGCGCCATGGAGTCCATGGACCGCACCGCGATGGTCCACGCCGTCTACCCGGCGCTGCTGGCGATGAAGGCCGCAGGCCGGTCGGATCGGGATCTGGCCAACGCGGTCAACGCCACCGCCGAGGGCTATGCCTTCCCCACCAACCTCGATCGCGACCAACCGATCGGCAGCCTGGCTCCCTCGAGTCAGGTCGATACCGTGCTGGCCGCCCTGGCCGACGGCATGTCCCCCACAGCACTGCACCTCGCGCTCGGCGAGCAGAACGAACGGAGAACCCCATGACCACCCTCGGAGTGATCGGACTGGGCCGCATCGGCGCCTTCCACACCGAAACCCTTTCCGGCCTGGACGGTCTCGACGGCCTGGTGATCACCGACGAGCGCACCGACATCGCCGCCGCCGTTGCCGCCAAGCACGGCGTCAAGGCCGTTGACACCGTGAAGGAACTTTTGTCCTCCGGGGTGGACGGCGTGGTCGTCGCCGCTGCGACACCCGCCCACGCGGCGCTGACGCTGGCCGCCGTCGAACGCGGTATCCCGACGTTCTGCGAGAAGCCGATCGCCTCCACCGCTGCCGAGAGCGCCCGCATCGCCGAGGTGATCCTCAAGTCGGGCGTGCCGGTCCAGGTCGGCTACCAGCGCCGGTTCGACGCGGCCTTTGCCGCGGCCAAGCGTGCGGTGGACGACGGATCGCTTGGCGTCCTACACACGGTGCGCAGCACCACGATGGACCCCGCTCCGCCGCCGATGGACTACATCAAGGGGTCCGGCGGCATCTTCCGCGACTGCGCCGTGCACGACTTCGACGTCCTCAACTGGATCACCGGGCAGCGCGCCGTCGAGGTGTACGCCACCGGAACGGTTCAGGGCGATCCGCTGTTCACCGAGTACGACGACGTCGACACCGCCGCCGTGGTGGTCAAGTTCGACGGCGGGGCCCTTGGCGTGGTGTCCAACGCCCGCTACAACGCCCGCGGGTATGACTGCCGCCTGGAGATCCACGGCTTCGAGGACAGCGTCGCGGCGGGTTGGGACCAGGGCGTGCCGTTACGGAACACCGACCCCGCGAACGACTTTCCCACCGGACCGCCGCACCACTTCTTCATGGACCGCTTCACAGAGGCGTTCCGGACCGAGTTGGCCGCGTTCGTCCGCGTCACGCAGGGTGAGGCGATCCCCGGCGCGACGGTCGCCGATGCCGTCGAGGTCGCCTGGCTCGCCGAAGCCGCCACCGAGTCACTCCGCCGGGGTGCGCCGGTCACCATCGCGGAGGTCCGCAACGCATGAGCACGATCGACACCGGCGGGCAGGAGCGTAGCGACCGGGGAATCGACACCGGCGGGCAGGAGCGCAGCGACCGGGGAATCGACACCGGCGGGCAGGAGCGCAGCGACCGGGGAATCAAGGTTGCCGGAGCACCGATCTCATGGGGCGTGTGCGAGGTGCCCGGCTGGGGTTTCCAGCTGGAGCAGGACCGGGTACTGGCCGAGATGCGCGGAGCGGGTTTGACCGCAACGGAATTGGGGCCAGAGGGATTCCTTCCCACGAACACCGACGACCTGAGAACGGTGCTGCGCGAGCACGACCTGGCGTGCGTGGGCGGTTTCGTGCCCGTCGTGCTGTTCAGGGCGGATCACGACCCGGCCGGTGATCTCGCCGGACCGCTGGAGTCCCTGGTGGCAGCCGGTGCCGGAGTGGTCGTACTCGCTGCCGCGACGGGCGCCGAAGGCTACGATTCGCGCCCTGTGCTCGACGACACCCAGTGGGCCACGCTGCTGACCAACCTGGATCGGTTGGCCGCCATCGCATCCGAGCGTGGGCTGCTGGCCGTGCTGCACCCACATGTCGGCACCATGGTCGAGACCCGCGCCGACGTGGACCGCGTGCTACAGGGTTCGTCGATTCCGCTGTGTCTGGACACCGGCCATCTGCTGATCGGTGGCACCGACCCGCTGGAGTTGGCCAAGGCGGTGCCGGGCCGCGTCGCGCACGCCCACCTCAAGGACGTCGACGCCGCGCTGGCCGCCAAGGTGCAGTCGGGCGAGCTGACGTACACCGAGGCGGTGAAGGCGGGCATGTACACCCCGCTCGGCACTGGTGACGTGGACATCGCGGGTATCGTCTCGGTGTTGCGGGACAACGGCTTCGACGGCTGGTTCGTGCTCGAGCAGGACACGATCCTCGACGGCGAACCCGACGGCGAGGGCCCGGTGGCCGACGTCGTGGCGAGTGTGGCCTATCTGCGATCCGTCACGTCATGAGCATCCGCATTGGAGTGCTCGGCGCGTCACGCATCGCCGAGTCGGCGATCGTCGGGCCCGCAGGAGAACTGGGCCACCGGCTGGTCGCCGTCGCCGCCAGGGGCCGCTCGCGTGCCGAGTCGTTCGCCGAGAAGTACGGCGTCGAACGTGTCGTCGCGTCCTACCAGGACGTCATCGATGACGCGGAGGTCGACGTCGTCTACAACCCGCTGGCCAATTCGCTGCACGCACCGTGGAACCTGGCGGCGGTGCAGGCCGGTAAACCGGTGCTGACCGAGAAGCCGTTCGCGCGCAACCGCGCCGAGGCGCAGCACGTCGCGGCGGCCGCCGATGCCGCCGGGGTCACGGTCATGGAGGGCTTCCACTACTACTTCCATCCCGTCACACAGCGGGCGCTGCAACTGGCCGGCGACGGAACACTCGGCGAGCTCAACCGAGTCGAGGTCCGGATGGGGATGCCCGCACCGCAACCCGGGGACCCGCGCTGGTCGCTGGAACTCGCGGGTGGGGCGTTGATGGACCTCGGCTGCTACGGCCTGCACATCATGCGTCGCTTCGGTGCGCCCTCGGTCGTGCGGGCCGAAGCGGGTCAGCGCACACCCGGGATCGACGAGTGGTGCGATGTCGAGGTCGCGTTCCCGTCCGGCGCCACCGGACTGTCGACCAACACCATGGCCGCCGACGAGTACTCGTTCACGCTGCGGCTGATCGGAACCCGCGGAGAGGCTTTGGTGCACAACTTCATCAAGCCGCACGAGAACGACCGCATCACGATCAGCACGTCGGCCGGCACCACCGTCGAGCATCACGGCAGGCGCGCCTCCTACACCTACCAGCTGGAGGCCTTCGCCGCGCACGTCCGCGACGGTGCCCCGATCCCGCTCGACAACACCGACGCCGTGGCCAACATGGCCCTCATCGACGACGCCTACCGTGCGGCGGGCATGGAGCCACGCTAGGCGCTGCCGGTTCGACCACCGGTCGCCCGCTGAGACCGAACCCAGGGTCGCGAACTCGCACGCTCAACGACAGGGACGACGATTTCGGCGGTGGGTGCGCTAGGCGAATCGGTCTGCGAGCGCCCGCAGGGTCGACTCGATGCCGTCGGCGTTCTTGCGCTGATACCCGAGGAGCTCGATGACGAAGGGCAGTTTCGCCGTCGAGTAGTCGAATGTCTCGGTGACCTTCGTCGTGCGCGGGCTGACCTCCGCGAGTTCCCAACGCCAGCGGTGCCCCAGCGGATGCTGCCACTCGACGAGGTGATTCTCCTCGACCTCGGTGACCTTGGACTTGATCTTGTAGGGCACCCCGTACTGCGACATGCCGACGGTGAACTCGTCCCCCTGGGCGAGTTTGTGCGGACCCTCGACGTCGATGTCACGCACGGTTCCCGAGCCGTCGATCTCCGGGTGACGATGGGGATCGACGACCAGGGCGAAGATATCGGCCACCGGAGCCGCGACCTGGACGCTGCGGCTGACGCGGCGCGGACCGGCGTCCTCTGCCTTTATCGATATCGGGATGTCTGGAGTCATGGGTCCGGCATACCCGAAGGCCCCGCCGGCCAATCGGTCGGCGGGGCCCTCCCGGAGATTCGGGTACTACTTGGCGCCGCGTAGTTCGTGCGATAGCGCCTCCAGCTCGTCACCACCGGCCATCTGCTGGGTCAGGTGTTCCAGGGTGATCTCGTCGTACGTGCAGTCCAGCTTCTGTTTGCCCCGGTTGAGGAGTACGAAGTGGTCGCCCACCATATGCGCGTGATGCGGATTGTGTGTGATGAACACGACGCCGAACCCGGCCTCCTTGGCGGCGGTGATGTACTTGAGCACCACGCCGGACTGCTTGACGCCCAGCGCGGCCGTCGGCTCGTCCAGGATCAGCACGCGCGCCCCGAAGAACACCGCTCGGGCGATCGCGACGCACTGGCGTTGACCACCTGACAGCGAGCCGATCGGCACGTCGACGTCGGGCAGTTCGATGCCCATCTTCGCGAGTTCGGTCAGCGTGGTGGCCCGCATAGCGTTGGCGTCCAACGAGAACGGGAATGTCTTCTTACGAAGCTCCTGGCCGAGGAAGAAGTTGCGCCACACCGGCATCAGCGGAACGACGGCCAGGTTCTGGTACACCGTCGCTATGCCCTTGGCGAGCGCGTCGGCGGGTGAGCCGAACCTCATCGACTCACCGTCCACGAGCAGTTCCCCCTCGGTCTGCTGATGCAGTCCCGAGATGATCTTGATCAGTGTGGACTTGCCAGCGCCGTTGTCGCCCAGGATGCCGGTGACCTGGCCGGCGTGCACCCGCAGGCAGATGTCCTTGAGTGCGGTGATGTTGCCGTAGGACTTGCCGACATTGCGCAACTCCACAAGTGGCACATTGCCGCCCGATGGAGCGTCGTGCTCGGGACGTTCAACTGTTGTGGTCACGGGTCACCTCTTCGCTGCGTAGTTACGGAAGGCGTTGTTGGCGACCACCGCGAACAGCAGCATCGCGCCCAGGAAGAACTTGAACCAGTCGGGGTCCCATCCGGCGTAAACGATGCCCTGGTTGGTCATACCGAAGATGAACGCACCGATGGCAGCACCTATCGCGGTGCCGTACCCGCCGGTCAGAAGGCAGCCACCGATGACCGCGGCGATGATGTAAAAGAACTCGTTACCGATGCCCTGACCGGACTGCACGGTGTTGAACGCGAACAGCAGATGCATGCCCACGAACCAGGCGCAGAATCCGACGAACATGAACAGCCCGATCTTGACCTTGGTCACGGGAACACCGACCGCGCGAGCGCTTTCCGCGTCGCCGCCGACGGCGAAGATCCAGTTGCCGATCTTGGTTTTGAACAGGACGTAAGTCGCGATTGCGGTGAAGACGAGCCACCACACGACCGTGATGCGGATGCTGACACCGAAGACCGTGAACGACGAGGCGAACACCGCGCGCGCCGAGTCCCAGCCCTGCATGTCATTAACGCTCTGCGTGGCCACCTGGCCGGCCACCAGTTTGGTGACCGCGAGGTTGATGCCGGCCAGCATGAAGAACGAACTCAGCGTGATGAGGAAGCTTGGGATCTTGGTCTTCATCACCAGATAACCGTTGAGGAAGCCGACGGCCAGCGCGAGAATCAGCGCCAAGCCCGCACCCGCCCAGAGGTTGAGATGGAGGTTGTAGGCCAGCATCGACGCCGCGAGCGAACTGAATGTCACTGCGACACCTGCCGACAGGTCGAACTCGCCGCCGATCATCAACACCGCGACACCGCAGGCCATGATGCCGATTGTGGAGCTGGCGTACAGCACGGTGGCCAGTGACGAGGCCTCCCGGAACGGCGCCGCCACGACGAAGAAGAAGACGAATATTCCGATGGCACCGATGCCCGCGCCCATCTCCGGGCGAATCAGCGTGCGCTGCAAGCGGTTGCGTTCCTTCACCCGTTCATCGCGGACGACCTTGTGTTCGGCGACATCCAGTTCTGCTTGAGTAGACACGTCTGCTCTCCCCGTCGTCTCTATCGAGTTCCGGCCTTGGCCAGCTCGGCTACGGCATCGATGTTGGAGCCGTCGATGAATGACGGCCCGGTCAAGGTGGGCTGGCCACCACCGATCAGGTTCTTGTTGTTCACGTAGAGCCACAGGCCGTCGATGGCGAGGTAGCCCTGCAGGAACGGCTGCTGGTCCACCGCCCACTGCACCTGACCGCCCTTGATGGCGTCAACGAGTGCGGCGTTGGTGTCGAAGGTGACGATCTTGGTCGAACTGCCCGCGTTGCTCGCCGATTGAACGGCGGTCAGCGCGATCGGAGCACCGAGGGCCACGACGTGGTCGATCGAGCGATCCTGCTGCAGCTTGGCGGTGATCGTCGCCTCGACCGACGGCATGTCCTTGCTGTTCACGTTCAGGATCTCGGTCTTGCCCTTGAAACCCTGCGCGACACCGGCGCAACGTGATTCGAGCGCGACCTGGCCCTGCTCCTGGATGACGCAGATGACGTTCTGAGCCCCGTCCTTGGTAAGCCGCTCGCCCGCCGCGACGCCCGCCAGCTTCTCGTCCTGGCCGAAGTACTCCTGCACACCCATCTGCTTGAAGTTGTCGAAACCGGAGTTGAAGGCCACCACCGGGATGCCCTTGTCGATGGCGGCCTTGATCGCAGGTGCCATCGCGTCTGGCTTGGCGAGCGTGACGGCGATGCCGTCAACCCCGCTGTCGATGGCGCTCTGCACCAGGTTCGCCTGGTTGGGCGCCTCCGGATCGTTGGAGTACCGCAGCTCGATGTTGTCCTTCTTGGCAGCCGTCTCGGCGCCCTTGCGGATGAGGTCCCAGAAGGAGTCGCCGGGCACCTCGTGGGTGATCATCGCGACGGTCATCCGCGGTGTGTCGACGGTTCCTCCGCCCATGCCACTACCCGAGGACGCGGGCTTCCCGCCGGTCGATGAACACGACACGATCCCGAGCACGATAACGCCCGCTCCAGCAATCGCCGCGAGCCGCCTGAACGCCATTGTTTGTCTCCTTGTCTCGACTTGGCCGGCCGCGACTTCGGATCCGATGGGACCATGCGCTGCGACACGCCTCGGTCCTGATGTAATACGGCTCACACCAGAATGTCAATACTTTGTTAGGACATTCGGACTGCAGGTCAAATGTTAGGGTCCGTTGATCCAGGTCAGATTGAGATGGGTGACAAACGATGACGGAACTCCAACTGGCGGCGTGCTCCGAGATGGTGTTCACCGACCTGCCGATCCTCGATCGCGTGAAGCGGATCGACGAACTGGGCTTCGCCGTCGAGATCTGGAGCTGGCACGACAAGGATCTGCAGGCACTCGCGCGCACCGGGGCCACGTTCTCGTCGATGACCGGCTACCTGCACGGCGACCTCGTCGACCGCGACGGTGCCGAAGAAGTCGTGCGCACGGCCGAACTGAGCATCAAAGCCGCTGAGACCCTTGGGGTTCCGCGGTTGAACCTGCACACCGCCGAACTCGTCGACGGCCAGGCGGCCCGGCCCCGCTACCGCACCACCGGCGACATGTGGCTGACAGCGGCGCGAGCACTCGAGCGCATCGGCGACCTCGGCGCCGCAGCGAACGTGACGTTCTGCGTCGAGAACCTGAATACGATCGTCGACCACCCCGGTGTGCCACTGGCACGCGCGAAGGACACGCTGGCACTCGTCGAGGCGGTCACGCATCCGAACGTGAAGATGATGCTCGACCTGTATCACGCACAGATCGGCGAGGGGAACCTCGTCGAGCTCGTCCGCCGGTGCGGCGACGCCATCGGCGAGATCCAGGTCGCCGACGTCCCCGGCCGCTGTGAGCCAGGCACCGGGGAGATCCACTACCCCGCCATCGCGAGGGCATTGCGCGAGATCGGGTTCAGCGGAACGGTCGGCCTCGAGGCGTGGGCGTCCGGTGACAGCACCGTGGCGTTGGAGCGATTCCGTCAGGCGTTCAGCTGACGCCCCGCCGCCGTCATCGGTCGACGAGCGTGGTCTCGAAGTAGTACCGCGACGCGCGGTAGCAGTGACTGCCGTACTCGACGGCCTTGCCGGAGTCGTCGAACGCCGTGCGGCTCATCGTGAGGAGCGGAGCCCCCGCCTTCTCGTTGAGCAGCCGCGCCTCCGACCTGGTCGCGGGCCTGGCGCCGATCCGCTGACGCGCCAACCGGATGTGCACGCCACGCGTGCGAAGCGCCTGGTACAGGCCGCTCGCCTCGAGCTCCTCGGCGTCCGGCGCCAGGTCGGCGGGCAGGTAGTTCGTCATCACCGCGAGCGGCTCGCCGTTGGCGCACCGCAGCCGCTGGATCATCACGATCTCGGCGTCGGCAGCGAGGTTCAGCTCCGTCGCGACCTCCTCATCGACCACCATCCGCTGGTACTCGAGAAGCTCGGTCGTGGGCGTCTGCCCGGCACGCGTGAGATCGTCGAACAGGCTGGTCAGTTCCACCCGGCGGTGCACCGGACTCTGGACGACCTGGGTCCCGACGCCCCGCTTGCGCACCAAGAGGCCCTTGTCGACCAGTTCCTGGATCGCACGTCGGGTGGTGGGCCGGGACAGCGTCAGGCGCTTCGCCAGCGCGAGTTCGTTCTCGAAGCGATCGCCCGGCGCCAGGTCTCCGTCGCGGATCGCGGCTTCGATCGCCTGGGCGAGCTGATAGTAGAGAGGAACCGGGCTGGACCTGTCGAGTTCAACCGCTACGGGCACGCCTACTCCGATCTCGGGCTACTGACGAGAAACAGTAGCCGGATGCTATCACCGGCATGATTGAAAGTCCGAATGTCAGGACAAACTATTGACACGGCGGAGTGACGCGGGGCACAGTCATAGACGAGCCCAGTCCACCACCGTCCGGGGAGATGAATTGACAAGCACCGAACCGTTCGACGTCCTCGCCATCGGGCGTTGCGGCGTCGACATCTACCCTCTCCAAACCGGTGTCGGCCTCGAGCACGTGGAGACGTTCGGCAAGTTTCTCGGCGGCAGTGCGGCGAATGTCGCCGTCGCTGCAGCACGTTTGGGGAACCGCACCGCTCTGATCTCCGGCGTCGGCGCCGACCCGTTCGGGCGATTCGTGCGTGCCGAACTCGCCGACCTCGGCGTCGACAACCGGTACGTGACGGTGCACGGCGAGTACCCCACGCCAGTCACTTTCTGCGAGATCTTCCCGCCCGATGACTTCCCGCTGTACTTCTACCGGAAGCCCTCGGCGCCCGATCTTCAGATCCGGCCCGACGAGATCGACGTCGACGCGGTGCGGGGTGCGCAACTGTACTGGTCGACGGTCACCGGGCTGTCCGAAGAACCCAGCCGCAGTGCGCACTTCGCGGCGTGGGCGGCTCGCGAGCGGCAACCCCTGACCGTCCTCGACCTGGACTACCGACCGATGTTCTGGGAGTCGCCGGCCGCTGCCACCGAGCAGGTGCAGCGCGCACTGCGACACGTCACGGTCGCGGTGGGCAACCGCGAGGAGTGCGAGATCGCCGTCGGCGAGTCCAACCCGCACAAGGCCGCCGACGCGCTGCTGGACCTCGGCGTGGAACTGGCCATCGTCAAACAGGGACCGCGCGGGGTGCTGGGCAGGACTCGGCACAGCTCGGTCACCGTCTCGCCCAACGAGGTCGACGTCGTCAACGGCCTCGGGGCCGGGGATTCCTTCGGCGGCAGCCTGATCCACGGCCTCCTACACGACTGGCCGCTGGAGAAGACGCTGCGCTACGCCAACGCGGCAGGCGCTATCGTCGCGTCCCGCCTCGAGTGCTCGACGGCCATGCCGCGGGCCGACGAGGTCGCCGCGCTCGCCGAACAGACCGCGGTGGGAGCCGTCAATGTCTAGGCAGGGCACGGTCTGCGCCGACTACGCCGCCGTCACCGACCTCCGCGCCTGCGACCCGCTCGCGATCGCCAGGGCCTGGCAGGCCCGCACCACCAGGCCCACGGTGCGTGGCGACGGCCGCCTCATGATCGTCGCCGCCGACCATCCCGCCCGCGGCGCCCTGGCTGTCGGTTCGCGCCCAACGGCAATGAACAGCCGCGTCGATCTGCTGGACCGGTTGCGCGCGGCGCTGGCCGATCCCGGCGTCGACGGCGTGCTGGCCACCTCCGACATCCTCGACGACCTGCTTCTACTCGGGGCTCTGGAGGACAAGGTCGTGTTCTCGTCGTTCAACCGTGGCGGTCTGGCAGGCGCGTCGTTCGAACTCGATGACCGCATGACGGCGGCCACCGCCGCGTCCACGGCGGCGGCCAACATGAACGGCGGGAAGATGTTGTGCCGCATCGATCTCGACGACCCGGGCACGGTGGCGACGATGTCCGCGTGCGCACAGGCCATCGACGAACTGGCGGCACACGGACTGATCGCCATGCTCGAACCGTTCATGTCGACCCGCATCGAGGGCAAGGTCCGCAACGACCTCTCCCCCGACGCGGTCATCAAGTCGATCCACATTGGCCAGGGACTGGGCTCGACGTCGGCGTACACCTGGATGAAGCTGCCCGTCGTCGATGAGATGGACCGTGTCATGGAGGCCACCACCATGCCGACGCTGCTCCTCGGCGGTGATCCCGCCGATCCCGATGAGGCGTTCGCCAGCTGGGAGAAGGCGCTCGAGCTGCCGTCGGTGCGCGGCCTGATCGTTGGTCGCACACTGCTCTACCCACCCGATGACGACGTCGCATCCGCCGTCTCCACGGCCGTGTCGATGGTGAGGTGAGAGGTGCATAGCAAGCTCTACATCCCAGCCAACAGCGCGACAGCTCCGTACACCGTGGATGTCACCCCGGAGTCGGCGGGCTGGACCGAGTCGAGCCTCCAGGTGGTGGAACTGCCCGCAGGTCAAACCATCTCGTTGACAACTGGCGACACAGAGGTGATGATCCTGCCGCTGGCGGGCGGTGGCACCGTCGAATGTCGCGGCGAGACGTTCGAGGTGACGCCCAGGGCCTCGGTGTTCGACGGCCCGTCCGACATGGTGTACCTCGGCGTCGATCAGTCCTATGCGATCTCCGGTGAGGGCCGCTTCGCGATCTGTGGTGCCCGGGCCAAGCGGTCGTTCCCGAACCGGCGCGTCGCGGCCGCCGACGTCGCGGTCGAACTGCGCGGTGCAGGCAACTGCAGCCGCCAGGTGCACAACTTCGGTACCGCGGGCGTCTTCGAGGCCGACTCGCTGATCGCCTGCGAGGTCATCACACCGGGCGGCAACTGGTCGAGTTACCCCGCGCACAAGCACGATGAGAACACCGCCACCGAAAGCGAACTCGAGGAGATCTACTACTTCGAGATCGCGGCCGGCCCGGATGGCTCCCGCGGCTTCGGCTACCACCGCGTGTACGGCACCCCGGACCGTCCGATCGAGGTCCTCGAAGAGGTCCGCACCGGCGACGTCGTCCTGGTGCCGCACGGCTACCACGGCCCGTCGGTGGCCGCGCCGGGCTATCACATGTACTACCTCAACGTCATGGCCGGACCGGGCGCCGAACGCGCCTGGAAGATCGTCGACGACCCGGAGCACACCTGGCTCCGCGGCACCTGGGACAACCAGGCCGTCGACCCCCGCCTGCCCCTCCACGACCCAAGAGGAGCGTAAACGTGGTCTCCACCGCACCCAAGCGAGCCGAGAAGACGCCCGACGCCGAGCCGACCATCCGACTCACGGTGGCGCAGGCCACCATTCGGTTCCTCGGAGCCCAGTACGTCGAACGCGACGGCGAGCGCAGCAGGTTCTTCGCGGGCTGTTTCGGCATCTTCGGCCACGGCAACGTGGCGGGCCTGGGCCAGGCGCTGCTCGAGGACGAGGTCGCCGCCGCCGAGGCGGGCACCGCGCCACTGCTTCCGTACGTGCTTGGCCGCAACGAACAGGCCATGGTGCACAGTGCCGTCGCCTACGCACGTCAGAGGGACCGCCTGCAGGCCTGGGCGGTGTCCGCCAGCGTCGGCCCCGGGTCCACCAACATGCTGACCGGCGCCGCGTTGGCGACCATCAATCGGCTGCCCGTGCTACTACTGCCCGCCGACACGTTCGCCACTCGGGTCAGTTCCCCCGTGCTGCAGGAGCTGGAACTGCCGGCTAGCGGCGACGTCACGGTCAACGACGCATTCAAACCGCTGTCGCGCTACTTCGACCGGGTGTGGCGCCCCGAGCAGCTGCCCGCCGCGCTGCTCGGCGCGATGCGTGTGCTCACCGATCCCGTCGAGACGGGCGCGGCGACCGTGGCCATCCCGCAGGACGTCCAGGCTGAGGCACACGACTGGCCGGAATCCCTGTTCGCCGAACGCACCTGGCATATCGCCCGGCCGCTGCCGGAACGTTCGGTGATCGCGCGCGCCGCCGAGGTGATCCGGTCGGCCCGCACACCGCTGATCGTCGCCGGTGGCGGCGTCGTCTACTCCGGTGCCACCGAGGCACTCGCCGCGTTTTGCGAGAGTACCGGCATCCCCGTCGGCATGAGCCAGGCAGGCAAGGGCGCGCTGTCCTACGACCATCCGCAGTGTGTGGGAGCCGTCGGATCCACGGGCACCACCGCAGCCAACGCGCTGGCCACCGAGGCCGACGTGGTGATCGGCATCGGTACCCGCTACAGCGATTTCACGTCCGCATCGCGCACCGCGTTCAACAACCCCGACGTCAGGTTCGTCAACATCAACGTGGCGTCGCTGGACTCGGTCAAGCAGGGCGGCATCAGCGTCGTCTCCGACGCGCGGGAGGCCATCGAGGCACTCGAGGCGGCGCTCGGCGACTACTCGGTCAGCGATGACTACCGGTCGCGCACCGCCGCGCTGGCCAAGGAGTGGGACGACACCGTCTCCGCGGCGTACGCGATCACGGACGGCCAGCGGGGCGCGGCGCTCAACCAGAACCAGGTGATCGGCCTGGCGAACACCCTGAGCGATCCCCGCGACGTCGTCGTCTGCGCCGCCGGCTCCATGCCCGGCGATCTGCACAAGCTCTGGCGGACAAGGGATCCCAAGGGCTACCACGTCGAGTACGGATACTCCTGCATGGGCTACGAGATCGCGGGCGGCCTCGGTGTCCGGATGGCCGACGATAGCCGCGATGTCTTCGTCATGGTCGGCGACGGGTCCTATCTGATGATGGCCACGGAGTTGGTGACCGCCGTGCAGGAGGGCATCAAGGTCATCGTCGTGCTGGTGCAGAACCACGGCTTCGCCTCCATCGGGTCACTGTCGGAGGCGTTGGGGTCACAGCGGTTCGGTACGTCCTACCGCTACCGCAGCGACGACGGCCGCCTCGACGGTGACAAGCTCCCCGTCGATCTCGCCGCCAACGCCGCCAGCCTGGGCGCCGACGTCATCAAGGTCGCCACGGCGTCCGAGTTCGGCGATGCCGTCAAGGTGGCCAAGGCCAGCGATCGCACCACCGTGATTCACGTCGAGACCGATCCGATGATCCCCGCACCCGACAGCGAGTCCTGGTGGGACGTTCCCGTCAGCGAGGTGTCGGCACTCGACTCCACCCGCGCCGCGTATACGACCTACGCCGAATGGAAGACCATCCAGCGCGCCCACATCCGCCCCTCCGATCGCTAAGAGGACACGAAACACCATGGCAAGCATTCTCGTTGGTTCGGCCCCCGACTCCTGGGGCGTCTGGTTCCCCGACGATCCGCAGCAGACCCCGTACACCCGATTCCTCGACGAGGTCGCGGCGTCGGGCTACGAGTGGATCGAACTCGGCCCCTTCGGTTACCTGCCGACCGATCCCGCCAAACTCTCCGATGAACTCGCCCAACGCAACCTGAAGCTGTCGGCGGGCACGGTCTTCGAGCATCTCCATCAGGACGATTCGTGGGGTGCCGTGTGGTCCCAGATCGAGGATGTCGCGAAGCTGACGGCGGCAGTTGGCGGCAAGCACGTCGTCGTGATCCCGGAGATGTGGCGCGACCCGGCCACGGGTGCGGTGCTCGAGGACCGCAACCTCACTCCCGCGCAGTGGCGCAAGAAGACCCAGGGCATGAACGATCTCGGCAGGGCCATGTTCGAGAAGTACGGCGTGCGCGCGCAGTACCACCCGCACGCAGATAGCCACGTCGACACCGAGGAGAACGTGTACCGCTTCCTCGACGGCACCGACGGCGAGTTCGTCAACCTGTGCCTGGACACCGGGCACATCAGTTACTGCGGTGGTGACAACATCGCCATCATCCGGCGTGCACCCGAACGCATCGGCTACCTGCATCTCAAGCAGGTGGATCCCGCGGTACGCGCCAAGGTCGAGGCCGAGGACCTGCCGTTTGGCGAGGCCGTCAAGCTCGGCGCCATGATCGAGCCCCCGCTGGGAATTCCGGAGATGCCACCGCTGCTGGCCGAGATCGAGGGGCTCGGCATCGACGTGTTCGCGATCGTCGAGCAGGACATGTATCCGTGTCAGGTCGACGCCCCGCTGCCCATCGCCAAGCGCACCCGGTCCTACCTCGGGTCGTGCGGCGTGCCATCCGTTCGCTTCAACTGACTCAGGAGAACTCAGAAGCCATGTCCGACTTGCGTGTAGCCGTCCTCGGAGTGGGCGTCATGGGTGCCGATCACGTCGCCCGGTTGAGCACCAGGATCTCCGGTGCCCGGGTGTCGGTCGTCAACGACTACGTCACCGAGAAGGCCGAGCAGCTGGCCGCCACCATCCCCGGTTGTCGCACCATCGTCGACCCGCTCGACGCGATCGCCGATCCGGACGTCGACGCCGTCGTACTCGCCACCCCGGGTCCCACTCACGAGAAGCAATTGCTCGCCTGCCTCGAGCACGGCAAGCCGGTGCTGTGCGAGAAACCGCTGACCACCGATGTCGCCACGTCGTTGGAGGTCGTCAAGCGCGAGGCCGATCTCGGCACACGACTCATTCAGGTCGGCTTCATGCGCCGATTCGACCATGAGTACGCCCAACTCAAGGCGCTGCTCGACTCGGGCGACCTGGGCCGCGCGCTCGTCCTGCACTGCGCGCACCGCAACCCCGCGGTGCCACCGAGCTTCGACAGCGCGATGGTGGTCCGCGACTCCCTCGTCCATGAGGTCGACGTCACCCGCTTCCTGTTCGACGAGGAGATCGCCTCGATCCAGATCGTGAAGCCCTCGGCCAATCCCGGTGCGCCCCAAGGGCTCGCCGACCCGCAGATCGCGATACTGCGGACCGTTTCGGGTAAACACGTCGATGTCGAACTGTTCGTGACGACGGGTGTCGCCTACGAGGTGCGCACCGAGGTCGTCGCGGAAAGGGGCAGCGCGATGATCGGCCTGGACGTCGGGCTGGTGCGCACGGGCGCGCCGGGGACCCGGGGCGGGCAGATCACGCCGGGCTTTCGGGAGCGGTTCGGTCAGGCCTACGACACCGAGTTCCAGCGCTGGGTCGACGCCGTCCGTAGTGGAGTCAACGTCGACGGGCCCACCGCGTGGGACGGTTACGCCGCCGCGGCGGTGTGCGAGGCGGGCGTGGAGTCCCTGACCAGCGGGCTGCCCGTCGAGGTCACGATGGTCGACCGCGCATCGATCACCGGAGCGTGACGTGAAGATCGCGTTGGATCCCACGCCGTTCCACCATGACTACGAGCTGCTCGAATTCCCCCGCGTGGTGGCCGATCTCGGCTACGAGCACCTGCAGTTGACCCCGCACCGCGACTTCATCCCGTTCTTCAACCACCCGCGGGCAGACGATCACCTGGTGTCGAAGTTCCGCAAGGCCTGCACTGATGCCGGTGTCGGTATCGCGTCGGTGCTGCCGGTGTTGCGCTGGTCGGGTCCCGACGAGGACGCGCGAGAGGCCGCGGTGCGCAACTGGAAGCGGGTAGTCCAGATCACCGTCGACCTCGGCGTGAACGTCATCAACACGGAGTTCTCCGGCCGTCCCGAGAAGGCCGAGGAGTCCGAGCGTGCGTTCTTCCGGTCCATGGAGGAACTGGTCCCCATCTTCGAGCGCGAGGGCATCGACGTTCGCATCGATCCACACCCCGACGACTTCGTCGAGGACGGGCTGGAGGCGGTGCGGATCATCCGCGGCGTCAACTCCCCCAACATCGGCATGGTGTACGTCGCATGCCACACGTTCCATATGGGCGCCAACATGATCGACATCATGCGGGCCGCGGGCGACAAGCTGCGCCTGGTGCACGTCGCCGACACCATGGACCACCACCGCAGCCATGGCCTGCGCTACATCACCAATCCCCCGGGCAACCCGGTGCGGGTGCATCAGCACCTCAAGATCGGCGACGGTGACGTCGACTGGGACGAGTTCTTCGGCGGCCTGGCCGAGATCGGTTTCTACGACCGGCCCGACACGGTGATGGTGTCGTCGGTGTTCGCCGAGGACGAGTCCGCCCCGGAGGTCTCGCGCTATCAGCTCAAAACCATGACGGAGTACGTCACCAAGTACGGCAGATGACCCCAGGCCACCCGCGAGACTGCAGTCAGATCGCGAATCTCGACGATTCCACGATCTGACCGCAGTCTCGACGGCTGGGTGGGGTTGGTGAGGGTGTCAGCTCTCGCCGAGGGAGCGGTGCAGTGCCTTCTTGGCGTCGGTGATCGCGTCCAGGATCTTGGTCCGGTTCTCGGCCAGCGCGGCCTTCTGCTCGTCGGTGCCGCCGAGGACGATGGAGCGAGCCAGCTCACCGAATTCGCGCAGCCCCTTGTGGATCTTGATGACATCGATGAACTTGGATGCCTTCCCGAGGAATGCGTGCACGGTCTCGCTGCTGACGCCGCGCCATGCGAGCAGGTTCTTGCCGAACTCGGTCAGGGTTGCGGTGCCGTTGTCGACGGTCACCACACCGCGGCCGGCGAGCAGGCCGATGGCAAGGTCGGCAATATCCTGCGGCGGGATGATGGCGCCGTCGGTCGCGTCGCTGACACGTTGCACGATCTGCGCGGCATCCGCCGGGCCGTCAAGCAGCAGGGCACCGGTGACAAACGCCGCACGCTTGAGACCCCACGGGCCCTTTCCACCGGGGCCACCGGGACCGCCGAAGCCCTTTCCGCCGAAACCACCGAAGCCGCCGAAGCCGGGGCCGCCACCAAATCCGGGGCCACCGAACCCGAACCCGCCACCGCCGGGTCCGCCAAATCCGGGACCTCCGAAGTCCGGTCCGCCGAAGCCAGGTCCGCCTGAGAATTCACCAAAAGACATCTCGTTGTTTCCTTTCCGAGGTGACAGCTGCGACTTGCATCCGCCCAACTACCTATCAACCTCCTTGATACGGGCGCCCGCAGTGGGTGTCAAGGAGCTTGATGGTGCGGCGCAAAAGTCGACGTCATCCGCCTGAGTGCGCACAGCCGGCTCATAGCATCTGTCAGCATGTGTGCCATGGAACAAGCCGACGACCAGCCGTTGGGCTACCTCATGTATCGCGTGATGTCGGCACTGCGACCCCGGGCCATCGCCGAGCTGGCCCCGCTCGGGCTGAGCATGCCGGAGTTCGTCTGCTTGCGCGTTCTCTCCGTGCAGCCAGGACTCACCAGCGCCGAGCTGGCCCGCGACAACCAGGTCTCGGCGCAGGCGATGAACCAGGTGCTGAAGGCACTCGAGGACCGCGGTGCGGTCACGCGTCCGGCATCAATTCCCGCAGGCAGGCCTTTGCCGGCCGAGCTGACCCGCGAGGGCAAGGCACTGCTCAGACGCGGCGAAGCGGCCATCCACGCTGTGGACGAGAGCGTCCTGTCCACTCTGACCGCCGACGAGCAACACCAGCTCAAGCGGCTGCTCTACAAGGCAGGCAGCCGCGCCACCGACGACACCGCCGGACCGAGCGTTCCCTAGATCAGCGCTCCGGCTACAGGATGTAGAGCATCTCCTGGTAGGTGGGCAGCGGCCACAGATCGTCGGCGACGACACCCTCCAGCGCGTCAGCGGCGGCTCGCACCGCGTCCATTAGCGGCAGCAGGCTCTGCGCGTGGGCGGCCTCCTCCGCGGCGGTGTCCCCACCGTGTTCGGCCATCGCAGTCTTCAGCGCGGTCAGCGCCCCGGTCAGGTCGGAGATCGGCGCGGAGACCGTCTGCAGCAGCGTCAGGTCCGGCTCGACACCCGCCGCCTTCAGCGTCGCGACATTCTGCGCCAACTCGGTCTGGTAGCGGATCGCCGCGGGCAGCACGACGGTCGACCCCACCTCCAGGGTCAGCTTGGCTTCGACGGTGATGGTGAGGGCGTAGGTCTCGTAGCGGACCTCGGCGCGGCTCTCCAACTCGCGCGCGTTGAAGACGCCGTAGCGCTCGAAGACCTCGACCGCCTCCGGCTTCGCGAGCTCCGGGATGGCGTCCAGCGTCGTCTTGAGATTGGGCAGCCCACGCGCGGCCGCCTCGACCTGCCAGTTGTCCGAGTAGCCGTCACCGTTGAACACCACGGCGCCGTGCTCGGTGATGATCTCGGTGAGCAGCTTCTGCACCGCCATGTCGAAGTCCTCGCCCTCGCCCACGGCCTTCTCCAGCGCCGTCGCCATGTAGTCGAGCGAGTCGGCCATGATCGTGTTGAGGATGATCATCGGCACGTTGATGGTCTGACCCGAGCCCGGCGCACGGAACTCGAACCGGTTTCCGGTGAACGCGAACGGGCTGGTGCGGTTGCGGTCGCCCGGGTCGGTCGGCAGGTGCGGCAGGGTGTCGACCCCGATCATCATGGTGCCCTTGCCCTTCGACGACGTCGCGGCACCCTTGGCGATCTGCTCGAACACATCGGCGAGCTGGTCGCCCAGGAAGATCGAGATGATCGCGGGCGGCGCCTCGTTGGCGCCGAGACGGTGGTCGTTGGTGGCCGAGGCCACCGACACCCGAAGCAGGCCGGAGAACTTGTGCACCGCGCGGATGACGGCGGCGCAGAACACCAGGAACTGCGCATTCTCGTGCGGGGTGTCACCGGGCACCAGGAGGCTGCCGAACTGCGCATTACCCAGCGAGAAGTTGACGTGCTTACCCGACCCGTTGACGCCGGCGAACGGCTTCTCGTGGAACAGGCACTCCATACCGTGCTTCTTGGCGATCGTCTTGAACGTGGTCATGAGCAGCTGTTGATGGTCGGCGGCGATATTGGCCCGCTCGAACATCGGCGCGATCTCGAACTGCCCCGGCGCGACCTCGTTGTGCCTGGTCTTCGCCGGGATGCCGAGCTTGAACAGCTCACGCTCGGTGTCCATCATGAAGCCGAGCACCCGCTCGGGGATGGCGCCGAAGTAGTGATCGTCGAACTCCTGGCCCTTGGGCGGCTTGGCGCCAAACAGCGTGCGGCCCGCGTTGATGAGGTCGGGGCGCGCCAGGAAGAAGTGCCGGTCGATCAGGAAGTACTCCTGCTCGGGACCGCAGAACGACACGATCTGGTCGAAGTCACTGTGCCCGAACAACTTCAGGATGCGCTCGGCCTGGGCACCCATCGCCTGCTGGCTGCGCAGCAGCGGCGTCTTGAAGTCCAGCGCCTCACCCGTCATCGAGACGAACACCGTCGGGATGCACAGCGTGTTGCCGTTGGGGTTCTCCAAGATGTAGGCCGGGCTGGTGACGTCCCAGCCGGTGTAGCCACGCGCCTCGAAGGTGGAACGCAGACCACCCGACGGGAAGCTCGAGGCGTCCGGCTCGCCCTGAATGAGGGTCTTGCCTGCGAACTCGGCCAGCGTCTGACCGTCAGACACCGGCTCGAGGAAGCTGTCGTGCTTCTCTGCGGTCAACCCGGTCATCGGGTAGAAGACATGCGCATAGTGCGTGGCACCCCGCGACAGCGCCCAGTCCTTCATCACCGAGGCGACGGAGTCGGCGACGGACGGGTCCAGCTTGGCGCCCTTCTCGATGCTCGCGGCAACGGACTTGTAGACCGACTTGGGCAGACGCAGACGCATCTCGGCCAGCGTGAAGACGTTGGAGCCGAAGATCTCGCCGGGCGCCTCGGCCGGGTCGAAGCTGATGGCCGGGGGGCACGTAGGCCTCGACGCTGGTGATGGCCTGCCGCCTGACCACATTTCCACTCAATGGAGTTCCTCTCCCCGCGTGCGCCCGCAACTCATTCGCGGACGTGACCGGCTCACCTTAGAAACGCCATGTTCCGGAATTGTTACGTCGATGTCGCCGTCACAATGCCGGCCGTGAACGTCGGGAAATGGGTTCGCGTGGACGTCCCGCCTAAGCTGGAGACATGGGAACCCGGCGCCACCCCGACCTTGACATCGACGCGACCATCGACGAGCGAGAGATCATCGTCACAGGCGCCGAGGACGAGGCCGCAGGGGTTACCGCCGTGGCGGTGTCGCTGCGGCGCGGGCTCGAGCAGATGGGTCCGGTGCGGACCGCGGTGGCCCTGTCCAAGCTGAACCAACGCCACGGATTCGACTGCCCGGGGTGCGCCTGGCCCGAGGAGCACGGCGGCCGCAAGCTCGCCGAGTTCTGCGAGAACGGCGCCAAGGCCGTGGCCGAGGAGGCCACCAAGCGACGGGTCACACCCGAGTTCTTCGCCCGCCACTCGGTCCACGATCTGGCCGGCCAGCCGGAGTACTGGTTGTCGCAGCAGGGCCGGCTCACCGAGCCCGTCGTGCTGCGACCTGGGGACACGCACTACCGCCCCATCGGCTGGGATGAGGCATACCGACTGATCGCCGATGAGCTGCGCGGACTCGACAGCCCCGACGAGGCCCTGTTCTACACCTCCGGGCGCACCAGCAATGAGGCCGCGTTCCTCTACCAGTTGTTGGTGCGCAGTTTCGGCACCAACAACCTGCCGGACTGCTCCAACATGTGCCACGAGTCCTCGGGCACGGCGCTTGTCGACGCCATCGGCATCGGCAAGGGATCCGTCACGGTGGAGGACGTCGCGAACGCGGACTGCATCCTCATCGCCGGGCAGAACCCGGGCACCAACCATCCCCGGATGTTGTCCATCCTGGAGAAGGCGAAGGCCAACGGCGCCAAGATCATCGCCGTCAACCCGCTGCCCGAGGCGGGCCTCATGCGGTTCAAGGACCCGCAGAAGGTGCACGGCGTGGTGGGGCACGGCGTCCCGATCGCCGACGAGTTCGTGCAGATCCGGCTCGGCGGCGACATGGCACTCTTCGCGGGCCTTGGCCGGCTGCTGCTGGAGGCCGACGACGCGGCTCCGGGCTCGGTCCTGGACCGCGACTTCATCGAGCGGCACTGCGCGGGCTTCGACGAGTACGAAACCCGCACCCGCGAAGTCGATCTGGACACGGTGACCCAGGCCAGCGGAATCGGTCGTGAACAGCTGCAGCGGGTCGCGGGCATGCTTGCCGCGTCGGAACGGACCGTCTTCTGCTGGGCGATGGGACTGACCCAGCAGCGGCACGCGGTGGCCACCATCGGCGAGGCCACCAACCTGCTGCTGATGCGCGGCATGATCGGCAAGCCCGGCGCCGGGGTGTGCCCGGTTCGCGGGCACTCCAACGTTCAGGGCGACCGCACGATGGGCATCTGGGAGAAGATGCCCGAGCAGTTCCTCGCCGCGCTGGATTCTCGCTTCGGCATCGAGAGCCCGCGCAAACACGGGTACGACACCGTCGACGCCATCCGGGCCATGCGCGACGGCCGGGCCAAGGTGTTCATCGGGATGGGCGGCAACTTCTCATCGGCCACCCCCGACACCGAGGTCACCGAGGCGGCACTGCGCACGTGTGCGCTGACGGTTCAGGTGTCCACCAAGCTCAACCGCAGCCACGTCGTGCACGGCCGAACCGCGCTGATCCTGCCCACCCTGGGCCGCACCGACAAGGACTTCCAGGCAGGCGGCAAACAGCTTGTCTCGGTGGAGGATTCGATGTCGATGGTGCACCTGTCGCGCGGTAGCCTGACACCGCCCAGCGAGCACCTGCGCAGCGAGGTGGCCATCGTGTGCCAACTGGCGCGTGCGGTGCTGGGCGCGGATCATCCGGTGCCGTGGGAGGAGCTGGTCGACGATTACGATCGCATCCGCGACGCCATCGCCGACGTGGTGCCCGGTTGCACCGACTACAACACCCGGGTTCGCGCACCCGACGGCTTCCAGTTGCCGCATCCACCGCGCGACTCCCGCGAATTCCCCACCACCACCGGCAAGGCCAACTTCACCAACGAGCCCCTGCAGTGGGTGCCGGTGCCGGAGGGGCGTCTGGTGCTTCAGACGCTGCGCAGCCACGACCAGTACAACACCACGATCTACGGTCTCGACGACCGCTACCGTGGCGTGAAGGGTGGCCGCCGGGTGGTGTTCGTCAACCCCACCGATATCGCCAGCCTCGGCCTGGCCGAGGGCGCCCGCGTGGATCTGATCTCCGAGTACCGCAACGCCGCAGGCGATCTCGAGGAGCGCCGCGCGAAGGACTTCCTCGTCGTGCCGTACTCCACCCCCGTCGGCAACGCCGCCGCCTACTACCCCGAGACCAACCCCCTGGTTCCCCTGGACCACACCGCACTCAAGTCCAATACGCCGGTGTCCAAGGCCGTCGTCATCCGACTGGAGCCTGGTACCCCGGGGGTCGAGCGCAGCGAGGGGGGGAAGCCCAGTGGGTAGGGTCACCGCGCGGCGGCGAGTCAGTCACCTCAACGGAGACCAGGTGACCACCCGGCCCGAGACGCTGGCTGTCGAGGAGCCCCTGGAGCTGCGGCTCAACGGTTCCGCCATCACCGTTACGATGCGCACCCCCGGCTCGGACATCGAACTGGCACAGGGTTTCCTGCTCACCGAGGGCGTCATCGAGCATCGCGATGACATCGCCCGTGTCGAGTACTGCCGCGGGACGGGAGAGGACGGCACCAACACCTACAACGTGCTGGACGTGCGACTCGCTCCGGACGTTGCGCTGCCCGACCTGGATGTGACCCGCAACTTCTACACCACGTCGTCGTGCGGCGTGTGCGGCAAGGGGTCCATTGACGCCGTGCGCACCATCAGCAGGCACTCCCCCGGTGATGACCCGACAGTCGTCTCCGCCGAAACCCTCTCCGCCATGCCCGACCAACTCCGCGCGGCGCAGAAGGTCTTCGCGAGCACCGGCGGACTGCACGGCGCCGCGCTGTTCGATGCGGATGGCACGCTGCTGGTGGTCCGGGAGGACATCGGCCGCCACAACGCCGTCGACAAGACCATCGGCTGGGCGGTCGAGAACGAACGCATCCCGCTGACCGGCACCGTGCTGCTCGTCAGTGGGCGGGCGTCATTCGAGCTGACGCAGAAGGCCGTCATGGCGGGCATTCCGGTGCTCGCCGCCGTCTCCGCACCGTCGTCGTTGGCCGTCGACCTCGCCAGTCAGGCCGGCCTCACCCTGGTGGCCTTCCTGCGCGGCGCGTCGATGAACGTCTACACCCGGCCCGACCGGATCAAGCACCCGGGCTGAGCGGCCGCAGCAGGTCAGCGGCCTCGGTCTGGTAGGCGTGCTCGGCCCACCCCAGCGGAGTCGTTCCGAATCGGGTGTCAGTCGCCGTCGGATCGGCCCCGGCCGCCAGTAGCCGCTCGATCAGGTCGAGGTCACCGTCCCAGGCGGCATGGTGCAGGGGTGTCGCACCGTCATCGTCACGGGTGTTCGGGTCATCTGGAAGCGCGGGCACCATGACATCGACATCCGAGACGTCGACACCGTGTCGGGCCAGCAGATCCAGGCGGTGGGTGAATCCGTGCTCGGCAGCCCAGCTGATCTGGCGCTGCCACATCTGCGCCCGCGTCTCCATCGCCTCACCGAGCAGACGCTCCCATGGGCTCGGCGCCGTGTCGGCCAGCCCGTGCGCGAACAGCAGTTCCAGGTGCGCGTTGTCGGGTCGGAACATCCTGTTGTAGAGGGTCTGCTGGTCTACCGGGTGCGCTCCCCGCTGCAGCAGCAGCGTGGCCAGTGCGGACGCGAACGGGTGCCGCGGCTGTCTGCGAGGACCCTGCTCGCCCTCGCCGAACACGCCGGTAAGCACCGTGAACGGCGTCGACATTCCGCACCACAGGTAGCCCGCGTTCGGGTCGGCCCCGGCATCGAGCAAAAGCCTTGCAGCAGCGAGCACTTCGGCCTCGCCACGGTCGATCGGGGCGCGTGAGTAGCAGAGATACATCAGCGGCACCCAGCCGAAGGGCCCACCGCGGGCAGTCGCCAGCGCGGGTCTGACGGCGAGGTGGCGGCCCATGGCGACCGGGTCCGCCGCGGACGCGGCCGCCCACACGTGCCGCTCGACCAACCCCGGGTCAGCCTTGAGCAGTTTCGCCGCGGCCCGGCGCCGCGGTGGGGCGTCGGCGTCGTCGTAGCGCAACGAGGCCAGCGCGCAGAATCGGTCCACTGGGTCGAGGGCGTCCTCGTCGACTCCGCTCGGGTCGACGCTGATGTCTCCGGCGAGTGCCAGGTAGTGCACCAGGGCGGGCCATCCGGAGAATCCGTAGCGTCGGGCAACGGTCAGTTGCGCATTGTGCAGGGCGAACCGAACGGGGGCGTCACCGAGTGCGATATCGGGCCGCGGATGGTATCGCCGGACGAGGTCCAGCGCCTGGGGATCGGACGCGATGACCCCTCGCTGCAGTCTGCGGGCGGACTCACGCAGCCGATCCAGGGAGGGATTATTGGGCAGGGTGCTGGCCATGACGGCCTCCTCTCGAGAGCCCGCGTCCGCGAAGTCGGGCCGAGAAGAGGTCGGTCACAACGTGATACAGCTGCAGGGAGGCTGAGCCCCTTCGAGCGGACGTCGGGCGGTCCTGCGCGCCCACCCCGACACTAGCAAACGGATCACCTACAGCTGACCGGCTGCGCCGATTCGTGCGGCCGCCCGCCGGAGTCCATCGGTCGATCCGTCCCGGGAAACCCAGGCCACATGGCCGTCGGGCCGGATCAACAGCGCGGCTGGCAGCGGGACCCAACCGATCACCGGCAGCCGCCACCGACGCACCACGCTGTCGGCCGCCACCCGCACGACGTGGTCGCTCAGATTCGCGTCGGCCTCGTCGCCCATCAGCATGTCGAAGGTCAGTAGCACCGGTCGTGCCGGATGCAGCAGCTCATAGACGCGCCGCGGCCGAGCGCCGACCATGATGTCACCGTCTGGGACCCGTCGACCCACCAAGGGGTGATCACCCTCCTGGTAGCAGACGTCGAGGCCTGAGATCTCGGCGCCCACTTGCTCATTGGCGGCGTCAACACTCAACAGTCGTTCGAACGTCTGCCGCATCGCAGTGACGTTCTCCCCCTCGTCGAGCAGGGCGGTCTGCGCCCGGGTGTTGGTCAGCACCCGAGCGGCGACTGGATGACGCTCGGCGTGGTAGCTGTCGAGCAATGCCTCGTCGGCCACGCCTCGCAGCACGGCGGCCAGCTTCCACCCGAGGTTCACCGCATCCTGCATCCCGATGTTCATGCCCTGACCACCCAGCGGCGGATGGATGTGTGCGGCGTCGCCGGCCAGCAGGACTCGGCCGTCGCGATAGCGGGTCGCCTGCCGGGAGGCATCGGCGAATCGGGACAACCAGCGAGGCGTGTGGATGCCGTAGTCGGTCCCCGCGACACTCTGCAGCACCCGGCGTAGCCCGTCGATGGTCACCTCCCCCGAATTGGCAACCGGTGAACGGTATTCGGTGACCATGACACGCGCCCATGTGTCACCAGAGAGTGCACCGAACGGCAGCACGGTCACGGTGCCGGCGTCCCGCCGCTGCAGAAAGGTGCGCTCGGCAGGCGGGTGCTCCATCTCGACGTCACCTAGCAGCGTGACGAACTGAGCGTCAGCGCCGTCGAATTCGATACCGATCAATCTCCGCACCGCACTGCGTCCGCCGTCACAGCCCACTACGTACCGGGCTTGATGCAGTGCGGGCCCCGCCACACCGTCGGTCGTCACCGTGACACCGGTGTCGTCCTGCTCGATGCCCGTCAGCTCCGTGGACCACTGCACCCCCACACCCAGCCGGGTGGCGAAGTCCTCCAACACGCGTTCGGTGTCGACCTGCATGATGGCCAACGTGTAAGGACGCCGTGTCGGCAGCAGAGCCGTGTCCAGCGCAATCCCCGAGAAGTGCCCGGCCGCCATCGGTCGTCCCGCTGCCGCGAAGGCTTCAAGCATCCCGCGCTGATCGAGGATCTCCATGGTGCGGGCATTCATCCCCGCCGCCCGCGAGGCATCCGAGCGCTCCGGCGACCGGTCGATCAGCTGCACCGTCACGCCTGCCAATGCCAGCTCACACGCCAGCATCAACCCGGTTGGACCTGCACCGACCACGATGACATCACTCATTTCGCACTCTCTCTAACGTCGTTAGAGACGACTCTAACAGTGTTAGGGTGAGTGGTGTGTCGCCCAAGTTGACCCGTGACGTCATCGCCCGGACGGGCCTGGACCTGCTCGTCGACCACGGTCTCGACGGTCTCTCCATGCGGACCCTGGCCTCCGCGCTCGGCGTGCAGGCTCCCACCCTCTACTGGCATGTGAGGAACAAGCGCGAGCTGCTCGACGCCATGGCCGACGTCATCGCGGCCGAGGCCTGCCAACGACTGCGACCACTCGGCGATGGCGACTCCGTGGCGCACTGGCTGGCCGATGTCGCGCGGACGCTACGGTCGGCGCTGCTGCAATACCGCGACGGCGCACGTGTGTTCGTCGGCTCAGCGACCCCGTCCGCCCGGCCCGCCAACGAGATGGTGCTGACTGGTCTGCAGTCCGCCGGATTCGATCTCGACGCGGCCGCGCAGACGGTCCTGGTCTTGCTGCACTATGTCACCGGCAGCGCCATCGAGGAGCAGGCCAGGTCGGGCGTCGACTACGAGGACAACCCGTACGCCAATGCCGAACTGCTTGACGCCGAGCGGTTTCCGCTCACCGCTCGGGTTCGCCTCGTCCTGTTCAACCCCGATGCGGACGCATCATTCGAAGCCGGGCTGACGACGGTGCTCGCCGGTATCACGGCAACACTCAGCCCGTAGCGCACAACAGAAATAGCCCCCGCCGTGGCGGAGGCTATTCTGCGATCAAACTCAGGCGCTCTTGTCGCGGCGCTCGCTGCGCTGCGGCTTGCGCGGCACGATGGTCGGAAGCACGTTGTCTTCGACGGTCTCCTTGGTGACGACCACCTTGGCGACGTCGTCGCGGCTGGGGATGTCATACATCACCGGCAGCAGGACCTCTTCCATGATGGCGCGCAGACCGCGGGCACCGGTGCCACGGTGGATCGCCTGGTCCGCGATGGACTCGAGCGCCTCGTCGGTGAACTCCAGTTCCACACCGTCCATGTCGAACAGGCGGGTGTACTGCTTCACCAGGGCGTTCTTGGGCTGCGACAGGATCGTGACCAACGATTCCTTGTCGAGGTTGGTCACCGAGGCGACGATCGGCAGGCGACCGATGAACTCGGGGATCAGACCGAACTTGATCAGATCCTCGGGCATGACCTCGGCGAAGTGGTCCTGCGTGTCAATCTCGGCCTTGGACCGCACCTCGGCGCCGAAGCCAAGGCCGCGCTTGCCGACCCGATCGGACACGATCTTCTCCAGGCCGGCGAACGCACCCGCCACGATGAACAGCACATTCGTCGTGTCGATCTGGATGAACTCCTGGTGCGGATGCTTGCGCCCGCCCTGCGGCGGCACCGACGCCTGCGTGCCCTCGAGGATCTTCAGCAGCGCCTGCTGCACACCCTCACCGGACACGTCGCGGGTGATCGACGGGTTCTCGCTCTTGCGGGCGATCTTGTCGACCTCGTCGATGTAGATGATGCCGGTCTCGGCGCGCTTGACGTCGTAGTCGGCAGCCTGGATCAGCTTGAGCAGAATGTTCTCGACGTCCTCACCGACGTAGCCGGCCTCGGTGAGCGCGGTGGCGTCGGCGATGGCGAACGGGACATTGAGCATCTTGGCGAGCGTCTGCGCCAGGTAGGTCTTACCGCAACCGGTCGGACCGAGCATCAGGATGTTGGACTTCGACAGCTCGACGGGCTCGGCCCGCGAGTCACGCGACTTCTCCTGCGCCTGAATGCGCTTGTAGTGGTTGTAGACCGCGACGGCCAGCGTGCGCTTCGCGGTGTCCTGTCCGATGACGTAACCCTCGAGGAACTCGCGGATCTCGGCGGGCTTGGGCAGCTCGTCGAGCTTGACGTCATCCGCGTCAGCGAGTTCTTCCTCGATGATCTCGTTACACAGGTCAATGCACTCATCGCAGATGTAGACGCCGGGTCCGGCGATGAGCTTCTTGACCTGCTTCTGACTCTTGCCACAGAACGAGCACTTCAGCAGGTCGCCGCCATCTCCAATGCGTGCCATTGTCCTGCTGGCCTACTTTCTGCGATCGCCGTCGACATCTGTCATCCGGAGGGACACCTCGGGTGTAACCCGACGCTACCCGTATGTTCCGTCGCCATCGACCGATAAAGCCGAATCGCGTCGGTGATATTCACCTGCGTAGGAGGAGAACATATCCCGTGTCGTCCCCCACGGCCCGCCGGACGCGCCACCGTGTCGCTGGCGTGTCGCCGCCGTTATCCGGCGGAGAGTTTCGGGCACGAGAGGGACACTTCGACCGTACCGGCGCTGGCGCATTCGCGCCGTTCGGACGTCAGGCGTTCTGCGCGGACAGCTTGCGGTACTCGAGGACGGTGTCGATGATCCCGTACTCCTTGGCCTGTGCGGCCGTCAGGATCTTGTCGCGATCGGTGTCCCGACGCACCGTCTCGGCGTCCTTGCCGGTGTGACGGGCCAACGTGGTCTCCATCAGCGTGCGCATCCGCTCGATCTCAGCGGCCTGGATCTCGAGGTCGGAGAACTGCCCCTGGATAACACCGCCCAGCGACGGCTGGTGGATCAGGATGCGGGCGTTGGGCAGCGCGAGCCGCTTACCCGGCGTTCCAGCCGCCAGCAGCACGGCCGCAGCCGATGCGGCCTGCCCCAGGCACACGGTCTGGATGTCGGCACGCACGTACTGCATGGTGTCGTAGATCGCCATCAGGGACGTGAACGAGCCACCGGGCGAGTTGATGTACATGGTGATGTCGCGGTCGGGATCGAGCGACTCCAGCACCAGCAGCTGCGCCATGATGTCGTTGGCCGACGCGTCGTCGACCTGAACGCCGAGGAAGATGATGCGTTCCTCGAACAGCTTGTTGTACGGGTTGGACTCCTTGACGCCGAAGCTGCTGTGCTCGATGAACGAGGGCAGGATGTAGCGCGCCTGGGGGGCCAGTCTCGGGTCGGTGTGGTCGGTCATGGCTTCACTCCGTTGAGGTTGGCGCTGGTGATGATGTGATCGACGAAGCCGTACTCCAGCGCCTCCTGCGCCGTGAACCAGCGGTCGCGATCGGAGTCGGCCTCGATGCGCTCGATCGTCTGGCCGGTGAACTCGGCGTTGAGCCGGAACATCTCCTTCTTGATGACCGCGAACTGCTCGGCCTGGATGGCGATGTCGGCGGCGCTACCGGTGACCCCACCCAGCGGCTGGTGCATCAGGATGCGCGCGTGGGGCAGGGCGTAGCGCTTGCCCTTGGTGCCCGCCGCGAGCAGGAACTCGCCCATCGAGGCGGCCATGCCCATGCCGTAGGTGGCGACGTCACACGGTGCGAGCACCATCGTGTCGTAGATCGCCATACCGGCGCTGATCGAGCCGCCCGGCGAGTTGATGTAGAGGTGGATGTCCTTGGTGGGATCCTCCGCCGACAGCAGCAGGATCTGCGCGCACAGCCGGTTGGCGATGTCATCGTCGACCTGTGAGCCCAGGAAGATGATTCGCTCGGCGAGCAACCGCTCATAGACCGAGTCGACGAGGTTGAGCCCCGACGTGCTCGCACGCATTTCAGTCACGACTGGATACCTGCTTTCTTCGAGTATTCGTACTCGTCGTTCATGTCCACCGACACTAACCAACCCACGACGCCGTGCACTCCCTAGAACGCCGGCGTTCGCTCACAGCGTCACTTCGTGTCGTCGGCCGTCACGTCGTCGTCGGCCGCGTTCTCCTCGACGGCGACGCTGTCATCTGCGTCGTCGTCTGCGTCGTCGTCATCTGCGGCGATCTCGGCTGGCTGCTCGGCGTTCGGCGGCCCGAAGAACTCCGCGGTGTCAATCTCGGTGCCCTCGGTGTCGGTGACCGTCGCACCGTGCACCACGGCAGCGATCGTCAGGCCACGGCGCACGTCGGCGAACATCGCGGGCAGCTGGTTGTTCTGCTGGAGGACCTGCAGCAGCTGCTGCGGCTCGAGCCCGTACTGACGTGACATCAGCACCAGACGCTCGGTGAGGTCGGTCTGCCCGACCTGGATGTCGAGGTGATCGGCGACGGCGTCCATCAGCAGCTGCGTCTTGACGCCCTTCTCGGAATTCGTGCGGTTGTCCGCATCGAACGCCTCGCGCGAGCTACCTTCCTTCTCCAGCGACTCGGCGAACTTCTCCTCGTCGTGCTCCAGGCCGTGGATGGCGTTGTGCAGTGTGTCGTCCACCTGCGCCTGCACGATGGCCTCGGGCAGCGGGATCTCGGTCTGCTCGAGCAGCGCCTCGAGTGCGCGGTCCCGGATCTGCTCGGCCTGCTGGACGCGCTTGACCCGCTTCACCTGCTCGACGAGGCTCTCCTTGAGCTCGTCGATGGTGTCGAATTCGCTTGCCAGCTGCGCGAACTCATCGTCCGGCTCGGGAAGCTCGCGCTCCTTGACGGAGTTGACCTTGACCGTGACGTCGGCCTCTTTGCCGGCGTGCTCGCCCGCGACGAGGGTGGTCTTGAAGACCTTGCTCTCCTCGGCCTTCAGGCCCTTGATCGCCTCGTCGAGACCCTCGATGAGCTGACCCGAGCCGACCTCGTGGGACAGCCCCTCGGTCTTGGCCTCCGGCACGTCCTCGCCGTCGACGGTGGCCGACAGGTCGATCGACACGAAGTCGCCGTCCTGGGCCGGGCGGTCAACACCGGTGAGGGTGCCGAAGCGGGCCCGCAGGTTCTGCAGCTCGGTGTCGACCTCATCGTCGGAGACCTCGATCGGGTCAACCTCGATCTTCAGCGCCGCCAGATCGGGCAGCGTGATCTCGGGGCGAACGTCGACCTCGGCGGTGAACGCCAGATCCTCGCCGTACTGCTTGTTCGTGATGTCGATCTCCGGCTGCCCGAGGGGCTTGACCTCGGAGGTGGCCACGGCCTCGCTGTAGCGGCCGGGCACGGCCTCGCCGATGACCTGCTCGAACATGGCCTGCTTGTCGACGCGCTGCTCGAGGAGCCGCACCGGCACCTTGCCCGGACGGAATCCGGGCATGCGGATCGACTTGGCCATCTCCTTGAACGCGCGATCGAAGTCGGGCGCCAACTCTGTGAAGGGCACCTCCACGTTGATGCGAACCCGGGTCGGGCTCAACTTCTCGACGGTGCTCTTCACTGCGGTGCTCCTTGCATGCTCGTTCGATGTGGGTGTCTGTCGGGGTGACAGGATTTGAACCTGCGGCCTTCCGCTCCCAAAGCGGATGCGCTACCAAGCTGCGCTACACCCCGTGTCTCGCTGCGCACGAGATACTACGGGTCCGACACGCGACGCACTCAATTGGATTTGACTACGTCGGCGCCGGTACAGTCTGCGTTGCACTGCACGCGGGCGTAGCTCAATGGTAGAGCCCTAGTCTTCCAAACTAGCTACGCGGGTTCGATTCCCGTCGCCCGCTCAGACGGACCCGCCCTGGTAGGGCGGGTCTTCTGCGTTCCGGACCACGGTCCGCCAATTGCCGCCGTACCCCGGCTGTACCCCGGGACGGGTGCCGGACCTCCAGATCGCTGTTCCCGATGAGGCTGCTGCGGCAGGTGGGACACATGTTGCGTGCGGACCACTCATGCCTCCCCCGCGCACGGCGTGTCGGTCTTGGTTCAGGCATTACCCCTCGTAGCGTGGCTCCTTCAAGATCAATGCGTGAAGGGTGGAGCGTCGACGTGGACGTGACGAAGGTGCTGAAGGACTCGTGGCAAGCGGTCCTGGATTCTGGCGTCCCCGATGAGGTCCGTGAGGTTGCTTTCAATCGCGCGGTCGACCTCTACGGCTACGCACCTACCGTGCATTCGCCGATCGTTGCGCCCCCACCCTCGCCAACGGGTTCGGACACGCCTCCGCCGCCGGGTTCGGGCACCCCTCCGTCGTCCGGTGGCGGCGGTACCGATGAGGACACCTTCTACACGAAATTGACCAAGGAGACCGAGGTGCCCCGGGAGCGACTCGAATCAGTCGTCCACCTGGATGACGGCATACCGAAGATTGCCATCAGTGCGAAGAAGATTCCGATCGGAAAGAAGGCGGGCCAGCTCTTCATCGCACGAGTCATCCTGACAGCACGCGCCGTCGTGTTGGAAGAGACGGAGACCAAGCTGTCGGAAGTTCGCAGCGAATGCGAGCGATACGGCGTCCTGGATCGTAACTTCTCCGCAAATGTCAAGTCGATCGACGATGCCGGGATCACCCTTACCGGGTCGGGCCACAATCAGAAAGCGAAAGTTCGGAAGAACTACATCTCGGACTTTGGAACCTTCCTGAACCAGGCGCTCGGAGCGGCCGACGCTAGCAACGGATCCGCTTGACTTCGACACACGCTGATGACTTCGCCCGCATCCGTCCGGGCTTCCAGAATGCTGGCATTCCAGATGAATTGATAGACGCGCTGTTCGACGCGTACGCCGAGGCGAAGCGTCGGTTCTATCTCGGCGATCATCGGCCGAATGAGGTTGAAGGCGGCCGGTTCGTGGAGGCCGCCATTCGAGTTTTGCAGCTCAAAGCGTTTGGGGCATATACGCCGATCGGCAAGCAGCTTTCACCCGGCGTCGAGCAGATCGTGAAGAAACTCGAGAGTACCGGCGGTTTGGACCCCAGCTTGGGCATTCACATCCCACGCCACCTACTTCCGCTCTACACGATCCGGAACAAGCGAGACGTCGCCCACCTCGGCCCCGGCATCAGCCCCAACCTCCAGGACTCCACAATCGTTGTAGGCGTGATGGATTGGGTCATGGCCGAGTTCGTCAGGTTGTACCACCAGGTCAGCAATACTGAGGCACAGCAGATCATCGACGGTCTTGTGACCCGCGAGGTTCCGGCGATCCAGATGTTCGGCGACTACCCGAAGTTACTCAAGGGCGTCACACACCCCGAACACCTACTGATCCTGCTCTACCGCCGGGGCGCGGAGGGTGCGGCGCGGGTTGAGCTCGGCACGTGGACCGCGAAGGCAACGAGTCGAATTCCCACTAAGAACGAGAAAGCCGCCACGGCGACGGCGCTGCGCCGCCTGGACGCGAACGGCGAAGTGCACATCGATGGCGACCGTGTACACATCACAACGAAGGGCCAGCGCCGCGTCGAGACGAAGCGGCTCGTAGACCCGGCTTAACCCCGCAGCCGGATCACGTTCCCGGCGTGAGCCTCTGTTGCGGCGGCGGCCAATCCCCCGAGCGCGCCCATCGCGGCGCTGTGGTCGTCGCCGAGCAGGTGCGCGTAGACGGTCTCGGTGGTGCTGGGCTTGGAGTGGCCCATGAAGCGGCTGATCTCGAACATCGGAATCCCAGCCGCCACACACAGAGACGCGTACGTGTGGCGGAGCGAGTGGAACGACTGAGTCGGCGCGAGCTGTGCGGCCGGGACTAGCCGGTTTGCCCGCAGCACCGCCGGGCGGTACACCGCCTTGTAGAACGAGGAGTGCCGGAGTGGCGAGGTCCAGTCCAAGGTGAGCCTCGCTTCCGCGTCCTCGACCGACAGCTCCGCCAAGGCGGTTGCCTGCCGGTGTGCCTTCTCGCGGCTGCCGGGTTCGGTTCCCGGCTCCCGCTGAACAAGAGTCAGCGGGTGTGCATAACCCGTCGCGCGTCACACCCTCCAGCCCTCGGCGCGAGAGTCCTCCGGATCGCCGAGGGCTGGTCTGCATGCAGACAGCAGAAGAGGCACGGAGCGCGGGTGTGCAGCTCGACGTGCCTCTTCCCAAGTCCCTGGCGGGATTCGAACCCGCAACCTCTCCTTAGTCAGGGGAGTGCTCTATCCGTTGAGCTACAGAGAGTCTCTGGTTGCCGTTGACACTACACCTGGTGCCCGATGTAGCGCGACAACACAACAAATTGTGTAGGCATGTCGCGTCAGACGGTCGACACGTAGCCGTAGGTGGAACCATCCACCCGAGCGTTTCTAGCGATCTTCAGCTCTCCGCCGTCGTTGCGGGCGTCGCCGTTGCACCATCCGTCGAGTTGCGCGCCTCCAGCGTCACGGACAACCAGATTTCCCACTGTGCCGCACATGAGTGCATAGCCACCCCGGCCGACGGTGAGGGTGCCGGTGATCATCCCGGTCATCGTGAGGTCGCCCCCATCGCAGACCAGGACGTCGCCTTCTACCCTGCCGTTCTCGAGGTGCGCGTACGTAATCACTTTGTCATTCGCCGAGAGTAGGGCTGGGGTAGGACACACGCGGTGTTCGACTCGCGGCGGCGTACCCCGGTCGTACCCCCGGACACGCAGTAGCTCTACCAGCGACACCCGACCCAACCGGCCCGGCCCGGTCCGGCTCGCGCTGGTTCGGGTCGGTTCGCGTCGTGGCTGACCAGCACTCGGCCTTTTGCCCAATCCAACGGGTGAAGTCTTCCAAACTAGCTACGCGGGTTCGATTCCCGTCGCCCGCTCCAAGAGAGCCGCCCTGGTTAGGGCGGTTTTCTGCTTTTCGGACATGCGCTGGGCCATCCCAGCTACCCGAACGCCCAGGTCAGCCACGGGGGCCGACCTGGGCGTCGAGGTACTCAGGTTGCTGCTATCAGGCGGTCAGATCGAACCGATCGGCGTTCATCACCTTGGTCCAGGCCGCGACGAAGTCCTTGACGAACTTCTCCTTGGCGTCGTCCTCGGCGTACACCTCGGCCAGTGCCCGCAGCTGCGAGTTCGAGCCGAACAGCAGATCGACACGGCTGGCGGTGTACTTCTGCGCACCGCTGGCGCGGTCGGTGCCGACGTAGGTGCCGTCATCGGCCGGCGACGGCGCCCACTTGGTGCCCATATCGGTCAGGTTGACGAAGTAGTCGTTCGTCAGCTGTCCCTTGTTGGCAGTGAGCACGCCGAGATCCGAGCCACCGTAGTTGGCGCCCAGCACTCGCAGACCGCCGACCAGCACGGTCATCTCGGGAGCCGACAGGCCCAGCAGGTTGGCCCGGTCGATGAGGCGGTACTCGGCCGGCAGGCTGTCGCCCTTGCCCGCGTAGTTGCGGAAACCGTCGCTGCTGGGCTCCAGGTAGGCGAACGACTCGACGTCAGTCTGTTCCTGGGTGGCGTCGCCACGACCCGAGGTGAACGGCACCGTGACGTCGAACCCGGCATCCCTGGCCGCCTTCTCGACACCCACGACACCGCCGAGGACCACCAGGTCGGCGAAGGACACCCCGGTGTCGGACGCCTGCTGGATCTCCTCGAGCTTGCGAATCACCTGCGACAGCTCTTCGGTCTCGTTGGCCTCCCAGCCCAGCTGCGGCTGCAGCCGGATCCGTCCGCCGTTGGCACCGCCGCGCAGATCGCTGGAACGGAATGACGCCGCTGCCTTCCACGCGGTGTCCACCAGCTGCTGGGTGGTCAGGCCCGACTCTGCGATGGCCGCCTTGAGCGTCGCGACATCGGCATCGGACAGCGCCTTGCCAGCCGGAACGATGTCCTGCCACAGCCAGGTCTGCTTGGGCACCAGCGGCCCGAGGTAGCGAGCCACCGGCCCCAGATCGCGGTGCAGCAGCTTGAACCAGGCCTTGGCGTACTCGTCGGCCAGCTCCTCCGGGTGATCCAGCCAGCGGCGGGTGATCGCGCCGTAGATCGGGTCCATGCGCATCGACAGGTCGGTGGTCAGCATCGACGGGTGGGTCTTGCCGGAGCCCTGGGCCATCGGCACCGAGTTGGCCCAGCCGCCGTCCTTGGGCTTCCACTGGTTGGCGCCCTGCGGGCTCTTGGTCAGCTCCCACTCGTTGCCGTAGAGGATCTCCAGGAACGAGTTGTCCCACTTGGTGGGGGTATGGGTCCAGGTCACCTCGAGGCCGCTGCTGACGGCTTCGTTGCCGACGCCCGGGTTGCTCCAGCCCAGGCCCATCTGCTCGAGCGGTGCGGCTTCGGGCTCCACCCCGTTCTCGATGTCAGTGGCACCGTGGGTCTTGCCGAAGGTGTGGCCGCCGACGATCAGCGCGGCCGTCTCGACATCGTTCATCGCCATCCGACCGAAGGTCTCGCGGATGTCAATGGCCGCGGCGACTGGATCCGGATTGCCCTCGGGGCCTTCAGGATTGACGTAGATCAGCCCCATATGGCTTGCGCCGAGCGGGTTCTCCAGCTTGGTCCGGTCACCGCCCGAACCGGCGTACCGATCCTGGGAGCCCAGCCACTCGTGT